>JAILPK010000012.1 GCA_024699495.1 Bacteroidaceae bacterium | reverse complement strand
ACCTAGATGAAGCTTGTCTGAGACAGAACGAGCAGATTGTCCTTGCTCGACTAATCTGATAACTGCTAACTTTTCTTCTAAACTAAACTTTTTATTCATTGTGAACCTTTAAGTTGTGTCCAACTTTCTGGGTTCACTTCAGTGCCTGTCCCCGTGTCCCCTTCCGAGAAGTGGACTCCAAGCCAAAGGGAACGTGCGGAGATACTCTTTGAACTGTACCCTGACATAGAGACGGCGTACAGCCTGACACACTCTCTGAGGATAATCTTTGCCCAGAAGTGCGACAAGGCAGCCGGACGTAAGAGCATCAAGAAGTGGTACGCCAAAGTAGGCGAGTTTGACAATAAAGCCTTCAATGACATTGCCGCAGCCATGTACGACAGGGAAGACGAAATACTCAACTATTTCGTGAACAGGTCAACCAATGCTTCTGCTGAATCATTGAATGCTAAAATTAAGGACTTTAGGGCTCAATTAAGGGGCGTTATCGACAAGAAATTCTTCATCTTCAGACTGGTCAAGATTTTCGGTTAATCCACGCGATTATGCAGGTGACCCGAAAGATTCTGCCCTTATCTTTTGTTGCATGAAACGGTCAGTTGTGAACTAACCAATGCGACCTGTGATGAATCCCAGAGCAGAAAACAGAAAATACTTCTTGCATGCAGCAGAGGAACCGAGGCGCTAATACTTAGGCAAGAAATATCCCGAAAGCAGACGATTATATCACTAAGACCAGGCGGTAAGGGGCTAAGGGAGTGAACACACTCAACCGCTGTATTACAGTCAAAAAGTCTGATTTACTGACTTTTTGGCGGCTTTGCGGTTTTTGCATGCTCTTTGCTGTCATATAAGTGAAGGCACATAGGTGCCTCCAGTCTAAATATCACCAAAGAGTTAAACATTAAACTATATACAACCATGACATTTGACAAGTTTACAATTAAAGCGCAACAGGCTGTACAAGAGGCTGTGCGCATAGCTGAGGCCCGAAAGCAACAAGCTATAGAGCCGGAACATCTGCTTGCCGCCATCATGAAAACGGGGCAGCAGGTGACTCAGTTTCTGTTTCGCAAGTTGTCGGTTAACGAACCGGCCGTCAGCAAGGCCCTCGAGGCCCAGCTGCAAAGTCTGCCGCGCGTGGAGGGCGGAGAGCCTTATCTCGCCCGTGAGACAAATAATATCCTAACCCGTGCAGAAGAAATTGCGGGCAAGCAGGGAGATGATTACGTCACTATTGAGCTGATGCTCTTAGCTGTGGTCGGCAGTAACTGCACAGCAGCAAAGATTCTGAAGGATGCAGGAGTGACGGAGAAAGAACTCTCGGCTGCAATCGGCGAATTGCGTGGAGGTCAGCAAGCCAAATCGCAATCGAGCGAAGAGACATACCAGAGTCTGTCCAAGTATGCCCGCAATCTGATAGAGGAGGCGCGTGCCGGAAAGCTCGACCCGGTGATAGGCAGGGACGATGAGATCCGCCGTGTGTTGCAGATTCTGAGCCGTCGCACCAAGAACAACCCTATACTGATAGGTGAGCCGGGCACAGGCAAGACGGCTATAGTGGAGGGGCTGGCCCACCGAATCCTGAGGGGTGACGTCCCTGAGAACCTGCGTGAGAAGCAGCTGTTCTCTCTCGATATGGGAGCTCTGATTGCTGGCGCCAAGTACAAGGGCGAGTTCGAGGAGCGTCTGAAATCGGTAATCAATGAGGTTACAAAGAGCGAGGGCCGCATTATCCTCTTCATCGATGAGATTCACACTCTGGTGGGGGCCGGAAAGAGCGAGGGGGCAATGGATGCCGCAAATATCCTGAAGCCTGCGTTGGCCCGCGGTGAGCTGCGTGCCATAGGTGCCACCACTCTCGACGAGTACCAGAAGTACTTCGAGAAGGATAAGGCTCTTGAGCGCCGTTTCCAGAGCGTGATGGTTGATGAGCCGGACACGCTCAGCAGCATCTCCATCCTTCGTGGCCTGAAGGAACGCTATGAGAACCACCACCGTGTGCGTATTCAGGACGATGCCATAATTGCTGCGGTGGAGCTTTCGAACCGTTATATCACTGACCGTTTCCTGCCTGACAAGGCCATTGACCTCATGGATGAGGCTGCCGCCAAACTCCGTATGGAACGTGACAGCGTCCCAGAAGAACTGGATGAGATTTCGCGTAGACTGAAGCAGCTGGAGATAGAGCGTGAGGCAATAAAACGCGAGGGAGACAACGAAAAGCTGGAGAAGTTGAACAAGGAAATCAGTGACTTGCAGGAAGAAGTCAACTCTTACACCGCAAAATGGGAAGGCGAAAAGAGCCTGCTCGCAAAGATTCAGGCCAACAAGCAGCAGATAGAGCAGCTGAAGTTCGAGGCTGAGCGTGCTGAGCGCGAAGGTGACTATGGGCGTGTCGCTGAGATTCGCTACGGTAAGTTGCAGGCTCTCGAGAGCGAGATCCAGCGCATACAGGAGCAGTTGCGCTCGGCCCAGGGCGCAGAGGCTATGGTTAAGGAGGAGGTGACGGCCGACGATATCGCTGAGATTGTGAGCCGCTGGACCGGAATCCCTGTCTCTAAAATGCTGCAGAGCGAACGCGAGAAGCTGCTCAACCTGGAAACCGAACTGCACAAGCGTGTCATCGGGCAGGATGAGGCCATCCGCGCCGTGGCTGATGCAGTACGCCGCTCGCGTGCGGGGCTTCAGGACCCGAAACGTCCTATCGGCTCGTTCATCTTCCTCGGAACCACCGGCGTCGGCAAGACCGAGTTGGCAAAGGCGCTCGCCGAGTTCCTCTTCGACGACGAGACGATGATGACACGTATAGATATGTCTGAATATCAGGAGAAACACAGTGTCAGCAGGCTTATCGGAGCGCCTCCGGGATATGTGGGCTATGATGAGGGTGGCCAGTTGACGGAGGCTGTGCGCCGCAAACCTTACAGCGTAGTGCTTTTCGATGAAATTGAAAAGGCACACCCTGATGTCTTCAACACCCTTCTGCAGGTGCTCGACGATGGCAGGCTGACTGACAATAAGGGGCGCACAGTGAACTTCAAGAATACAATCATCATCCTCACATCCAATCTCGGAAGTGACTATATAAGGGAAAAACTCGCTCCATTGTCATCTCCCGGGAGTGCGACGGCAGTTGAGACCCGCAGCATCTCAGAGTCTGGTGCAGACAGAGGCAGGCTGCTGACAGAGGTCAAGGCCCATGTCCTTGAGATGTTGCGGCGCACGATTCGGCCCGAGTTCCTGAACCGTATAGATGAGACGATAATGTTTGAGCCTCTGACCGAAAACGAGATCCGTCAGGTCGTGAAGTTGCAGGTCGCTTCAGTGCAGAACATGCTCAGAGGGAATGATATAAGTCTCTCTGTCACTGACGGCGCAATCGATTTGCTCACACGTGAAGGGTATGACCCGGAGTTCGGTGCCCGACCGGTGAAGCGCGCTATCCAACGGCTGCTCTTAAACGACCTGTCGAAGGCAATCCTGTCAGGCGCAGTAAGCCGCGACCGCGAGATACGCGTGGATGCCGATGGAGACCGTCTGAAGTTTGTGAGTTGACTAGTAAACAAGTTGACAAGTTGACGATTTGGTTCTTGAGTTGGGCTCGGCAATAACAAGCAGATGCATGAAGGGAGGGCAGTTCGAAAAAGAACATGCCCTCCCTTCATCATATCTGTATGGGGGAATGAGCAGAGCTATCCGTGACTATTCGTCGCTCATGTCTGCCATCATCTGACGGTAGAGGGCGAAGACGTGGCTGCGGCGTATGAAGCCTACGAACATACCTTCGCTGTTGACCACGGGGAGTGTCCATGCCTTGGTGCGCTCGAAAGTGTTCATGACCACATCCATGGGGTCGCGGGTGGTGAGGCGCGCCGCGCACTGGGACATCAGGTCGGAGACATGTAGGCGGTGATAGAGCTCTGTGCGGAACATGACATGCCGCACACGGTCGAGTATCAATACTGCAAGCAGTTTGCCGGCATCATCTACCACTGGGAACACATCCCGGTTAGAGCCGGATATCTGGCGGACTATCTCACTCAGGTCGTCGTTTGGATGCAGGTGCTCGTCATAGCGTTCGATCACCGAATCCATCGACATAAGTGTCAGAATGGCATGGTCTTTGTTGTGTGTCAGCAGCTCCCCCTTGCGTGCAAGGCGCATGGTATAGATGCTGTGTGGTTCGAAGATGATGATTGTCAGATATGCTGATACCGCAACCATCATCAATGGCAGGAAAAGCCCGTATCCTCCCGTCAGTTCGGCAATGAGGAATATACCTGTCAGGGGAGCATGCATGACGCCGCTCATCAGTCCGGCCATGCCAAGCAGAGAGAAATTATTTTCCGGAACGATGATGCTGTTGCCGGGAATCATGTTCCATATAGAAGCGAAGAAGAAGCCTGCCACGCACCCAAGGAAGAGGCTCGGCGCAAATGTTCCACCGCAACCGCCTCCGCTGTTGGTGGCTGTCGTGGCGAACACCTTGAAGATGATTATTCCGGCGAGATAAAGCAGCAGCAGGTGGGGCATGGAATAGAAGAACGACCCCTCGAGCACCTGGTTCCAGTCGGACTGCCCGTGTCCGTTAAGCAGCAGGCTGATCAAGTCATATCCTTCACCGTAGAGCGAGGGGAAGAGGAAAATCAGGGTGCTGAGTATAGGTCCGGCCACAGCCAGTCTGATCCACGGGCCGCCGAGACTGCGGAAGCGGTCCTCCAGCCAATTCATCACACGTGTGAAATATAGGGATATGAGTCCGCAGAAGATGCCCAGGAGCAGATATGCAGGTATGCGTTCGATGGCGAAGGCGTTGGTCAGATGGAACTCAAAGAGTGTGTTGGAACCAGACAGAGCGAAGGTGACGGCAGAAGCAGTCACACAACTGACCAGCAGCGGCAGGAGACTTCCGAGGGTGAAGTCAATCATAAGGACTTCCAACGTGAAGACCAGACCCGCTATGGGGGCCTTGAAGATACCGCTGACGGCTCCTGCGGCTCCGCATCCCACGAGCAGCATCATCTTCTTTGAATCCAGGTGGAACACTTGTCCCAGGTTGCTTCCGATAGCAGAGCCGGTGAGCACAATAGGAGCCTCGGCACCTACAGAACCGCCAAATCCGATCGTGATGCCTGAAGAGACCACGCTCGACCATGTGTTGTGTCCCTTAATGATGCTCTGCTTGCGGGCTATGGCGTAAAGGATTTTTGTGATGCCGTGACCGATGTCGTCGCGGACGATGTAGCGCACGAAGAGACCGGTCAGGAAAATTCCTACAACCGGGTAGATCAGGTTAAGCCAGTTGGCGCCCGTGATGGAGAAGCCCTGGGTAAGAAGATGCTCAATCTGGCTGATGAGCCATTTCAGAAACAGACCGGCCAGAGAGGTGAGCACACCAATCACGAACGCCAAGATTAGCATAAACTGCTTGTCGCCGATGTGCTTCCTTCTCCATTCCAGAATCTTGTTACCCATAGATGCTTGTTGACAATTGAGCTCAATTTATAATTTCGCCGCAAAACTATATAATCTTTGTTAAACAGCCAAGTTTTGCGGCGCTTTTTCTTTCCCGCATAGGGAAATATGGTCTTGGTTACGGATACAAAGCGTCAGTTTCAGCGGCGGTTTTGAATCCGTAATGCCATGCCTTAATCCTTGTTAATGACAAATCTGCTTCCGTCGAGATGGTTGCCGCGAAGGAAGTCTTCCACGTTCATGCGCCGCTTGCCTGCCAGTTGGAGAGACGTGATGCGGAGGAATCCGTCGGGCAAGGCTACCTTAAGATAAGTCTTCCCGTCGGTAATTACAGGGAATCCGTTGCTGTCAACGCTGTCGCGCGTGGAACCGTCACCGGTCAGCTCCTTCTCAGCAAAGAATATTTTCAGGGTGGTCTCGTTTCCGCCGGCGGAGCGGAGTGTGGTCCAAGCGCCGGGGTAGGGGGAGAGGCCGCGGATGAAGTCGTATGCGCTTTTCACGCTGTGCTTATCCCAGCGTATCTCACATGTCTCCTTGAAAATCTTCGGAGCGGGCCGCAGTACACAACCGTCACTCCCTGCCGCAGAGTCAGATGCCTGGGCGCATATCAGCTCTTCCTGCTCTACGGTCTCTATGTTCCCGGCCTCGATGTTTTCCACCGTGCGCAGAACGAGGTCGGCGCCGATGACCATAAGCCTGTCATGGATATCGCCGGCGGTGTCAGTATCGGCGATAGGTGTGCTGACTCTGTGGATAATGCGACCGGTATCTATGTTATGGTCAAGGAAGAATGTCGTAACGCCGGTCTCCCGGTCGCCGTTTATCACGGCCCAGTTGATCGGAGCCGCTCCGCGATATTGGGGTAGGAGGGCGGCATGCAAGTTGAAGGTGCCGAGCCTTGGCATGGCCCAAACCACTTCGGGTAGCATGCGGAAGGCCACTACCACCTGCAAGTCAGCCTTGAGAGCACGCAATTCAGCGAGGAAAGACTCGTCTTTCAGGCGCTCAGGCTGGAGAATCGGGATTTCGTGCGTTACCGCATATTGTTTTACGGGCGATGCCTGCAAAGTGTCATGATGACGTCCCACAGCCTTGTCAGGCATAGTGACTACAGCCACCACGTCCTTCCCGCTCTCGACCAGCCGCCGGAGGCTTTCTACCGCGAAGTCCGGCGTTCCCATAAAAATAATTCTCACTGTCTGTATAATGTTATTCTGTTATTACCTGGAGGTCCTGTGAATAAGAATGTCCTTGAGAGGAAGGCTGTCATTCCGCCATCGCGTCTTCAGCCCTGCGCTCGGCATCAATCTTTGCGAAATCCTTTATTCGCAGTTTGAAGCTGTTGGTCAGATATTTGGCACGGACCACGGGGTTTGCAGCCAGTTCCTCGGGCGTGCCCTTGAAATGGATGCGTCCCTCAAACAGCATGTAGGCGCGGTCAGTGATGCAAAGAGTCTCTTCTACATTGTGGTCGGTGATAAGCACCCCGATATTTAACTGCTTGAGTTTCCACACTATATACTGAATATCCTCCACTGCGATGGGGTCAACGCCGGCAAAAGGCTCGTCGAGCATCACGAACTTGGGGTCGATGGCCAGGCAGCGCGCTATCTCTGTGCGGCGCCGTTCGCCGCCGCTGAGCTGGTCGCCGAGGTTGCGTCTCACTTTCCCGAGACGAAATTCGTGGATCAGCTGTTCTGCCTTCTCTCTCTTGTAGCTCTCGCTGACGTCAGTGCGCAGTTCCAACACCGAACGGATGTTGTCCTCCACGCTCATCTTGCGGAAGACACTTGCTTCCTGAGCCAGGTATCCAATGCCCATGCGCGCACGGCGGTAAACAGGATATTCTGTAATCTCGTGTTCTCCGATGAATACATGTCCCTCATTCGGGATTACCAGGCCAGTAGTCATGTAGAAGGAAGTGGTCTTGCCGGCTCCGTTGGGGCCGAGAAGTCCTACGATTTCGCCCTGGCGGACATCGAATGACACATCGTCAACCACAGTCCGTTTTCCATATATTTTTTTGAGGTGTTCAGCCCTTAACTGCATAGGTCCGGACTGCGTTTCAATGCTTTCTTCTGCCATAATTGGTGTTTATGAGTGCGCAAAAGTACACAATTATTGTCATGATTCGATGATTTTGCGTGCATAATTTTGCTTAAAAGTAATATTTGAAGTACTTTTGCCCCCAATAAACTACATCATAATATTATCTATTATCCCTAACAGATGTTAATAACCCAGAGTCTTCATACTTTCGGACGATATGTCGAACTGATGGGCCGCGTGTTCAGCCGTCCCGAACGTTTCCGAATGTATTGGAAACAATATATCCAGGAGATGCAGAAACTCGGAGTCGATAGTATTGTTATAGTCCTGCTCATTTCATTTTTCATCGGTGCGGTGATCTGCATTCAGATGAAGGTGAACATCCAGAGCCCGTGGATGCCGCGCTTCACCACCGGCTACACAACCCGTGAGATTCTCCTCTTGGAGTTCTCCTCGAGTATCATGTGTCTTATTCTGGCGGGTAAGGTAGGCTCGAACATCGCTTCGGAAATTGGCACCATGCGCGTCACCCAGCAGATAGACGCTCTGGAGATTATGGGCGTCAATTCGGCTTCGTTCCTTATCCTGCCGAAAATACTCGGCCTGGTCACAATGATTCCGGTGCTGGTCACATTCAGCGTGGTGGCCGGCTTCGTGGGCGCTTACGCCACCTGCTACCTCGGTGGCATCATCACGGCGGAGGACCTGACCTACGGTATGCAGCACTCTTTCAACTCGTGGTTTATATGGATGGGCTATATAAAGAGTTTCTTCTTCGCCTTCATCATCTCCAGTGTCTCTGCCTTCTACGGCTATATAGTTGACGGCGGCTCTGTTGAGGTGGGCAAGGCCTCTACCGACAGCGTAGTCCACTGCTCCATGCTCATCCTTTTTGCCGATGTCTTTCTCACCCAACTGCTTTCCTGATTATGATAGAACTGTGTAATATAAACAAGTCCTTTGAGGACAAGGAGGTGCTGAAGGACATCACAGCCCGTTTCGACACGGGAAAGACAAACCTGATTATCGGCCAGAGCGGCTCCGGCAAGACCGTGCTGATGAAATGCATCGTCGGACTGCTGCGTCCCACCAGCGGCAAAGTGCTCTATGACGGCCGCGACTTCGTGAGTATGTCGAAGAAGGAGCGGATGCTGCTTCGGCGTGAGATTGGCATGATATTCCAAAGTGCGGCCCTGTTTGATTCGATGACTGTGCTTGAGAATGTTATGTTTCCTCTTGACATGTTTTCCAACGACAATCTGTCCGACCGCATACGGCGGGCCCGCCAGTGTCTGGACCGCGTGAATCTGGTCGAAGCGCAGAAGAAATACCCCGACGAGATATCCGGAGGTATGCAGAAGCGTGTTGCTATAGCCCGCGCCATAGCCCTCAATCCGCGCTATCTCTTCTGCGATGAGCCCAACAGCGGTCTCGACCCGAAAACCTCACTCGTCATTGACGACCTCATCCACAGTATCACGGGAGAGTTTAAGATGACGACGATAATCAACACCCATGACATGAACTCCGTAATGGGTATAGGCGAGAACATAATTTTCATAAAAGAGGGCCGTCAGGAGTGGCGTGGCGAAAGTTCGCAGGTCATGGGCTCCGATTGCAAGGCTCTGACAGATTTTATCTTCGCTTCAGAACTTTTACGCAAGGCAAGAATGGCCTATTTGCGCTCCTCAAACTGACAAAATGAGGCTTTGGGTAAATTTTTTTTGTGAAAATGTTTGTATATTTCAAAATGTTCCTTACCTTTGCCCCGCACTATGCAATAAAAAGCGGCTTTTGCCGTTAATAATCCTTATTTAAAGTCAAACTTAAAACACCATTGCCTATAGACAAGACATTACTCCGAAAAGTCATATATAGAAAGTAATGCGTAAATATCTGAAAGAGACGGATGACATATTAATTCGTCTTTATGAGAATGGCAATGATGAGGCGTTTGACGAACTTCTCTCACGTTATCAATCCAAAGTCTATAACTATCTCCTTTTCCTTGTTCATGACGAGGAGACAGTCAATGATTTGTTCCAGGAGACTTTCGCAAAGGTCATAGTCCGGATTCGTTCCCACCACTATACCGAGAGCGGCAAGTTCTCTTCCTGGCTTATCTGCATAGCCCATAATCTTTTTGTCGATTACTATCGTAAAGGCTCACACGGATTCACGGTCGGAGGCGATGAGGCATCAAAGATATGGACCACCTTGGACCTGCGTGACACAAACATCGAGGACGAGATGCACAACGAGCAGACTTATTCCGACCTGATGGATATGATCAGCACTCTTCCGGAGGTGCAGCAGGAGGTGCTCCGCCTGCGCTTTTTCGAGAATAAATCCTTCAAGGAGATTGCGGACATTACCAACTGTAGTATTAACACAGCACTGGGGCGGATCCGGTATGCCCTTCTCCGTTTGCGCAAGCTGTCAGCGAACTACGATTTGACCCTTTCTATATAATTGTCATTTTCACACTGATTTAATCTTTTTTGTGTGCTCTTTGTCGTTAAAAAGAGCATTTGGCATAAAAAGTGCGGTGCAAACCGCACTTTTTTACATTTTTTCATTGCTAATTAAATAATTTTATGTAATTTCGCGCCGTTTACAATAGTGTGATACGCGGTGGCGTGTCCCTAGCTATATTAATTAATGTATATAATAATTATATTTTTTTAATTAATGAGAGAGTTTATGAAAAGAAGACTAACAATGTTTTTGGCAGGTCTCACCCTATTCGTGGGAGGGGCCTTTGCTCAGACACAGATCACAGGTACCGTCTTCTCAGAAGAAGACAATGAACCTCTGATCGGCGCTAAGGTTAGTGTCGTTGGAACACAATCCGTCACTGTGACAGACAACAACGGACGCTTTTCCATCATGGTGCCAAAAGGTTACAAAAACCTTACGGTTAGCTATGTCGGCATGCTCCCGAAGAGCGTTAGCGCTCGTGACGGAGTAGAAATCTACTTGCAGGATAACAGCCGCGCACTCGACGAGGTGATGGTTGTTGCCTACGGTACAACCAAGCGTTCCACATTCACCGGTTCCGCAATGGAGGTGAAGAGCGAGGACATCACCAATCACGTCAGCTCTTCAGCTACCAACTCACTGATTGGTAAGGTGGCTGGTGTGCAGGCTACTGGCGTCAGCGCCGGTCCTGGCAGCTCACCCACAATCCGCATCCGTGGTTTCGGTTCTATGGAAGCTTCTACTACACCGCTCTATATCCTCGACGGTGTGCCTATGATTGCTGACGTAGTGACCATCAACCCGAACGATATCGAGAGCATCTCCGTATTGAAGGATGCCAGCGCAACCGCTCTTTACGGTTCTCGTGCTGCCAACGGTGCTGTGATTATCACCACCAAGAAGGCACGCGGCAAGCAGGACGCTGAAGTCACCTTCGATGCAAAGTGGGGTAGCAACAGCCGCCTGATTCCTAACTACGATGTAATCACCGACCCGGGTCAGTACTACGAGACTCAGTTCGCAAGCCTCTACAACTGGCGCAAGAACATCGGCTACTCTGACCAGGACGCTTACAAGTGGGCCAACAACAATCTCTACAACTCAGCCAACGGCGGTCTGGGCTATCAGGTATATACTGTGCCCGAAGGACAGAACCTCATTGGCCGCAACGGTCGCCTCAACCCGAAGGCCACTCTTGGTTACAGCGACGGAGAATACTACTACACTCCCGACAACTGGTATGACGAGACTTTCCACAACTCCTTCCGTCAGGAATATAACGTCAGCGTAAGCGGTGGCACTGACCGCCTCAGCTACTATGCAGGCGTAGGCTTCCTGCAGGACGGCGGTACCGTGGAGAACTCCAGCTACAAGCGCTATACAGCTCGTACCAACATAGAGTACAAGGCTAAGAAATGGCTGCGACTGACCACCAACATGGGCTTCACACACCGTGACAGCCAGGAGCCTGCTTACGGAACCACTTGGGGCAGCAGCGGCAACCTGTTCTACATCACCAACAACATGGGCCCGATCTATCCTCTTTACGTTCGTAATGCAGACGGATCCATCAAGGTTGAGAATGGCATGACTGTATATGACTACAACCAGACCAACCAGAGCCGCCCGAGCATCGTCGGCAACGCTGTACGCGACAACATGTATGACAGATACCAGGGCTATGCAGACCTCTTCAACGGCCAGTGGCAGGCTACTTTGATTCCTGTTGAAGGCCTTGAAATCTGGGCTCAGCTCGCTGCAACCAACTACAACAGCCGTTCGACAGAGCTCTATAGCCGTTTCGGCAGCGGTATGTCTTATGACGGTATCGGCGCAGTAAGCAGCTCACGCACCATGAATGTCAACCAGCAGTACATGGCCAACTGGCGCAAGAACTTCGGCGATCATAACATCAACATCCTCGTCGGTTATGAAAACAACCGCGAGATTTCCCAGAGCCTCAGCGGTGACAAGGACCACCTCTTCAACCCCTATGTAGGTGAGTTGAACAACGCCCTTTCACACACCAATGAGCACGTTAATTCCTACACAGACCACATCATGCGCCAAGGCATTCTCGGTCGCGCAAGCTACGACTATGCAGAGCGTTACTTCGTGGATGCAAGCATTCGTCGTGACGGTTCCAGCATCTTCGCTCCCGGCCATCGCTGGGGCACCTTCGGCGGTGTCGGCCTCGGCTGGCAGATGAACAATGAAGAGTTCCTGAAGGATGCCAAGTGGATCGACCTCTTGAAACTTAAGGCTTCATTCGGTGCCAACGGTAACGACGGCGGTATGGGATGGCATGCTTATGCAGACTCATACACCACAACCTACAACGATGAGACCAAGGAATACAGCATCTCACAGACTGGTAAAGGCAATGAGAACCTCACTTGGGAGAAGAAGCACATGTGGAACTTCGGTGTTGACTTCTCTTTCTTCAAGTATCGCCTGAACGGTACTATCGAGTTCTACACGGGCCGCACCAAGGACCTCCTTTACACCAAGGATCTGCCTCTGTCAAGCGGTATCGGCGCACGCACATATCCAACTAACGTAGGCGAACTGCTCAACCGCGGTATCGAACTCTCTTTGGATGGTGACGTAATCAAGACTAAGAACATCCGTTGGAACCTGAACCTCTCTCTGGCTCACAACCACAATGAGTTCCTCAGTCTCGACCCGGCAGATGAGCTCGCAGGCGGTATCAAGTACAGCAACAGCATCATCCGCGTCGGCGGTTCCCTCTATGAGGCTTACATGCTGAAATATGCAGGTACCTATCAGGGTTCATACACAGGCGAAGTGCCCGAAAACAACAACTTCCAGCCGGGCCAGGCTCTGTGGTATGCCCGTGAGCTTGATGCAAACGGCAATGAGACTGGCAACGACATCGTTGTGAACAGCATTGACCAGGCTGACCAGTATGATCTCGGCAGCATCATCCCGAAAGTGATTGGTGGTTTCGGTACCACATTCGAGGCTTATGGCGTTGACGTCAACGCTCAGTTCAGCTTCCAGCTCGGTGGCAAGACTGTTGACGGAGCTTATCAGGCTCTCATGCAGAACGGCCGCGCTCAGGGTCAGGCTATGCACAAAGACCTGCTCAGCGCATGGAGCACCGAGAACACCGGCAGCGATATCCCACGTCTGAGCTACGGCGACACCGATGCCAGCTCACAGACGGCTTCTGACCGTTGGCTCACCAAGAGCAACTATCTCTCTCTGAACAACCTCACCGTTGGTTACACCTTCCCCGCAAATTGGACACGCAAACTGCAGATCCGCAGCCTCCGCGTCTTCTTCGCCGGTGAGAACCTCTTCCTCCTGACAGCCCGCAAGGGTCTTGATCCTCGCTACACAGTGGGTGTGGGCAGCTTCACTACCGGTGCCGGTATGGCTACCAGCTCTTACGCTACAATGCGCAGCATCACTGCAGGTCTGACCGTGAAGTTCTAAACAGAGAAACCGACAAAACGTATAAAGAACAGAAAATATGAAACTATATAAGATTTCCCTTTTCGCGTTTGGTGTAGCTATGCTCACTGCATCCTGCACCGATATGGACGAGCAATTCTACGAGGGCGGTTCGCTCACCCCGGAACAGCGTAATGCTGCATACGAGGTAGTTCCGTCACGTGTCGATGCGTCCTTCTCTGGAATGTTCAATTTGATGGCCAACGGCGGTAGCGGACGTGTTTTCACCAACAGCTCACGTGCTGACGACTTCGGATTCGTCATGGCTGCCATCTCCCTCTCTCTTGAAGGTGCTGACGCCTTCGGCGCTGACAACGGTTACAACTGGTTCAGCACTGCCAGCGAGTATTCCGACCGTGACCCGAACTATGCCAATCCTTATATCCGCTACACGGTTCCTTACCGTCAGGCAGGTGTTGCCACAGAGCTCATCAACTCTCTTGGCGAAATGGTTGAGGCTAACCCCGAGGATACTGAAAACCTCTACAAACTGGCTCAGGCCCATGCAATCCGTGCCTTCGACTACATGGCTCTTGCTCCTTACTTCGCCGGCAACTACGAGAATCACCAGAACGACCTCTGCATTCCTCTGCTCGGCTCAGGTGCTGACTTCGACTTCACCAACAACCCACGTGCTACTGTGAAGGAAGTGTATGACCAGATCATCAAAGACCTCAACTTCGCAGTTGACAACCTGAAGGGCTACGACCGTGGCGTTGACGCTGCCAATTATGAGGAGACTGCAATCAACAAGATGTATGTTGACCGCAACGTAGCCTTTGGCTTGCGTGCACGTGCTAACCTCTATATGGGCAACTGGGCGGCAGCTGCTGCCGATGCAGATTCTGCCCTGGTCGGCTATGAGCCTGCTTCTATCGCTGAAGTAAGCGTTCCCGCTTTCTGCCAGCTGAAGGAGAAGAACTGGATGTGGGGTATCCTCATTACCAAGGCTCAGGGTTCAGACTACGGCTATCGCACATCTGATGCTTGGGTAAGTGCCTTCACTGGTGACGGCTACGGCCCTGCCACTGGCAACGTACCTATGATTAACAAGCTTCTCTACGATAAGATTTCTGACTCTGATGTCCGTAAGGGCTGGTGGTTGGATGCTACTAAGCACTCTGACAACTGGGCTAACATCACATGGGTTGACACCAAGACCGGTGCTACAGCCAAGGGTGACGACATTGCCGATTACGTTGATGAGGGTGGTGCTAAGATTGAGTTTGAGCCTTACACCAATATTAAGTTCGGTATGAAGGACGGTATTGCTTCTGCTACAAACTGCAACGACTGGCCTCTGATGCGTGCTGAGGAGATGATTCTCATCAAGGCTGAGGGTCTGGCTAAGAGCGGCAACGAAGGTGAAGCAAAAACCGTTCTTGAGAACTTCGTGAAGAACTATCGTGATCCCGGCTACAGCGTAGCAATGGGTGGCCGTTCGCTCGCAGATGAAATCTGGTTCCAGCGTCGTGTTGAGCTGTGGATGGAAGGATTCAGTGTGGTTGATGCCCGCCGTCTGGAGAAGCCTATCGTGCGCTTCATCCCCGGACGCGATAGCAACGTTCCCGCTGCCTTTAAGTTCAATATCGCAGCTGACAACGCTTGGCTCAACATGCGCTTCCCGCAGACTGAGGTTGACGCTAACCACGGTATTGTCGATAACGAAGGTGGCACACAGCCCCAGAGTGAGGAAGGTGCAGACCTGCGTGACGGTGTAACCGACTAAGCAACCACTTCATTACAATTTTAATTAACATTCAAGTCATACAACTATGATAAAGAATTTCTATAAATACACAATGCTGGTCGCATGTGCTACTATGACATTTGCATCGTGCAGCAGCGATGATGAAGTCGTTGCTCCGGGCGAGTGGGACTCCAGTGTTGATTATGCCATGGTGTCTTTCCTCGAGCGTACTAAGACGTTTGAGCTTGACCCTACCGACACAACAGTTGTTACTCTGCACTTGACCCGTCGTAATCCTGAGCTCACAAAAATGCTTGAGGCTGAAGAGGAGCGTGTCAACAAATTGCTTGAGGACACCACTCAGACAAAGACAGCAGCAGATAGCGCTCGCATTGATAGCTTGTACAATGTGTTCGTTACAACAAACTCCAACAAAAATCTGCCTGCTATCGAGGTTCCTATCACCATCACCAATGGCATGGACAGTGTTTTCACTGTTTCTACTGCAAAGTTTGCGGAAGGTGAATGGGATGCTGAATATACACTCTCATTCGATTCAGCTAAAGTTGGTACTCCATACGAAGTGCAGCTCGCTGTACAGGATACTCGTTTCGTCTCTTCCTACTCCAGTGAGTGCTCTGCAACCGTTAACGTTACTCGTGTTAAGTGGATACCTGCTGGCTTCGTCTATGATGACAACGGTAACAAGGTGCCAGGCTATGCAGAATATACTGACAACCTCGTTGGCTTCCTTTATGGTAAAGGTAATATGACATTTGAAGTTGAATTACAGGAACGTGAGGATAAGCCTGGTATGTATCGAATGGTAAGCCCTTATAAGAATTATCAATATGTGGCAGCTGGTATCGCAGATTGGACAGGCCCTGATTATTACATGGTTTTTGATGCCACTGATCCTGCCAAAGTATCCTTCTCAGAATCCACCTATGATTTAGGCTTCACCTTTGATGCCGTTGAAGATGGTAATCCTATTATTTTCTGTCGTGGTTATGGTACTCTGGAAAATGGTGCTCTCACTTTCCCGGCTCAGGCATTCTATCTCGGTCTTTCTGTATATACCGGTGGTGAACCATATTGGTATGCTAACCCCGATGGCGCATTCTTGCTGATGATTGATCCAGACGAGTATGCAGCAAATACCAAGTATGAAGCTACTCTTGAGGATGACTTCGATTGGGAAGAGGTGTTCTCTGGTCCGTTCACTTCTGAGCGTTCCGATGCTGCTGACTCCACGTCTCTCTACAAGGGCGTATGCCTGACCACAACCGACGCATGCGACAGCGTGTTCGAGGCTAACTACGGTACTCCTTACCTCTTAGAAGCTCCTTATGCTGAGGGCTATGACCTCCTCTTCTTCGTCAAGAACGGCCGCCTCTCACTGCATAACGACTTCAAGGATGATTACACTTACCAGGCAATCGGCCGTACCGATGGTCTGAATGACATCTATGCACGCATCAATAACTCCGACTGCTCCTTCTCTGATGACGAGGTTGTGCTGAACATCACCTTCGTTACTCTTGGATATGATGCGAAGACTAATTCACTCTATGAGGCTATTAACTATGGCACCGTAGATGAGAAACTCACACGCAGTGTTGAGCCCACTCCTGTTCCCGGAGGTGAGGTTAAGAAGTTTATTCCTCGTAAGGCTCCCGGCAAAGTTGTGATGCGTAAGGATTTCCGTTCCGTTGTCCTTCCTGCTCGTAACATCAAATAAATGATAATTGACGCTTCGTAGCGTCACAATACAATCCCAAAGGAACCGGGCTATTCAGTGGCCCGGTTCTTTTTTTGTTGTTCTTTTTGGCTACATGGTAAATTTGTCGTACTTTTGCAGCCGATTAGCGTTCGGAATACAATCCTGCGTATTGCCATACCCCGTGTGTGGCTCACAAAACCTTTCTCAGCCACGCACGGGGCATGGCGATTTGACCTATTATGAAAAAGATTTTTTACTCTTTGTTCGTTGTCTTCTGCTGCACTTCGGCTTTCGCCCAGCGTAGCGAGGCAGATATGATTTCAATAGCATCAGAACGTCTGCAGGCCGCCGGCGTCAAAGGTTCCTTCGGCACTTCCGCAACACCGTCTGTACGTTGCATGCTGAAGGCTGAAGATTACAACATTTACGGCTCAAATCTGGCTGACGGCTTTGTGATTGTGGCTAAGGACGAGAACGTACGGCCGGTGCTGGCATACGGGGACTCCCATCTTGATGTTGATAACATGCCATCAAACATGAAGTGGTGCCTCGGTCTTATCGAGAGGCATCTGGCAAAGGCGGGCTCTGCCGCTGCCGGACGCCGTAATGCAAAATACACCCCTGTTGCCAATTTCATTACAACCAAGTGGGGGCAGTCTTCCCCTTACAACCTCCTCACACCTTCCGTTGACGGCAACCACTGCCCCGTAGGCTGCGTCGCAACAGCTATGGCCCAATGTATGAATGTGTTCAAGTATCCTGCATCTGCTTCCTTCGCGGCTGTCTATAGCATCAAGGACGCAAAGAAGACCACAACTGTCAACAGTACTTATTCATGGGATTACTCCGACAGCTATGGCAATGCCTCTCTGCTCAAAGGAAAGCGCATCGCCCAACTCATGGCAGACTGCGGCTATGCCTCGGGTATGAACTATGACCTGAGCGGCAGCGGTACTATGCTGTTTATGGCCGGATCAGCCTTGGTTAACTGCTTCAATTATCCGGAAGAGAGTATCAAATGCCTGTCGCGCTACACCTGCAACGACGAGGATTGGTATTCTATCATTTATAACGAAATCCAAAACGGTTCGCCGGTGCTCTACGGTGGCGACGACCCCACTCAGGGTGGCCATGCCTTTGTCTTCAGTGGAATAGATTCTGACGGACTGGTGTATGTTAACTGGGGTTGGAACGGCGATGGCGACGGTTTCTATTCCATTGATCTTTTGGACCCCTCGCCTTCTTCCTTCTCCGAATCCCAGGACATGGTCTATGGCCTACGTGTTCAGCCGCTGCCCACTGACTACATTCAGGGTTTGATTACACTCATCAATGACACAACTTGTTATTCCTTCAGATACGAGCCGTATGTTGATGAGGAACACGGCTACAACGTACAGAAGTGTATCCAAATAGATATCCCAACAGGAATGGGTAACTTGAACTCCTCCACATTCATTGGTGACTTCGGACTCTTTGCCATCGACCAGACCGACGGCAGCGAGTGGATAGTAGCTGAGACTGACCGCGACACCCTCGAGAGCGGCTACGGTACTTACGGCGAAGGTATTGTATATTTCTATGATGTTGCCGACCTCAAAGTCGGACATACCTACCGCATGAGTTTCGGAGCGCGCGACGACCGCGATATCCGTTGGCGTTCGCTCCTCTGTGTCGGAGGTGAAATAGCTTATGATGTAGTTATCGGTACTGATGGCAAAGCCACCATCACCGGCCCAGTGGAGGTTCCTATAGTGACGGGGAAACCTACCGCAATACGTTCTACCTACGCCTCGGCCAACCCCGATGGCCTCACACGCGTCTATGACCTTACCGGGCGCCAGGTATATGTAGCTCCATCCC
The DNA here is from genome assembly GCA_024699495.1 of Bacteroidaceae bacterium. Classification (GTDB taxonomy): domain Bacteria; phylum Bacteroidota; class Bacteroidia; order Bacteroidales; family Bacteroidaceae; genus Physcousia. Next base: position 71,585 of record JAILPK010000012.1, on the reverse strand, counting down.
AGTCCTTTAACCTTTGGGACGTACCAGCACGCGGTATTCTCGTCGTCAGTGATGCCAATGGCAGTCGCAGAGTGGTGCGCTGACCGCTGTATATCCGGACAAAGCAATTATTTAATTTCGGCAAACTGTTCATAAGCCGTTCGTCCAATGGCTTAAAAATAGCCCCACATTATTATTCAATCATCATACGGCCGTCTCATTTCCCTGAGATGGCCGTTTTCCTATTTATCACCAGCAGCCAAGCTGATTATTGATACAACAACCTACTGTTTTCAATTCCATTCTTTGTTACCTATAATTCGGCTATAGATCGCCTTCCATTTGGCAATAGATTCCCTCTCAAATGGCAATAGATTCCCTCTCAAATGGCAATAGATTCCCCTCAAATGGCTGTAGATCGCCTTTCAATTGGCTATATCTAGTTTCTTATTCGACTATCTCGTGCTTTTGGATCGGTTGTTTTTAGCCTTTGAACCGACAATACCTTGTTTCTTATTCGACCATCTTGTGCTTTTGGATCGACTAAATCTTTCTTTTAGTCCTACTACCACTTGCTTTTAAATCGCCTATTTTTTGCTTCTTAATCGGCAGTCTGCTGCCATTGAATTATATGTTTCTTTGACATTGGTGAGGGGTAATTTAATCTGAGACAGCCGTCACCTGAATCTGAGACGGCCGTCACCTGAATCTGAGACAGCCGTCACCTGAATCTGAGACGGCCGTCTCAGATTAAATAACCCTTGGCCTATATTGTTTTTATGTTTGGTTTGATGCTATGATTTCCTCGGTTTAAGTTCAGACAACCCTTGGTTCAAAGCCACGTTTTCTTCCCTTTAAGGGCGGACATACATACGTTAAATACTTCCCTTCTCATACTCTATTGTCATATTCTTCTCCTCCCGACAGTTCCTTATTCTGGTAGTTTCTCCTTCTGATAGCTTCTCCTTCCGATGTTATCTCCTTCTGACGGCTTCTTCAGCGGTTATCTCCTTCTGCCGATGCCTTCTTAATGCTTTGAAGGGTATTATCTTCTGCATAAATTTAGGGGCAAAGGCGGCAACAGATAATAGTTATTTAAGGTTGGACCAACGGTCAGAGTGGGATTTAGAATCGGGCGTTGGTGATAGGGGTGGTAGTGAGCCGTATGACGAAAAAATAAAAATCATTTCTTTTGCAGAAAAAATTGCGAAATTGCACACAATAAACATCTGTGTGCCTGCGTTCTATAGGTGTCTATCACTTATAAATACACTTATAATTACCAAAAAAAGCCTATGGAACAACCCGTACTCATTAAGTTAGAGCTGGAGATTTGTGACTTTAATTCCAGACTCCCCCGTTCCACAACCCTTGACAAAGTGCGTGCTATGGCTCGCGCCTTCCGGCCGTTATGAATCTGATTGCACCTTCTTTACTTGCAGCTGATTTCGGCAATCTGGAGCGTGAGATGGAATGGTTCAACCGCTCAGAGGCCGATTGGCTCCATCTGGATGTCATGGATGGAGTCTTTGTGCCAAACATTTCATTTGGCTTTCCTGTGATGAAGTCAGTAGCTAAACTGACAGCAAAGCCGCTTGATGTGCATCTGATGATTGTGCAGCCGGAGAAGTTCATCTCCCAGGTCCGTGACCTCGGTGCTGCCGTAATGAATGTGCATCAGGAGGCGTGTGTGCATTTGCACCGCACTGTGCATGCCATCCATGAGGCTGGGATGAAAGCTGCAGTCAGTCTGTGCCCGTCAACCCCAGTAGAGACTCTCACGGATATCATTCAGGACATCGATGTAGTGATGCTGATGACCGTTAATCCCGGATTCGGCGGACAGAAATTCATCACCCACAGCCTGGACAAGGTCCGTCGGCTCCGTAAGTTGATAGAAGTCTCGGGCAGTCACGCCTTGATAGAAGTGGACGGCGGTGTAAATCGTCAGACGGCTCCCCTGTTGCATGAGGCCGGAGTAGATGTGTTTGTTACTGGCTCTGCAGTTTTCGGTGCTCCGGACCCGGCTGCAGAGGTGTCTGTGCTGAAGGCATTGACAGCTTAGCCAAGTATAGGCGAATGTCTTCCTCATCTTCTTTTTCTGCCTCTGTATTTCTTTTCCTATCTCTGATGGCTGGCGTTTGGGTTGGCCATCAGTTGTTTTATGTTCATTTCGGGCTCCGCTGGGCTGATTCCTTTCTCGCTGTATCATGGCTTTCTCTGATAGCGATTGCCGCCTACGCCTATTTTGTTTACCGGCGTGAGAAACGCGGCGATATGAGCGGAGCTTCGGCCGGTATGCTGATTTTGGCCTTCACCTTCTTTTTCCTGTTTGGGATGAGCATCTGTACCAGATATTTTCAGAGACATTGGATAGAATGGTCAGGTGGGCGACAGGCTGTAAGTGGAGTTGTCATGACTGTTTCGGAAGTGCGTGGTAAGTGGAAGAGATGCACGCTGGCCTGCGCAGACGATACTCATGGTTTTTATTTGCTGAGAGCTTATTTCCCCGACTCCCTTCCCCTGGGCACGTCGGTTAGCGGGGATGCTTGGGTAGGATGGCCCAGGCAGCATAGCGGCCAGACCTTCGACTATGCCCGCTGGCTCTATGTCCAGGGCTTTTCTGGAACCGCTTACTTTTCCGGCTCTGTCAAGCGGGGAGGTGATGTGCCGTTGCCGCTGACTTATCGGCTGATGCTTGGGGCGCGCCGTCTGCAGCACCGGTTGGTGTCTGCCTATAGGGAGAGCGGTCTCGGCTCCGACTATGTAGCTTTGGCCTCTGCCTTGACCCTCGGCGACCGTTCGCGGGTATCCCAGGAGACCCGCGCCGCCTACAATGATGCTGGGGCTGCCCATCTGCTTGCCCTCTCAGGCCTTCATCTGGGTATAATCATCGGTTTTTTCACGTGGCTGCTGGGCCGTAGGCTGTTGAGATTCTCCCGTTGGCGTTTCCTCCTGGTTCCCCTGTTGATACTGTTTGTGTGGGCATACGCCTTCGTCGCCGGACTGCCAGCATCGCTGGTGAGGGCAGCCCTCATGTCCACATTCATTCTGTTCACCTTCCTGCTTCGGCGCGAGGTGTCGCTGCTCAACGGCCTCTGCCTGGCCGCTTTCCTGATGCTGCTCTTCCGTCCCACATATCTCTTTGATGTCGGAGCGCAGTTGTCATTTCTTGCCGTGCTCGGTATAGCACTCGTCTATTCCCCGCTGGTTGATCTTATGAAAGAGCATTTTTATGGTACTTATATCTGGCTCCATCGTCATTATCTCTGGTGGGCCGCATCGGGCCTGATGGTTTCAGCGAGTGCCTGGCTCTTTACCTCTCCTCTTGTATATCTCTATTTCCACAGGTTAACTCCCCAGGCTATAGTACTCAATCTTGCCTACATACCGATAACCACGGTCCTCATTTACTCCTGCCTTACACTTCTCATCCTCTCTCTATGCCACGCCCCCGCCCCTGTCTTGTCTGCCGCAGGGCTTGTAATCCGATTCTTAGCAGATGTGCAGATGTGGCTAATGCAAATCTGAAGTGGGCTGGCCCGAGTAAATCCCACTTTAAGCGCCCATCCCAACGGTAAGACTACAAAAACTCCCCCGCCGGTAGGGCAGGGGAGGGAGTAGCGCTATTTGGCTGAAATCTTCTAGCTTTCCAGTTTTTTCTAGCTTCTGGCTATTCTAGTTTTTCTAGGGTTTCTAGCTATTCTATGGTTTCTATAGTTTCTGGCTATTGAAGTTCTGTTGGGCTGGGATTCAGAATTTAGCGGCTTGTTCTTTAGTGAAGACATCGTCCTCGAAGTAATCGAGACGCATGGCTCGGCGCACCTCGGACATAGTCTTGGCTCCGGCTTCGCGGGCCTTTTCTGTACCCTGGCGCAGGATATCTATAACTGCGGGTATGTCCTTCTGCAGTTCTGCACGGCGAGTGCGTATGGGCTCCAGAGTCTCCTGCATAATTGCAGCCAGGAACTTCTTCACCTTCATGTCTCCAAGACCGCCGCGGCGATAGTGGGCTTTCAATTCGTCGAGATTCGGGTATTCGGGCAGATAACGGCCGAAATGTTCGGGCTGGCAGAAAGCATCAAGATAGGTGAATACTGTGTTGCCTTCTACCTTGCCGGGGTCACTGACACGCAGGTGGTCCGGGTCGGTGAACATAGACTTCACCTTCTTCTCCACGTCGTCGGCCGAGTCCTTCAGGTAGATGCAGTTGCCGAGACTCTTCGACATCTTCGCCTTGCCGTCCGTGCCGGGCAGGCGCAGACAGGCCGCATTCTCCGGCAGCAGGATGTTGGGCTCCACAAGAGTCTCACCATATATATTGTTGAAGCGGCGCACTATTTCACGGCATTGTTCCAGCATTGGTTCCTGATCCTCACCTACAGGCACTGTAGTTGCCTTGAAAAGGGTGATGTCGGCAGCCTGGGATATGGGGTAGGTGAAGAAACCAACGGGAATACTCTCCCCGCTGAATCCGCGCATCTGTATCTCTGTCTTCACGGTGGGGTTGCGCTGCAGACGGCTAACGCTCACGAGATCCATGAAGTAGAAAGTCAGTTCGCAGAGTTCGGGAATCTGACTTTGTATGAAGAGGGTGCTCTTGGCGGGGTCCAGACCTACTGCAAGATAGTCGAGAGCCACCTCAATGACGTTCTGACGCACCTTGTCGGGGTTGTCGATGTTGTCAGTCAGAGCCTGGGCGTCGGCCTCGAAGATGAATATATCGTCGTAGAGGCCGCTGTTCTGAAGTTCTACTCGCCGGCGCAGCGAACCGACATAATGACCAATGTGGAGAGGTCCTGTCGGACGGTCGCCTGTAAGGATGATTTTTTTCATTATTCTTTTGTTTTAGGCCCCCGATAGCCGCCTGGGGAACAGTTTCGTGCTTGCGGGGAATATGATTTCTTCTTATTTCTTCTTCTGTTTTACCCGAACATCTTGTCGATGCTTTCCTGCGGGAGGATGGCAATGATGGGTTGTCCGTTGGGGGTCAGGTTGGGGTTGGATGTGGCAAACAGTTGGTTGACCAGTTCCTGCATCTCCTTGGCTGAGAGCACCTGACCGGCTGGGATGGCAGCCGAACGGGCCATGACGAGTGCGAGCTTTGAAATCAGTTGGTCTGACGGTGAGCCGCCGCGCTCTGCAGCTTCTGCAATCAGGTCGGCCACGAGCCGCTGCGGGTCAACTCCTTCCATTCCGGCCGGAGTGGCAGTTATATTCCAAGAGCCTCCGCCGAGTGATGTGATTTCAAATCCGAGGCGTTCGAGAATTCCGTTTATAGACTGCAGCGTTGCCGATTCAGCAGCCGTGAGCGTTATAAGGTCGGGGAAGAGCAGGCGCTGTGAAGGCAGGGGAGACTTGGACAGTTCGGAGATATATCTGTCGTGCAGCACTCGCACGTGAGCTCTGTGCTGGTCGATAATCATCAGTCCGGAGTGGGCTGCAGTCATGATATATTGACCTTTAAACTGATAATGCTCGGTGCTGGTGTCTTCCTGCGGGAAGAGGAATGTCTGATCCCCTGCTGGTGTCCCTTTTGCTTCAGGTAGGGCGCTTGGTTCATCGCTAAGGTCGTATTCTGGATTAAACATCTGAGTGGCAAAACGTCCTCTCTCTGTTTGGTACGCGCTACTGTTGCCGCTGCTGCTTCCGTTGCCAAAGGGGTTGAAGTTGGTGTCTATCTGCACCTGCGGCCTTGGTGCCACCTTGTTGTATGAGGGGTCGAAAACAGGAATTTCGGGGCGGCCTTCGGTGTCAAAGTCGATGGTCGGAACGGCATTGAAGCGTCCCAGTGCCTCGCGCACAGCAGCTGTTATAATCTGCCATATAGCCTGTTCGTTTTCGAATTTTATTTCAGTTTTTGTCGGGTGTATGTTCACGTCAATCTCTTCGGGGTTGACGGTGAGATACAGGAAATAAGGTACTTGTTCTTCGGATGGAACAAGAGAGGTGAATGCCTCCTGCACCGCCTTGTGAAAGTATGGGTGGCGCATGTAACGGCTGTTCACGAAGAAGAACTGCTGCGCGCCGCGTCTGCGTGCCGACTCCGGTTTGCCCACCAGCCCTTGGAGTTTTACAATTGGCGTCTCAACGAACACATCGAGCAGTGCGCTGGCCACCTTCTGTCCGAACACATTGCCGATTCGCTGTTTGTAGTTGGACGAATTGAGGTTCATCAGCGTGGTGCCGTTAGACGTGAGCGTGAAGGCCGTCTCCGGATGCACCAGCACTATGCGTTCCACCTCGGCGATGATGTTGTTCAGTTCGGTCTGGTTGGTCTTCAGGAACTTGCGTCGTGCGGGGGTGTTGAAGAAGAGGTTGCGAATGACGAAACTGGACCCGACGGCGCATGCCGCAGGCTCCTGACTGACTACCTTCGATCCCTCGATCATAAGGCAGGTGCCGAGGTCCTCGTCTGCAGTGCGCGTGGTCAGCTGTACCTGGCTTACTGCTGCGATGCTGGGCAGAGCTTCACCGCGGAACCCCATTGTGGTGAGGGCAAAGAGGTCCGATGCCTGCCTGATTTTGCTTGTGGCATGGCGTTCGAAAGCCAGACGGGCGTCGGTCTCGCTCATCCCCTTCCCGTCATCCACGACCTGGATGGAGGTCCGCCCTGCATCTACAATTACGATGTCGATGTGCTCGGCGCCTGCATCCACGGCGTTCTCTACCAGCTCCTTTATTACGGAAGCCGGACGCTGTATAACCTCACCAGCTGCAATCTGGTTAGCTACGGAATCGGGTAGGAGATGTATTATATCCATCTGTTCAGAATCTGAATGAACCAGTCATTATCCAATGCCAAACGATGACGAGCACCACAATCAGGGCAATGGCCACTCCAGGGTGGAGGCGTCGTCGTTCGGGATCGGTGAATCGGCTGAGTCGCGATGAGTTCTGTGTGAATTTACCGCGATATGACTCTATGTCAGGGGTATATTCCACATGCTCACCCTTCTCGCGCATCTCTTCGCGCTTCGCCTCGGCTACGAGCTTGTCCAGTTTGTCCTTACGCTCTGACGTGTAGATGTGAACGCCTCTGAAGCGTCGAGGTTCTCTTGTTGAAAAAAGCCCCATAAGATATCAGTATTTATTTTGTTGTCGGATTAGCAGATGATTATTTGGACTTTGAGGGTTGGAACTTGCCTTTCGGCGCCGGCTTGTCTTTGTCTTGTGGCTTGTTGCCGAGTTTCTGTTTGGGTGGCGCCCGCCGCACGGAGGCTTTCAGTTCGGTGCCGGCTTTCTTTGGCCTCCACTCCCAGATGTCGTCTTTGTGCAGGGGCCGGACATAGTCGAACCACACAAAATTCTCCAGATAGCGCTCTGTGCTTGACACCAGTCCGAAGGGCGACAGTTTGCCGGTGCCTCCAGGGGTGAATATCTTACGCAGACGACTTGTATCGCGGTTCATATAGAGGCGCAATTCGGTGCTCTCGAGGTGGTTCATGCCAATGAGCAGACTGTCATCGTCATACATGAAATAATTCACAAGCACATTCCCGTCAACCCATGTCCAGTCCATCTTCCCGTCGAGAAAATAACTGTGCATCAGGTTGCCTGTGATCTGGTTGTATTTTATGCTGTCTATGCGTTCCACGGAGAGAGCCTGGCGGATTACCTGCGTGGAGTCGATGGTGCTGTCATTCATCCACACCTTTATCTCCTCGCCTAAGAGCTGCTGTCCGTTTTGCCACACTATGGGGTCTCGATACATGGTCAGGCAGGAATCCAGGGATATATACACCATGGAGTCGCACACGGCTTGGATGTCCTTGCGGAAGGCTCGTACGTGGAAGTAGGCACGCATCTCGCGCCACACGCTATCGGTGTTTACGTCATAGGAATACATCCTGAAGGTGTCTGCGTGGCAATAGAAGGTGTCGCGCTGTGAGTAGTCGATGAGCACTGCGCTGTCGGTTGCTTCGGCAAAGTCGTTGATGTCATCGAACATAGCATATCCTCCCTTGAACATATTCTTGTTCACCTCATCGATATATACCACGTTGCCGAAGGCCCGCGATATGGAGTCTTTGCCCACGTAGTCGAGTGAGTCGCCGGTGATGTTGCGCCCTTTGTTCTGCACTATGGAGCGGTCCAGCAGCACTGCGTGGTCGTTGTTGGTGTCGTAGGTGCCGTTCTCCGAGTATATGTGGTTGTCGCCGCTGTCTATATTCGAGCGCCCCACGATATTTGCGATGTTGGACCCCGTGTTGTAATGCAGTGTGTCCGAGATTAGGGTGAAGTTTTCTCCTTTGAGTTCCACATTGTAGTTGAACACGGCCTCGCGGGTTCCGGGGCTGTATTGTCCCCATTCGCTCGTCAGAGTGTTTTTGTTGTCCACGAGCCGTCCGCCCTCGAAGAAATAACCCAGGTCATAGATGCGGTCGTAGTCGAGCGAGTCGCAGTAGAGGCGGCTGATGTCCTTCGGGTTCTTCGTGTGTTTGAGTATCACATTGTAGCGCGCCCTTGCCAGCTGGTCGAAGCCGTTGTAGAACAACACGTCGGACACGAGGTCGAGTGTGTCGCTCTGGATCATGTGCACATGTCCGAAAGCGTCGAAGGAGTTGCTGGCCTCATAATAGAGTGCAGAGTCGCACGTGAGTACGGCTCCGTCATGGTGGAAGCATACGTTTCCGACCAGAATCTGTGCGTCGGGGTTGCTTCTCTGTTTGAAATACAGCTTGTCTGAATGGATGAGGATTACGCGTGTGTCTTTGTTTCCGCGTTTCTTGTCGGGTGTGCGCTTCTGTGGTATGGCGGCCATGAGGCAGCCAACCATGCAGACGGCTATGCAGATGCCTATTCCTCTTGCCTTCACGTTCGCATTCCTCCTTCAGAAAGTATGTTATTCTTTGATCCAGCCGGGATAGATGAAGTCGCAGTCCAGTTTCCATTCCGGGTTGATGCGGATATAAGTGGACTTCTGCTTTTCGCGGATCCAATTGTCAAGAAACTCCTGTTTCTTGTGGTTCTCTACGATTTCCTTCAGCACCTGAAAGTCCTCGGTGATGCTTGCATAATGCTGTTTTATACGGGCTCTGAGCTTCACGAGGCAGCATTGTGTCTTTCCGCTGCGCGGATCAGTCATCACAAACGGTTTGGATATCTCGCCCACATCGAGGCCCTCGACCACACGTGCTATTTCGGTGGGCAGCTCGCCCATCTTGAAGCGTGAGGTGCGGTCATAAACATCGCCGTTGTCGTCTCTCAGCAGGTTGGTCATCAGTCCCCGGTTCATGCGGGAGTCCTTGTCCTCGGAGAGTGTGGTGGCAGCATCCTCGAACGTGAATTTGTTTTCGCGGATGTCCTGAGCTATGGAGTCAAGACGCAGCAGACTTGCATCGATGTCTTTCTGGTCCACTTGCGGCCGTTTGAGTATGTGGCGCAGTTTCAGTTTGTCGCCGCGCCTCTCGATGAGCTGTATTATATGGAATCCGAATTCTGACTCCACAATCTTCGACACCTTCTTTGTGTCCTGCAGGCTCCAAGCCACATTGGCGAAGGCAGGGTCCAAAGTTCCTCGTCCCATGAACGGCATTTCGCCTCCCTGGCGTGCTGTCCCCGGGTCCTCGCTGTAGAGGATGGCGAGTGTGGAGAATGACGTCTCTCCTTTGTTTATCCTCTCGGTATAGTCGCGCAGGTCGCCTTTGACGCGGTCCAGTTCTTCCTGCGATATACGGGGGCGCTCAGCCAGAAGCTCCACCTCCACCTGTGTGGGTATCAGAGGCAGTGAGTCTTCTTTCACAGTCTTGAAGAACTGGCGCACGTCTGACGGAGTCACCTTGATATGCTCGGTGAGATGCTGACGCTCGTTGCGTACTATCTGGTAGGATTTCAGCTGGTCGAACAGTTCCTCCTTGATTTGAGCCATTGTCATGCCGCGGTATTCTTCGAGCTTCTCTGCCGAACCGGCTGCCATGGTCCACTCCTGTATCTGCATCTCTACATACTGGTTTACCTGTTCATCCGGTACATTGATGGAGTCGAGCGCAGCCTGGTGGAGATAGAGTTTCTGCACGGCCAACTGTTCGGGTATGACGCAGTAGGGGTTGCCGTTGATGCGTTCACCTGATGTGCGCATCTTTTCGATGTCGCTGAGCAGAATGGCATCGTCTCCCACCACCCAAATAACCTCGTCTATCACCCCTGGTCTGGTGCCTTGGGCGAGTGAAGTTGCCGGGTAGATGGCAAGAACTGCCATATACGTCAGCACAGCTGCTATGAAATTCAGATGCTTCATCAGTGTTTATTGACAGTCTTTAGTACCTTCTTGAATATCTCAACTTTGTAGCGTTTGCGCAACTCCTTGACATACTCCTTCGTGCGTTCGTCCTGCAGGTCAGCCACGACCCGTGAACTCACTTCCGTCCACTCTTTAACCTTAGCCTTGCCGGCTTTCAACTCTTCTTTTGTCGGTTGGTACTTCTTCTTGTTCTTATTGAAATATTTCTCCAGGGAGACGGTGTCCGCGGCGGCCGGCTGCCACACATTGTTGCTCATCAGTTCGAAGAGCAGCAGACCGTCGTAGTATTCCTTGATGAGATACTTCAGGTCATTGTCCTTAGCCGCATATTTGTCTGCCAACTCGTCCATGAGCAGCTCGGCCGACTTCCCGCTTGCCTTTGTCAGGCTGTCCACGGCCTGCCTCTCGAGATATTCTTTGAGGCCGCGGGCGGCCAGTTGTATGCGGATCAGGGGTGCCAGCGTGTCGTAAGGCTCGAGCCATTTGGTATCCATCATCTTCATGATGTGCCAGCCTACCGGCGACTGCACCGGTTTGGACACGTCGCCTATGCGCAGAGTGTAAGCCACGGAGTCCAGCACTGGAAGGAAGTCTTTCGGACCAAGCCACTGGATTACACCTCCCCGGGCGGCCGTCATACGGTCCTCGGAGTGTTTCTTTGCCAGTTCGGCGAAGTCGGCCCCGCCCTGCAGCGCGTTGTATATGGAGTCGATGCGGGTGTGCACCTTTTCCTGTTCTTCGGCTTTTGCCTGCTGCTTGATGGGCAGGAAGATGTGTGCTGGCAAGATGAGATAAGAGTCTCCGACGCGTTTTTTCTGTGCTTCGTAATACTTCCTCACTTCAGCCTCTTCGGCTCCTTCGGGCACGAGCAGCGGACGTATTTGCTGGTCGCGGTAGGTGCGGAACTCCTTCTGGAAGGAGGTGATAGTGTCGAATCTGGCGTCTTTCGCTGCCTGCACCTTCAGTTTGTAGTCCACGAATAGCTGTGCATACTCATCCACAGTCTTCTTGTCGATTACGCCGTCGGTGTTGTTCTTATTGTAATTGTACTCAAATTCTGAGCGTGTCACGTCGTAACCTGCAACTCGCATTACAATCGGGTCTTCCGTCTGTGCGGACATATAAGCCGGACAGAGGAGAAGCAGGGCGGCGTATGAAAGGATGTGTTTCATCATTTATGGATTAAGGAATAATATTTATTGGGGTCTTGAGTAGTTGGGTGCTTCCGAGGTGATGGAGACGTCATGCGGATGTGACTCCTGCACTCCGGCGTTGGTGATGCGCACGAATTTGGCATCGTGAAGTTTCTCTATTGTCCCGGCGCCGCAGTAGCCCATTCCCGAGCGCAGTCCGCCGACCAGTTGGAATATCACTTCCTGCACCGTTCCCTTGTAAGGTACGCGTCCGGCAATGCCTTCGGGCACCAGCTTCTTCACGTCTTTCACGCCCGACTGGAAGTATCTGTCTTTGGACCCGCATTCCATAGCTTCCAGCGAACCCATTCCGCGGTAGCTCTTGAATTTGCGGCCGTTGAAGATGATGGTCTCTCCTGGTGACTCTTCCGTACCTGCTACGAGGGAGCCGATCATCACGGAGTAAGCGCCGGCAGCAAGGGCCTTCACCACGTCGCCTGAATAGCGCAGTCCGCCGTCGGCGATGAGCGGAACGTCTGTTCCTGCCAGTGCTGAAGCCACGTCATAAACGGCTGAGAGCTGCGGCACGCCTACGCCGGCAACTACACGTGTGGTGCAGATACTGCCGGGACCGATACCCACCTTGATGCCGTCTGCTCCGGCTTCTACGAGCATTTTTGCGGCCTCGCCCGTGGCTACATTGCCGACTACGATATCTACGCCGGGGAAGTTGCGCTTGGCTTCACGCAGCTTGTCGATTACAGATTTCGAATGGCCGTGAGCGGTGTCTATCACGATGGCATCTACGCCGGCTTCCACCAGTGCGCGCATCCGTTCCAGGGTGTCATCGGTGACACCCACGCCGGCAGCTACTCGGAGCCGTCCTTTCTCGTCTTTGCATGCCATCGGCTTGTCCTTCGCCTTAGTGATGTCCTTGTATGTGATGAGACCCACGAGGCGTCCTTCGGCATCTACCACGGGGAGCTTTTCTATCTTGTTCTCCTGCAGTATTTCTGCGGCCTCCGACAGGCTTGTCATCTGGTGGGTGGTAACCAGATTGTCCTTGGTCATGACTTCTGCTATCGGGCGCTGGGTGTTACGCTCAAACCGCAGGTCGCGGTTGGTGACTATGCCCACCAGGCAGCGGTTCTCATCCACCACGGGGATTCCTCCTATGTGGTATTCGGCCATCAGGAAGAGTGCATCGGCCACAGTGGCCTGGCTGCGTATTGTGATCGGGTCGTAGATCATGCCGTTCTCGGCACGTTTCACGATGGCAACCTGTCGCGCCTGTTCCTCGATGCTCATGTTCTTGTGTATGACACCGATACCTCCCTCACGAGCTATAGCTATAGCCATGGTGGACTCCGTCACTGTATCCATTGCGGCCGTGACGAAGGGGATTTTCAGTTCGATGTGTCGTGAGAAGCGTGTGGAGAGTTCTACTGTGCGCGGAAGCACCTCGGAATAAGCGGGAATAAGCAGGACGTCGTCGAATGTGAGACCGTCCATCACAACCTTGTCGTCAAGAAAAGAAGAAGCCATGTCTGAAATCATTTGGTTAATTGTGTGCAAAGGTAGTGTTTCCTTGCGACATAACCAAAATAATCGCCGTTTTCAAACAGAGATTAACGCAGATTAACGGGGGACGGGCATGCGAAGTCAGTTCGCCATCTCGCTGATGAACTTGACGCGGACCAGACGAATCCATTCTTCGGGGTAGTCGGCTTCGAGTTCGTCGAGTGCGTCATCCATGTTGTCGGTGTCGCTCTCGCGGAAGTACTCGTAGATATCCTCTATCTGGTCTTCATCCATGATTTCGTGCAGATAGTAATCGATATCGAGCTTGGTGCCGCTATAAACTATGGCATCAAGTTCTTCGAGCAAATCCTCAAATTCCATGCCTTTGGAGCGCGCGATGTCCTGCAAGTCAACTTTCCGGTCTATGGCCTGAACAATAAAAATCTTGTTCTTCGACTTGTTGGCAACGGTCCTGACGCGCATGTCGCCAATCCGCTCTATCTCGTTCTCTTCAACATACTTGTTGATCAGGTCCAGGAAGGCTCCTCCGTAGCGTTTTGCCTTGCCCTCGCCGACGCCGGGGATGGTCTTGAGTTCCTCTATGTTTATAGGGTACATCGTTGCCATAGACTCGAGGCTTGAGTCTTGGAATATCACGTATGGCGGAATCTGCTTCTGCTTGGCCACCTGCTTGCGCAGGCTCTTCAGCATCTCGTACAACTGGGTGTCGAGAGCGCTCGTAGCTCCCATTCCTTCAGAGTCGGTGGTGGTGTCTTCGAAGTCGTTGTCCTCGGAGAACTGGAACGGCTGCGGTTTCTTGATGAAGGCTCGTCCGGAGGCCGTCAGTTTCAGCAGTCCGTAGTTCTCCACCTCCTTGTAAATATATCCGGCGAGCATAGCCTGCCTGAGGATAGCATTCCAGAAGCGGGCCTCGTGTTTTTCTCCCGCTCCGAACAACTCCAGGTCGTCGTGGTTGTGTGCACTTATCTCTTCTGTGGCGCGGCCGGTGAGGATATTCAGGATGTAATCCACCTTGAAGTTCTCCTTCACAGCTTGAATCACGCGCAGGGCCAGCTGCAGCTCGTCGTGTGCTTCCTGCAGTTGCTTGGGATGCAGACAGTTGTCGCAGTTATGGCAGTTGGGTTCGGGGTATTCTTCTCCGAAGTAATGCAGCAGCAGACGTCTGCGGCATACGCTCGACTCGGCATAGGCTGCCGTCTCTTGCAGCAACTGGCGTCCGATATCCTGCTCAGCCACAGGCTTACCTTCCATAAATTTCTCCAGCTTTTGCAAGTCCTTATATGTGTAGAAGGTGATGCATCGGCCTTCGCCTCCGTCGCGGCCGGCGCGTCCTGTCTCCTGATAATACCCTTCAAGGCTCTTGGGAATGTCATAATGGATTACGAACCGCACGTCGGGTTTGTCGATACCCATCCCGAATGCTATTGTGGCGACAATCACGTCTGTCTCCTCCATGATGAAGGCATCCTGGGTCTGTGTGCGTGTCGGAGTGTCCATTCCGGCATGATAGGCACTGGCGCTGATGTCGTTAGCCCGCAGCACTTCGGCCAGTTCTTCCACCTTCTTGCGTGAGAGGCAGTAGATGATTCCGCTCTTGCCTGAGTTTTGCTTTATGAATTTTATGATTTCCTTGTCGATGTCCTTGGTCTTCGGTCGTACCTCATAGTAAAGGTTCGGGCGATTGAAGGAACTGCGGAATTCGTCGGCGTCAGGCATGCCGAGGTTCTTCTTGATGTCGCCGCGCACCTTGTCGGTGGCCGTAGCCGTAAGGGCAATCAGCGGCGCTTCCCCAATCTCTGTGATTATGGGGCGGATACGCCGGTATTCAGGCCGGAAGTCGTGTCCCCATTCTGATATGCAGTGGGCTTCATCCACAGCGTAGAATGAGATGTTCACGTTACGCAGAAATTCTATGTTCTCGTCCTTGGTCAGTGATTCTGGGGCAACATAAAGCAGTTTGGTGCGCCCTGACAGCACATCGCTTTTCACGAGATCCAGTGCGGAACGGTTAAGTGAAGAGTTCATGAAGTGGGCTATGCCGTCGTCGGCGCTCACCTGCCTAATGGCATCGACCTGGTTTTTCATCAGGGCGATGAGCGGTGAGATGACGATGGCGCAGCCATCCATAATAAGCGCAGGCAACTGGTAACACATAGATTTGCCTCCGCCCGTTGGCATCAACACAAAAGTGTCTCTCCCGTTGAGCAGATTCCTTATTATGGCTTCCTGGTCTCCCTTGAAGGAGTCGAAGCCAAAATAGTGCTTCAGTTGATCTGTAAGGTTGATGTCTTTGTTCATGTACAATATCGCTTAGCGGTTTCAAAGTTATAGATAAAAAGTGCAAACTTGCAAATTTTTTATCTATTTTTTAGTAAAAAAAAGGCCCTCAAACCAAAAAAATGCAGGATTGAGGACCTCTTTTGTGGGTTAGGCAACAATTTTTGCCTTCTCTATCCTCTTTTTTGCGTATTCAAGAGTAACTGTGAACTCTTTTTCACCAGACGAGGGCAACTCGAACTGGGGTGTTATCATGATGGCCTCCACGATGCTTCTCAAACCGCGGGCCCCGAGTTTGTATTCTACGGCTTTGTCCACGATATATTCGAGAGCATCTTCATCGAAATGAAGTGCTATTCCGTCCATCGCAAACAGTTTTTCCTGCTGTTTAATGATGGAGTTGCGCGGCTCGGTAAGAATACGCCTAAGAGCCTCCCTATCCAGGGGGTTGAGATAGGTGAGCACGGGCAGTCGGCCGATGATTTCGGGTATAAGTCCGAAGCTCTTCAGGTCTTGCGGCTGGATATACTGCATCAGGTCTTTGCGGTCTATCTGAGCCACGTTCTGCACGGAGTTATAACCTACGACATGAGTGTTCAGTCGCTGGGCTATCTTGCGCTCGATTCCGTCGAAGGCGCCGCCGCAGATGAACAGTATGTTGCGGGTGTCCACCTGAGTGTATTTCTGGTCCGGGTGCTTGCGTCCCCCCTTGGGAGGTACGTTCACCACCGTTCCCTCGAGCAGTTTCAGCAGTCCCTGTTGTACGCCCTCTCCGCTCACGTCGCGGGTGATGCTCGGGTTGTCGCTCTTGCGGGCTATCTTGTCTATCTCATCGATGAACACTATGCCGCGCTCTGCCTGTGGAACATCATCGTTGGCCACCTGGAGCAGCCTGCTCAGGATACTTTCCACGTCCTCGCCCACATATCCGGCTTCGGTGAATACGGTGGCATCCACGATGGTGAAGGGCACTTTAAGCAGACGCGCGATGGTACGTGCCAGCAGGGTCTTGCCCGTTCCTGTGGGCCCGACCATGATGATGTTGCTTTTCTCAATCTCCACGCCGTCATCATCCTGACTGGCCTGGGAGAGGCGTTTGTAGTGATTATATACAGCTACGCTGAGGAAGCGCTTGGCGTCGTCCTGCCCGATGATATACTGATCAAGATGTGCCTTTATATCCACGGGCTTAGGCAGTGAGCGCCAGTCGATGCTCTGAGGGCTCTTGCTTGCGCTCTGGCTTTCAAACTCCTCAGCTACATGGAATGCCTGCCTGGCGCAGTCCTCGCAGATGAAACCGCTAAGACCGCTGATAAGCAGACGCACATCACTTGAGGAGCGCCCGCAGAAAGAGCATCTGTTTTCCTGCTTTTTTGCCATATAATCGTTATTCTGCCTTGCGGCTCAGGACTTGGTCAATCATTCCGTATTCCTTGGCTTCCTGAGCGGTCATCCAATAGTCGCGGTCGCCGTCAGCCCATACCTTGTCGAAGTCGGTGTGGCTATGGTCGGCAATGATGCGGTATAGTTCCTGCTTCAGTTTGCCTATTTCGCGTGCTGTGATTTCAATGTCGCTGGCCTGTCCCTGTGCGCCGCCCATCGGCTGGTGGATCATCACGCGACTGTGGGTCAGTGCGCTGCGCTTGCCTTCCTTGCCGGACACGAGCAGCACGGCGGCCATCGAGGCTGCCATACCAGTGCAGATAGTTGCCACGTCGCTGGTGATGAACTGCATGGTGTCATATATCCCGAGCCCGTCATATACGCTTCCGCCAGGCGAGTTGATGTATATGGAGATGTCTTTGCCCGGATCCACGGAGTCGAGATAGAGGAGCTGTGCCTGCAACGTGTTGGCGGTGTAAGAGTCCACCTGCGTGCCGAGGAAAATGATGCGGTCCATCATCAGACGGGAGAACACATCCATCTGTGTCACGTTGAGCTGGCGCTCCTCGAGAATATAGGGGTTGAGATATTGATTTTGCATGCTTACCACGTCATCCAGAGCCTGTCCGTTGAGGCCCAGGTGACCGGTGGCATATTTTCTGAAATCGCTGTTCATGATGTCTTATTTGTTTTCAAACAACTTCTGGAAATCCTCCATCGTGATGTCCTTCTTAGTGAGCTTGACGGTCTCCTTGAGTGCGATACCGAGTTTCTTCTCTGTAGCGCGCTCGATAAGGGCATCCACCTGCTCGCGCTTCTTGAGTTGCTCGGTGGCATAGTTGGTGATCAGCTCGTCGGGTACGTTGGCCATGCCATACTGTGCAAACTGCATGCGGGTCTGTTCCTTGGCCATCTCGAGCAGGTCGTCCTGCTCTATCTTGATTCCTGTCTGCTCAACGAGTTTGTTCTTGATCAGATGCCAGCCCAGTTCGTGGATGCTGCCTTCGTAGTTCTCTTCTACATACTGCTCGCCCTTGTCTCTGTTGTTAGCCAGCATGATGCGTTTAAGCAGTTCGTCGGGCCACTCCAGGGTGCCGATGCGCTTCTCCAGATACTGGCGCACATCGAACATGAAGCGGAATTGTGCGTCGGCGGCAAACTGTTCGGTCAGCTGGTCGGTGATAGCCTTGCGGAACTCTTCCTCGCTCTTCACCTTGCCCTCGCCGAAGATGTTGTCGAAGAGCTCCTGTGTCAGCTCGCTCGGCACATAACGTGTGATTTCGGTAATCTGATAGCTGAAGTCGCCGCGCACTCCGGCAGCCTCTTCCTTGGAGATATGCAGCAGTGATGCCAGTTCGACGTCGCTGTCGTTGTATGCTTTGGCGGGGTTGAAGGTAACCACGGTGTTGACCTTGACATCCTCGAACACCTTCTTCTGCTCATCGTCCTTGAAGTAGCCAGGCAGGATTACTGCGTCCTCCACCTGTATGCCGCCTTCCTTGACATTCCCTTCCTCATCCAGTTCGGCAATGATACCTTTGGTCATGTCGCCTTCCTGCCATGTGTCAACCTTGTCGTAGTGCCCGTTGCGCTGAGCATAGGCCTGCACCTGCTTGTCCACCATGTCGTCGGTGACCTGTATTGTGTAATAGGGGATCTTATCCTTGGCTGTGAGTGTGGCGTCAAATTCCGGCGCGATGGCGATATCGAAGATGAAGTCTATGTTCTCGGCCTCGAAATCAACGGCCTGTTGCTTGTCGCTGGCCAGGGGCTCGCCGAGCATGTCGATTTTCTCTTCGCGGATATAGTCGTAGAGCTTTTCGCTCAGCAGTTTCTGAACCTCTTCGGCAGTAACTTCGCTACCGAAGCGCTTGCGCAGCAGGCTCATAGGCACTTGTCCGGGGCGGAAACCCGGCATGTTGGCTTTCTTGCGATAGTCTTTCAGCGCCTTTTCCACGCGCTCTTGGTAATCAGCTTTCCCGATGGTGATTGTTAACTCTCCAACCACAGGGCTTTTCTTGTCAAATTGAACGTTCATTGATGTGCTTAATATATTATTTATGTATCCGTTTGCGTTAAGAGCGCGCAAAGATACGTAAAATTATTATGTCAAGAGATATATGTGGCGTAAATTTTGATATTTTTAATTTTTTTACGCCCTTGAAATGACATGAGTCAGTCGCTGGAGATTCCCATTTCCTGCGCTTTCCTGATGGCGAAAGCGAGGGCGGCGTCGTATTCGTTGGGGATGACGCCGTCGAGAATGGCGTCTTTGATGGCTTCCTTGATCACTCCCACTGTCTTCGAGGGCTTCAGATGGAAACGTTCCATGATTTCCTCGCCGCTCACAGGGGGCTGGAAATTGCGTATTCGGTCACGCTCCTCGAGATCCACAAGTTTGTGGCGCACCAACCGGAAATTGTCCAGGAACCGCTGCTTGCGGTCGTTGTTCTTCGTTGTTATGTCGGCCTCGCATAGCGTCATCAGGTCGTCTATGTCGTCACCGGCCTCAAAAAGCAGGCGTCGCACGGCGCTGTCTGTCACCTCCTCGTCGGCGATAGCTATCGGCCGCATGTGCAGCGATACAAGTTTTTCAACATATCGCATGCGCTCGTCCGTAGGCAGTTTCATGCGGCGGAATATCTGCGGCACCATCTTCGCGCCTACGTAGTTGTGATTATGGAATGTCCATCCTGCTGTTGCCTCCCACCGCTTGGTCTTCGGCTTGCCTATGTCATGCAACAGCGCGGCCCAACGAAGCCATAATTCACCTCCGGCCTGGACCACATTCTCCAGCACTTCGAGTGTGTGCCAGAAGTTGTCTTTGTGACTGCGCCCCCCTACGCTTTCGGTGCCGTGCATGGCATAAAGTTCGGGGAATATCAGTTCGAGCAGTCCGCAGGAAAAGAGCAGCTCTAGTCCGCGACTGGGCGAGTCCGAAGACATAATCTTCTGCAGCTCGTCGGTGATGCGCTCCTGTGAAATTATGCTGATGCGTTCGCGGTTGCGTTTCAGCGCTTCTGCTGTCTCTTCCTCAATCTCGAAATTCAGCTGGGTGGCAAAGCGGATGCATCTCATCATTCGCAGCGGGTCGTCGGAGAAGGTCACATCGGGGTCCAGAGGGGTGGAGATGATTCGGTCTTCCAAATCCCACACGCCGTCGAAAGGGTCCACCAACTCGCCGAAGTGTTCGCGGTTCAGACAAACGGCCATGGCGTTTATGGTGAAGTCGCGTCGGTTTTGGTCGTCTTCCAGAGTGCCGTCCTCAACAATCGGGTTACGGGAGTCGTGGCTATAGCTCTCGCGCCGTGCCCCCACAAATTCCAATTCTTCGTCTCCCCATCTCACCTGTGCTGTGCCGAAATTCTTGAACACACTCAGGTGGGCGTTCCTACCGATTCTTTTGGCCACCCCTTTGGCCAGAGTGATTCCGCTCCCAACTACTACTACGTCGATATCCTTCGAGGGACGCTCCAAAAAAAGATCACGTACGAATCCCCCTACCACATAACATTCCATTCCGAGGCTGTCGGCCACCTCACCTATAAGATGGAATACGGGGCGGTCAAGTATGTCGGCTAATTCAGGTTGGGAAAGGTGTCGCATAGGCGGGAAAATGCGTGATAAATGCTTAAATGTTGCAAAATCGTGCGCAAAATTACAAAAATATGCTGAAAGAGTCGTTCACTACATGAAAAAAAATCCTACTTTTGCCTTCGAAACACAAAAAAGGCTGATGAAGCATTATCTCCCAATTGTAAAATACACCGTTTTGGGCGCTCTCCTGCTCACTTCGTGCCACGAGACTCTCGACCGACAGGAACTGCAGGCCGGAGGGATGCTCAGTGAGGCCCGTGTGCTCTTGGCCAACAGTCAGTTTGAAGCTGCCCGCGACACCATCATCTCACTTCGTCAGCGCCATCCCCATGCCATAGCCGTGCGCCGTGCTGCAATTCTTACCCTCGACAGTATAGAACTGATTGAAACGCGCGACACCCTCGCCCGCTTGGATATGCAACTGGAGCATGAGCGTCAGGCTCTTGGAGGCCTGGCTCCTATGGTCAACGGCGTAACCAACGAATCCTTTTATACTCAGCGCCGCCATGTGCAGCAATTGGAAAATCATTATGACGAACTCTGCGCCAAAGTGAAGTTCTATGTCCGCAAGATAGAAATAGACGCACAAAATCAGTAAGTGAGGTGACAAAGGTATAAAAAACTTACTCCCGAGCCCTAGCCATTTTCTCAAGCCCTAGCCATTTTCTCAAGTCCTAGCCATTTCCAGGGGCTTAGCCATTTTCTCAGAGTCTTTGCCTTTTTTCTTAGTTCTAGCCATTTTCTCAGAGCCGCGGCCTGCCGCAAAAGCGCCCCAGCGCTTATCTTGGCTGATGGTTTTGCCATTAGCTGCTGCCCGTAGGTTATCGCTCATCTGCGCGCACCGCTCTTTCTCTGACCTCTAAATTCTAAGCCTTAACCGCTTCGGCTGCCCCAACGCCTGCAGGCCATCCTCTCATCCCTCATCTATCCATGGCCTCCGCCTGATTGCTTCAAATCCCTCCTTCGAAGTATTCCCGAAGTTCTTCTGTAGCTGAGCCTTCGCGGTTTTCGAGGTCTTTTATTACGCGTCCTTTCTCCAGGAGGTGGATGCGGGTGGAGATGTCAGCCACGAAACTGAGGTTATGGCTTGAGATAAGCACCGTCGTCCCCTGTTCGCGGTTCATCTGCTGAATCAGCCGTGAGACGATGATCTGCGAGGAGGGGTCTAGGTAATTAAACGGTTCGTCGAGAATCAGCACTTTAGGCTGCAGGATCATGGCGCCGATGATGCCCACCTTCTGGCGGTTACCTTCGGAGAAGTCTTTGAGGTATTTGTTTGTGCCAAGCACCTCGCCATGCATGAGCGGTTCGAAAGGCTGTAGCCGACGCTTCAGCGTCTCTTCATCCATCCCGTAGATACGTGCTATGAAAGAGAAATACTCTTCCGGGGTGAAGAAATCCACCAGAAAACGGCCGTCGATGAATGAGCCGGTATATTTCTTCCATTCTTCGTCGCGTTCCACGCGCCTCCCGTTGCTTTCCACATACCCCTCAGTCGCTCCGATAATATCTAAGATAAGGCGCATAAGAGTGGTCTTGCCCGCGCCGTTGTTCCCCACGAGGCCGATTAGCTGGCCTGATTCTAATGTCAGGTCGGGGATGTCGAGCGCCGTCTGCTCGCCATATACTTTCTTTAATTCTGTTATCTTGATTTCCATATACTGAACCCTTAGTCTAAAATCTGTTATTTTGCCCGGGAAATTAGCCCTTGAGCCTTTTAATTTCCAGCATTTATGAGCAGTATCTCTCCATGTGCTTATGCCTGTTTGCGATCCACCTGTTGGCCAGCCATCGCAGCACCGGCCGGTGTATTGCAACCCCTAATAGCCCGATGCCTGCGAACAGGGCGTCTGCCATCCACCCTTTGAGCAGGAGTGAAGCTGCTGTGTAGATGATGATAGGGATGAATATCAGCAACCCATAGAGGTTCACCCCCTTGTTCGCTCCCTGATAGTTGAAGAAGGCCGACGAGAAGAGGTCGACTCGTGTGGCCAGCAGGCAGGTGGGCATCATCATGAGGTTCTGTGCAAAACAGGTGAAGAGGAGCAACGAGAGCAGCCTCACTGGCGACAGTCCCATCCATATAATTGCCGGCACGAGCAGTATTGCCATCGCCGAGGTGATGATCACGAAGAAATAGAATTTGCGGCGAAGCAGCTGCTCTATGGAGTAGGGCTTGGTCCATAGTCCGTGGAAGTAATTGGCCTCCACTCCGAATACCCATTGGCCGAGGAACATCGACGGCCAGCACAGCAGAAAATAGACACCGATGTTTAGCCCGTGGAAATCTGCCTGAATGGTGGCAGACTGCTGCTGGTATGCCTGCAGCAGGAATAGGGCAGAGATGAGCAGGATTGGCAGGCGGAAGCGTTTGCTGCGCCATACGCCGAGGTATTCAGTGCTGAAGAGAGTGATTTCCCCGATGCGGTGAGCCCGTTCTGTGTGTGTCTCATGTTCATCGTATGCGCGCATGCGTCCGAAATAACTATAGAGAAGCCATAGCAGCAGACAGTCGATGGCTACTGTGAGAACCAGCCCCGCCGGTCCCACCCAGTTCATCGCCCCGCCGCTCTCCCCGGCACTTAGACCCGCTGCAACGATGGCGACACCCACCACGTTCTTTCCTATGAGATAAGCAATCAGTCCGGCCCACAGCGGCAGCGTATATTGGTTCCCCGGCGCCTTGTGGATGTCGGTCACCAGCCATGCAAGCATCTGCGACTGCAGCGCCACGCACAGGGTGGCGGCGATAGCCACCGGGGTAGGCACAATGGCAAAACAGAAAATGGCGGTCAGCAGCGGCAGCATCCAGTTCCAGAAGTCCAGCAGCGTTGTTATCGCGGTGAAGCGGCTCCAGTCCCTCGTAGGTATCGGCTTGGTGCGCAGACAGTCATCCATGATAGCTGCCGAGTCATTGAATATCAGTTTCATCAGCACGTCGGGCAGGATGAGAATGGCAGAGGCTAGGGGGATGAAGAGCCAGGTGTCGTATTTAGCTGCGAGGCTTCTCGTCTGGTCGGCGGTCCCGGCAATTACTGCCACCACGATAATCAGCGGCCAAATCATGAAATAGACCATCGTCAGCACGCGCGACCATCTGAACTGCCGGCGTTGCTGCATAAACCATAAATGTAGTAATTCCTTTAACATGGTGCAAATGTAGGCTTTTTTTATGAGATACAACATCTGCCACGTGTTTTTTTTATATCTTTGCGCCCAAAAATCTGAAATGATGAATTCTGACTCGCCAATAGCTCTGCTCACTCGCCAGCGCGAGCTGCTCCAGGCGGAGTATGCATACGAGAAGGAGGAGTTCCGCCGCCTCACCGAAGCTACGGGCATCGGACGCAAGGTCCAGCGCGGCATGGCGTGGTATCCTCTCTCCCTCGGACACGCTTACCGCAACTCACTCGACCAACTGGTGGTGGAGGTGAAGGCCCAGATGCCTCTGCCCGACGGGGGCGGGAGCCTCTTCGAACCGGGCAAGCCGGTGTGCTTCTTCTCCCAGGATGCCTCTGGCGATTTCCACAATACAGGTGGCATGCTTCATTACTTCAAGTTCGTGGCACAGGTCAGTTACGTCGAGGATAACCGCATGATCGTAGCCCTCCCCGACGGGGATGCCATGGAGCAGATTCGTGCGGCCGATCGTCTCGGCATCCAACTCTATCTTGATGAATACACCTACAGACTGATGTTCGATGCGCTGGACAGAGTCATTCAGGCGCGGAGCGGCCGTCTGGCAGAACTGCGTGATATGTTCCACTCCTCAGCCCCCATAGGCAAGTACACATTCGACCCCGTACGCTTCCCTTGGCTGAACACTTCGCAGCAGGCAGCCGTAAACGAAGTGCTGTGGGCGAAGGACGTGGCTGTCGTTCACGGCCCGCCCGGCACCGGCAAAACCACCACTTTGGTCGAGGCAGTCTATGAGACTCTGCGGCGTGAGAACCAGGTACTCGTCTGTGCTCAGTCGAATATGGCTGTCGATTGGATAGCAGAAAAACTGACCGACAGGGGTGTCTCCGTGCTGCGTGTCGGTAACCCCACTCGCGTCACAGACAAGATGCTCTCTTTCACTTACGAACGTCGTTTCGAGAGTCACCCTCTATATGACCAACTATGGGCCGTGCGCAAAGCCATCCGCGACATCTACGCCTCACGGAGCGGCAGCAGCGACAGTCGTCATCAGAAGATTTCACGACTGCGTGACCGCGCCGACGAACTGGAGTATGCTATCCGCGAAGCAATATTTGCCGACACCAGAGTCGTCGCTTGCACCCTGACTGGCTCTGCCAACCATATCCTCGATGGAATGAAATTCGGCACACTCTTCATCGATGAGGCTGCACAGGCGTTGGAGGCAGCCTGTTGGATTGCCATACAGAAAGTCCATCGCGTAATCCTTGCCGGCGATCATCGTCAGCTCCCGCCTACCGTGAAGAGCCCCGAAGCCATGCGCGGCGGCCTGGACCGCACTCTGATGCAGTATATTGTAGAGCAGAAACCGCAGGCCGTCAGCCTTCTGCGGATTCAGTACCGCATGGCAGAAGAAATCATGCAGTTCCCTAATAGAGAGTTCTACGGCGGACTCCTAACCAGCGCCCCCGAAGTGAAATATCGCGGTATTTTGGATTGGGACACCGCGGTAGAGTGGCACGAACCGCTTTCTGCCACACCCGTCTTCGAACAACCCGCTTCGCGTGCCTCGAACCCATCGGTCCTCCCCCCTGGGAAAGTGGGGAGGGGGGGCGCTGCGAGCTCCGAACAGCTGCCTTCCGACATCGCCCCCTCTGTCTTCGGCGAGCAGGGCGACGGCCTTTCCTATTCCAATCCCGCCGAGGCCGAACAGACCCTCCGCACCCTACGTGACTATTTCGAGAGGATAGGGAAGGAGCGTATAATGGAGGAGCGTATAGACGTGGGGATAATCTCGCCCTACAAGGGGCAGGTCGGTCTGCTGCGTAAGATGTTGCGTCGCGACAGTTACTGGAAACCCTACCGCTCCCTTATCACCGTGAATACCGTGGACGGTTTTCAGGGGCAGGAGCGCGACATCATCATCATCAGTCTCGTCCGCAGCAATGAAGACGGAAATATAGGTTTCCTTCGTGACCTCCGGCGAATGAACGTAGCAATCACCCGCGCTCGCATGAAACTAATTATCATAGGAGACCGCGCCACCCTCTGTCGCCATCCCTTCTACCGCCACCTCGCACAATATGTGGACGATTTGGCTGGAGCTTTTTGAAGTTTATAGTTTATCGTTTTATAATTGCATCGTTGCATTGGCTTCAACTTCAAAACCTACTCACTTCCGTCTCTTTGCTCCCAGCGTATTTGATGAGCAGGTCCTTTATAAAGTTGGCGCAGGCGAGTGTGTTAGTCCAGTTACCGTCATACCCGTTTACTATAGCCAGGAGGTGGCGGCTGTTGAGAGACAGCTTGGTGCGCTCGTGGTCGCTCGTGGGAGTCCCTATGCCCCCCGCCGCGTCGCGGTAAACGGGCAACCCCGCGATGTTAAGCATACCGCGCCCAATCCCCTCATACGGTTCTCCCTCCCGCCCGATGCCGAGCGTGAGTGTATCGCCCTGAATACGGTCGGCATCGAAGCCCCCTATGCTATACCCGAATGCTATGGAAGCAAGGTTGATCAGATCCACCACGGTGCTCACTCGATAGAGCTCCTTCCCCTGCAGGGTGCGTCGCACTAGAGCCTCCCCGCTCGGACGATAACGTGAGGGGTCCTTTCCGCAACGGCGGTAAGCCGTCCTTGTAGCCTCTATCGAAGGCATCTCCTTTATGGAATCGATAGTGTATTTCTTACGGTAGTCAACGATAAAAGCCTCTATCTCTTGCCACAATTCAGCGTTTGTCTCAGTATTCCTGATGTCTGCTGCTACGGCGCATCCCACGAACTCGCTGCATCGCTCCCTTATATCTTCTCCAACTATAATTTTCAAATCCATCCATTCATTTATTTATGATTCAACCAACAAAATACAACTTACTTCGGCCAGGCTTGGTATATATTTTAGAACCTCACCCCGGCCCTCACCATGGAGAGTGGTGAGAGGGGCCGTTGTAGAGGATTCAAGGATTAGCGTTTGCATGAATAAAAATCTATAATATTTAGACTTTATTGTTGACAAAAAGGTTTTTAGCGACATTGCCAATAGCCTTTGTAGAGGCGGCATCAAAGGCACCACCTATACCCCCTCCTACAAATGGGACGAATTTACCAGCATTAATGATTCCTTTTTCACCAAATTTTGTAAGAAGCC
Organism: Bacteroidaceae bacterium; assembly: GCA_024699495.1. Taxonomy (GTDB): domain Bacteria; phylum Bacteroidota; class Bacteroidia; order Bacteroidales; family Bacteroidaceae; genus Physcousia. Next base: position 45,147 of record JAILPK010000012.1, on the reverse strand, counting down.
TAAAAGACACGGCAGAATTTATTTTATTTATAACTTCTCGAGTTAAAGATTTCTTAATATAATTGACTGCAACTTTCTCACCAATTTTAATACCTGCATTCTTGATAATATTACCAATAGAACTTCCTGTAAGACATGCATATGCTAAAGTTTGAACTTGGTCACTCTTCGGATTGAATCCAGCCATCAAAGCAATCGCAGCTACCATCCGAAGTTGGATATAAAGAACACTTGTGAGATTAGCAGGCAAACCTACAGCCATAGCGGGTAGTCCTCCTAGGTTTGTAACGAATCCACTTATGGCAGATTTACCGCATTGCCAATTGATTAATGATGTAACATTCGCCTCCAATGTCTTACTATCATTTATGTAATCTTTGGCTAAATCGTATGCAGAATCAAGGACTTTAATCCCTTGTACTTCAAACCCATTAATTGCTTTATCGTAAGCAGTAGATAATGCTTTAGAAACAATAGACTGATTTAACTCCATAACAACATTCCCAATTCTATTATTTATCCTATTCGTTCAATTTTTAAATATACTCCGTTCTATGCTCCTGCCTTTTTGATGTCCACGCCGTAGATGCGCATGAAGGCATCGGCGACAATTTGTCCGCCGTTGGTGTGGACTCTACTTTTTACTATGATTCTGAATAAAGGTATAATGATGATGGTTTAGTGTTAATTGTGCAGGTAGTTATATTATTATTGTATATATGTGCCCTTTTAAGCAAAACATGGCCCAAAGTTACAACTTTTTCCTGAAAATTTTTCATTTAATACGGATTATTTCATTTAGAACATGAATTTGATCATCTTCTGGTGGAGGATCTTAAAGTGACAGGGACATTGCCATGCATGTTGATGTCTGTCAATGTCCCGGCTGAAGGGGCGCCTGAGGATCGTTTGGCTTTTTGTTATTTGGGGCAGTTTGGCATCCGCTTGAAAACAGGTACTTATCAGAGAAGTTAAAAGGCATTGAATCAGTAGGTAAGAAAAGCAGTTATGGCAGAGGTGGCTCTGTGGCGCAGGAGATATCTGTAGAGAAGCAGCGGCAGAGACGAATGTGTGGACAGAAGAGCGCAGACAGGGTGGAACGTGAGCGGGAACGCATGAAAATACAGATTGAGTGCGTTCCGCATCTTTTTATCACGATGGTGAAAGAGGAAGGTATAGGCCTGACAACAAACAATGTGGACGGAATATTCTCAATAATCCAGCAGCGAATAGACACCCATCTGCTCACAACCGAAGCAGTTCTGACATTTTCCGACTGGCATTTTCGCCGCAATAAAGTAGCGGAAGTGATCCGACGATTAGAGGCCAGAAAATAGATGCAGGGATACAAACGAATACATCAAGGTGTATTCACAAATACATCGAGGTGTATTTGGTAATGCACCTCGATGTATTTGGTTGCGTGAGAAGGGAGGGGAGAGGGAAGCTCGCCCGAAACTCCCTCACCGCTCACCGAAGGGGGAAGTCCGGTGGGTTAGAGGCCGCGGGCGACCAAGTTGACACCCGCGTCCACGGCCGCGCTTACAACTTATAGCTTACTGTGGCGGCTGAGGATCTGGGGTCGGATTAAGAGCGATGATCTTACGAGCAGCAGCTGATGGTAGCCTTCAGAAACAATAAGCGTTAGCGCTTTTTCGGAAATTCTGCAGCTCTGAACAAATGGCCAGACCTCTGAGTAAAAGGCCAAGGCTTCTATACAAATGGCAAGGCCACCTTCCCGGTGGCCTTGCCTAAGTAGGAGGTATGAGACTCAGAGGAGCCTTAGCTACTTTATAAGCTAAAGTCTAAAAGGTCCGAAGACCGAGCGATTAACGCTAACCTTAACCCTTATAAAAATGCCTCCGGCTGAAGCCTCAGATATTAGGATTTAGCCTTCAGAGATATTCAAGCCACTTGCCCTATCTACCCCCTTTCTCCCCCTTTGGGAAGGAGGGGGTGAGAGTGGTTTTTGTGGTGAGGTTTTTTAGACTAGAAGCCGTCAGCTTATCCCTCTGGCCTGGTAGATGATGTCGCGTGCTGCGTTGATTTGTTTCATCTTCTCTTCGGCTGCGCGGCGCACGTCTTCGCCCAGTTGGGCGACGCGGTCGGGATGGTTGCGTTTCACCTGTTCCTTGTATGCGCGTTTCACCTCGTCGTCGGTGGCGTCGGGGTTTACTTCCAATACTTTGTATGCGTCTTCGAGTGAGGAGCCTCCGAGTCCCATCATGGAGTTGAGGTCGGCTTCGGAGAGTCCGAGCATACCGGTGATGTCGCGCAGGACGGAAGTCTCGGACTGGTGCAGTGAGCCGTCGGCCTTGGCTACGGATACCAGGAAGGCGAGGAGCTGCAGCCGTTGGCTTTCGGGCAGGACCATGCGCAGTTGTGCGCAGCAGTCAGCTATGGTGCGGCGGTAGGCCCCAGGCTGTCTCTGTTCCGTATCTCGCTGCTTGTCGAAGAGTCTTCGCAGTATGTCTTCACCATCGGAGACGGCGTTGGAGCCGAAGTTCTGCTGTAGGAACTGGCGCATGATTTCCATTTCGGAATGCATTATGCGTCCGTCGGCCTTAATGATATAAGCTGCGAGTGTGAGCATCGCGAAGAGGAACCCGTTGCGTGTGCCTCTGTCAGTGGCGTAGGGTTGACGTGTGCTTTCTCCGAAGGAGCTCCCCATGGTGCCGTATTCGTCGCCGTTATATTCCCCATATAGGGGGTCAACGCTGCTTGTATCGAGGCTGTCGAACAGACTTCCGAAGATGAATCCGGCGAGTGCTGCGAGCGGACCTCCGGAGAGAAGTCCGAAGAATGCACCTATCCATTTAGCTTTTCCCATAGTCTTTATAGTCCTCTGCCGTGACAGTTCTTGAATTTCTTGCCTGAGCCGCATGGACACGGGTCATTGCGTCCGGGCAGTTTCTCTGCAGTGAAAGGAGTGCGCTGCTGCGGTTCCCGAGTGTCCTGCTGGGCTGCTGCGCGCTGTGCGGGGTCAGTGAGGTCTTCACGAGCTCCACCAGCATAGTCGGGGCGACTGTAGCTGGGGGCCTGTGTGGTGCCTGGGACGCCACCTGAGCGCGAAGCCGTGTAGCGGGCCCGCTCGGCAGCAGCGGCACGTGCACGGCGCTGCTGCTCGTAGGCCGCACGCTGTTGGGCGGCATCATCGGGGGCCTGCACCTGCTGTTCTGGCACCTGCCCACGCATGAGGATGCTTATGGTCTGGTTGTTGATGCGGTTCACCATCTTGTCGAAGAGCTGTACGGACTCGAGTTTGAAGATGAGCAGGGGGTCCTTCTGTTCGTAGGAGGCGTTCTGCACGCTGTGTTTGAGGTCGTCCAGTTCGCGCAGGTTCTCCTTCCAAGCCTCATCGATGACGTGTAGCATGATAGCTTTCTCGAATGCGGTGACGAGCACGCGTCCCTCGGTCTCGCAGGTCTCGCGCAGGGTCACTCCGTTGCCTATATTATACACGCGCCGGCCGTCAACAATAGGAACCATGACTGGACGCTCGGCCCATTCCTGTCCGTGTTCGCCCTCGTAGATGGGTTTGAATACGCGGTATGCCTCGGAGGCGATGAGGCTGGTCTTCTGCTTGAAGCGGTCGAGGGCAGCCTGATAGGCTTTCTCTGCGAGGTCGTCGCGTTTCATCTCGTTGAATTCCTTCTCTGAGAAGGGCACTTCCATTGCCATAATCTCGATGAACTGCTCTTTGCAGCCCTGATAGTCGTTGTTCTCAATGATGTTTGCGACGCGGTCGAAGAGCATGTCTGCGATGTCCATGCCCAGGCGTTCGCCCATCAGTGCGTGACGGCGCTTCTCGTAGATTACGGTGCGCTGCTTGTTCATAACGTCGTCGTATTCGAGCAGGCGTTTACGCACTCCGAAGTGGTTTTCTTCCACTTTCTTCTGTGCGCGTTCGATGCTGTTGTTGATCATCGGGTGCTCAATCATCTCGCCGTCCTCGAATCCGAGGCGGTCCATCACCTTGGCGATTCGTTCGCTGGCGAAGAGGCGCATCAGTTTGTCTTCGAGAGAGACGAAGAATACGGAGCTTCCCGGGTCGCCCTGACGTCCAGAGCGTCCGCGGAGCTGTCGGTCCACGCGTCGGCTCTCGTGGCGTTCGGTTCCGATGATAGCCAGACCGCCAGCCTCCTTCACTTCGGGTGAGAGTTTGATGTCGGTGCCGCGACCAGCCATGTTGGTGGCTATGGTGACGGCTCCCAGCCCGTTGGTTGACTGACCGGCAAGGGCTACGATGTCAGCCTCTTTCTGGTGCAGTTTGGCGTTGAGTACCTGGTGGGGAATCTTACGTATGGAGAGCATGCGTGAGAGCAGTTCGGATATTTCCACGGACGTGGTACCGACGAGGACTGGCCGACCGCTGTTGCGCATGGCTTCAATCTCGGCGATTACCGCGTTGTATTTCTCACGCTGAGTCTTATATACGCGGTCGTTCATGTCCTTTCGGATTACGGGCCGGTTGGTGGGAATCTCAACCACATCGAGTTTGTATATGTCCCAAAACTCACCAGCCTCGGTAATTGCAGTACCAGTCATACCGGCTAACTTGTGGTACATGCGGAAGTAGTTCTGTAGGGTGATGGTGGCGAAGGTCTGAGTGGCAGCCTGCACCTTCACGTGCTCCTTGGCTTCGACAGCCTGGTGGAGTCCGTCGCTCCATCGGCGTCCCTCCATCACACGTCCTGTCTGCTCATCTACAATCTTCACTTCGCCGTCAACGATAATGTATTCCTCGTTGAGGTTGAACATCGCGTAGGCTTTGAGCAACTGCTGAATGGTATGCACACGCTCGCTCTTTATGGCGTAGTCAGTGTAGAGCTTGTCTTTCTGCTGCACGCGCTCTTCGTCGCTGATGCTTTTGTCGGCTTCGAGTGCGCTCAATTGTCCCACGATGTCGGGCAGGATGAAGAGGTCTTTGTCGTTCACCTGTCCGGCGAGCCAGTCGTTGCCTTTGTCTGTGAGGTCAGCGCTGTTGATTTTCTCGTCGATTACGAAAAAGAGCGGTTCGACAGCTTCTGGCATGCGCTTGTTGTTGTTCTCCATGTATATCTCTTCGGTGGCGAGCATTCCGCTCTTTATGCCCGGCTCGGAGAGGTATTTGATGAGCGGTTTATTCTTAGGCAGAGCTTTGTAAGAGCGGAAGAGGGCGAGGAATCCAGCTTCTGTCTTCTCTTTGTCGTTCTGCTCTGTCCCCTCGGAAATCAGTTTCTTAGCCTCAGCCAGATACTGGGTGGCCAGCTGCTTCTGCACGCCCACAAGACGCTCCACGAGCGGCTGGTATTCCTCGAAGAGCTGGTCGTCACCCTTCGGCACGGGGCCGGAGATGATGAGCGGGGTTCGGGCGTCGTCGATAAGTACGGAGTCAACCTCGTCCACGATGGCATAGTTGTGTGAGCGCTGCACCAGGTCCTCAGGCGAGGTGGCCATATTGTCGCGCAGGTAGTCGAAGCCGAACTCGTTGTTGGTTCCGAAGGTGATGTCAGCCTGATATGCTTTGCGTCGGGCTTCGCTGTTAGGCTGGTGCTTGTCGATGCAGTCAACAGCCAGGCCGTGGAACATATAGAGCGGTCCCATCCATTCGGAGTCGCGCTTGGCCAGATAGTCGTTGACAGTGACGACGTGCACACCGTTGCCGGTGAGGGCGTTGAGGAACACAGGTAGGGTGGCCACGAGGGTCTTTCCTTCGCCGGTGGCCATCTCGGCGATTTTGCCCTGGTGGAGCACAGTTCCGCCGAAGAGCTGCACGTCATAGTGAATCATGTTCCACTCGGTCTCGTTGCCGCCAGCAACCCAATGATTGTGGTATATGGCCTGGTCGCCCTCGATATCCACGAAGTCGTGGTGAGCGGCGAGTTCGCGGTCGAAGTCGGTGGCGGTGACGGGGATGTCCGTGTTGTTGGTGAAGCGCTCGGCTGTGCTTTTCATGATGGCGAAAGCGACAGGTCTGATTTCGTCGAGCACCTTCTCGAACACCTCCAGCTGGTCTTTCTCCAGTTGGTCAATCTGCTTGAATATAGGAGCGCGGTCCTGAATGTCTGTGGCTTCGATTTTGGAGCGCAGCTCCTCCACCTGCCTACGGATAGGTTCTCCGGCTTTCTGAATCTGTGTCTGCAGGGCTTTTGTGCGTGCGCGCAATTCATCATTAGAAAGAGCCTGAATCTCGGGGTAAATCTTCTTCACCTGCTCCACGAGCGGCTGAATCTGTTTCATATCCCGGTCGCTCTTGTTGCCGAAGAGTTTACGAATCAATTTAAAGAAATCCATGTATGGGTTTTGTTGTTTTAGTGTTTAAGAATAAGTGTTTATCGGGTCTCGGTAGCCCGTAATCCATCTTTTTATGTCCTCGTATGCGGATGAGTCACTGAAGGATAATGGGTGCGTCGGCAGAGCCGTTGGGAGCCCGTATGCGAAGGCAGCGTGCCACAGTTGGTGCGATTACTGTGGTGCTGACGGGAGCGGTGAGCCTGCTGGCGCCGATGCCCGGAGCGAAGAAGAAGAGAGGGTAGGAGCAGTAAGGCTCTCCCCCGTTGGTTATCTCTGTAGATTGCTGAGTGGCGATTTTCCATCCGGGATGAACATCCACGATGATGTCGCCGCATGTTGTGGCATTCCAACTGTTGCGCACGCGGTCGAGCCCCTTCTCCCAGTTGCCTGTCTTGAGGCGCAGTGTGGTATATACCTCGCGCACGCCGCTCATCTGAACGAGAAACTCTTCGCAGCGGGCGAGCACGTCGGCGAAGCGCAGGTTTTTTTGCTCTATGATGCGGTGGTTGAGGAATATCTGTGCGTCGCGTGTGGCCTCTACGTATTGTTCTTGTCCGAACACGGCCCCGAGGTACATGTTGAGCAGCATTGCCGCCTTGTTCATGTCGAAGGTGCCTGCTGGAATCCTGTGGGCTGCATAGTCAATGGCGGCCGTCTCGCTGTCAGAGTACCCAGTGGAGGAGAGTACGAAGAGCGTGTTGCCCGCTCCCACATACTTCTCTACGGAGGCTATGAGCTTTGCCAGAGAGCGGTCCAACCGGGCGTAGGCATCCTGCATCTCGGCCGGCCTCTCAGAGGCTCCTGCGTGGTTATAATTACCCGCATAATAGCCTATGTTCAGCATGTCGGGCACGTAGTCACGCCCTATGGCGGTGCTGGCGAGGCACTGCTCTACGAGGTGGTTCACCTCCTCGTTGACGAGCGGTGAGGTCTTCAGCTCGCGATAGCGCCGTTCCCCTTCGAACTTATGCTTGAATATCTTAGTCTGCTCCTCGCTGGCGCTGTGGAAATAGTGAAAACTGGAGACAGCCCCCTGATAGAGGGGTGTCCACTGCATCTTCCTTATCCTCGATGAGAGTGTGTTGGCGCGCTCATATACGCTCACCCATCCGGGGCAGTCACCGTAATAGGATGTTCCGCTCCATGCGCCAGTCAGGTCATTCAGCCAGAAGGCGCCGTCAGCGTTATGTCCTGCCAGCAGGACAGCCATGTCCCTCTCGGGGCAGATGCTGTAAACCAGCGATTTGCCGCCTGTGGCGAGTTCGAGTTCGTCGGAGAGTGACGAGGTTAGCATATTGGCCGGCGATGTGCGCTCCTGAGTCTTGATGCCGCTGAAACGGGCATCGTCAACGCAGAACACGGGCTGGAGAGTCTTGCGGCTGAGCCATGTCAGACCCGTTATGCCGTTGTCGTAGGGCACTGTGCCGGTAGCAAGCGAGGCCGCAGCCGAGGCGCGGTCCGGTTTGCGGAAAGCCGTAGAGGCATCGGTGTAGTAGCGTGCTTCAGCCAGCAGGCGCTTCAGTCCGTCCTCGCCGTAGAGGGGGGCGAAGGCCTCCAGATAGTCAGTGCGAAGCTGATCAACGAGAATATTCACGACAAGACGCGGAACCGCCGGTGTCTGTGCATCGACGCTCATCAGAGCCATAAGGCAGAGGAATGAGGTAAGGAATCGCGGCTTGTTCATTTGTGTTTGCGGTATAAGTTCAGATGGCTTACGGCTCGCGTAAGCATCACGAATGCGATGGGGTAGATAAGGAGACTGAAATGCTGGTTCATGAGCGGTGCGATAGCCAAGAAGAGCAGCAGCACGGCCGCCGCAGCATAGTGGTAAGCGCACGAGGTGTGACGAATATCTGCTTTCACCACGAACGGCAGGGCTATCAGCGGGAAGGGATTTAGCACGATGAACTGCCAGTTGGAGGCCACTCCAGGGTGGGCAGACCAGCAAACCAGAATTGTAATCACGATACCTGCAAGGCCCTGGAAGAGCATCAGAATGATGTCGGCGGGCCAAAATATGCGACCTCTCATCTGTTCCCAAATGGCCATGACCACTGCGGCGATGGCGAGGATGATGCTCAGGGCGAGAGGCGAGATCGGGAACGAAGGCTTGTCTGCAGCGTAGGCCGCAGCAGCCTCGGCGTCTTCCTGCAGCAGAATGCTGGTGGAGGAGACGAGCGGACGGTAAGAGCCGCGGAAGGCAATCATAGCCTTGTCGGCGTCTCTCATAAGATAGATGGGAGAGAACTGGGAGTCGCGCTGCGTGATAGCTGTATCCATCGCGGCTCCGAGCAGCAGATCATTGCCTTCGCGTGCCCACTCGTGCCCTAGGGTGAACTCGTGCAGGACAGTCCGGAAGGAGCCGATATCTGCGCGGATGGGGTAGATGACGGCGCCGGCGACGTTGTTCTCAATTATGTCGCGCACCTTGGTGGTGCAGTTGTTTGTCAGGAAATTATAGCGATAGACGCGGTTCTCGGGCCGGCAGTTCTCGCGCAGGGCGTTGAAGAGGTTCTGAGCTTCGAGCGGTTTGAGGTTGAGCACCTGCTCCGTAATGGAAGAGCCGCGCTGCCTGTACTCATCAAGGAACCAGGAGTAGGGGATGGGTGCTACGAGATAGTCCGTTCGTCCCAACACAAAGCGCCATGCGAAGTGGGGCGCCTCGAAATCGAAAACGCCGTAGTTGAACACCAGGTCCGAGCCTGACTTGGCGCTTCTGACGCGCAGTCCGGTGTGGCCGTATAGTTCATAGACCTGCGGCCCAGGCGAGCATGTGAGGAGTGAGACCACGAGGGATGAGTCCACCGCGGCAGGAGCGGCAGTGAGCGTTGTCACAACCGTCATCAGCCCCACAAGCAAAGTCAGACATTTCTTCATAATGCTGTAAAATCGGGCGCAAAGGTACAAAAAAGGCAACAGAGGCGTGCGCAAACAGATAAGTTTTTTCCGAAAAAGCGTGCTAAAATGGTTAAAACGTCTTTATTAACATGTATTTCCAAGAAATATTTGTACTTTTGCACCCGAAATGAACATCATTATCGACATTGGTAACACCCGCACCAAACTGGCTGTGTTCGACCGGGAGACTCTGGTGGAATCAGAAGCCGTAGAAGGAAACCCCGTAGAGTCCATAAAAGCACTGGCATCACGTCTGCCTATAGAGGCGGGCGTGGTGAGCAGTGTGACCGATGTGGCTGATGATGTGGCGGCAGCCCTTTCCTGCCTGCCGTTCCCGCTGATGTCATTCACTGCGGCGACTCCGGTGCCCATCACCAACTGTTACCGCACGCCGCAGACACTCGGCACTGACCGTCTGGCTGCCGCTGTGGGGGCCGCTTGGCTGTTTGAGGGCAGCTACGTGATGATTGTGGATGCCGGCTCGTGTGTGACCTTCGATTTTGTGGATGAGAAGGGTCAATATATGGGCGGCAACATCGCGCCCGGGATAAGGATGCGGCTGACGGCAATGCATGAGCATACACGGCGTCTGCCTCAGATAGAGACCGAAGGGGAACTGCCCGACACGGGCTATGACACCGAGACGGCGCTGCGATCAGGGGCCGTGAGAGGTCTGCAGCACGAGATAGAGGGCTATGCGGGCTGGCTGAGGAAACGGACCGGCCGTCTGACTATAGTGTTGACCGGTGGTGATTGCGACTCCCTCCATCCGGACATCGATGTCCCAATATATACAGAACATAATCTGGTAGCATACGGACTGAACCGCGTGCTGCTGTACAATAAAGAAGAATTGGCATAAAAACAATGAACAGACATAAATGCCTACTGGCAATCTTCCTTGCCGCAATGACCGCAGTTCCGGCCATGGCCCAGAGCAGCGGAACAAACACCTCCTATTCACGCTTCGGCGTCGGACTGACGGCCGACCAGTCACAGGGATTCAACCGCTCCATGGGTGGCGTGGCCCAGGGCCTGCGCTACGGAAACAGGGTCAACAAACAGAACCCAGCGAGCTACTCGGCCATTGACTCACTAACATTCATCTTTGACGTGGGCATCAGTCTGCAGCGCGCTTTCATGCATCAGGGCAATGCCTCGCAGTGTGTGAACAACACCTCTTTCGACTACGTGAACATGGGCTTCCGGCTGGCTCCGCATCTCGGCTTCAGTCTCGGCTTCCTACCATATTCCTCGATAGGCTATTCATTTGATAGCGAACGTAAGGTAACCACAGATGCCTATACGCAGCAGAGCGTCACCCAGACTGCCACATACAGCGGCGACGGCGGAATCCACGAGATTTATGCCGGCATTGGGTGGGAGCCTTTCAAGGGGGTGAGCATAGGCGTGAATGCATCCTATCTGTGGGGCAATCTGCATCATTTCCTGTCGCAGAGCTTCTCGGAGAACGGCACAACGAATGACAACTACAATGCGCTCCACAATGCCTACTTATGCAATGTAAAGACTTGGAAACTCGAGGCGGGGCTGCAGTATAGCACCAAGATAGCCAAGGAGGATTTCCTGAATTTCGGCTTTACGGCAGGCATAGGACACAAGATAAACAACGATGCATTGATGCTTCGCTATACCAGCAACGGCGACACAATCACCCGCACGGTGGATAAGGCTTACCAGTTGCCGATGACCTACAGCGCCGGCGTAGCATGGAACCATGCAGACCGCCTCACCGTAGCCCTCGACTACACTTATGAAGGGTGGGCAGCCTGCGTCACCCCGAGGGTGGTGGAGGGAACAGAGACCACAAACGTGAGGTATGAGGCCGGGACGGGAGACTATAAGAACCGCCACCGCATAAATGCAGGCGTGGAGTATTGTCCATCACGCTACCACAGACGGTATGGGAAGCGGATAAACTATCGCTTCGGAGCATTCTATGCCACTCCCAACTTGATGATAAACGGGCAGTCAGGTCCGAAAGAATTCGGAATCTCGGCTGGTCTCGGCCTCCCGATTATGAATGTCATAAACCGCTCTTCGCTCGTGAATTTCGGCCTCCAGTGGGTACACCGCGCCCCGGGCAATGGCTCGATGATAACGGAAAACTACTATGGCATTAAGATCGGTCTGACCTTCAGCGAGAGCTGGTTCATGAAATGGAAATTCCAGTAAGATGAAAAGCCGGACCGTCTCCTTCCTTTTCTTAATCCATTCCATCGCACTGCTGCTGTCCTGCTCACAGGCGCAGGAGCATTTCGCGCCTGCTGTGGATCCCAACGACTCGTTGCCATTCATGACTTCCCACGGCATATCGAACCTGATTTCCGACTCTGGAATCATCAGTTATAAGATTGTTGCTGAGGACTGGGACATATATACCTCCGAACCGCAGCGCTGGACTTTCCTCAAGGGACTGTTCATGGAGAAATTCGACTCCACGTTCCATGTGGAATGGCATGTGCAGGGAGACACCGCCTATTGCCATGAGAACAGGATATGGGAACTGCGCGGACGGGTTGTGATACTCAACCGTGAAGGCACTCTGTTCCGTTCTGAAGAGTTCTTCTGGGACATGGATGCACATCTGATATGGTCTGACGTATTCGTCAGAATAACCACCCCAGAGCGGGAGATTGAAGGAACCTGCTTCCGCTCCAACGAAGAGATGACAGATTGGTATTTCGACAACGCGGCCGGAGCCTTCCCGGTCAGCGACACTGAAAATCCTCAGGCAGACAGCCTGCGCCGCCCTCAGACAGATAAGAACGTGCCGGCACCCAAGAGTGCGCCGCCGGCTCATTTCACAACCCCGCAATCAATAGCCGAATGACAACTTTAATAATAGAAATAATTGCCGTGCTGCTCCTTTCCGGTTTCTTCTCAGGAATGGAGATAGCCTTCGTTTCAAGCAATAAACTGCGGTTTGAGATGGACCGCGCCGAAAGTGTTCTCGGAACCCGCTTGGTATCCACATTCTACGCCCACCCAAACAGTTTCATCTCTACAATCCTCGTGGGTAACAATATTGCTCTGGTCATTTACGGCATACTGATGGCCAAGTTTCTGGATGCCGTGCTGCTCACACCAATCGGCTTGACCGACAGTTCCGATGAGTGGCTCAGACTGATTATACAGACCCTGCTCTCCACGCTCATCGTGCTTATTACCGGTGAGTTCCTGCCGAAGACACTCTTCAAGATTTCGCCCAACAGCGCCCTCATCTTCTTCGCCCCTTTGGCTTATGTGTTCTACATCCTGCTTTACCCGATAGCCAAGTTCACCAGCGGCCTCTCGAAGGTGATGCTGCGACTCTTCGGACTGAAGGTGGCACCGGCCGACAGCGAACAGGCATTCACGAAGATAGACCTCGACTATCTCATACAGTCGAGTATAGACAACACGGAGAATGAGGAGGATATAACCGATGAGGTGAAGATATTCCAGAATGCTCTTGATTTCAGCAGCTGCAAGGTGCGCGACTGCATTGTGCCACGCACGGAGATCGTTGCCGTAGATATCAAAGATACCTTGGAACACCTGCGCAACCTGTTTGTGGAAAGCGGTTGTTCCAAGATTATAGTCTATGAGGAGGATATAGACCACATCCTCGGATATATCCACTCGTCCGAGATGTTCCAGCTCAAGGACGACACGCCGTGGAAAGACCATATCCGCGACGTGGTCATAGTTCCAGAAACTATGGTAGCAAAGAAACTGATGCAGATGCTGATGCAGCAGAAGAAGTCCCTCGCGGTGGTCGTTGACGAGTTCGGAGGCACCAGCGGGATTTGTACCCTGGAGGACCTGGTTGAGGAGATATTTGGAGACATCGAGGACGAACATGACCAAAGCGACTATATAGCGCGGCAGTTGCCCGACGGCGAATATGAGATCTCGGCCCGTCTCGAAATTGCGAGAGCCAACGAACTGCTCGGTCTGGATCTGCCCGAAAGCGATGACTACCTGACCGTAGGCGGACTGATTCTGCACGACTTCCAGAGTTTCCCAAAACTCAATGAGGTGGTGTCTATCGGTCATTTTGACTTTAAAATCATCAAAAAGACAAACACAAAGATAGAATTGGTTCGTGTGCGCGTCAACAACGACAAATCATGAAGCCAAAAGAGCGAAAAACGAGCGTCAAAGTAGGTGCAGACGGCTCCATCGGGTCACTTTTTGCTAAACTTTAGTCCATTTGTCGCAATTTTCGGACGAAAGTGGCGGCTGTTTCACAAATTATGCGTACCTTCGTGCGCTTTTAGCGTAATCAGAACTTAATAAAGAGATAAAATATAATTAAAATCATAAAATCAACATGGCAACATTACAGAAAATCAGAAGCAAAGGCGCACTCCTGCTCATTGTCGTAGGTTTGGCCTTGTTTGCCTTCATCGCAGAGGAAGCAGTACGTTCTCTTTCCTCTTCACAGAATGAAAGCCGCCAGCGCATCGGAGAGGTGTATGGCAACTCCATCAACATTCAGGAGTTCAACGATATGGTTGACGAGTACGTCAGCGTGGTGAAGTTCTCTTCAGGACAGGACAACCTGACCGAGCAGCAGATGCAGCAGATCCGCGACGAGGTATGGGACACCTATGTGCAAACCCAGCTCCTTCAGCACGAGGCTGAGGCTATCGGCCTCGAGGTTACCGACGCAGAGATGCAGGACATCATCACCACCGGTCAGAACCCCATGTTGCGCCAGACTCCGTTCGTGAACCAGCAGACCGGCGCTTTCGACGTGCAGACTCTGCAGAAGTTCCTCACCGACTATAAGGCTATGCAGTCACAGCCCAACCAGCCGGCAGAAGCAGTCGCCTACTATCGTCAGCTCTACACCTATTGGCAGTTCGTGGAGCGCAATATACGCAACCAGGTGCTAACACAGAAGTTCAACGCATTGCTCGGCCATTCCTTCATAGCCAACAAGCTTCAGGTACAGCGCAGCATAGAAGCCAAGGCTGATGAAAAGGAGGCTCTCGTGGTGGCCGTTCCTTACAGCAGTATCAAGGACGCCGACATCCAGGTTGACGACAAGGAAATCACATCAAAGTATGTAAAGCTTCAGGAAGCCTTCCGCATGATGCAGGGCGTACGTGATATGAAGTATGTAGATGTTCAGGTGATGGCCAGCAAGACCGACCGCGAACAGCTCAGCGCCGAGATGGCAGAGATTGCAGCCCAGATGGCAAGCGGCGAAGACATCGCCAATGTGGTCCGTAAGAGTGGAAGCACTGTAGCTTACAGCGCTGTGCCTGTGCGCAAGAATGCCCTGCCATCCGACATCGCCCGCGAGCTTGACTCTCTTGCAGTGGGTGCCCAGAAGGGCCCGTATGTAAATGCTTCTGACAACAGCCAGAATATCATACGTCTGCTTGCCAAGGTGTCTTTGCCCGACAGTATTCAGATCCGTCAGATCGGAGTTGCAGGCATTGACGAGGCTGCGAAGAAGACCGCAGACAGCATCTATACAGCTTTGGCTGCTGGAGCACCGTTTGATTCCATCGCAAAGAAATATAACCAGACCGGCGCTGAGCAGTGGATTACCTCGAATGACTACGAGCGTTCCACTCTCGATGACAACAACGTGAAACTCATCAGCGCCATCAACGCACAGGCAGCCGGTACCACCCAGAAGGTAACTCTCTCCAACGGCATCCTCATCGTTCGCGTTCTGGACCGTAGAGGAACAGTTGACAAGTATAACGTAGCCGTTGTGAAGCGTCCCATCGAGTTCACCAATGAGACTTTCAACAAGACATACAACGACTTTGCACAGTTTGTGGCTTCCAACAAGACTATTGAGGAGATTGAGGCAAACGCCGTGAAGAGCGGTTATATGGTGCAGCAACAGCAGGGCATCCCCGCCACCATCCACAATATCGCAGGCATCCCCGCCACCCGCGAGGCTCTGCGTTGGCTCTTCAACGACGACCGAAAGGTAGGCGAGGTAAGCGACGTTTATACCTGCGGCAACAACGACCATCTGATGATTGTGATGCTCAGTGGAATCCACAACGGCAAGTTCCGTGATTTGGAATCCGTGAAGGACTATGTAAAGTCAGAGGTTATCCGCGACAAGAAGGCTGCCAAGATTATGACTGATCTGGAGTCGGTAACCAGCCTCGCAGCTGCTGCCAAGGTGGCCGGTGCGCTCCCCACTGACACTGTTCGCCACATCACATTCAACGCTCCTGTCTTTGTTCAGTCGGTAGGTGCCAGTGAGCCCGCACTCGCAGGTGCAGTAGCAAAAACTGCAAAGGGTGCTTTCGTTCCTGTCGTCAAGGGTAATGCCGCAGTGTATGCCCTACAGGTGACCGCCGAGAACAAGAAACCGGGTCAGGCAGACGATGCCGCTAAGAAGGCAGAGCAGGCCCAGCTTGCCTCACAGGCCATGCAGGCAGCCAACCGCTTCATGCAGGAGCTGTATATGAAGGCCGACGTTAAGGACAACCGTCACCTCTTCTACTAAGATATTCCCGTCCGCGCTTAATAATATTAATATAGGTTCGCGCGCGTATAAAAAGCCCCGCTGGCACTTGTCAGCGGGACTTTTTCTTAAAAAAATTAAATCATAGACTAATATTGATACAACGTATCGATTTTTCTATTATCTTTGTGCCTAAATAAAACTACCGAAATAGATTAGCTGACTAATAAGATGGAAACCAAACTTATTCTGAAAAGACCCGTTCACGTATCTCATGAGAATCGGCTTGAGAAGGAAGCAGTAAGACGCGTACTCACCTTCGAGCGCTTTTGCCGTGACAATGCCCTGTGGGACGAGATGCGCACCTGTTATATCGATGACTCCTATGTACATACCTCTTGGTTCCACGGAACTGGGCCGGAGTTCATAGACGCATTGTCTAAGAACCCCTCTCGCGCTCCGCACCATATCCATTCCATACTCGTGTGGACTCATGGGAACCGCTCTGTAGCCATCATGGAAACTACTCTTGAGATGCGGCATATCATAAATGAGATTCCTGTTGACTTGGAGATGGATGTGCAGATTCTCTACCGTCTGGTCCGCCTCAACGGCGAATGGTATGTTGCCGGATGGACCACGATATACGAGAAGGACAATCTCATTCCCGCCTATCCTACAGATCGCTTCAATCTGCAGCCCTCAGACTTTGCTAAATATCGCCAGGCATGCCAGTGTCATGCATATATCCAGGAGATAGATGGCGGTATCTGCTATCAGGACCAGCCCGGACAGGACCGGCCGGAGACAGTAGACAAACTATATGAAGAAGCAGACAAGTGGCTTATTCACGGATAAACAGATAGCCTAATCACTTTTTTGTCTCATTCTCTATTTAGGTTTTCCTAGGACCTTCGACTTGGAGAAGAAATGCTTCTGTGGATCTATTTTCTCGCTGACTAATTAAGCAAGAACATGCAGGGGCCCTCACCGGCCCCGCAGTCTTAAAGAATTGATTGGCATTCCTATCCGCAATACTTGGAGACAGGTGTTGCGGATATGTTAGTATGAGATGTCCTTTCGTGTATTTGTGAAGTATCCTCCCGTGTTTTTGTATAAGGTGTTCTCCGTGTTTTTGTGAAGTATTCTCACTTGTTTTGTGAAGTGTTCTCACTTGTTTTGTGAACGTCCCTCCCGTATTTTTGTTATTGGTGTCCTGTAAACCCATGTTCACAAGTTCACATGTTCGTAAAGTTAGGCATTTTGTTAAACCCTTGAATGCTTATATAACTCTATTTCGAACGGCTTCCACGACCTCACAGATCGAGAGTGAAATGACAGTGAGTCGAGGCATATTCAATCTGAGACGGCCGTCTCAGATTCAGGTGACGGCCGTCTCAGATTCAGGTGACGGCTGTCTCAGATTCAGGTGACGGCCGTCTCAGATCAAATTAATGCTGTTATATGATGAGTTGAGAGTCGTTCAATGTGGAGTTTTGATACGTGAGAAGTGGAGCTATGATACGTGAGAAGTGGAGCTATGATACGTGAGAAATGGAGTTGTGTGACGTGAGAATTAGAATCGTTAGCAGTTCAATGTGGGACCGGGATACGTCGGAAATACATCTGTGATTAGTAAAACTTGCAGTTGTCAGACTGGAAAAGTGCGGTAGTGCGTCATCTGCTTTCGAGACGGTTAATGGCTATCATCAATAAATATTGTGGTTTCTCACATGCTTAACGCCTTTAACATGGGCTGTATATTGCAAAAAGAATACCCCGAAGCCTATTTTTACCGGATTTCGGGGCAGGATTTTATTGCATTCTGAATTTTTACCGGACAGCAATATATTTTTATGAAGTGTTCTCTCGTGTTTTGTGAACGTTCCTCTTTATTTCAGAAAGTCAAGGATTTCATTTATCCTTCGTTGGGCAACGGCACGGCCTATGTCGTAAACGCGTTGCATCTCCGCCGGATCGTGACTGACATGGCCGATGGGCAGGGGGGTGTCTGGCCGTATCACAATTGCCTCCCCTCTCTTCTCTGCTTCACGGACATATTGCGTTTGGGCGTTGTACATCTCGTGACGCTGAGACACAGCTTCGATGAACTGTGGGTATTTCCTTAAGCCGGAAAGACGCATAGCCGTCACGAACTTATTGCGGTGCTTTACATATCCGTCCGGCTGAGTCAGGACAACTATGTTGCGTGAAAACCCGACATCCTGAAAGTATTGAAGCGGGATGCTGTCTGTCACACCACCGTCTAAAAGCAGATGCCCCTCAAGCTCAACAGGTCTTGAACACAGGGGCATAGAGGCCGAAGCACGAATCCACTCGTAGGTATCGTCTCCTCCCCGTGAGAGCTCCTTATACACTGCCTTACCAGATTTCAGATCTGTGCATACAACGAAGAAAGAGGCGGGATTGCTCTCAAATGCTTCGTTGTCAAACAGGTCGTAGGTGGTAGGTACTATGTGGTAGGCAAATTCTGCGTTGAATAAATCGCCAGTCTTGAACAGTGACCAAAGACTGCAATATCGGCGGTCGTGTGCAAACTGCTGATTGTATCTCAACGCGCGTCCGACCTGTCTGCTCTTATAGTTGCAGCCGAAAGCGGCTCCGGCGGATACCCCTATTATGCCGTCGAACTCTATTCCGGCTTCCATTAGCACATCCATTGCTCCAGCGCTGAATAGTCCGCGCATGGCGCCGCCTTCAAGCACAAGGCCGCTTTTTATCTTTATTTTGTTTGATTCACTCATTCGTAAAACTATCAGCTGAATTTAATTCCGTGGTGCCATGTCAGGCATTTGCCTTTTGAACTTTCATCTCTCTGAAGGATAATAGAATATACAATAGTAAGTATAATATTTCCGCCTCATAAGACATTCAGAAAAGCAAGATGCCGGCTAACGCGCATAACAGAAGGACACGTATGGGGTTCATCTTGTATAGTTGACAGGCTATGATGGTAAAGAAGAAGATGCTTACGCTGATCCAAAACTGCCATGGGCAGTCGGATGGGGTGGAGAAGTTTTCCGGGGTGAGCAGCAGCAGACATGCAGCTGCGAGAAGACCGACGACTGCGGGGCGCAGGCCGCCAAACACATATTCCACAGTGGGGTGGTTCTTGTAGTGCATCAGGAATTTGCTGATCAGCAGCATTAGGACAAATGATGGGAAGACTACAGCGAAGGTAGCCGTAGCGGAACCGAGAACACCCATCCAATGACTATATCCAGCATTAACCACAGCCTGATAGCCTACATAGGTAGCGGAATTGATGCCTATTGGCCCGGGAGTCATCTGTGAGATGGCTACGATATCGGTGAATTGCCCCATCGTCAGCCAGTGATAATGAGTTACGACCTCTGTCTGGATCATGGAAATCATGGCATAGCCACCTCCGAAACCGAACAGACCGATTAGAAAGAATGTTATGAACAGCTGTAGGAAGATCACTGTGTTACTATATTACTTAATATGCCCCAGCATTATGCATATTTCCCTTCCGGTGTGCGGCTTACGGGGTGGGGCGGGTTTGTTATATCATGAGTTTTGGATTCAGGATGTCTCTGTCGGATGCAGGTATTTGCCGTAAATGAAACCGCCGAAACCGGCTGCCAGGATTATAAACACGGGGTTGATACCAAACATCCAAATGAGAAAGGCTCCCAGCACAGGAATCCATAGGTTCGTCCATGTGATATGGGCAGACTGGGCCATTTTGAATGTAGGAGCGGCGATAAGTGCTACCACACAGGGGCGTATGCCTCTGAAGGCGCGGGCCACCCACTCGTTGTCCTCGAACTGATGGAAGAAGAGGGCTATGGTAAGGATTATAATGAACGACGGTAAGATACATCCCAAAGCACTCATGAAAGCGCCCCAGGTACCGCGCAGTTTGTTGCCGATGAAGATACTGATATTCACGGCGAAGACGCCGGGGCAGCTCTGGGCAACAGCAATCAGGTCGAGCAGTTCCTCTCGTTCTATCCATCTGTGTCGGTCAACCACTTCTGCCTCAATCAGAGGTATCATGGCATAGCCGCCACCGATGGTGAACAGGCCGATATGAAAGAATGTCTTGAATAATACAGTCAGCATAACCCTTTCCTATGCTTTGCGGTTCTGTTCGCACCAGGTCCGTGCATTTACGAATGCCTCAATCCAAGGGGTGACCTCGTCATTGCGACGGTCTGCTGGATACCACGCGCATTGCCATGGGAAGAAAGCACGCTCAAGATGTGGCATCATGGCCAGATGGCGCCCGTCGGCGCTTGCGATTCCGGCAACGCTGTAATCAGAGCCGTTGGGGTTGCCTGGATATTCATCATAGGTATATCGTGCTATCACATTATAGTCATCTTCCTTGCCTTCGAGAGAGAATTTGCCTTCTCCGTGTGCGACCCAGACGCCGAGGCGGCAACCGCTGAGACTGCCGAACATCACACTCCGGTTTGTGGGAATGGTGAGGCCGAGGAATGAGGATTCGAACTTGCGGCTGTCGTTATGGAGCATCTTTGCGCCGGCGTTGCTGTCAATCAGTTTCAGTTCCACCATCAGCTGGCAACCATTGCAGATGCCTAGTGAGAGGGTGTCCGGCCGAGCATAGAAACGTTCGAGGGCAGCTTTGGCCTTCGGATTGTAAAGGAAGGCACCGGCCCATCCCTTGGCGCTGCCAAGCACGTCGCTATTAGAGAAGCCTCCGCAGAAGACAATCATCTGAATGTCATCGAGAGTCTCGCGGCCACTGATGAGGTCGGTCATCATAACATCTTTGACTTCGAAGCCTGCAAGCCATAGAGCGTATGCCATCTCGCGCTCGCCGTTGGTGCCTTTCTCACGGATGATTGCTGCGTGAGGCGCCTTGGCAAGGTTCTTCTGCGTGTTGTCTTTCCAACGGTCAGGATTCAAACCATATTGGGCCAGTGTGCCGGTGAATGATGGTGCAAAACGCATCTCCAATGGCTGCTTTTTATAGTTCTCAAAGCGGGTCTTGGCACAGCCGTTCATGCTTTGACGGCGGTCGAGCAGGTAAGAGCTGCTATACCACATATCACGTAGGTAGTCAATTCCGAAGAGATATTCAGCATCCTCTTTCGTTACTTGGATGACACGTTCGTCGGTGGGTTTGCCGATGCGTACGTATCCCACTCCGGCAGAATCCATAAGGGCTTGGAACTCCTTGCGGTCCTTGTCTGCTACCTGAATGACAACTGCCGGATTCTCAGCAAACAGGACTTTCACTATATCGGCGTGGCCAAAGGAGTCGAGTGAGATTTCGAGACCACCGTCGGTGTTTGCAAAACACATCTCTAACAGACATGTGATGAGACCGCCCGCACTGACATCATGACCGGCAAGAACGAGGCCTCGTTTTACCGCTTCCTGGACTGCATTGAACGCGTCGCGGAAATATTCGGGGTTCTCCACCGTAGGCACGTCTGAGCCCACATGGCCGAGGCTTTGGGAGAATGCGCTGCCGCCGAGACGCAACGGGCAGAAAGAGAAGTCTATGTGATAGAGGGTGCTCTTGAGTTGGGGGGTCAGAACGGGGCTGACCACTTTGCGTATGTCAGATACTTCTCCTCCGCTGCTTACTATAACCGTTCCCGGGCTTATTACGCGGGAGCCGTCGGGGTATTTCTGTGTCATACTCAAGCTGTCCTTGCCGGTCGGCACATTTATCTGCAAATCGCAGCAGAAGTCAGAAAGAGCCTGCACGGCGGTATAGAGACGTGCGTCCTCGCCCTCCTGACTGCGGCAGGGCCACATCCAGTTGGCGCTCAGGCTCACGCTGTCAAGCCCTTCAGTGAGAGGTGCCCAGACTATATTAGTAAGAGATTCAGCCACAGAAAGCACGCTCCCAGCGGCGGGGTCTGCAAGACCGGCCTGCGGGGCATGGCCGATGGCTGTTGCGATTCCCTTGCGGCCGCGATAGTCCAAGGCAACGACTCCGCAGTCGGACAGTGGCAGCTGAAGCTCGCCCTGGCATTGTTGGCGTGCCACCTTGCCGCTAACCGAACGGTCCACCTTGTTCGTAAGCCAGTCCTTGCAAGCCACAGCTTCCAACTGCAGCACGCGGGCCACGTATTCATTTATCTTGGAAACGTCATATTCTACATTATTATATTTGCGCTTGCGCGTGACATCTGTCATCACTGTCTTTGGCGAATGGCCAAACATTTGTGCAACATCGAGGTCGAACGGGCGGATGCCGTCAGCCTGCCGGAAAGCGAAATGAGCGTCGCCTGTGGTCTCACCGACGACATACATCGGGGCACGCTCGCGCTCTGCGATGCGACGCACATGCTCGAGATGCTCTTCCTGTATGAGCAGGCCCATGCGTTCCTGGCTTTCGTTGGCGATTATCTCTTTGGCTGAAAGGGTGGGGTCTCCGATGGGCAACTGGCTCATATCTATAAGGCCTCCACATTCCTCCACTAGTTCGCTGAGGCAATTGACATGTCCGGCAGAGCCGTGGTCATGTATGCTTACGATAGGATTCACCTCTTCTTCGCATAACGCACGAACGAGGTTGTTGGCCCGTTTCTGCATCTCGGGGTTGGCACGCTGCACGGCATTCAGTTCGATGCCGCTGCTATATCGGCCCGTATCCACGCTGGAGACCGAACCGCCGCCAAGTCCGATTCGATAGTTATCACCACCGACGACAACGATTTTATTGCCGGCCTGCGGAGTGCCTTTCAAGCAGTCGCGCCGTGTGCCGTAGCCTACTCCTCCGGCAAGCATGATGACTTTGTCATAACCATAGCACTCGTCATTCTCCTTGTGTTCAAACGTGAGCACAGAACCGCAGATGAGCGGCTGCCCGAACTTGTTGCCGAAGTCGGAGGCTCCGTTGGAAGCTTTGATAAGTATCTGCTCCGGATTCTGATACAGCCATTTGCGGACAGGAAGGAGCTGTTCCCACTCGCGCTCCTCGTCTGTGCGAGGATAGGAAGTCATATATACGGCAGTTCCGGCTATTGGCCATGAACCGACGCCGCCCCCCATGCGGTCTCGGATTTCACCTCCTGTACCTGTGGATGCGCCGTTGAATGGTTCAACAGTCGTGGGGAAGTTGTGCGTCTCGGCCTTGATGCTTATTACGCTCTCTATGTTTCGGATTATGAAGTAGTCGCTAGTAGAGTGGTCTGCAGGTGCGAACTGCTCTACTACAGGCCCAGAGGCGAATGCAACGTTGTCCTTGTATGCGCTGATGATATGATGCGGGTTTTCCTTCGTGGTTTTTTTTATGAGCGCGAAGAGGGATGAGGGCTTCTCCTCCCCGTCAATGATGAATGTGCCTCCGAATATTTTGTGTCGACAGTGCTCGGAGTTAATCTGGGCAAAACCGAATACCTCCGAGTCGGTCAGCCGGCGTCCGAGTTGCTCTTCTACTCCGTGGAGATATTTTATTTCAGCGGGCGAGAGAGCCAGGCCTTCAGATTCGTTGTATGCTTCGAGATCTTCAATAAACTGTATGGGCGCCGGCTGAATATTTACCTTGAAAATATTCTGGTCAAGACCGTTGTACATGCGCTGCAGCATGGGGTCGTGTGCGGCATCTGCACTGCTTACGGGGAAGAACTCTTCGATGCGTACGATGTCAGAGAGCCCCATGTTTTGGGTAATCTCCACCGCGTTGGTACTCCATGGAGTAATCATTTCTCTGCGCGGCCCTACGAAATAGCCGTTCAGGACGTTTTCAGAACATATTGTTGCGCCACCGAACAGCCAGCAAAGGGCTTCAGTCTCGGCAGTTGAAAAGGTGTGGCCAGCCTGTGAGGCAATGATAGAATTTTGCGGAGTACGGAAAAAATATACAACCATAATAGTGCATGTTTTAATTTGGCTGCAAAAGTACGCCTTTTTTCGCAAAAAGAGAAAAAAAGGGTACGCAAATTGCGCACCCTTCTGTTATTTAGTGTGTAAGGAAGCTTTTTACCAAGTAACACTCATACCCATTGACAACTGTGCTTGGCTGCTCAGAGGTATTAATTGCTTGCTGGTCTTGCCGAGGATATGGTCCATGGCAATGAAGAAGTTATAACCCTTGGGATGGATGTTCAGCATCCAACCGAAGTCAGCTCCGAATGAGCCGACACCGAAATTGATATTCCCTTCGAGCCATTTCAGAGGGGATATGTTTGCGCTGAAGCGCTCCTCATTCCATGTGTATTTACCCTGAATGCGGGTGGTGGAGAGGAAACCGAAGCGCAGAGGCTTATACTGCGGCAGGGCATATTCAGCTCCGAAGTTCATCGTAGCGCCGAGTCCCTTGGCCTTGCCTCCTTCGTCACCAAGGTCTTTCATGTGGAAAAGGTCTGTGAAGTCATCTAAGAGCTGGTTCGTTTGGTCTTCGAGTGAGGTGCCGGGGCCATCGTTGACCTGCACGTTGGAAAATCCGTAGAAGTCAAAAGGAGTGCCGTTGTTCTTTGCCACAACATTATTGCTCCACTTTATAAATCCGAGGTCAAGAAGTGCAAAGCTGAGTTTGAGGCCAGGGGCAACATCCTTGAAATCATATTCTGCACCGAGGTCGAAGGCTATGCCCATACCGTTCATGGGGGAGAAACTATAATCTTCACTGACATCGGTGACAGTCTCGTATGTGGCAGGCTGCTGGGCTGCGTTCTTGCGGCCTTCATATTCCTTTGTTTCCGTTTCCCATGCCCAGTTCTTCAAGTTGGCCTCTATTGTGGCTTCGCCGGAGGCAGACCAGTGGCCTGGGTCGGCGATGTTAAGTTGCAGGTCCTTGAGCGAAGCATCGAGCTGTGCAGAACCAAACAGGAGCTTGAACTTACCGCCTACTCGCCAGTTGTTTATGCTACGGCTGTGTCCGAATGCCAGTTCGGCCCAAGCCTGGGCGCGCATATTGAGGTTACTTATGGAATAATTTTGATTCTGAAGGTTCTTTGTCATTTCAAATATCTCAAGGGGAACGTTAGCCCCAATGAATGAGCGTACATTTAGGCCAACGGTGTTATATCCGCCCCAAGCCTTGAAACCAGCTCCAAGAATCTGCATGTTTATGTCGGTGCGAATCTTGTTGTTCGCTTTCAGTCCGCTTTCGATATCGCTCCACTGAATATCTGGGTGCAGGTAGGTGGACAGTTTTCCGGCATTGTTGGTGAATAATACGTTTTCAATACCGAAATTGCCTTTCATACCAATATTTACATTTCCGAGTGCTGGTATGGAAACATAATTGTATTCGCCATCGAATGCGGGGTTGAGATTATGCCGCATGGCATTTCCCTCTGTAAAATATGAACTGTTGGATCGCTGTGCGAATGCCGCGGTGGTGAGGGCGAGTGCGGCGACGGCCAAAGTCAGTCTTATATTCGTTCTCATATTAGAGTCGTTGTTAGATTCGTTAATACTAGAAATATGAATCGCCGTGGATTATTCACTCTCAATTGTTATTCCGTCAACAATGCTTACGCGGATATTGTAGAGCTTGAGATATGACTTCGTACGAAGAGCGTTAAACTCGTGCTCACTCGGTTCGGCAGTCAGTTCGGCGCGATACTTGATACCGTCAAGGAGCTTGAGGGTCCCGTTGGAAGCTGTGATGCGCATGCGGATGTTTGCATTAAGCGCGTTAGCCGGAATCTCCAAACCGGCACTCTGGTATGTGCTTTGGTCGTGATTCATATAAGTGATGGTTATGCCGCTTATCGGCTGACCGTCAACGCCTAACGGGGTGGCTGTCAGTTTTAGGCCCAAGGGCACATTAGAGGAGGCTACTCCTGTAAGTTCCAGTGTGCTTACATCTATATCCTCAAGGTCCTCGGCGACATCCCAACCAGTATCCTCGTCCTTATAGATAATCTTGAAGCCTTCGCCGAAGGTGAGGGGGTTAGATACCTTATACGAGAAGTCCACGCTGTAGTTATTATTGATAGCAACATCCTCGCATTCGGGAAGATTTACTATAAGCTTGGAGTTGCCGTCCTTGCCCTTGATGCCGATCATATCAGGCACCTTCTTGATAATGTCTCCGATATTCTCCACCTGATTCATCTTGCGATAGGTGAGGTGACTGAACTCGGCTGGCCATGTTATATTAGATGTGTCCTTGGCTATGCAGAGAAGCATGGTGTCACGTTTGGTACCGTCATATTCGATATTGTCAACACAAATCGTTATATCGTTGCCGCTTTCATCTTTCATAACAATGTCTGCGCCGCCTTGCTTCTTATAGGGAATCAGTTGGATATCAGTGGAGATCGTGGTTTCGAGAGATGTATATAACTTCAGGAATACCTGAGGATTCTTCAGGTTGAGAGTCACCTCGTCATCCTCGAGGAAGTCAGGCAGGTCGTCCAGTTCGATATTGTCAATTTCATCCACCTCATGACGGAGGGAACCACTGAATGATGAGACGGTGAAGTCTTTATCAAACGAACCAGGGCCGGTTATGTAAAGGGGGTTAAGAACCTTTTTAACAGCATCATCGTAATTCCCTGATGCAAGTGCTAGTCTCTTAACTGTGATTTCGGCATCAGAGAAGCCCTCTTCCTGCAGCTTAGCCTGATATGCGTTGTCCAATTTTGTCTGGTCGATATTTCCCAAGGTCAGTTCGACATTGCCGGACAGCATTATCTGACCACTCATCGAGGCGCTGTGATTTGTAGCGTTGAAATGCAGGTCGGTTGCATCATTTATGGATGCGCCATCGATGGTGAGTACAAGCTGTAGGGGGCCGGATGCAGGTGCATAGCCGTCCTCGTCCCTGGTGGAGAGGACTATCAGCCCCTTCTCTTTCGCGTCGGCTACGGAAACATCCTCACCTTTGTATTTGCACGACTTCACATCAAGTCCTTTGGGGATGTTGACAGTAAAACTGTCGAGATACAATTTGTTGATAATACTGATATTATCTGCATCTGCTGTTGAAACGTTGATGTTCAGAGTGTATGTAACAAGTCCGAAACCGATTTCCTTGATATCAACAACATCAGAGGAGATGGCGCTCTTTGTATTGGCAGAGAGTATCTGGCCCAAGTCATTGATGTTATATTTGAAGATCGTGGTTGAGTTGTCGCGTACTCTCTTATGCCGCGACTGCCCTTTGACGCCGTTCTCGGAATCAATCAGATCGATGGTAGCATTTATGGGGGCGTGTTGCGGTTTTGTGATGGTGATATCATCAATATTTATGTTTGTCGGGTCAGCCGAGCCTTCAACATCCAGATAATAGATTGAATCTCCTGGAATCCCAGAAGTGGGATCTGCCACTAACTTAATTGGTCCGTCAACAGCCAGGTCGAACAGATTGCCAAGGTAGATACTGTCGGTGGAACTTGCTGGAAGAGTTAGTGTGCCTGAACCAAAATGCATCGTAGTGTCGATGTCACTTAGGTCATACTTGCTGTCAGTGCAAGCCGTCAAAGCGGCTGCCCCAATCAACATTGCACTACAGTGTTTCAAAAGTTTTTTTCTCATAACAATAAAGGTTTGTATAAGTATTAGCTAATAGTCAGAATTCTATATCTCCGATATTGATATTGTGTTCTTCTTCAGGGCGCTGAGGAGTGGGTCCTTGTTCCTTGTTGATGAATTGCATTACATCTGCCAAACTCTCGGTGAACTTACCGAAATCCTCTGGATAGACAAATATTTTATGTTTCTCGTAGTTGAAGTTTGGTGCCTCAATGTCTCCCGTGGGAACTTTTTTACTTTCGGTGAGTGACAGATACATGTCGCCGCGTGAATTCTTTTTAACATCTATATAATAGATGCGTTTGCCTGCTTTGACTACCCGCGTGTATAGAATATCTTCTTTTTGTCCAGCGGCTAATTGTTTGTTTATCATTGTCGTAAATTTTGTGTCAGTTGTTGGTTTGTTTGGGTCAAAAGTATGAATTGTTGCCCATACAACCAAAAAAAATATAAAAAAAGTGACAAAAATTCCTTTTTTTTGTTACAAATCACTACTTTTGCGCCGTTTTATAAAAACATCGTTCTATTTATATTATGATTAATCGCGAACTGATTCGATTGAAGACAATCCAGGTTTCCTATTCTTATTATGTGGGTGGGAGGAATAATTTGGATGCAGCTGAGAAGGAACTTTTTCTCAGCCTTTCTAAGTCTTATGATCTTTATAATTACCTCTTGCTTTTGATGGTCGAGGTCAACCGAATCGCCGAACGAGCATATGATACAGCTGTCAACAGATGCCAGCGGCTAAACGAAGGTGAACAGCCAAGTCCTAAATTCATACAGAACAAGTTTCTAGCACAACTGGAAGCAAATGGCCAGTTGCGCGAATTTGTTGAAAATCAGAAGTTGACATGGGCTGATGATGAGGATTTTCTACGCCGTCTTTATAAGCAGATTACCGAGTGCGACTCTTATAAGGAGTACATGAGCAACCCCGAAGAATCAACGTACCAGGAGGACCGGGAACTTTGGAGACAGATTTACCGTCAGGTATTTGTAGATAATGAGGAGCTGGATGCACTGTTGGAGGAAAAGGGAATTTATTGGAACGATGACCGCTTCATTATTGACACATTCATACTCAAGACGATGAACCGTTTTGAGCAGAAGAATGGAACGCGCCAGGTTCTGCAACCAGAGTTTAAGGATGAGGAAGACAAGGATTTTGCCCGCAAACTGCTTCGCTCATCGTTACTGGGGACCGAAAATTATCGTAGTACAATTACTCAATTTCTGCGAGGCTGGGACCTGGAACGGCTTGCCGTTATGGATGTGATTATTTTACAAACTGCTTTGGCAGAAATTATGAATTTCCCGAACATCCCGGTGAGTGTCAGCATCAACGAGTATGTCAATATCGCCAAGATGTATTCTACACCTCAGAGCGGACGGTATATAAACGGTCTGCTTGACAACATAGCCCGCCAATTTATTTCTGACGGCCGCCTGCAAAAGTCTATGGGTGGAAAAGAGGATACGCCTGAGGGTAAATAGCCGACGCGTATATATCCTGCAGATAAATAACCATCGGATAAACATGCGCTGATAAGTGCGACAGTCAAAAGATAGCTTCTCAAAAGTACGCCTCTTAATAAAGTGTGTTAATAAATAGCCCGTCAATAAAATAGAGAGGTCGGAATACACGTTAACTAAATAAAAACTAATCAGAAAAAATAATTTGAAATTAAGATGGAAACGTTATTTTTTATGTTGGCCGCTCAAGGAGACGGCGGAATGGGGATGATCATTATGCTTGTAGCAATGTTCGCTATAATGTATTTCTTCATGATTCGTCCTCAACAAAAGAAACAGAAGGAAATCCAGAATTTCCGCAATTCAATAGCACGCGGACAAAATGTCGTGACTGCCGGAGGTATCTATGGCACCGTTAAAGATATTGATGAAGTGAACAATATTCTTGTCATCGAGGTAGCCAACGGCGTCCGTGTCCGCGTTGACCGCAATTCAGTATTTGGCTCTGCTCCAACAGCAGAGGAGGCTCCAACAGCAAAGAGTGAAAAATAATATCGGGAAGCCATAACCCACAGGTACTTTATAAAACGTAATGGATCGCGTACAGTGGCAAAGGGTAGGCGAGGCGATGAAGCAGATGATGCTCAGCAACCGCACTCGTGAGCTGATGATTTTCACCTTCTTCCTATTGGTGTCAACAGGATTCTGGTATATACAGACCTTGGATGAGACCTACGAGGTGGAGGTCAAGTTCCCGTTGAAACTGATGAATGTGCCCAAGGGGGTGATTATCAC
The DNA here is from genome assembly GCA_024699495.1 of Bacteroidaceae bacterium. Classification (GTDB taxonomy): domain Bacteria; phylum Bacteroidota; class Bacteroidia; order Bacteroidales; family Bacteroidaceae; genus Physcousia. Next base: position 15,788 of record JAILPK010000012.1, on the reverse strand, counting down.
CTCTGATTTGCCTCCTTCGTTGCGCGTTGTCCTGCGAGATAAAGGTTCTACTCTCGTTCGGTATTACCGCTTTAATGCTCCGCCAACCTTATTCGTTGATTTCTCCCAGCGACACAATGATGCTCTCACCGGTTCCGACGAAATCACAATGAGCGAGGCACAGAAGATGGTGGCGCGGCATTTGCAGCCGTCAACCTCAATTGTGAGCATACATGCCGATTCCCTTGATTATTTTTATAACCGAGGAGTCAAACGACGTCTTCCAGTACGGTTTTCTGGTAATGTAAAGACGTCACGTCAATATTATCTTACTGATTTTCTCTGTCATCCTGACTGTGTTACTGTATGGGCTCCCCAGCAGGTCCTCGATACGATGACTGCTGCATACACTGAGCCGTTGGATATAACTGGCCTGACGCATCAAGAGAAACACACACTCTCTCTTGCTCCTATACGCGGCGCAAAGTTTGAACCATCGGAAGTGCAGTTTATTGCTAATGTGGATCTCTATACAGAGAAAACTCTTGAGGTTCCAATTATCGGAATCAATTTTCCGGCCGATCGAGATTTGCGCACATTCCCGGCCAGGGTGTCGCTGACGTTTAAGGTTGGCACCAGGATGTATAAACAGATTAACGAAAAAGATTTTGTTCTTGCTGTCACATACGAAGAGTTACTCAGCAATTCGGGAAACGGGCATTTTCGTCCGCACCTGCGTTCCATTCCTGATGGAGTTTCACAGATAAGATTTACTCCGGAGGAAGTTGAATATCTAATAGAACAGGTTGAGGAGGCTGATTGAATATGGTGCGTATCGGGCTCACAGGAGGTATAGGATCAGGAAAAAGCTATGTGGCGTCTTTGTTTCAAAGTCATTTCGGCATTCCCGTTTATGACAGTGATTCGACAGCTAAACGCATAATGGCAGAATCAGAGGAAGTAAGAGGTACGCTGGAATTGCTGCTCGGTCAGCCTGTATGTCATGCAGACGGAACTCTTGACCGTAAGTTATTGGCACAATATGTGTTTGGGGACCCGAAATCAGCCAGGGATGTAGAGAGTGTCGTACATCCTGCGGTGAAGTCTGATTTCCTAACCTGGGCGATGGAATTTGAAAAGCAGTCACCTGCTACGAGGGCTGTTATCATAGAAAGCGCCATTCTTATAGAGGCTGGTTTTACTGATGCTGTTGATACCGTGGTTACAGTTGAAGCACCGATGGATTTGCGCATAGCTCGCGTCATGAAGCGCGATGGACTGTCGGAGCAGCAGGTAAGGAAACGCATCGCTTGTCAGATTTCAGAAGCAGAGCGGCGGAAGCTTGCAAATGCTGTGATAACCAACGACGGGCGGAACTTGTTGGAGCAGCTGGAATCCATCTTGTCAGAATTAAAAACAGAAAGATATAATTATTAGACCAACTTAATTCTTGAAATTTATGTTAGAAAAAATTCTTGCCATATCCGGCAAACCTGGACTTTACCAGTTGATAAGCCGTTCAAACCGCGGACTTATCGTTGAGACTATAGGTTCTGACAAACGCCGTATGCCTATTTTCTCCACTGACAGAGTCATATCTTTAGCCGATATTGCCATGTACACCGACGAGGAAGAAGTTCCTCTTTGTGATGTGCTAAGCTCACTTAAGGACAAAGAAAAAAGTCAGCCTTGCTCAATAGATATCAAGAAGGCTGACAAGAATGAACTGTTTGACTTTTTTGCCCAGATTCTTCCGAATTTCGACCGCGACCGCGTCTATCCTTCAGACGTGAAGAAACTGCTGCAATGGTATAATATTCTGATTGCTGAAGGTCTAGATGATTTTTCCAACCCCAAGGCTGTCAATGAAGAAGAGGAAAATCCAGTAGAATAAGCTCTACTGGTATTTCCCTTTTGTTATCTGACTGATAGTCAGTGGCAGATAAACCAAGTCATAGCCATTTTCTGTGGAGTTCTCTTCATAGAAGAAGGCTATACTTTTATCTTTCTGTTGAATCATGGTAGAGTAGGCTGATGTGGTCTTGCTCACCTGAATCCCTTCATTCCATTCTGCTGCAAATGCACGGGGTGAGTATATGCCGTTTGGAATTATTTCCTTGTACCAAATTCCTACGTTTGTCCGTTTGTCTCCGAAAGGAAGTGATTGTAGCATTAGTTTGACGCGGCGCTTGGTTATGGGCTCTGTGGCATCAACCAGCAGAATTTCGCCATTGCATGTTGTTGCGCCTGTCTTGATTCCACCAGGAATCTCGTGGGAAGCAACGCATTGGCCCCACGAGCCACTATTCTTGTCGTTTTTGATGTCGTTAAACCGGAAAATATTGAAGTAACGACCATACCATTTCCGTGATGACAACACCACGTCGCCATTGGGAAGTTCCTCGCATTTAGGTTCGTCGCCTCCTATACACGGACTCGAACTGACATCAAGTGAGCCGCCGCCGAGTACGTCCCAAGTTATTCCGAAGTCATCGCTGAAAATCACGAAATTGCATGGCTTCCGCTCGTTGCCAGTCATCGTCAGGACAGAGCAGTACAAACGATAATATTTGTTCTTCTTGACTATGCGGCTTTGACAGATGCGTCCCGAGCCTATAAACATGGTGTGGGTGTTTGGCAGCATTTTGTAGAAAGCATCGGTGACATCTGTGGGGGCAGACCAGCTCTTTCCGCCATTCTCTGAATACCATCGTGCTACGCGGTTGGGATTCTCACGTGTGCCTTTGACATAGGCAACATTTCCCGTTACGCTCATGCATAGTACTCTATTGCTGTTGCGGTCGGCTACGAGTGCCACATCTCCATATCCGCAGTCATTAGCCCCGTTGATGCCGGAGCCGCGGACCACAACTGTGTCTTCGCTCCATGTCTTCCCGTTGTCCTTGCTCGTGCGGGCAACGACGTCAATCTTACCAAATCCTATGTCAAAGCCGCAATATCTGCGGTCGCACAAGGCTAGAAGGTGCCCTTTCTTTGTTGCGGCGATAGCAGGAATGCGGTACGGAACGTGGTACTTGTCGTAGGTTTTAAATAAGCATTGTTTGGTCCCATCGGCCGTCTGTGCCTGAATTGGCAACATGCAGACGGAAAGTACGAATAATAAAAACAGTCGTTTCATGATGTTATGTTATTTGATTATCATTATGCTTTTATATATTTGAATTCTTTCTCTAAAATAGGTTTTATATGGTTGTTACTATGACATTATTAATTAATGTGTTAGTCTCTTTATAAATATATTTGTCTTTCGCTGAAGAATTGTTTCCCCCGGCCGTGATATTATATATTTGCCCAGATGTCGTTACGTTGGTTTAAACTGGAAAATTAGAATTGTTCTTTTTGTGGCCTTGCCTCTTGGGGGCTCTGTATCTGAGAGTTGTAATCCGTTCCAGTGACTGGGAATAAACTGTTGTATCTATTCACATGAGCAATGGGAAAGGGGTTCAGAGACGCATTGTTCTGCAGTGTCTTTTATCTGTTTGGGGGGCTGTTAGTTTATAGTGGGAACAAAGATATTTAAATTCAGAGAGCGTGCAAAGAAAAATCGGAAAAATTACCGATTGTATGCAAATAAGCATATAATTATGGCCCTTCGAGGCAAATGATGTTAAAACGGCGCGACTGTTTAATGCTTTGAGTTGTATGATTAAATCTCTTCTTCTTATCTTTGCACTGTCAAAAACAAACAAGCATATATTGAATCTAATATATAATGAAGCGAAGTACTATCTGGATAATAAGCATTGTAATCGGGGTCTCATTCTTCGGGTTGCTGTTCCTTCAGACGCGTATTATCAGCGCCATGGTTAAGATGCGTAAGGAGCAGTTTGACGAGACTGTTTTCCATGCTTTGGATCAGACAAGTCGTGATCTTGAACGCAATGAGACGTTTCGCTATCTGGAGACCGTGGCTCTTCAAGCTGGATTCAATGACGATAAGTTGGATGAAACTGCAGTGGAGCGTTCCCTGTCATTGGGTGACAGTGTCAATTTCAACGGAAGTTCCGCTTTCCAAGTTAAAATACAAACTAAACATCCGTCTCAGACGCCCAAGGCTCTCACCCTGCGCCCATCCTCTTCTTCCGGTTCGATAGATGCAGCAAATCACCGTTTCCAACAGTTTGTGAAGAACGCCTATCTTTACCAAAAGGGAGTGCTTGACGAGGTTATTTTCACAATCTTATATAGTACCAGTGAAAAAGATTTTGCAGACCGTATAGATTTTCGCGTCTTGAATATGAACCTGCGAAGCGAGTTGGAGTCGGGTGGTATCAACTTGGATTATCATTTCATCGTGCTTGACTCAGAAGGGCGTGAGGTATATCGTTGTTCTGACTATGACCCTACTGGTTCGGATTACTCCTATACTCAGACTCTGTTCCGCAATGACCCCTCGCAGAAAATGGGTGTCCTGAAAGTTCATTTCCCAGAGATGAACAGATATATCATGGGCGTGGCCGGAATGATGATACCGACTATGGTGTTTACTATTATTCTCTTCATTACCTTCTGCCTGACAGTGTGGCTTATATTCCGCCAAAAGCGCGATACAGAGATGAAGAATGATTTCATCAATAATATGACCCACGAGTTCAAAACTCCTATCGCTTCGATATCCCTTGCGGCCCAAATGCTGAGTGACCAATCGGTGAAGAAGACCGACAGCATGATTGAAAACCTATGCAGGGTAATTGTAAATGAAACAAAACGTATGCGGCTGCAGGTAGAGAAGGTGCTGCAGATGAGTCTGTATGATGCCGGAAATATCCGTTTCAACGAGCAGGAGCTTGATGCAAATGCAATCATTGATGATGTAGTAAGCACTTTTCGCCTGAAGGTATCGCAGAGCGGTGGGCACCTCACTTCGCAGTTGGATGCTGAAGATCCGATTATATACGCTGATGAGATGCACTTCACCAATGTGATATTCAATCTCATGGACAACGCCTATAAGTACCGCAGTGAGAGCGAACCGTTGGAATTGCATGTCTCAACAACAAACCATTCCGACCATATTCAGATAACGATACAAGATAACGGAATCGGTATCCGCAAAGACGATCTGTCGCGCATATTTGACCGGTTCTATCGGGTTCACACCGGAAACAAACATGATGTGAAAGGGTTCGGGCTTGGCCTTGCTTATGTCAAGAAAATGGTTGATTTGATGCATGGAACTATAAAGGCAGATTCTACTCCAGGTCATGGCACACGTTTTATAATAACCTTGCCTACATACGGATAGAATATTAAATGCGAATTTGGCAGAACTGTATTTGAAAGAGCCCCCGAAACTCTACAGATACTCAAAATAAGGCGATTACACCAAGTAGTACTCAAATAAAGTAATCATACAAAATAACACTTTTAAAAACCCATAAAATTTGAAACTATGTCACAGCAAGAAGAAAAGAATCTGAACATCCTCCTCTGCGAGGACGACGAGTCATTAGGAATGCTCCTTCGCGAGTATCTGCAGGCCAAAGGTTATGATGCTGATTTATATCCTGACGGTGAGGCTGGATACAAGGCTTTCCTTAAGAATAGCTATGATATGTGCGTGTTGGATGTCATGATGCCCAAAATGGATGGTTTTTCCCTGGCTACCGAAATCCGTCAGGCCAACTCTGAAATTCCTATCATTTTCCTCACTGCCAAGAATCTTAAGGAAGATATCTTTGCGGGGTTCCAACTTGGAGCAGATGACTATATTACCAAACCGTTCTCTATGGAGGAACTTACACTACGCATGGAAGCCATTCTGCGCAGAGTACGTGGCAAGCAGCACAAAGATGTCGCTGTATATCATATCGGTCAGTTCTCTTTTGACACTAAACGCCAAATCCTTACTCACGACGATGAGCAGGTGAAATTGACGACAAAGGAGAGTGAACTTCTTATCCTTCTATGCCAACATGCCAATGATGTGCTACAGCGTGAACTGGCCTTGAAGACGATATGGATTGACGACAACTACTTCAACGCTCGCTCGATGGATGTTTACATCACCAAGTTACGCAAGCATCTGAAAAGCGATCCCTCTATCGAGATCAATAATGTACACGGAAAAGGCTACCGCCTAATTGCCCATATGGAAGAGGAATAAAAGCGGAAGTCTGATTATATTTTAAAAAAGGAAAAGGGGAGGAGGTTATTTAGCCTCCTCTTCGTCATATACAGGCTTCTTGTAGTTGACGTAAATATGACCGCAGATGCCTCCGACCATAAAGAGGATTGCAATATACTGCACCCAATTGTAGTCAACCCATCCAAAAAGGTAGCTTAACATCAGAAGAAGGGCACCAAAGATGGTTGCCATAATGCCATAGTAGAGTCTCATAGTATATATGTTTTTGCTTGTTGTTTATACTTTCCGGACGCAAAATAAACGAAAAAGGGCGATATGTGGAAATGAAAAGGGAAAAAAATGCAATTAAAGCCTTTTTTTCTTGTGTAAAAGCATAAAAAGCACCTCAAACCTTTGTCATTTCACAAAAATAGACTACCTTTGCGCCCGCTTTTAGCACTATAATCAATTATTAACAACAAAAATTAAAAATGAACCAGTACGAAACCGTTTTCATTTTGACTCCCGTTTTGTCTGATGATCAGATGAAGGAAGCGGTCGAGAAGTTCAAGGGCATCCTCACCAATGGAGGGGCTGAAATCCTGAACGAAGAGTTGTGGGGCATGAAGAAATTAGCCTACCCCATTCAGAAAAAATCCACAGGCTTCTATGTGTTGGTGGAGTTCAAGGCTGAGCCTGAACTCATTGCCCAACTGGACACACAGTACCGTCGCGACGAGCGCATTCTGCGCCACATCGTTGTAAAGATGGAGAAGTATGCTGCACAGTATGCAGAAAAGAGACGTAACAAACTAGCAAAGAAGGAGGATTAAATCATGGCAAATTCTGAAATACGTTACCTCACACCACCCACGGTTGACACCAAAAAGAAAAAATATTGCCGCTTCAAGAAGCTCGGCATCAAGTATATCGATTATAAGGATCCTGAGTTCCTGAAGAAGTTTCTCAATGAGCAGGGTAAGATTCTGCCCCGTCGCATCACCGGTACATCACTGAAGTATCAGCGCCGAGTAGCTCAGGCTGTTAAGCGTGCACGTCACCTTGCTTTACTGCCTTTTGTAACCGATTTGATGAAATAAACCAAAGGAGGAATAAGTAATATGGAAATAATTCTGAAAGAAGACGTGATCGGCTTGGGTTACAAGTACGACATTGTGAATGTTAAGTCTGGGTACGGACGTAACTATCTTATTCCTACCGGCAAGGCTGTCATCGCTTCAGAGAGCGCTAAGAAGCAGCTTGCCGAGATGATTAAGCAGAAAGCCCTCAAACTGGCTAAGATCAAGGCCGACGCAGAGGCTCAGGCAGCAAAACTCGAAGGCGTTGCTCTCACAATTACAGCAAAGGTAAGCAGCACCGGTACCATCTTTGGCAGCGTTAACAATGTACAGATTGCCAACGAACTTGCAAAACTCGGTTTTGAGATTGACCGCAAGCTCATTACCATCAAGGATGTTAAGACCGTTGGTGAACACACAGCTACCGTTCGTCTGCATAAGGAGGTTTCTGTAGTCATCCCGGTTACTGTGGTTGGCGATGCTCCTGTGGCAGCTCCTGCTAAGGAGGCTGCACCAGCACCTGCGGCTGAACCCGCAACAGAAGAACCTGTTGAGGAAAGCGAAGCCACTGAGGAAGCATAAGACAGAACTCTTAATCCGTGCCTTTAAGCCAATAAAGGCATGAATTCAAGTAAACCACGTCATGGATTAATAATTCATGGCGTGGTTTTACTTTTGTGCCTGTTCAATGTATTCTTTATGCTATTAAATGGTTGGCACATCTTCAAGGCATTCGGTTTACATTCCTTCAATATACTGCCTGGTTAGTTTGATTGGCAATTGCCGGATTTTTATAGTATATGGAGTGTTTATAGGTTTTGCCATTGTCTCACTTGTTATAATATTCCTTAATTTTCATAGTTAAAACTAATCACATTTAATATTTATGATTATTTTTGGCAATCTTTTCAACCTTATAAACTAACTGAAGTATGCTTCACATCCAGGAAGAGGCGGCACGTTGCCTGTTGTGCATGGACGCACCTTGCACTAAAGCGTGTGCAAACGGTGATCCGGCACGAGCTATACGTGCAATTAGATTCGACAACTCGAAAAATGCATGGCGTTGGTTCGAAGCTTGTACAGATAAAGACCTACAGCTGGCAGAACAGGCTTGTATTCATTATGACCGCCCAATAAGAATCAGCGAACTACATCACTCTGTCTGTTGCAAAGATGCATGTTCCACCACAAAAAATACACCGCTCCCTTCTCTTGGCATTACTTTTTGTGGCATCGCTTGTGAAAACCCGTTTTTCCTTGCTTCCTCCGCAATATGCACCAACTATGAGATGGTGGCGCGGGCATTTGAGGCCGGGTGGGCCGGTGTGTTTTACAAGACCATCTGTAAGCAAGATATACGTGAGGTGTCACCACGCTTTGATGCTGTTAAAGAAGGTGCGTCCTTCTATGGCTTCCGCAATATGGAGCAGCTGTCAGAAAATCCTTATGAGGTTGATTTTGAAATATTGCGCCGTCTGAAGCAGAATTATCCCACAAAAATTATCGTTGCATCCATCATGGGCCAGTTCGAAGAGGAGTGGATTGAACTGGCAAAAATTGCAGAAGAAGTCGGCTGTGATGCTGTAGAGCTGAACTTCTCATGTCCTCAAATGCGTCTTTCAGGCATGGGTAGCGACGTCGGACAGAATGCGGAACTAGTTACATTCTATACGGCATACGTGAAGCGCAATGTTAAGATTCCTGTAATACCAAAGATGACTCCTAACATCACGCAAATCAACCAGCCTGCCATGGGGGCCTACTTTGCGGGTGCGGATGCGATTTCGGCCATAAATACAATAAAAAGTATCACAATGTCGCCGCAGGCTGTTGTCAGCAGTAAGCAGACGGTGTCTGGCTATTCTGGTCGCGCAGTGAAGCCAATAGCTCTACGCTATATCTATGAAATGGCAGTTAATCCTATAATGAAGAATGTACAGTTTAGCGGCATAGGCGGCATCGAAACTTGGCGTGATGCACTTGAATTTATTCAGTTGGGATGTCGTAATGTGCAGATTTGTACAGCTGTAATGCAATATGGTTACCGAATAATTGACGACCTTATATTGGGCTTGCAGACTTATATGCAAGAATGTGGCAAAGAGCATTTGGAGGATATTGTAGGGGAGGAATTGTCAAATTTCGTTTTGCCATCCGACCTCGACCGTGAAACAATGGTATATCCGAAGATCGACCGCGAACGATGCATCGGTTGTGGCAGATGTTATATATCCTGTGCGGACGGCGGACATCAGGCTATAATGTTTGATGAAGAGAAGCGTCAGCCACGTGTCGTAGGCACAAAATGTGTAGGCTGTCATTTATGCCGTCTCGTTTGTCCGACGGGTGCTATAGGCCTGTCAAAGAGGATAAACAAAAGTAAAATCAAGTCTGATTGATGTGGGCTAAGCCTCTTTGATACCCGATTTTCTTGACTTTGATATATTGGGGAACAAAGACTTTTAAACTAAACCGCATAACGCAATATAGCAGTTCGCTTTAAGCATAAGGACCTTCTCTTCAGCATAACAAACTAGAGAACACGATCATAGGATACTTGTGTCAAAATACATCGGGGTCTATGCAGCAATACATCAAGGTCTATTGTACTTTACATCGAGGTGTAATATACATTACATCAAGGTGTATTTGCTTGTGTGCTTTAATGCGAAGAGATGTGGATTTAAGTAAGTGGAGTTGTGATGCGGGATGCAAAGTGATTTTGCCATAAATGTGTAGAATAGAGAGGTAAGATACAGGGCAAATTGAGGCGAGGCCTGCTGTTTTCTCCATTTCCTGATGTTGTGGCGAGCTAAAATGACAAAAGACAAAAGGCTGCAGAATGGACTGACCATTGAAGGATGAGGGCACGAGAGTGGCGCTCAATCGTGAATCGCTAAATGGTGAGATACACAAGAGCGGGATGCTAAAGACTTAGCTCTGAAGGCCGAGGACTGGGCCACCAAAATGGTGCGGGGAAAAATGAAATAAAATAGGAAAAACTCTTTTCCCTGTCAGTTCGCTTACGTTTAGGGTACCGAGTGAATCTGATTTCCGCCATGGCTTATTTCTTATCGGTCTATGTCACTATGATACTATGAACAATTGATTCCATTTCTTCTTCCCTCTCAGATAGTAGTCTGCGAGGATAGAGCCCTGATAGAAACCGGCAGGGGTAGGGCAGATGGTCTGTGAGAGATTGGCAGAACGGTCTTTGATGAAGTCTTGGCGCATATGATAATAAGCGCGGCGCCCTTTCCATACTGCACAAAAACTTTTCCACTCGCCTTTGGCAAGGAAAGAGAAGGAGGCAAGTGCATCTAACCATCTGCGCCAGCGCATTACAGAACCAAGTTGATTCTCTGGCAGATTTTTGTATAGAAGCAATAAGTTGTTGCGGAAATTAAGGAATGTCTTTTGGGGATTTTCCTTTGGCAGAGTCCCGCCACCAACATGATAAACGGCACTTTGGGGGACGCATACGATTCGCTGTCCGCGAGCTTTGAGTCTCCAGCATAGATCTATCTCTTCCTGATGGGCAAAGAAGCGTCCATCCAGTCCTCCCACTCCCCAATACGCCTCCCTTCGTATCATAAGAGCTGCTCCTGTGGCCCAAAAGATGTCAGTTACAGTGTCATACTGACCATTGTCGCACTCTAAAGTATTGAACATCCGTCCCCGACAGAAGGGATAGCCCAGACGGTCAATAAATCCTCCGGCAGCTCCGGCGTATTCGAAATCGGAACGTACAGCATCACTAATCAGTTTAGGCTGGCATGCAGCTACGTCATCATTGGCATCCATGTAGTCCTCAAGTTTTTTTAGCCATCCAGCTGGCGTTTCCACATCGCTGTTTAAAAGCATGTAATATTGGGGGAGGGGGACGGCTGGGCTTGCGGCCGCACAATATGCGTCAAGCATCTGAAGGGCTTTGTTGTATCCTTCGGCAAATCCGTAGTTCTTATCCAACTGAAGCCACACCACATCAGGGAATTCATTGGTGACGAGATTACGTGAATTGTCTGTGCTGCCGTTGTCTGCAACAACGATGAGTGCATCTTCGCTGTTCTCTGCCACACTCGGCAGAAAACGCTTCAACATTGCTTCCCCGTTCCAGTTCAATATTACTATTGCTGTTTTCATCTTTGTTTACTTTTGTTTTCCTTATGCGAGTTATCTTATTACGCGACACGTTTTCGCAATCAGTATGTATATGATGAATCCAATGAAGATTCTATTTAAATTATGGAACTTCCTATGAGAGAGTCATGCTTCTCATTCCATTCGCCGAGGCGGAGGTGGTGGATGGTGTTGTCCCGTAAACGGTCTCCGGCAGTACATTCAACACGTATATAATTGTCGGTGTGCCCGCTGAGCAGACCAGGTTTTCGGCCGCGTTCCAAGAGCACGGGACGCGACTCACCTATAAACCGTTCGTAGAATAAGCGGGTCTTTTCTTCGGAGATTGCAATCAGGCGTGTGCTCCGTTCGTGCTTTTCTTCCGGACTGACGGGATTCGGTATTCTTAGGGCTGCTGTTCCAGGGCGTTCAGAGTAGCTGAATACGTGGAGCTGGGCTATTTGCAGACTCTCAATGAAACGAACGGACTCTTCGAAAGCTTCTGTCGTCTCACCGCGAGTGCCGACTATTACATCAACTCCTATGAAGGCATCTGGCATTAATGACAACACCAGTTCCACCTTTTTCCGGAACAGCGCGGTGTCATATTTGCGATGCATTAGCCTAAGAACCTCATCCGAACCGCTTTGGAGCGGGATGTGGAAATGAGGCATGAACGCACGGCTTTGGGCGCAGAAAGCAATAATCTCGTCTGTTAGCAGATTCGGTTCAATGCTTGATATCCGATAGCGCTCGATACCTTCAACCTTGTCAAGTTCCCTAAGAAGATCAATAAACTGTTCGTTGGTCGTGCGACCGAAGTCTCCGATGTTCACACCGGTTATTACAATCTCCTTACCTCCTTCTGTAACGGCTTTCTTAGCCTGCTCCACTATGGACTTGATACTTCCGTTCCGACTGCGGCCACGGGCGAACGGTATTGTACAATACGTGCAGTAGTAATCACAGCCGTCTTGTACTTTCAGAAAGAAACGGGTTCGTTCTCCCCGCGAACAGGATGGCATAAAGCGGGTAATCTCCTTGGTGCGAACTGTATGCCAGTCATGAGACAGTGATGCCCGTTCCTCGCCAGGTATAGACAAACGCTCTTCCAGGTATCGTAATATATCCCCTTTCTCGTTTGCTCCTAGTACGAGGTCCACACCTTCAATCCCGGAAACCTGATCTGGCTTAAGTTGGGCATAGCAGCCGGTAACCACAATAAAGGCCCCCGGATGTTGGCGCGCCAAACGGTGAATGGCCTGTCTGCATTTGTGGTCGGCGACTTCAGTTACGCTACAGGTGTTGATAACACATATATCTGCCCGTTCGCCAGAATGGGCCGTGCGAACGCCAACCGCCTTAAGTTGCTGGCCTATGGTGCTCGTCTCTGCAAAATTGAGCTTGCAGCCAAGTGTATAATAGGCTGCAAGCTTACCGGTAAAGGGAGATATGTTACTCACGCGCGTACATTATATTAATAATTGTTGTATAATACTGAAGATACACCATTCTGATCTGTTTTGGAAAAAATGTCTTCTAAATTGACGGGTACAAAGGTAATGCTTTTTTGGCTAATATGCTGCAGAAATAGTTATTTTTGTGTTTGAGGCCCAAAATAGCAATTCTGAGGTGTGAATATATGTTGTTGATTTGCAGGCATTTATAAAAATAAGCAAAAAAAGTTTGAAAAAAAATGCCATTCAGAGATACAACCTATTCAAAAAGTACGTATCTTTGCAGCGTTTTTGAAACGCATAGTTGTTTTACAGATTAAAAAAAAGCAAAAGAAAATGAAAAAGGTAGCATTTATGTTCGTAGCAGTTCTCGCTATGACCTTCGCTTCTTGCGGTAACCAAACAGCTAACAACGCTGAGGGTTGTGATACTCTCTGCGAAGACACCACCGCTCAGGAGGAAGTTGTTGACACTGCAGCTGTTGCTGACACCACAGTAGTTGACAGCGCTGTTGTTGCTCAGTAAGCAATAGAAAGCGACGTTCTGACCGAACAATAAAAGGTTAGGGGCTTCACGTGAGTGAGGCCTTTTTTGTTTTATATGCTCTAATCTTTTATAAAATAGCATCTCTAATATATTTATCAATCTAAATATTTACTTTTCTTAGCATTATTTTTGGTAGTTTGGTAAATTACTGTTAAATTTGCAGCGGATTTAACAAAAATAATACTAATCTCATGCGTGCTCGCCATCTGTTTCCTCTCTTCTGCCTGCTTCTGGCAGCCTTTATTTGGGGCTGTAAAGGTGCGGGTACAAAGGAAAAAGTGCGGGTGGATCGCTTCGATCGCGTTCTGGATGAGTATGTGTCATTGGGGAGTTATACTTCGTTGCAAAAGATGAACACGCAGTATCCTCAGCAGACTAAGTTGCTCATAGAGGATGTTTTGGATATTGGTAGTGTGGAAGAGCCCGATGTTGAGCAGCGTCTTCGTTATTTTTATCTTGATTCTACTGTTCAGTTGCTGCTGGAAGAAGTCCATAGACAGTATGCTGATATGAGTGATATAGAGGAGGGCTTAACACTTGCTTTCGACCGTATGAAAAAGGAGGATCCAGACTTCCCGATTCCTCATGTATATACTCAGATTTCTTGTCTTCGGCAGAGTATTGTGGTTTATGATACTCTTATAGGTATTAGTCTTGATAAATATCTTGGGGAAGACTATCCGCCTTATCGCAGATATTTTCATGCTAATCAGTTGAAGTCAATGACGCGGGATAATATTGTGGCAGATGCGCTTACATTCTATCTTCTTTATTCCTATGTGTCGCCAGAAACGCCTAAAATGGATTCTAAATTGCCGCGCTCTATTGCCCGAGTGCATTGGGTCGTTGCGCACATCCTTGGAATACCGCCCCGCAACAGTATTCCTTCCAATCGTGACACAAAAAAGGACATCGATATAAGTCCGTGGCTGGTAAAAGTTGATGCCTACATGAAAGAGAATCCCCAAACAACAGTTCTTCAGCTGTTGCAAATGAAAGACTAACAGTTTTGTTTATGGAGGCAGCTTTATACCTTATTCCTGTCACGCTTGGAGATACATCCCACGAACGGGTCTTGCCGGATTATAATAGGGAGATTGTCAGCGGAATCCGTCATTTTATAGTCGAAGAGGTCAGGACTGCCCGCCGTTTCTTGCGTCGCATGGATCCATCATTCGACATTGATGGCAGCACATTTTATCCTATGGGCAAGCATGCAGACGTTGCGTTGTATTCCTCTTATCTACAGCCGTTGGAACAGGGGCTGCCAGTCGGTGTAATTTCTGAAGCCGGCTGTCCTGCAGTAGCAGATCCTGGCGCAGATGTGGTTGCTATTGCACAGCGTCGTGGATTCCGGGTTGTGCCATTGGTTGGACCTTCATCAATTATTTTGGCTGTAATGGCATCTGGGCTTAGCGGTCAGAGCTTTGCTTTCAATGGCTATCTCCCCATAGATTCAGATGAACGCCAGAAACGAATCAAACAATTAGAAAACAGGGCCGTTCTTGAGCATCAGACTCAGGTGTTCATAGAGACTCCCTATCGTAACCAGAAACTCTTTGAGGCTATTCTTTCTGTCTGTCGTCCACAAACTCGACTGTGTGTAGCAGCTGGCATTACGACGGCAGACGAATGGATTCAAATACACGCAATAGCAGAGTGGAAGCGACAGTCGCTTCCTGACCTCAGCCATACCCCCGCAATTTTCTTAATCGGATAAGACTACTTTTTTAGCCTCATTATTATTGACAGCCCATGCAGTCTTTAGCCTGCTTTATGCTGAAAATAAGAAAAAGTAAAAAATAAGTATTAATTGAGTTGCTCGTTTCCGTATTTTTGGCTATCTTTGCAACATGGTTCCAAAACCTAGTGTTAGACCATAAGCGACAAACTGCTATAGTTCCTTTTATTGCGGGATTATCTGATAGTTAAATGGTTTTGCGTTAGTGTTATTATAATGCCCGTTCAGCCAATACTCGAATTATCATAGATTTTCATACAATTGCAAAGATGTGAAAATGCGCATCGTTTTTGTATTTCTTTTCTGCTTATACACTTCTCTGTCGCAGGCAAAGGTGGCAGAAGCGGATATGCCTGTGTTCTATACCATGAACCGTCAGGACGGACTCAGCGAAGATAGCGTGTTGCAACTGATGCAGTTGCCTGACGGACGTATCTTGATGAAGGCCCTGCATGGCATCGACCTTTACGATGGCATCAGTTTTGCGCATATCCCCAGTTCTGAAGCAGACTTCATCCCCCTTCCTGCCTACAAGGGTGCCACGCATCTCTATCCTGATGGCAACCGCTTGTGGGTGAAGGAGCGATTGAGTATCGCCTGCTACAATCTGCAGCGACTCTGTCCGTGTGGGGAGATGGAGGCGGCGCTGCCCGACAGTTTGTTGGATTTCTACATGGACCATACGGGCCGTCAGTGGTGGGTGATGTCCGATGGCATCCACAGAGCCGATGGTCAGCTGGTACTGAAGTCGCCTGAGGCTCCCCATCCCATGATTG
>JAILPK010000060.1 GCA_024699495.1 Bacteroidaceae bacterium | reverse complement strand
TGTTCGAGACTAGCGCAGTGCTATAAAATATTATAGAGGCCTACGGCATATCCCCCTTTGCTTTTAACGCCTTCTCCTGCGTCTCAAACTCCCGCTGAGACTTGCACAAGTCGAAAGCTGTTGCCCCCTTTGTCATTAGCGCCTTCTGCTTCGGTCAGACTTGCATCTGCCCTTGCACAAGTCGATGACTACACCTCGAGCCTGCACCGACAATTATCAATTGTCGCCTAGGCTCGACCTCAAGTCTTCACCAGAAACACTCAGTTTCTGCTTTGCCTTGACCTCTCTCATCACTAATCTAAGAGCCGGAGGCTGGCGCGGGGCCTTGTTAATTATGTTGCTTGTTATCCTGGAATGATGAAATTAATCCATTCCTTGTTTAGTCCGACCTCGAAGGGGGTGGTTATTGAGGTGGGTCTGCCGTCAATGGTTATTTGGGCGTGGCTGATATCAAAGAATTTGATGGGGCGCGAAGTGCGATATGAGCGTACGTTGCGGTGGTTCAGGATTCTGCCTGTGAGGAGCAGCCACATTCCGCCCAGCATCTGACTGACGGCAGGATGGCTGATGGTGCTCATGTCCAACGTCCCGTTGTATGGTACTGCGTTGGGGGTGAGGCCGTAACCGTGGCAGCTGCCAATGCACAGGGACATGAGATGGTGGTGAATCTCGTCTTCGTTAATCTTCAGATGCATCTTGGTTTCCATGCGCTGGAAGAGCAGGAGTATCATGCTCATGGCATAGCTCAGGCCCCGGAGTCCGACCCAATGGCGTGTCTTCTGCTTTATGTTCATGATGTTTGCAGCGAGTCCGATATTGACGCAGTTGAGAAAATACTGGTAGGAGTCTGCCTCTTCACCCTTTTCCCGGAGGTAGCCGACATCCACCTTGCGCAGCCGCCGTTGGGCCAGCCAGTTGACGGTCTGCTCGTCATTGTCCGCCTCAAAGCCCCAGAAGTTGGCCCAGTCGTTGCCCCTCCCATTGGGGATGATACCGAGAGCGATGTTTTCTCTCATCTCTTGTCCCAGGAGGATGATGCTGTTGAGAGCGTGGTTGAGCGCAGAGTCACCGCCGACGATGATGATGGTCCGATAGCCGTTTTGTGCCAGCATAGTGGTTAGTCGCGCCACCGAATCAATGCCTTCGCTTTGGACGAAGTCGTAACTTATCTCTTTTGCTGTGAGATATTCCCGGATGCGTTCCCATCGTTTGTGTGAACGCTGAACCCCCTGCTTTGGACAATAAATAATTCCCCAACGTTCTTTTTCCATATTCTTATATTTCTTCTTGTCTATCCTTAAAGAGTGTGACTATTGATTCTGCAGTCTCTGCGGCCGGTCCGCCTCCTTCAATCCAATGGATATGCACCCCGCGGCGTTCCATTCCGCGGAAATAAGTCATCTGGCGTTTGGCGAACTGGTGAATGGCAATCTCCAGTTGTCTGACCATTTCTTCATAGCTGAGCTGTCCGCAGATATATAGAGTAAGATAACGATATTCCAAGCCGTAAGAGATGAGCGCTTCGGCGGGTACTCCCTGTGCAAGCAGGCTTTCCACTTCTTCCACCATCCCCTCGTGTTCGAGTCTGTGGCGCAGGCGTTTAGATATGCGTTCGCGCCTCAGCATGCGGTCCACGCTTATGCCGATGGTGAGGGATTTCAGTGTGGGGAAGGGCTGGGTGTCATCAATATGGTGCTCGCGATAAAAGTCCTCGATTTCGATGGCTCGGATTGCGCGTCGGGCAGTATCTACATCAGTGGTGTTGTGAAGTCTCTTGTATGATCTGAGTATATCAGTCAGTTCGGAGAGACTTTTCCCCTCGAGTTTCTCGCGCAATAGGCTGTTTACGGGCACCTCAACCAGTTTGTATGCCCGCAGCACGCTTTCAATATACAGCCCTGTGCCCCCGCACAGAATGGGCAGAGCCTTTCTGCCCCGGATGTCGTCAAAGGCTTTGAGGAAATCACGCTGAAATTCGAAAACGCTGTATTTCGTTCCCGGATCGGCTATATCTATGAGGTGGTGGGGTATGGTGACGGTCTGCGAGTGTGAGTCAGAATGTTCGGATGAAGACTGCGGCAGGCTGACGACAAAATCTGCAAGGTCTTTCCCCGTGCCTATGTCCATACCACGGAATACCTGTCTGGAGTCTGCTGATATAATCTCAGCGTTGCCGAGGGTAGCAGCCAGATGCGTAGCCACGGCAGTTTTTCCGCAGGCTGTAGGTCCGAGTATGGTAATCATGTCATGCATAAATATCTTAGCTCACAACAGAGGTGTCTTTTGTTTACAGGGGGGTGCGAGTATCTCTTTTCCCCATGATAACTGAGGATGATGGGCACCACCAAAATGGTGGGGATTATTTTCGGGGCAGGCCTCCAGACTTAGGTCAGTCGTAGAAGTTCCAGCTGATGCCGAAACGCAGGCTTGTGGGGTCGATGGGGTAGTGTGGAGCCCAGAAGGCGAATCCGTTGCCTGCATTGGCGTGAGTGTAGTTTATATATCCGCGAACGCGTTTGATGGCGAAATTTGCATAGACGTTTATAATTGGCCAGTTGCCGATTTTAATGCGTTCCTGGTTAACGTCCTGAATGGCAAAGGTGTTTATTACAGGTGAATAATCTGGGGCGTAGTATTTGGTGAAGTATCTCATGTCAGCGCCCAGTTCGACGCGTAGGACCTTGGCAATGTGGAATACGATATACGGGTTGGTGTAAATGCTGAGTGCGGGCAGTGGCAGCACGTCCGGTTTGGTGGAGTGTTGCCATGTTACGGCGTTGTCCCAATGGAAGATGCCGAGATGCAGGTCTTGGTTCAGAGCGGCGCTCATCACCTGAATGCTGCCATCCTGCTGGTTCACAGTGATGTCGTGGGAATAGGATGTAACGGTAGTCCCGTTGGAAGCGTAGTTGGGTGTTAGGACCGATGCGAAATGAGTGTATTTGGAGATGTTCTCCAAGCCGAAACGCAGCGAGGTCATGGTTCGGTCTATGGTCAGTTTGCCTTCGACTCGGGTCCTTGTCTCTCTGGCTAAATCATCATTGTCCATCCAAATGCCTTTCCCATGGAAGTGGGAGAAAAAGAATGCGGTTCCCAATAATTTAAATGCAGAGCTGACCTCGAATCTTACGGTGTCTCTGCCGAGGCGGAAATTGAGGTCTGCAGTTCCGTTAATGTCCATGTCTCCGGCATTTGCGCCAGCCACGCAGAATTCAGCGCCGGCGTCAAAGTGGATGGCGCGTCCCTGGGTCTTGGCTATCCTGCCTCCGACGAAGACGTTGTTTTCCACGTAGCTGTCATAGGCCGCTGTGGAATCGGTGGATTCGAGGCTTGGAATCCAGAAATGCTTGAATTCGTGTGCGGCGTAGAGAGTAATGCCAGCCTTGGCCCATTTGTTGAAGCCCTCGCGCAGCTGTATTCCGAGCATGTTGCGAATCCTGAGGCCTACAGAGCGGTCCTCGATGGTGCTGAAGCTCGAGGAATAATAGGGTGCGTTGGAGAAATAGCTGCTTTCTATCCCTCCATTGCTGTAGAAGGTGTGTGCGAGTCTTTCCAGTTTGAAGGTGTGGAGGAAGCTGGTCACGGGAACGAAATCCATGGGCACAGGCTGCGCCTGCTGCCACGCATTGCGCAGAGAGTCGAGAGTGATACTTAGTCGTGTAGAGTCGGCCTGAATGACAGATCGCAGGCTGTCTGGACGAATGCTCATCATCAGTTCGGCAGCTTGTGGCATTTGAGGTTTGAGGCTGTCAGGTACAACGCGCTCCCGGTAAATTCCCAAGTTATATTTCTGAGTGAGGTAGTAGGTGTGCTGGTCGTTGCGGTTCCAGGTGTCATCCATGACCGTGGGGATATCGCGGCTCCCGTAGCTCTGGGGGAAGCTCTGCGGATCGGTGATGTATCTGTCGTCTTCGATTCCTCCGTTCTCGGCCATCTTGAAATGCTCGTAGCCTCCGAAGGCATGCATCTCGTAGCGTTCGCCGCTGTAGTAGCCAAACAGATGGCCAGTAAACTGCGACTGAGAGGAGGAGAGGTAATAGCCCCGTCCGTAGAGGTAGTCGAATTTGAATCCGAAGCCAGCTCTCTTATTGATGTTCGAGGCGAAATAGGCGTGGAAGCGGTCTTGTCCATCCTGCCTGGTCCCGCTTTTGTGGTATTGCAGGTTGGTGACAGGGCTCTTGGTGTTTGTGAAGAGGATGTTGCCAGGAGTAGTGTGTGCCTGGCTCATCTGCTGTATGAAAAATAAATCGTCAACGATGCCACGGTCGAACCAGTTGATTTCGAATCGCGGCGACCCGAGGTTTCCGAGAATATGGTATTCCCCCGTGAGGCCGTCGGCAGCATTGAAGTTCTGGAAGAGGTGGGGCAGGGTGTCGTTGAATTCCTGGTATAGTTTGGTTCCGAACACTTCGTCGATGTACCACTGGTGGTATTCAATCGGTATATCCTTCTCTACTGCGGTGGTGTCGCGCCCCCATTGCACGCGGTTAGTGCCCGAGGTCATATCCATATTCTCATTATCCACGCCGAAGCCGTTTTGCTCAGTGTCCAAGTCCTGGGCGTGGATGGCAGAGGCAATGAAAAAGAAGAGAAGAACCACCCCCGCCTTCTTGAAGAAGTAGGAAGTGGAAACTTCAGATATTAAATCACCCAAAAACATGGTGTGTGGTTTCTGGGCATAGACAGGCATGTTCTTCTCTTTTCCCATGTCTTGCAAGTAATCTCCCCCCTCACAATTAGCAGGGGGGGAGAGAGTGTGAGTTATTTTACAATATCCATTCCTTTGCGCAGCGCCAGCTCATTTGCAGGAATCAGATGGTGATGGCGTTCGGGCAGAGTCTTTCGCAGTCCCTTCAGGATGTGCTCAATACCAACGATGGGGCATATCCTGAGCAATGCGCCGAGGACAATCATGTTGAATCCTTTCGGATTACCCATCTCAGCAGCAGCATCCATCGCAGACACCTCATATATATTAATGTCTTTGCGTGTTGGCGGTTCGCTGATTCCATAGCCATCGAAAATCAGATTGCCGCCGGGTTTCACAAGGGGCTCGAAGCGGTCCAGCGAGGGCTGGTTGAGCACAATGGCAGTGTCATACTGACTCAGGATAGGTGAAGATATAGGGTCGTCACTCACGATAACGGTTACATTCGCTGTACCTCCTCGCTGTTCGGGGCCGTAAGCAGGCATCCAGGATACCTCTTTACCCTCCATGAGCGCGCCGTAGGCCAGAATCTTACCCATAGAGAGCACTCCCTGGCCTCCAAAGCCTGATATAATTATTTCTTCAGTCATATTTTTCTTGGCTTTTCCCCCCTTCTGCCGAAGAGAATGGGGGTGTAAGCATGTGTTTTGATTATTAATCTTATTTTGTCTGATTAAGTGTAGTGTCCTTGAGGTCGCCGACAGGATAGAACGGGAACATGTGTTCTGTCATCCATTTGTTTGCCTCGGTGGGTGTCAGTTTCCATCCCGAGCTACAGGTAGAGACGATTTCCACCAGGTTAGAGCCGAGTCCCTTCATCGAATTTTCAAAGGCTTTCCGAATAGCGGCTTTAGCTTTTCTGATAGCAGCCACGGAGTGAACAGACTGGCGTGAGACATAGCATGTGCCTTCGAGGGTTGCAGCTATCTCTGTTATCTTGAGCGGGAATCCGTGGAGGTCAGCCTGACGGCCGTAGGGGCAGGTGGAAGTCTTCTGCCCGAGCAGAGTGGTCGGTGCCATCTGTCCTCCGGTCATTCCGTAGATGGCGTTGTTGATGAAGATGATAGTGATGTTTTCGCCACGGTTAAGAGCGTGGATAGTCTCCGCAGTTCCGATGCATGCCAGGTCACCGTCGCCCTGATAGGTGAACACGAGGCGGTCGGGCCAGAGGCGTTTGATGGCAGTGGCGATGGCAGGTGCTCTGCCGTGGGCAGCTTCCTGCCAGTCGATATCAATATATTTGTATGCAAATACAGAACAGCCAACGGGCGAGATGCCTACGGCGTGGTCAGTGAGGCCCATTTCTTCAATTACCTCAGCTACGAGCTTATGCACTACGCCGTGGGAACAGCCGGGGCAGTAATGCATGTGGTTGTCGTTCATCAGAAGGGGTTTCTGATAGACGAGGTTTTCGGGGGATATAATTTCTTGTCTTGTCATAATATGTCAGAGCATGAATCGGATAAAGAACTCGGCAATCTTTAATACCATTGCTACTGCGATGATGCTGATGCCATAGATATGATGGCTGGGATAGCAGAAATAAACCAGAAGGCCGATAACTGCAATGATCAGGAACAAGGTGTTAAGTATGGCGCGTATATTTTCCCTCTCCATGCTTTTCTTTATAATTATTGGGTTGAAATTATGGATTTCAGATTGAGAATTTCTGATTGCTCTTGAGAGCATTGATGATGTCATCGGGCGTGGGGACAATACCTCCCATGCGGCCGTAGTGGGCTACGGGGCAACGCCCCTCGGATGCGAGCCGGACGTCCTGCACCATCTGTCCGGCATTTATTTCCACGCAGAGAATACCCTTGGCTTTTTCTGCCAGCTGCCGGATACGCAGGGTGGGGAAGGGCCACAAGGTTATCGGTCGCAGAAGTCCCACCTTTATCCCGCTGGCGCGGCAGATGGATATGGCCTTTGCTGCTATGCGTGCTGCGCTGCCGAATGCTACGATTATGAAATCTGCATCCTCGGTCATCGTCTCTTCGAAACGGACTTCGGAGCGCTCTATCTCTGCATATTTCTCCTGCAGGTGCAG
The DNA here is from genome assembly GCA_024699495.1 of Bacteroidaceae bacterium. Classification (GTDB taxonomy): domain Bacteria; phylum Bacteroidota; class Bacteroidia; order Bacteroidales; family Bacteroidaceae; genus Physcousia. Next base: position 55,292 of record JAILPK010000060.1, on the reverse strand, counting down.
GTTGCGCTGCTCCATCTCGGAGGGGTTCAGTTCGAGCGATGTAATGACATTGCATTTGCGGTCCGGAGTACGTCCGATGGAAGCCCATGGGCATTCCTCACGTATTTCCTCTTCTGTGCGTCGGGCCTTGAAAGGCGGTAGAACCACCTTCTCCATCATCTGACCGATGATTCCGTCGGAGAGTATCATCGCAGGGTTGCGGTATTTGAAGGCGAGGTTGAAGGCCATATCAACGAAGTCAGCCATTTCCTGCACACTGGCCGGAGCGAGGATGATGACCTGATAGTCGCCGTTTCCGCCTCCGCGGGTTGCCTGAAAATAGTCACCTTGCGAGGGCTGTATTGTACCGAGCCCCGGGCCTCCACGCTGAACATTGACGATAAGTCCGGGAATTTCAGCACCAGCCATATATGTGATTCCCTCCTGCATCAGAGCAACCCCGGGGCTGCTGCTGCTGGTCATCACGCGTTTGCCGGCTCCTCCGCCTCCATAAATCATATTTATGCTGGCTACCTCGCTTTCGGCCTGAACCACTACCATACCTGTTGTTTCCCATGGTTTTTCTGCCGCTAAAGTCTCTAATATCTCACTCTGCGGGGTGATAGGGTAACCGAAATAGCCGTCGCATCCGCAGCGAATTGCTGCGTGGGCAATAGCCTCATTACCCTTCATCAGTAGTATTGATTGATTATTGTCGCTCATTTTACTTCTCACTTTCATTTTTTACTCTATAAACTGAAATGCAGCCATCGGGGCATACTATGGCACATGATGTGCAACCGGTGCATCGCCCTTCGGGGTCATCCTGAATCACATAGGGATAGCCTCTATGATTTACTTTTCCCGAAGGGGAAATAAGATGGAGCGGACAAGCCACAGCGCAGAGGTCGCATCCTTTGCAGCGCTCCTCGTTTATGACTATAGCTCCTTTGATTTTTCCCATTTTTTACTTTCTTTTTTTTTGTTTATTTAATTAATAATTTATGTGCAATTCTTATGCCTGAATATGAGTTGTGTGCAGAAGCAGGCAGCATGGAATCATGGGTTGTAATAGTCTTTGCATCGATATTCCATGATCTGCACCAGCATCTCGTAAGCATGGCGCGCAGGTGAATCCGGGTCTAACTTAACAGCCTCGGAATAAGCGTTAAGAGCATCGCCCCACCGCTGCTCACGGCGGTAGGCGTTGCCCTTCTCGTAAAGTATTTGTGCTTTTTCCTTATTCACCGACGAGCTTATTTATTTTCTTTTTGTCCTCAGCTTTTTTCTTCTCCTCGAATTTCTCGCGTGCTGCGTTGAAGATGTCCTCTACGCGGTTGACGGTGAAGCGGCGGAATTTCCCGCTTCGTGGATAAAGTTTTGTGCCCGACTTGTTGATGGCCTCCTTGTCGGTGATCCATTCCTCAGCTTTGTATGTGATGCCGAATTTTCCCTCGTTGTCTTCTTCATAACCGTAGGAAATCTGGGTAATGGTCATCTTCACCTTGCCTTTGTCGTCACATTCGGCAGAGAAGAGGAAACGGAACTGGGCGCGGTCAAGATTCAGGAATTTCTTCTTGAATGTCATGTATTCTTCCACTTTGACAACGGCATTGCCAGCCTGGGCATCGTCGGTGAGCACTCTTGCCCGCAGGCTGTTGGGGACGCTCCCGGCAACGAGGCTCTTGGCGAAATCGCGCATGATGGGGTAGGTGTATTCCCGATTCTTGTCCAGCACATAGAAAGTCTGTGTGAAGGTGACAATCCCATTTACCTCAGGAACAGCCCCTGCGAGGTATTTGCTCACTCCTGTTGGAGCCGGCTTTACTGATTCCGGGGCCAGGGCTGTGGCTTTGCCTTCGATCCGGGCAATCCTTACAGACTTGGGTTCGGTCTTATCCTCTCTTATTCTTGGATATGGAATTAAATCATGACTTTCAGACAGCGTCTGCATAAGCCTTGTCTCTGCCATGGAAAATAAAGGCAGGGAGAGTAACATGATTGAAAGGATTCGTTTCATCTTATTTTTGTTTTTAAGCAGTTATTATCAAGTAGGAAATATCTTGCTGTAGAGCAGTTATTCATATCTGATTGCCTCTATCGGGTCCATTCTCGCAGCCTTCTGTGCGGGGATATATCCAAAGCCGATGCCGATCAGAACGCATACTGCAAATGATACAATCACGCTCCACATCGGTATAACCGCCGGGTAACCGACCCAGGTGTTGCATGCCCAGGTCAGCAGACCGCCCAGCAATACTCCAAGCACACCCCCGGTGACGCTGATGGTGACGCTCTCGATGAGAAACTGGTTGCTGATGTCCAGCCCTCTGGCTCCGACACTCATGCGCAAACCTATTTCCTTGGTTCGCTCGGTGACGCTTACGAGCATTATATTCATTATGCCTATACCAGCCACAAGCAGGGAGAAGGCAGCGGCTACGACGAGAATTATTGTTATGGTGTCCATGGTTGAAGACATCGTGTCCATAAATTCCTGCTGCGAACGGATTGTGAAGTTGTCTTCGTCGCTCTCTTTCAGTTTGTGGCTGCGACGCAGGATTTGTTTGAGGTCTTCGATGGCTGCATCGGTCAGTTCCTCGGTCAGCGCTGAGCAGACAATGCTGTTGAAGTGGGTCTGGGCCGACAGGCGTTTCATCACTGTCGTATATGGCGCGATGATGACGTTGTCCTGGTCCATGCCCCAGTTGTTATACCCCTTGCCTTTGAGCACGCCGATCACGCGGAAGGGTATTGTCTTGAAGCGGATTGTTTTCCCTATCGGGTCCTGACCGTTGGGGAAGAGCTCGTTGACCACAGTCTTACCGATAAGACACACTTTGGCAGATTTCTTCACATCCTCCTCTGTGAAACACTGACCGCTCTCCACCGTCCATAACTTTATGCTGATGTAATCGGGCGACTCACCGTAACAGGTCGAGGTGGTGTTGTTTGACCCGATGATAGCCTGACCGCTGGTCGTGACCTCCGGCGAGGCTTTCTTCACGAATTTTGCTTCGGAGAGAATGGCCTCGTAGTCAGCCTGCTTCAGTGTCTGCATAGCCGATGGGTCGAGGCGCACGCCGCCGCGCATGTCAGCACCCGGGCGAATGGTCAGCAGATTAGTACCCATCGTGGAGAGCTCTTTGTGAATGCTTTCCTTTGAGCCCTGTCCGATAGCCATCATGACGATAACAGCAGCCACGCCGATAATGATACCAAGCATGGAGAGGAAGGACCGGGCCTTGTTGTTGAGAATAGCCTTGAGCGCTACTTTCAGGAGATTAGCTATGGACATGTTATTCAGTCGTCTTGTGGAGCAGGCAGAGCGGCAAGAGCTTCTGCTGCGCTGAGTATATTGTTGTTTTGTACATCTTCACGAATCTTGCCGTCGCGCAGCACTATATTTCGTGAGGAGTATTGTGCGATGTCGGGGTTATGCGTAACGAATATGATTGTGCGCCCCTCGGCATGGAGTTTTTGGAAGAGCACGAGCACTTCGAATGAGGTTCGCGTGTCGAGGTTTCCGGTTGCTTCGTCGGCAAGAATCACCGCCGGGTTGTTTACCAATGCACGGGCAATTGCAACGCGTTGCATCTGTCCGCCGGACATCTGGTTGCTCTTATGTTCCAGGCGGTCGCCAAGTCCTACAGCCTCCAATGCCTTGACTGCGGCTTCGCGGCGCTGCTGAGAATTGAACTCGCTGTTGTACATCAGCGGCAGTTCAACATTTTCCACAGCAGTGGTTTTTGCCAGAAGATTATAATTCTGGAACACGAAGCCAATCTTGCGGTTGCGAAGGCGTGCCCGCTGGCTGCGCTTCATGGTTCTCACGCTGATTCCGTCAAGAAGATACTCGCCGCTGGTCGGTGTGTCGAGGCAGCCAAGCTGGTTCAGAAGAGTGGACTTTCCCGAACCGGACGTGCCCATGATCGTAACGAATTCCCCCTCGTATATCTTGAAGGAAATGCCGCGCAGAGCATGAACAGTCTCCGACCCGACGATGAAATTACGGCGGACGTCATGCAGTTCTATGACTACTTTTCTGGCGTCCATCACTTCTTGTTTTTGTTATTGTTGTTGTTGTTACGTCCGGGCATGAAGGGATTCTTGTTCTGGCTGGCTGCGTCTTCTTCCATGGGTTCGGTAACAATCATCTCTGCTATTACCTCTGTGCCAGCCTTGATGCCTGACGTGATTTCTGTCATCGTTCCGTTGGTCACGCCGACAGATACCGGGATAGCCTTGAATACGCTGCCTTGACGGACCCACAGTTTGTCTTTGCCTTCGCAGTCAGCGATGATCTCGTCCTTTTGGAGCAGAGGCTCGCTTGGTGAAAACCTCAGGGCTTTGGAAGGCACGGTCAGCACATCGTTCTTCTCAAGAGTGTAAATAACGACATTGGCTGTGAGGCCGGGCTTCAGCTTGAGGTCTCCATTCGGTGCGGCAATCACCACCTCGTAGGTCACCACATTGCTCTCTGTGGTAGGCTCCTGGCGCACCTGAGTCACAGTGCCGTCGAAGGAGTCGTTAGGATAGGCATCCACAGTAAAAGATACGTGCTGTCCCTCGCGCACATCACCTATGTCAGCCTCGTCGATGTCTGCTATAACACGCATGTCTGTGAGATCCTGGGCGATGGTGAACAGCGTAGGAGTGGAGAATGAAGCAGCCACGGTCTGTCCCTCTTCGACTGCTTTGGAAAGCACCACTCCGGAGATCGGACTTGTAATTGTGGCATAGCCCAGATTCGTTTCGGCCTTCTTCACATTTTCTCTCGACGAACTGACCTGCTGCTGGGCCTGGATATATGACAGGCGGGTCTGCTCGAAGTCATTGCTGCTGATAAGCCCCTTGTCATAGAGGGCTTTGTTGCGCTCGTAGTTAGCCTTCTGGTAGGCGAGGTTGCTCTCCACAGAGGTCAGGTTAGCCCGGGCAGAGGCCAGTTCGGAGGTCAGGTTGGTCCTGTCCAGTTCGGCAATCACCTGCCCCGCTTTGACTATGCTGTTGTAATCCACGTAAATCTTGCTTACTATCCCGGACACCTGAGTGCCAACTTCCACCTTTGTAACCGGCTCAATAGTACCCGTAGCAGTAACGCTGGTGAAGATGTTACCCTGTTCGACTACCGTAGTCTGATATTCAACCTTGGACTTTTCTGAGCATGAGACTGTCGCCACTGCCACAAGAGCCATTATAATTATCTGTTTTTTCATTGCATGAATGTTTTCCTAATCGTTTAAGTTATTTAATCGCCAGCACTCTTTGGGTCTGATGCGAAAAAGTCATAAATCCATATTCCTGATGCCGGATATTTGTGTTTATGTCTCAGTGGAGGTCTATCATGCCATCGGCATAGAACTGGAGCAGTTTGGTATTGAGTATTGTGGTGTATTTGCTTTGCAGCTTGTTCTGCTGAGCGTTGAGCAGGTTGTCCCGTGCCTGAAGCAGGTCCACGATATTTTTCAGTCCTTCCTTGAACTGCTGGTCAACGAGCTCATAGCTTGTCTGCTGACTGCGCACTGCCGTCTGCGCGGCGATGAATCTCTGTTGGGCAGAGGTGGCTTGGAGCCAATAGTTCTCTATTGTCGAGCCAAGTGACAGCTCCTTGTCAGAACGGTCCAAGGTGGCTGTGGTGCGCTGCAGTTTGGCTTTCTCCACGTTTGTCTTGTTGCGGCGGTTGTCGAAAATGGGCACGCTCACAGAGAGGCCAATGCTTCCGTTGAGGTTATGCTTGAGCTGTTTGCCGTAGGACTCGTCGGACGCAGAATAGTGAGAGTCACCGATGCCGGCATTGATTCCGATGCTGGGGTAGTAGCCGCGTTTTGCGATGTTGAGCTGAATATCGGCAGCCTGCTGAGCCAGCTGGGCGCTCTTGATTTCGGGACGGTTAATGAGTGCGTGGGCATATACATTGGTTTTGTCCGGAATGGGGGCGAGGGCCTGGGCGTCGGCAATCTCTTCTTTAGCCACGTCGAAAGGCGAGTTTATGTCTAACTGCAGGAGCTCCTTCAGCTGACGCTTGTATCCCTCAACCTGGGTCTGGCTGTTTACGACATCGTATTTTGTGGCTGCCAGCTGGGATTCCAACTGTGCCAGGTCAGCTTTGGCGATGTCCCCCACCTTCAGGCGCTCCAGTCCGCGGTCATACTGCCGTTGGGCTGTTTCCTGCAGCTGCTGGTTCACTTTCTGGGCTTCTGTGGTGTAGAGTATTTGCACATAGAGCTGTGCAATCTGTTCCTGGATGGTGTTGAGTGTCTGCCGGGTCTGCTGCTCCAGGATTTTGTTCTGCACCTTCTGTGCCTCTATGGTCTTGCGGTTGATTCCTCCGTCCCACACCGTCCAATTGGCATTGAGGCCGTAGCTGCCGTTTTCGGTCAGTTTGTTGGCAGTCTTGGTCACTATTCCGTTTTGGACCATATTCGTTGATTCCTGGAAGGGGCGGTAGCCGAGGCTTTGGCTCATGGAAAAGGAGAGGCTGGGGAAGAGGGCGGCTTTGGCCTGCTGCAGGCTCTGTTCGCCTTCCTGCTGGCTAATGCGGTTCTTCTGTACCTGAATGTTGTGTGTTTCTGCGTAGTCAAGACATTCTTGCAATGTCCACTGGGCATGTATAGAAGACGAAAACGCAATCGCGAGTGTGAGTAAAGAGGTTCGGATACTCATTGTGTCGGTTTCTGATTATTGTAATTTTGTCTGTGCTAACCTTTAAAAAGCGCGCAAAGATATGTATTCTTGCCGAATTTGACAAAAAGAGCAGTGTTAGGTTGAAATAGATTAGCAACGTTTAACACAACTTAATGTGTCTCATGCAGTTATTCCATGGGGAAGAGGCCAAAGAGCTTGGCATCTATCTGGTCTGTAATGATTTGGAAGTCATGCGGATTTCCTTCGAATTTCACATTGTCTCCGTCAACGATGATCATGTTACCCTTGTATGTGGCAATCCATTCTTCATATCTGCGGTGAAGGCCTTCAAGATAATCTATTCGGATGCTCTGCTCGTATTCCCTACCTCTTTTTTGAATCTGAGCTACGATGTTCGGTATTGTGGTGCGGATGTATATCAGCAGGTCAGGCAGTTTGACCAGGGAAATCATCAGGTTGAAAAGGTCCTGGTAGTTGGCGAAATCGCGGTCGCTCATGTTTCCCCCGTCGTGTAAGTTGGGTGCGAAGATGCATGCATCCTCGAATATTGTGCGGTCCTGAATGATGGTCTCGTCAGAGCGTGAGATATCGACGATGTCCTGAAAACGCTTGTTGAGGAAATATATCTGCAGGTTGAATGACCATCTCTTCATGTCTTTGTAGAAGTCGTCAAGATAAGGATTGTAGTCAACAGACTCAAAACGTGGTGTCCACCCATATCTGTGGGCAAGCATCTTTGTCAGCGTGGTCTTGCCGCTGCCTATGTTTCCGGCTATCGCTATGTGCATGGTCTTGTTCTTTGTTTTAATTACTTAATTCAGGAAATGTTTTGATGCTTCTATGCTTCTATTTGAATAGTCCGAACAGTTCGCTTTCCACCTTGTCGCAAATCAGGGCGAAGTCCTCAACCCGATTCTGGAAGTCAAGGGAATCGACTTCTATTGTAAGCACGCGGCCCTGATACTTGTTGTATATGAAGTCTTCATATCTGGCGTTCAGGTTGCGAAGATAGTCCAAAGGCATCGTCTGCTCGTAATCCCGTCCTCTCTTTTGGATGTTTTCAACGAGGTGCGGAACGGAGGCGCGCAGATAAATCATGAGATCAGGAATGCATGCGACGCGGGTCATGAGTTCAAAGAGTTCCATGTATGTCTGGAAGTCCCGGTCCGACAGGTTGCCCATGTCCTTGTTGTTAGCCGTGAATACATACACCCCTTCGAAAATAGAACGGTCTTGTATGATTGTTTCTTCAGACTGGGCTATGGCTAAGAGGTCGCGGAAACGCTGCTTAAGGAAAAACACCTCAAGCGCAAAACTCCAGCGCGGGATGTCCCGGTAATAATCTTCCAGGTAGGGGTTGTCTGTCACGGGCTCAAAATGTGGCTTCCAGCCAAACTGCCTGGCCAACATTCTCGTGAGTGTTGTCTTCCCGCTGCCTATATTACCTGCGATTGCTATGTACATATCTTTTTCAAACTCGGCACAAAGGTAGTGAAAAATTGTAATTCGGAGTCCTTTAAGCCCTCTATTTTTGTGAAGAAAGGCTTATTTTATGTTTTTTTGGTTTAAGATAGTCTTTTATTCGTTTTATTTCGTACTTTTGCGGCGAATAAGTTTATAAATTAATCAAAAACCATCAGAAATGTTTAGTGGAATTGTTGAAGGTATGGCCACTGTTGTCGCCATAGAAAAAGAACAGGATAATCTTCATTTCACAATGAAGTGCGACTTCGTAGATGAGCTGAAGATAGACCAAAGTGTGTCACATAACGGTGTGTGTCTCACTGTAGTACGCATAGAGAATGGAACTTACACTGTAACAGCGATGCGGGAGACTCTGGAGCGCAGTAATCTTGGTCTGCTCAAAGTCGGGGATGAAGTCAATGTCGAACGGTCGATGCAGATGGGAGGGCGTCTGGACGGCCACATCGTTCAGGGCCATGTTGACCAGACTGCGCGCTGCATAGCTGTAGAGGATCAGGAGGGCAGCCATGAATACACCTTCCAATATGAAACTACACCGGAGATGGTTCGGCGGGGATATTTCACTGTTGACAAAGGGTCAGTAAGCATTAATGGTGTCAGTCTGACTGTGTGTCGCCCCACGCGTGACACATTCTCAGTTTGTATAATCCCTTACACCTTTGAGATAACCAATTTTCATGCTATCAAAGTCGGTTCTATAGTCAATCTCGAATTTGATATCCTCGGCAAGTACATAGCCCAGTATCAGGCTAGAATGAGTGAGCTTGAAGCATGATAGCTCAGGGATGCAGATACTTCAGAAACAGTCAATATATTTTGAAATGCCGGTTGTTGAGCCACACAAGTCTGGAGACAAATGAAGAGCGCGAGCCGGCCATATCAGAATAAGCTTACAGCATTCATATAAAAGCACTTAGCCCCATCGGCTAAAAGATTAGATTTTAAAATATTATGGAAAAGAAAGAATTTGCTTACTCAGGTTTCATCATGAATGGAATCCTGATGCTTGTGCTTGTTATTCTTATGTTTATCGGCTCTCTGGCTGCTATTGTTTACTCCGGAATAAGCATAGATGACGCTGTTACTCTCGGAAATTCACCTGCTGAATGGGTATGCGCTATTGTCTTATCCATTCTTGCTCTGATATTATCTATTATATTTATGTGCGGTTTCTTCCAGGTGGAACCGGGAGAGGCTCAGGTTTTAATGTTCTTCGGGCGTTATCGTGGCACATTCACAGACGCAGGTTTTTATTGGGCTAATCCATTTATCACAGCCAAGAAACTCAGTTTGCGCGCCCGTAACCTCGACGCCGATCCGATCAAAGTGAATGACAAAGCCGGAAATCCGGTGATGATTGGTCTGGTGCTTGTGTGGAAACTGAAAGACACTTACAAGGCAATGTTTGAAGTGGACACCCAGACTATGGCTGCTGCCAGAGTTGGTGCGAACCAGGTTGGAGCACCTGGAGCTGCAGTGATAATGAATGCGTTGCAGAATTTTGTGAGCATCCAGGCCGATGCGGCCTTGCGTCAGGTCGCAGGTCAGTATGCCTATGATAATGAGGAGGATGAGGACGCCATCACCCTAAGAGACGGCTCCGACGAGATAAACAAGGAGCTGGAGGCCAAAATCAGCGAACGGCTCGATATGGCAGGTATTGATGTCATTGAAGCCCGAATCAATTATCTTGCCTATGCTCCGGAAATTGCTGCAGTGATGCTTCGCAGGCAGCAGGCCACAGCTATCATAGCAGCACGCGAGAAAATTGTTGAGGGTGCTGTCTCCATGGTGAAGATGGCTTTGGATAAGCTCAATGATGAGAAGGTCGTTGAACTAAACGACGAGCGAAAGGCTGCCATGGTAAGCAATCTTCTTGTGGTTCTTTGCGGCGATGACAACGCCCAGCCTGTGGTTAATGCCGGGAATTGAACTTCTGTAGCCTTCTTGGATAATCTGACTGGCGGGCTATAAGACTAAAAGTAATCTGCTCTTTGTGGTCAGCAATCCGCATATTTCTACCAGTCACATAGGTGCGCAAGGATTCCCTTTGTGCTCCTCATACTAGCAAAACATCAATGATTACCCGACAGTAAGGTAGTCATTGATGTTTTCTTTAGAGTATGTCTATTCTATATTCTTTCGGATTTTAGACAGGTAGGCAGTCATGGCTTCCTCGTTGCGCTCATCAATAATCTTTATGAGCTCCTTCAGCTCTGTGCGTATGTTCTCTACTTTAGGCTTTGTATGTGGGTTAAATAGGATTTCACGCAGCAGAGTGTCGTCTTCAGAAAGCACACCGCGGGCGATTTTCATGTGACGTTTGAATGTCGTTCCCGGAGTGTCCTGATGCTTCATCACAGCGGAGAAAACAAAGGTGGAGACAAAGGGGATGGATAGCGAGTAGGACATCGTCTCATCATGCTCGGCAAAGGATAGTTCCTTCAGGTTTAGTCCGAGGCGGCTGTAGAGATCACGGAAGAAGATGCGTCCCATATAATCCCCCTCGTTGATAAGTATGGCGTTCTCATTGCTCAGCTGTCCGAGGTTGGCGAAAGTAGGACCGAACATGGGGTGTGAGGAAACGTATCGATGTCCAGTGCTTTCATAATATTCCTTGAATCCGGTTTTCACGCTGCTGATGTCAGACAATACGCAGTCATTGCCGATATGCGGAAGCAGTTCTTCGAATACCTGCAGGGTGAACTTCAGAGATACAGCGTTGATTACAAATTCGGGATTGAATTCATCTACCTCGTCAAGAGAAATAAAACGTCTTGTGTTATACAGAAAGCGCAGCCGCTTGGGGTCGTTGTCATAAACTGCCACCTCGTGGTCAAACGACAGGAGGTCGGTAAAGAAGGCTCCCATTTTGCCGGCGCCAAGAATGAGTATTCTCATGTTAGTTCTGATTTAAATGACGCTGTGGGAATGATTTCCAACAGCAAGGATAAAAAGATAATATGTTTGTTATGCCTTGTTCATTATCTCCATCTGTTGGCGCACACTCTCCTCATGGATCTGCTCGTAGATATTCTTCACAAAGCCGGCTGACATGCCGCACAGAGCGCCTTGGGCACCGCGCTTTTCAAGAATCTCGCTATAGCGCCCAGTCTGCACTACGGTCATATTGTGCGTCTTCTTGTAGCTCGCAATTTCGCGGCTGATACGCATGCGCTTTGTAAGCACATCCATAATCATGTTATCAATCTCATCGATTTGTTTGCGCATGGCATTCAGGCTCTCGGTGCTCTCGATGTTGTCGCGGATTACCAGGCGGTCCAGAATGAAGTCAAGCACATCGGGCAGGACCTGTTGTTTGGCATCGCTCCAGGCGCAGTCGGGATTGCAGTGGCTCTCTATCATGAGTCCGGCGAAGCCCATATCCATTGCCTGCTGAGAGAGAGGGGCGATGAGGTCACGTCGTCCTCCCATGTGTGAGGGGTCGCAGATGATCGGCAGGGTGGGATAGCGGCGTGCCAGTTCTATCGGCAGATGCCACATAGGAGCGTTACGGTATATCTTCTGATCTACGCTGCTGAAACCGCGGTGAACGGCAGCGATGCGTTGCACTCCGGCGCTATTGAGCCGCATCAGCGCCCCCACCCAGAGTTCGATGTCCGGATTCACGGGGTTCTTCACCAGCACCGGGACATCTACCCCTTGGAGCGCGTCGGCCAGAGCCTGCATAGAGAAGGGGTTGGCTGTGGTTCGGGCGCCAATCCAGAGGATGTCGATGCCATATTGCAGAGCTTGCTCTATATGTTCGGGCGTCGCCACCTCACACGCTGTGAGCATGCCTGTCTCCTGCTTCACCTGCTTCATCCATGGCAGGGCTTCCAGCCCCTTGCCTTCGAATCCTCCAGGCTTGGTGCGAGGCTTCCAGATACCTGCACGGAATATCTTGATTCCTACTGAATGCAGTTGTTTTGCAGTTTCCATCACCTGCTCTTCGGTCTCGGCTGAGCATGGGCCTGCGATTACCAGTGGGCGTTTGTCCTCTACTCCTTCCAAGGCGAGGGGCTTGATCTGTAGTTCTTGTTCCATTTTTATTTATTTGTTTATTCTGTTAATGCATTTTCTTGTTTTATTTATTTCCCGGAAGCCAGCATTTCCCTGATTCTCTGCAATGCCTCTTCCATCTTTTCTTTCTTGGCACAGAGAGAGATGCGGATGTAGCGCTCGCCGTTGGATCCGAAGATAAAGCCGGGGGTGATAAATACCCTTGCCTCATGCAAAACCTTTTCCGTAAGTTCTTCTGCATTGCCATATCTTTCAGGAATTCTACCCCAAAGAAACATACCCGTTTGTTGAGGGTCGAAAGAGCACCCCAACGATGACATAATCTCTTCGGCTACAGCGCGTCGTTCTGCATAAGTTTCCACGTTTGCGTGATAATGCCATTCTGCTTCATTGTTGGTGAGAGCTTCGGCTGCAGCGAGTTGCATAGCGCGGAAGGTGCCACTGTCTATATTCGTCTTGACCTTGAGAATCCATTTGATGAACTCTGCATTTGTGGCCAGAACTCCTACTCGCCATCCCGGCATGTTATGACTCTTGGACATGGAGTTGAACTCTATACAAACGTCCTTAGCGCCGGCAATCTGGAGTATGGACAGGGGCCTTTCTTTTGCCAGAATGAAACTATAAGGGTTGTCATGAACAACGACAATCCCGTGGCGGCGGGCAAAAGAGACCAGCCGCTCAAACGTCTCCATTCTTGCAGGCGCTCCGGTGGGCATGTTCGGGTAGTTTACCCAAATCATCTTGAAGGGGCCGTCGGACGACGGAGCTGTGACCAGCTTCTCCAACTGTTCAAAATCAGGCTGCCACTCAGTGGCTTCAGTCAGGTCGTAGTTGATAATCTTAGCCCCCAACAGCCTGGGCAGGGATGTATAAGTAGGGTATCCGGGATTGGGAACCAGAACCCTGTCGCCGGGATTAACCAGCGCAAGCGTGACATGCAGGATGCCTTCCTTGGACCCTATGAGAGGTTGGATTTCTGTTGCGGGGTCGAGCGTCACGTCATACCACCGCTTGTAGAAGGCGGCCATCGCCTGACGCAATTCAGGCGTGCCTACGGTGGGTTGGTAACCGTGGCCATCCGGCTTCCGTGCTTCCCTGCAGAGCGTTTCAATGGTTCTCTCGCTTGGCGGCATGTCGGGGCTACCTATGGCCAGGGAGATGATATTCTTTCCCTCTGCATTGAGGCGGGCCACCTCTTTTAGCTTGCGGCTGAAGTAGTATTCAGTCACCAAACTGAGTCTTTCTGCTGGTTGTATCATAATTGTCGGAATGTGTTTGTCTGTCTGTGTTGTTGTTGTTTTTATGCTGTCTGCCTTTATGATTTCGGCGCAGGTCTTTATGCGCTTTAAATCTGGCTGTATTCGCCGAGTATCTTTAGTTCTCTTGTCAGCGGAATGATGGCATCGATAGCCTGACGATATCTGACTAAGGAGTTGAATACCACATCCACGTAAAACAGATATTCCCACTCACGGCCGATGATAGGCAGCGACTGAATCTTCGTCAGGTTGATTTTGTAGAACGAGAGAATGGCAAGCACTGCCGAGAGGCTTCCTTCCTCGTGTGGCAAAGCGAATACGATGCTGGATTTGTTGACCTCTGTGATAGGGCGCAGCAGGTCGGCCTTCTGCGGAGTGGAACACACGAGAAACCGAGTATAGTTATGCTTGTTGTCCTCGATGCCTTCCTCCAGCACCTTGAGGCCATATAGTCTGGCAGCATCAGCATGGCATATCGCAGCCCACCCATTGTGGTGTCCTTCGGCAATCATCCGGGCCGATCCCGCAGTGTCTCCGCCTTCAACTACCCTATAGTCGGGATGCTTTTCGAGGTAATGTCTTACCTGCATCAGCGCAACGGGATGTGAATGAACCTCGGTTATGGAGTCCCAGTCATCTTCAGGCAGACAGCAGATGCTGTGTGTTATATGGAGCTTGTATTCACCAACTACTGTCGTCCCGCTCTCTCTCAGCAATTCGTAGTTGTGCAGCAGCGAACCTGCAATGGTGTTTTCTATGGCTGTCATGGCGATGACAGTGGGATCATTTTTCACGGTTTCATAGACCTGCTCAAATGTGGAGCAGCAGATTAGCTGCACCTGCTCATCCTTGAAAAACTGATGTGCTGCGATGTCGTGGAAACTGCCTTTTATGCCTTGTATAGCGATGCGTTTCATGTTTTTGTGTTTATTGTTATTAAAAAGAAAACCCGCTCCTTGTTTGGGAAGCGGGTTTCTTGTATTTTTATTGTCCTTCAGGTCTTGTCAAAATGCTCAACTAACTGTAACGAACTCCCGCTTCACCTTTTCTGGGTAAAGTAAAAATAGGAGTAGAAGTAAAAGTTGTGCATCATATTAATAAATATTTAATGTGTATTTTTGCACTTGTTTTCTTAAATGCGGCGCAAAAGTAGGTGTTTTTCTTTAAATCCGCAACAAAATCACAATATTTTTCAAAAAAAACATCATTTTGACACTTTGATACATGTTTTTATATTACCTTTGCCCTCGTGAATAAAAAATAACCTCTTTCCGAGGGCCTGCTATTTTGACGTCACGAGGATTATGGAGTCATTACATCAATTATATCGCATAGGCATCGGCCCGTCGTCGTCTCACACCATGGGGCCGCAGTCTGCTGCAGCTATCTATCTGCAGAGACATCCCGAAGCCAAGGCTTTTGACGTTGTGCTCTATGGGAGTCTGGCAGCCACAGGACACGGACACATGACTGATGTGGCCATCATGAATGTTTTGAAGGATAATGGACCGGTGGCCGTACATTGGGAGCCGAAGACCTTTCTTCCTTATCACCCCAACGGGATGCGTTTTGCATGTGTGGAACCAGATGGCTCCTTAACCGATGCTTGGATAGTATATAGCATAGGCGGCGGTGCTCTGAGCGAGGGTAACAATGACACTATCACCCCCGAGCTGGTCTATGATTTGACCACTATGAAAGATATAATCGAATGGTGTCAGGCCAAGGGACGCTCCTTCTGGGAATATGTCGAGAAGTGCGAAGGGCGCGAGATATGGGATTTCCTTCATGAGATATGGCAGGTCATGTGTGAGTCCGTAGAGCGCGGTATAGACCATGAGGGAGTCTTGCCTGGGCCGCTTGGTCTGCAGCGCAAGGCGCCAATTTATTATACCAAGGCTATGGGGTATAAGGCCAGTCTTCAGAGCTCCGGCTTGGTCTATGCCTATGCGCTTGCCGTAAGCGAAGAGAATGCTTCTGGCGGAAAGATTGTCACTGCTCCCACCTGCGGTTCATGCGGCGTTCTGCCCGCGGTGTTGTATCATCTGGGACATAACCACCGCTTCTCCGAAGAGCGTATCCTGCATGCTTTGGCTACTGCCGGCCTAGTGGGAAATTTAGTGAAATTTAATGCCAGTATTTCAGGCGCAGATGTCGGTTGTCAGGGCGAGGTGGGTGTCGCTTGTGCCATGGCGTCGGCTGCTGCGTGCCAGCTGTTTGGCGGTTCTGTAACTCAAATAGAATATGCTGCAGAAATGGGGCTTGAACACCATCTGGGCATGACCTGTGACCCCGTATGCGGATATGTCCAGATTCCATGTATTGAGCGCAACGCTTTTGCTGCTGCGCGCGCTCTTGATGCCAATTTCTATGCTTCTCTCTCTGACGGGCAGCACCGCGTCAGTTTCGACCGCGTAGTGCGAGTGATGAAGCAGACGGGCCATGATATTCCCTCACTCTACAAAGAGACTTCTGAGGGCGGGCTTGCAAAGATAGAACAATGAGACCGACTCGTGTGATGTCAGCATGGCCCGCTGATGACTGAAATGTCTAACGGCTCGTCTTCTTAATGATTAGCCTTCTATGACTGCCGTTCCTGGTGATAAAACATAATCATACATTAACAACATGAGAAATCTTTTGTTTTTTTCCGGTTTGATGCTGTTCTCGATGGCAATATTCCTCAGCTGCTCCAAGGAAGCAGATATCTCAGAACCACAAGGCCGTGCCATACCGACTATTACGTTCGGACCGCAGGACTCCTCGTGGATGCTCAGGCTAATCAATGAGGATTCTGTAGCAAACAGATGGCGTGTGACCAACGAAGTATGGTGGATCACCTGCGAACCCACATCCGGAAGAATCGCCGCCGGTGGTACCGATTCCTTCATGATTTATGTGGACCGCTCAGGTTATACACCAGGTGAGTATTCCGATTCGTTTTACATCACTCTTGGCTCCCGAACCCGCCAGGTAAATGTAATTATGCAAGTAGAGTAAGGCGGGGCATATCAGTTGATGGCGTTATTGAATATCTAATTGAACATCTAATTACTATCTCGTTAATATATATATATATGGCAAATGACAGGAATCATCTTGTAATCATGGCCGGCGGTATCGGAAGCCGTTTCTGGCCGATGAGCACTATGGACTGCCCCAAACAGTTTATAGATGTGCTCGGTTGCGGTAAAACATTGTTGCAGATGGCTGCTGAACGTTTTGAAGGGATTTGCCCTCCCGAACGCACATGGATAGTGACTTCAGATCGCTATGCCTCACTTGTACGTGAACAACTGCCGGAAGTGCCCAATGACCATATTTTGCTCGAGCCCGTCCGCCGCAATACAGCACCGTGCATAGCTTATGTCAGCTGGCGTATAAAATCCGTTGACCCCCGCGCTAACATCGTGGTATCACCTGCCGATCATATAGTTATGGATATCCGTGAGTTTCAGCGCGTGATCAGAAGTGCTCTTTCCTTCACCTCCGAAAGCGATTCGATAGTTACGCTCGGAATGAAACCCACAAGACCCGAAACGGGCTACGGATATATCCAGGCTGATTTGAGTTCTGCCTGCCCCAGAAACAAAGAGATTTATCGTGTTGACTCCTTCCATGAGAAGCCGGATTCAGATACAGCACAGAAATATATCCGACAGAGCAATTTCTTCTGGAACAGCGGCCTTTTCCTCTTCAGGGTAAGCACCATAGTCAACGCGCTGAGAATATATCAACCGGAGCTCTCGCGTATATTCGAAGATATGTTTCCGGTCTATGGCACCCCTGAGGAGCAGCAGGAAATAAACCGCAGATTCCCGCAATGCGAATCTATATCTATTGACTATGCCGTAATGGAGAAGGCTGAAGAGATTTTTGTCTTTCCCGCTTCCTTCGGATGGAGCGACCTTGGCACATGGGGCTCACTGCGTGACCAGTCAGCGTGTGACGCAAACAACAATGTGTGCATCGGTCCGGACATCAGTCTTTACGAGACTTCCAACTGCATAATACATACTCTCGGCGAACGGAAAGTGGTTGTTCAGGGACTGGACGGCTTTATCGTTGCTGAACAGGACGACCAACTGCTTATATGCCGTCTCTCAGAGGAGCAGCGTATTTCCAAATTCGGCCAGGCATGAACAGCATAACCCTCAGGGCTTTGGAGCCGGAAGACCTCGAACTGCTCTATCGTATTGAGAACAACCCTGATTATTGGCATTGGGGCCCTACCAACGTTCCGTACTCACGTTTTGTTCTTCGGCAATATCTTCAGGACAACACCAGCGACATCTTTGCAGACAAGCAGGTGCGCTTGGTCGCAGTCTGTGGTTCTGAGCCGGTAGGACTTGTTGACCTGACTGATTTTGACCCGCAGCATGGGCGTGCCCAGATCGGTTTATGCCTTCTTCCTGAATGGCAGGGCAAGCATATATCACTCCCTGTGGTCGAGGCTCTGAAGGGATTCTCTGCACGTTTGCATCTACGTCAGATCTACGCCTTGATTGCGGTCACCAACACTCCGGCAATGCACCTCTTCGCCTCTGCCTCATTTCGCCATACCGCGACCCTCGATTCGTGGCTGAGGCTTCCAGATAACTCATATACTGACGTTGCTGTGTGGCAGCTATTCCTCTAATTTCAATTCCACATTATGAAAAAGCTAATCCATTCATTCGAGATGCTTCTTTGCTGCATGCTGGCATCAGTCATTTCAGCTAAGTCACAAACGAACTATGACTTCTCCAAGTTACAGACCGAAAAACTGAACCGTGGCATTGTGGCTTTCCGTATTTCACCCGACAGCGTAGCCATCTCTTGGCGCTATCTGCCTTCAGACCCCTCTGATGTGGAATTCAGAGTCGTTCGCAACGGCAAAGAGACGGTGGCAGTGGTCGGAGCCGGTCAGCCTACATTTGTCAAAGACATGCTTCCAGCCGGCAAAAAAGCGACTTATAGCCTGAAGGCTGTGAGCGGGAAGAAGAAAATTAAGGAAGACAAGGCTCAGTGGACTGTTGCGCCCGACTCCCCCCTGGGTTATTTGAATATTCCTCTGCAGCGCCCTGACAGTATTCCTGTCGTTGCCAACGGTAGGACCATCTCCCATATCCGATATTCTGCCAACGATGCCACCGCTGCAGACTTGGATGGCGACGGGCAGATGGAGATAATTCTAAAGTGGGACCCATCTGACAGCAGGGACAACTCTCAGAGCGGACTCACATCACCTACTCTTATCGATGCTTACCGTCTTGACGGCAAATTGATGTGGCGCGTTAATCTCGGCAGGAACATACGTTCTGGAGCTCATTATACTCAGTTCCTCGTGGCTGACTTTGACGGCAACGGACGTGCCGAACTGATTTGTCGCACTTCCGACGGGACAATCGACGGGAAAGGCAACGTGCTTGGTGACCCGCAGGCTGACCATCGCCGCACATTGGACAACAGTTCTTATCAGGCCAACGGAAATCCCAATGAGCAGTTCCGTGGGCCTGCATGGCCGCAGCCTATGGATAAGAGATCCCGCAAGGGTGGTTTCATATTCAAGGGACCAGAGTGGCTCACTTGCTTCGACGGGAAGACTGGCCGAGCCATCAGCACCGTGGATTATGTGCCTCAAAGGGGTGAACTGACCGCTTGGGGAGATAACTACGCCAACCGTTCGGACCGTTTCCTGGCTGCCACGGCTTATCTTGACGGCGAACATCTCAGCGCCTTAATGTGTCGCGGCTATTATACACGAACAGCCATTGCTGCTTATGATTTCGACGGTAAGAAATTGAAGTTGCGCTGGCTCTTTGATACCAACGGGAGCCTGCTGCCAGGCTCTGACGGTTCTTCAAAGCTGACTCAGGTGGCGCGAAATACTCCTCAGAAAGACGGCAAACCATTATTCACATATGGCGGCCAGGGAAACCACAACCTCCGCATTGCTGATGTCGATGGCGACGGATGCGACGAGATAACCTACGGTTCGATGGCTGTTGACAACGACGGAATCGGTCTCTACAACACAGGTTTCGGTCATGGTGATGCCATGCATCTCACTTCGTTCTCGCTCGGGGCTCCGCTCTATGTGTGGGATTGTCACGAGAATAAACGGGACGGCTCTGATCTTCGCGACGCACGCACAGGTAATGTAATTTTCCAGATTCTCTCACACAAAGACGTAGGCCGCTGCATGGCTGCTGATATCGATGCCTCAAACCCGGGGCTGGAGATGTGGTCGGCGGCTTCCGGAGGAATTTGTAATCTGCGGGGCGAGGTGATTGACAGCACTGCCCGCATACCTATAAATTTCGGTATTTGGTGGGATGGCGACCTGCTGCGGGAATTTCTCGACCACGAGACGGTGTCAAAATACAGAAAGCCGGCTCTACAAACCCAGCAGGACGAGCAGGGAGATGCAGGCGAGGGCTTCGCCGGTCTGCAGCATTATGATTTCTCCGGCTCCAAGTCATGTGTGGACATAATAAAGTTCAGAGATTGCTCCTTCAATAATGGGACGAAGTCCAATCCAAGCCTCTGCGCTGACATCATCGGCGACTGGCGTGAGGAGGTCGTAGTACGCACTAAAGACAGTAGTTCGCTTCGAATCTATATCTCTCCGATATCCACTCAATATCGTTTCCACACTTTCCTTGCTGACCCTGTTTATCGTCACAGCGTCACAATGCAGAATGTGGCATACAACCAACCTACGAACGTGGGCTTCTATTTCGGCGCAGAACTAAAAGGCAGTGGCCTCTTGTTCCGTGGATGGCAATTCTGAATATCGCCAGTTCCGCATCTCTTCAGAACCTGTTGTGGCGCCAGCCCGACATTAAACTGTCAGTGTCCCGTCTGCGGCCAAAACCCTCAATATCATCTAAAGTGTCTATAGAATCAGACGCTCCCTGCAAGCCGCATCTGCGGCCGAAGCCCCTCCCTTTGGGGGGAGTGGTGAGGGGGCTCCAAAAAACTTAAATATAAATATGAAAGTTATTGTCAGAAATCTGTTTATCGCGTTTACGCTTCTTTCCCTATTCCCACTATCTGCCTCCGCTCAGGCAATAAGGGTATTGTCGCCGGACAAATTGACATACCTCGATTTCAAAGTCGAGGGAGGCAAGCCGTTTTATTCAGCCGGCTATCGCACGGTGTCGAAGAAAGACACCCTCGATGTTCAGATGCTCGAGCCCTCACCTTTAGGACTCAAGGGAACATTTGGAGACTTATCTTCAAATCTCAAGCTTCTCAACCACAAAGTGCAATATACAGGTCAACCGCAAAAATATCACCTGCGTCAGGGAAAACAGTCTGAGATATCCTATGACCCCGTGATGGCAAAGTTCGATTTGGTGAACACCCAGACGAATGTGAATTTCACCGTCGAGTTTCAGATTTCCAACAATAACATAGCCTTCCGCTATCAAATTCACCCTTATCGGGAGACCCTCTCGGCAGTCGTCACAGAAGAACTCACGGGTTTCGATATGCCCTCCGGAACTTCGGCATTCATCTGCCCGCAGAGCGATGCTATGATTGGATGGAAACGAACCAAACCTTCCTACGAAGAATATTATATATGGGACGAACCTGCCACTACAAAATCACAGTATGGCCACGGTTGGACCTTCCCATGTCTGTTCAGAAAAGGGGAGGGGTGGTTACTGATTAGCGAGACCGGCGTGTCAGGAAATTATTGCGGAAGCCACCTCTCCGACGCCACTCCCGACGGCCTCTTCACCATTGCTTACCCTATGCCTGAGGAGAACAATGGCTTCGGTAGCGCCGGCGCGCAAATAGGCCTTTCCGGTGGTGGCACCTCGCCCTACGACGACAAGTCGGGTTTCACCCCCTGGCGGACCCTTACTCTGGGGCCGTCATTGAAACCCATCGTGGAAACTACAATTGCGTGGGATGTTGTCGAACAGCTCTATGAGCCCAGCATCGAATACAAAGGTTCGCGCAACACCTGGTCGTGGATTATTTGGCAGGATGCCAGCATCAATTACAACGACCAGAAAGAGTTTATCGACCTCGCCGCTTCGCTGGGCTGGGAGGGATGTCTCATTGATGGTGGCTGGTTTAAGAATATCGGCCGCAAACGCATGGAACTGCTTTTTGCCTATTGCAAAGAAAAAGGTGTAAGGCCCTGGGTCTGGTATAACTCCAACGGCGGATGGAACGATGCGCCCCAGTGCGCCCGCCATTGCATGAGCAACCCCATCAGCCGCAAAGCTGAGATGAAATGGCTGCAGAAACATGGCGTTGCCGGTATCAAAGTTGATTTCTTTGCCGGTGACAAACAGGAGACGATGCGTCTCTACGAAGCTATCCTCTCTGATGCCAACGACTTCGGAATACAAGTAATATTCCACGGTTGCACATTGCCCCGTGGGTGGGAACGCATGTATCCGAACTATTGCAGCTCTGAAGCAGTCTTGGCCAGTGAGAACCTGGTATTTGGCCAGCCATTCTGCGATTTAGAAGCCAGACACGCATGCCTGCATCCTTTTGTGCGTAACACAACAGCATCGATGGAATATGGGGGCACCGTTCTGCAAAAGCGCCTCAACAGAGGAAACAACGGAGGAACTACCCGGCGTACATCTGACATCTTTGAACTCGCCACAGCCATCGCTTTCCAATCTTCCGGACAGAACTTTGCATTAACACCGCGAGACCTTACTGAACAGCCGCAGTTTGAAATAGACTTCATGAAGCAGGTGCCTACCACATGGGATGAAACCCGGTTTATCGACGGCTATCCAGGCAAATATGTTGTGCTGGCGCGGCGTAATGGCAGCCGTTGGTATATCGTCGCAATGAACGCAGAGCAGGAGCAGAAGAAACTCACCATAGACCTCGCCGGCCTCTTCGAGGCTAAAACCACGCTTACATACTTGCACGACGGGAAGGATGGGAAAACACCAGCATCAACCACTCTTACTACCAACAAGAAAAGACAGGTTTCTATAACCCTATTGCCTCAATGTGCAGCTGTTCTTCTCAATTGATATCCTCTGAAAAAGATTGGTTTTTTCAATAAAAAGTTGCCATTTTGAAGAATATATTATAATTTTGCGCGCCATAAACCAATATAGATTATGCAACAGGGATTTGATAACGATAAATATCTGCGGATTCAGTCTGAGCACATCAAAGAGCGCATAGCTCAGTTTGGCGACAAACTATATCTCGAATTCGGCGGTAAACTATATGATGACTATCATGCTTCAAGAGTGCTGCCCGGATTCCAGCCCGACAGTAAACTGCGTATGCTCATGCAGCTACGCGACGATGCTGAAATAATTATCGTTATTAGCGCAGAAGACATAGAGCGCAACAAGGTGCGCAGCGATCTCGGAATAACCTACGATAAAGATGTCCTTCGCCTGCGTGATGTGTTCACAGACCGCGGACTCTTCGTCAGCTCTGTCGTCATAACCCATTTCAACGGCCAGCGCAGTGCCATCGCTTTCCGCGAACGCCTCGAACGCATCGGCGGGGTACGCGTCTATTATCATTATTTGATTGAAGGTTATCCCACAAATGTGGATTTAATCGACTCCGACGAAGGATTCGGGAAAAACGATTATGTCGAAACTTCACGCCCGCTTGTGGTTGTAACCGCCCCAGGCCCCGGTAGCGGGAAGATGGCTGTCTGCCTTAGCCAGTTGTACAACGAGAACGCACGTGGTATTAAAGCCGGCTACGCAAAGTTCGAGACCTTCCCCATCTGGAACATCTCGCTCAAGCATCCGGTCAACGTCGCTTACGAAGCTGCCACAGCTGACCTCGACGACGTTAATATGATTGACCACTTTCATCTCGAAGCTTATGGGGAGACCACCGTAAATTATAATCGCGACATCGAGATTTTCCCTGTCTTAAATGCTATTTTCGAGGGTATCTATGGGGAGAGTCCATATAAGTCTCCTACAGATATGGGCGTTAATATGGCCGGTTTCTGCATATCTGATGACGAAGTATGTCGTGAGGCTTCGCGCCAGGAAATCATACGCCGTTACTATGCTGCACAGGCCGTTGTCGTCGAGGGACGAAGCAGTGAACAGGAATTGAATAAGATAGCCCTGCTCATGAAGCAGATGAAGCTCACCACCGCTGACCGCAGATGCACAGTGGCAGCCTACGAGCGTAAAATCCAGGCAGGCAACCCTACAGCTGCCATCGAACTCTCCGACGGCACACTCATCACAGCCGAAACCAGTCCTTTACTCGGTCCCAGCGCAGCCCTTCTTCTCAATGCCACAAAATATCTGGCCGGCATCGATCACTCGCTGAAACTCATACCACAGGTGATGATAGAACCGATTCAGAGAATGAAAACATCAATGTTGCATGGCAACAACCCACGCTTGCATACCGACGAAGTTCTCGTTGCCTTAGCCGTATTGAGTCAGCATGATGAGAATTGCCGAAAGGCTCTGGACTCCCTGCCTCTACTCGACGGCTGCCAGGTGCATGCCACAGTTCTACTCAGCGAGGTTGACCGGAAGATATTCAAGAAACTCGGATGCAACCTAACCTGCGATCCAGTGCGTAAATAGTTTTGAATTCGAAAAAGTTTTACCGGACAGCAATATTTTGAATTGAAGCATTTAGTTTTCGGGCTTTTAGCTATTAGCAGTAAATGTAGCACCGAAAATTGGCTGAAGGAAGTTGTTATTTAACTACTCTCAACTCTTCATAAATCAGCATTAATTTAATCTGAGACGGCCGTCACCTGAATCTGAGACGGCCGTCACCTGAATCTGAGACAGCCGTCACCTGAATCTGAGACGGCCGTCTCAGATTAAACATGCCTCGACTCACTGTCACTTCACTCTAGTTCAATGAGGTCTTGAAAGCTGTTCGAGATAGAGTTATATGAGCATTCATGTGTTTTACAAAATGCTGATCTTAACGAATATGTGAATGCGTGGTTTGCCGGATGCTTCTATTGAAGAACGGTTATCTCACGTGGGAATTTGCGAAACCCAACCGCCAATGTTTCAACAGATGATGCCGAAAGGTTGTGATAACTAAGACTTACAGATTCAATAATAACAAATAAACATTCCAAAATTCTAACAATAAGGTAGTTGGGGCTTGTAAGTCTCTAAGATTTGTTGCCTTTATTGAGGTGAATGATTTCGTTCCACCGTGTCGTGGGGTTTTGACTGCGGAAGTCGTGTCTGATTGCATCGGTATACTCTGTGGCTTTTGCGCCGCGGCGTGAGTACTGCTGTGAGGCAAGCATTATAGTTTCTCTGCCTTCTGTTCTGTTGATGCGGTCTATGATAGAGTCGAGGTCCCGCATCTTTTGGATATGTTCTGCATCGAAATCAAACAGATCCTGTTGAATTGGCAATTCCCCTTCAATATCCTTTACGATGACACCGGCTTTCTTGTATCGGTAACCTTCAATGAATATCTTTTCCAACACCTTAAGTGCTATAGATACGATAGTTGTGCTCGAATTGGAGGGCGTGATTAACCGCTGCTCCTGGTAATTAAAAGATTGCGGTAAATCCTTGCGGAAGGCGTTCGTATAGAGGAATACTCCGACCACCGAGGCTGCCGTATGCTGCGCCCGGAGTTTTGCTGCGCAGCGGGCTGCATAGTTGGAGACGTGGGTGGAGAGAGTCTGTAAGTCGGAAATCATATTGTTGAACGAACGGCTGGTGCAGATACTTTTCTTCTTGGTCAGTTCTTCGTTGGGGACGCAGTCTTCCCCCTGGAGCTCTTTCCACGTCCGATATATGTTTATGTTATTGAAGGTGAGTTTGACCCAGTCTCCGTTGTGAGAGGCCAAGTCGTAGGCTGTCTTTATGCCCAGGGACTCACATTTCATGCCATATTTACGCCCTATGCCCCACACTTCTGCGATGGGGAAGAGCTTGAGGGCTTTGATTCGTTTCTCGCTGGTATCTATGATACATGAGTGCTTGTAACCTTTGTATTTCTTGGCGAAGTGGGAAGCCATTTTGGCCAATGTCTTGTTGGGAGCAATTCCGACGCTGGTGGAAATACCCACATACATCATAATCTTCTTGTGTATGAACTCCCCCCATAATTTCAAATCCACATTGTCCATCCCGTCTAAATATACAAAACACTCATCTATGGAATAGCGGAAGTAAGCCGGCGCTTCCTGTCTGATTATGCTCATTACGCGCCCGGTCATCTCGTCGTAGAGCTCGTAGTTGGAAGAAAAGACTGTAATGTTTTCATTCGGAAACAGCTGAAGCATCTGAAAATAGGGCATGCCGGCCTTGATGCCCAAAGCCTTTGCCTCGTTGCTTCGGGCCACAACGCAGCCGTCGTTGTTCGACAGCACTACCACCGGCTTGTTGTTTAGGTCTGGCCGAAACACACGCTCGCACGATACGTAACAGTTGTCACAGTCTATTATTCCGTACATAATCTAAATTTGCACAAAGGTAGGAATAATTCTTCATTTAAGTATAATTTGTGGCACAAATTAACTAATCGGGAAGCATTTTATTTCCAGAGAAAAATCTGACAACAAAACATGGCCGGAAATTTGTTTTTTTAACTTGCCTTACTTAACTTTGCAGCGCGAAGAAATTTTTCTGCAGTAACAACATGCATATTAACATATAAGACGGGCGGGATGCGTGCGTTCTTATCATAAAAAGAATGTAATAAAAATATGAAAAAGTTCATTTCCTCAATCCTTTGTGCCTCGTTGCTTGCGGCAACAGCTGTAGCACAACCTATCACGGCGGGTAAACACACCCGAGTACAGACTGTATATGGCCCGATAGAAGGCTATCAAGACGGCAGCATATTTACCTTCAAGGGCATCCGATATGCTAAGGCAGAGCGCTTCATGCCACCGCAGAATCCGGATGTGGTCCAAGAGTTGCGCCAATGTAAGGTCTATGGCCCCCAAGCACCGCAGAACGAGTCCCTGCGCTGGAACGATCGAAACAGCCAGACTGATTACGGCTTCGGCAATCAGTTTGTCACAGAGCAGATGGATGAGAAAAACTGCCTTGTGCTTAACGTGTGGACTCCGGGCATAAACGACGGGATGAAACGCCCTGTGTTTGTGTGGATTCATGGCGGTGGCTATGCCGGAGGTTCAGGACATGACTTGCCATGTTACGAAGGGCGGGCACTGGCCGAAGCTGGTGGAATCGTTGTCGTGAACTTGAACCACAGGCTAAATATTCTTGGATATGCTGACCTCACCGGATTGGGAGGCAAGTATTCGCAGAGCGTGAATCTCGGCCAGCAAGATATTGTGAAAGCGTTGGAATGGGTGCGTGACAATATAGCTCTCTTCGGAGGTGACCCAAACGAGGTGACCATCGGCGGACAGTCGGGCGGCGGAGGCAAGGTGTCCACGCTGCTGGCTATGCCAAGCGCCAAGGGGCTCTTCAAGCGTGCAATCGTTCAGAGCGGCTCCACACTCCGTCAGGCTCTGCCGGAAAACACTCGTCAGTTCGGCATCGCCCTGGCACAGGAATTGGGACTGCCTGCAACGGCAGAGGCTGACTTCTCCAAATTCACCTATGAAGAACTGAATTACGCTGTCAATCGTTTGGCTCAGAAAGGCATCCGCAGTGGCTTCTCGCCTGTGGTTGATGGAACGATTCTGCCTCAGCATCCATTCGACCCTGCATCGCCTGTTTCGAAGGACGTGCCGATGCTTATTGGAACTGATTTCAACGAGTTCACATTCGACATCAGCAAGGATATGACTTGGCAGGAAGCTGAAGCTGCGGTGAAAAAACGTATGGGCGAGGAGCAGGGGACAAAGTTCATCGCCGCATTCAAAAAGGCTTATCCCAAAGCCGAGCCCAAGGAGATGACGTATGTAGATACCGGCTTCCGCGCGGGAGCCGTAAAGCAGGCTGCTGCCAAGAGTGCTCAAGGCGGCGCTCCTGCATATCTGTATCTCTTCACATGGAAGCCCGAGAGCAACGCGCTTGGGGCATCTCACGGGATGGAACTGCCGTTTATGCTGCACAACGTAAGTCTGCAGCGCGAGATGACTGGCGCGTCGGCCAGCGCTTACAAATTTGAGAAACTGATCAGCAGCATCTGGCTTTCGTTCATTAAGACTGGAAATCCTAATGTCAAAGGACTGCCGAAATGGGAACCATACAATGAGCAGACTGGAGTCACTATGATTCTCGACAATAAATCATATCCGTTGCAGCATCACGACCGTGACCTGATGAAACTGAGCCGTAGCATCTGGTGATAACTGCTTCTCTCAATTTCTTATCTAAAACGTTGTCTTTGAAGACGGTTCTGCTATCTTAAAAAAATCTATGAAAAAGTTATTCTTGTTTTTCCTGTTTCCCGTTCTGTTGGGATGTTCAGACTCTGCCAGTTTCGTCCCGAAAGAGCCTGAGTACAGCGATTCTACGATGTGGATTACACAATACGGCGATTCAGCAGGAACGGGTGCTGATGTATTCTACATAGTCTCAACATGGGAGCAGGACTGGCCGGATGCGGAAGGCAATATATGCCATTATGCCGACGTGTGGAACCCCTTGCATCGCGAGCGTATGTCCCGGGAAATCCTGAAGGCTGCTGCCTACATGGCGCCGGGCAATTGCTTTTATGCTCCTTTCTATAGGCACACGACCATCGATGCATGGCTGACGCGGAGCGAGGAGATTATTCACCAGCGTACGCGCCTGGCAATGGATGATGTATGCAAGGCCTTCGACTATTTTCTGGAGCATCGCGACCAGACACGTCCGCTCGTTATCGCCGGTTTCAGCCAGGGCGGACTGGCTGTGGTGGAATTGCTCAAGCACATGAATGAAGAGACATATAGCCATTTGGTGGCGGCCTATGTGTTAGGTTATAAGGTTACGCAACAGGATATGGACGAATGTAGCCACATTAGGCCAGCTCAGGGCGAGTCTGACACAGGCGTCACAATCTGTTACAACACGGTGAAGGATGTGAAATTCATTCAACCGCTGATTGCTGCATCTGACATCTGCATCAACCCGGTAAACTGGCGCACTGACTCCACCCCGGCAACGTTGCATGACACAATCACAGTGTCTGTTTCTCCTGAATATCATGTTCTTGTTGTAACTGGCTATAGCGGGGCTGAATACCACCCGTTCAAAGACCTAATCAACGTGGGGGACATCCACAGCTGTGAGCCCTGGCTCTACAGTGAATGTCTCAAAAAGAATATTAAGGTGCGCACGGAAGCTTTCAGACGTTAGCTTTTAGTTATTGGCTTTGCCTGTAAATGGAGCGTCGGATTTTGGCTGAAAGATGATATTATTTTAGTCGGCAAAACCGACAAACACAAAGAGCTGGAGCGGAGAAGTGAAGCATGCTTCACCCTACACAAAGAGCTGGCGCGATGTGTGTGGTTGGCGGGAAGTCTGAGGCTGGCTCGTGTATTTGGAAGGATTATATTTGTGAGCAGATATGATGAGCCCCGGAAGTGATGGTTACTTCCGGGGCTTGCTTTGGTTACTCCCGAAATAATTCTTGGGAGATTAGTTGATTAGAACCTTTTGACCGCTGGAGGTGATATATATGCCTTTGACCGGGCGTTCCACTTTCTGTCCCTTCAGGTTGTAGAGGACGGAGTGGGGCAGAGCAGCCTCGCTGATGGAGCGGATTGCAGTCTCTTCGGTTGAGAGAAGCACGCCATTGCCCGGTGATGTCAGTTCGGGCAGGTTGTCAATATCAATATATACTTTGTTAGCAGCGAGTGTGGTGCTGGTCGTGGTATATAGTCCCATTCCGTTGGTGAAGTTTCTTGACAAAACCACAATGCTTCCTTTAGTGAGTCCGGTGCGCTGTGCCAGATTGCCTTGCAGCAGGTTACCTTCGGGTGCCTGGGAATCGTCGTCGGGCAGGATGGTCAGATTGTGGGTGGCTTTGGTGCCATTGATGATTACGGGTGTTTTAGCCGGAATGTTGTTGCCGATTGGTGTGAGAATGATGACGTCTTTTCCGTCGGAGTTCTTGTTGGTAGATGTTGCGATGTAAGCTGTCAGTTCGTCGGGCAGACTAACGGCAAACGGCAAGTATAGCGTGTTCCATGTGGTGGAATTGATTGTATATTCCAATGTCTGAACTTCGCTTATGGTCCATCGGTTGTATGACTCTCCGCTTCCTCCGCTCCAGAATCCTACGTCAGATGAGGATTTGCCGTTGAAGGCGTTGATATATTGCCCGTTGGTTTTGTTGTTGAGCACCCATATATCATCCTGATAGTTGATTATTGAGTATGCTCCGGCCTGTGTTTTGAGCATCATAGAGGCCTTCTGTCCGGCAGAACCGCCTATTGAGAGGCCTGTGTTGGGGTTGATGAGATAGTAGGTGTTCTCGTTAGTTTTGTCGAATCGCCAGAGCTGAGAGACATCGCTGGCGTTGACCGCGGCAGTGGCTATATTTGCTTTTGTAGCAGAAGATATGCTGCCGTAAGCGTCGGCTTCCACATTGGCAGTGGAGAGAGCTTTAGAGCGTACATTGGAGACGATACGATAGAGCTTTTTGTCCGGTTCGAAGCGCTTGCTCTTGGCCTCGTAGCAGCAGATGCGTGAGCCGTCATATCCAACTGCCATGATGTATGCAGCATCGTCGGCAGAGGGGTAGAGCACTTGAGTATAAGAGTGTGTGTCGTTGCTGCCAAGTCCGTACATGGATATTCGTATGAGTGAGTCTTTGCTGTCGTATGTCTCGAATGCGACGGCGTTTTTCCAATAATTGTGGTCAACCTTGACGAAGGAGCCGCTGGCTGTGCATCCGGCGCCTATGGAGCTACCTTCGAGTGGCAGGCGGTCGGCATATATCTTCCAGTTGTGTGCATTGATATAATTCACTTCGTCGGAGATTTCAGCATATCCCATCTCCTGCACATGTGCCTTGAGTTCGTTGATCATCTTGGCGCTGATTTTGAGCCATCCGGCGCCATAGTCTTCGATATATTCACTGATTGGCTTAAGCATTCCGGCTTTTTCGAAGAAAGGTAGGAAATTGAGCTTTGTGCTGTCACAAACGGTTTGCATAAACTGCATCTGCAACTGGCCGTTGCTGAAGCCGGAGTCGTTGGCTTTTCGGAGCGCTTCCATAACCTTACCATACATGTCGGGTGAGCGTCCGACAAGATGGGTATATAACTGCAGCTGCCACAGTGGAACCAACTTGACGAAGTGGTCGTAGTTGCGCGATTTGACGGTCACTGTGCTTGACAGAGTCTTTCCGGCGAAGCTCTCGTTGGCAACTGTTTTGGTGGTAAATTCACTGCCGTGGTAGTCGGGTCCATCCTGCAACTGCCAGCATACCCCTTTGCGCACGCCTTCTTCCAGATAAACTTCGAAGCGTCCTCCGCGCATTCCGGCGTATTCATCTATACCGCTTACCTCGTCTTCCAACCGGAGGTTGTTTTTGTTGCCCAGACTATATTGCACCCAGGCAGAATAGATGTTGTTTGTAGTCTCTCCGCATCCACTCCAATGTAAGCTGCGCGAGAGCTGATTATTATGTCCGAGTTCGTGAGCCATACCCCAGAAATCGAGGTCTG
Organism: Bacteroidaceae bacterium; assembly: GCA_024699495.1. Classification (GTDB taxonomy): domain Bacteria; phylum Bacteroidota; class Bacteroidia; order Bacteroidales; family Bacteroidaceae; genus Physcousia. The sequence goes on along the minus strand of JAILPK010000060.1, from coordinate 24,356 downwards.
ACGGCGAGCCAGAGATGCAGGCTCCTACGCTGTTCTTATGAACGGCAGCGCCGATGTTGTCAGCGAACATGAATCCACTGTGGACCACGCGGAAAAACTGTCTGTTTTTGGGCTCACTGTTGTAATGAATCAGTCCCATGACTTCGCGCTCGCGCATCACAATATTATCATATGCTTGGGCCAGTCCCACTCCGTTCGATGGGCAGTTGGCCTTGAATGTAGCCAGAGGGAATGCTACCTGCAGTCGCTGTGAGCGCACGTCGAGTATGTCGCTTGTGGCATTTTTCAAGAGTGCTTTCCAATCGTCGTTGGTGTCGCCTCTCTGGAGGTCGAAATAGCCGTTGACAGTGGCGTTGATGAAGTGCATTTTCACGTTAGGCAGCGATTCGAAATCATCATCGTAATAGCTTACGTAGCTGTTGCCACGGTGGGTGGGCGAGATGGTGTTCAGACCGTTGTGCAGGGTGAAGTTGGTTTGTGCCTGCGATTCATCGTCGGAAGCCTTTCCCCAGTTCTTTACTATGATTGATACTGCTTTGCCTTCAGGGATTCCCTCAGCCATCACATACACAGTCTCTCCGGCGTTGAAATAAATGCCAGTGGGGTTCTCGTATGCGCAATATAGGTGCTGAATTTTCAGGCGCTGGCGCAGAGTGGCCAAGGTCTGATAAGGTTCAAATTCTGCAACTCGGTATTTCTTGTAAGCGTCTGCATCAGAAATGATATTTTCTACAAGTGCCTTAATAGTCTCGTCGGCGATGCCTTCGGCGCTGGTGATTTCGGGTTTCAACTGTGTGCATAGAGCGTCGGTGAAATATTCTCTGAAAGCTACCTCTTTGCTTCGGTCAGCCTTGTAGAACTCAATCTCAGCCGCACTGGCCCAGCCCCCGCTGCCGCTGTTGATGCAGAGGCGTATGCTCTGCACGTTGTCCACGCCCTGGTCTCCAAGATAGATGTAAGACACGGAACCAACGCCACCGAGGTTGATTGATGTAACCTTTGTTGTAACCTGCGAGTAAGTGGTTGTGGCCTCCTCGCTGACATAAACAGTCACCTCCTGAAAGTTTCCGTTGGTTCCGTTCTGCCTCGGAGTGTATCTGATATAGTCCACATGTGAAGGTTGCTGGAGCGTGAATGTGGCATTCACGGGGAATGTGGTGCCACTGTATGCGCTGTGCCATAGGGTCTGCAAATTGCGGTCGAAGGCATTGGTTATAGGCTCGCTGCCTTGAGAAGAGGTGGCGACTGCGCTTTTTATTGTCAGACTCACATCCTGAGCTTTGGCGGCAGATGGAGTGAGGAGCAGCATGAATGTAACCAAGCTGTGTAGGGTTAGTTTTTTGATGTCCATATTTTTCTGTAGTTTTTTTATTTGTGGCAATTATGATTAGAATCTCTGTCTGTTTTTCCGTTTGCAGTTTTTTTTAAGAAAAGGTAATCAGTTGTTTATTAATTCCTTTCGGTAATTTGACGAATGGGGCTTTTTGAAGAATCTGAATGGTCAGTAATATATTTCATTCTGAAAAAGGATAGTTGGCAGAGTTTGGTTAGTCGCCGCAAATATACATATTTTATTTTGAATGAAGAGTTTTCACAATAAATTTTATATTTTTATGATTAGATTAGCATGCGGGTGTGCTTGCTGTATTCTTCGTAACCAGGTTTGTTTTGCAGCTGGCGGCGTTCCGTCATAGGTATGCTGACGAAGAGGAAAAGGGCTGTTATTGCCACTGCGCCGGCGATGCGCCAGTCGAAAGCTGACTGAGAAAAATACATCAGCCATACGCCTACATTGCAGTATTTGTCTGGGTGCGTGTGGCGGAAAGTGTGTATCTGTGTGTCGGCAATCAGTTGTATTGTGGCTGCTGCGATGCAGATGTAGGGGAGTTTTTGTTTGTTTGCAAAAAAAGTCTATGACGGCAGTTGCCGCCATAGCACCAGCTTTTCTGGTTTAAACCTAAAGATGTGTCATACCGCAGCTGCTTGTTAACAACATATCAGGTGTTATAGATTTATGCCAGGGCCGTTTATTCCCACTCGATTGTTCCTGTTGGTTTCGGGGTGAGGTCATAGAGGACCCGGTTTACGCCAGGCACTTCGTTTATAATGCGCTGGGTAATGTGGTGAAGCAGAGGATAGGGAATCTCCTCTATAGTTGCGGTCATAGCGTCACGTGTGTTCACGGCTCGGATGATTACGGGCCAGTCCCAGCTGCGCTGGTTGTTTTTTACGCCAGTGGATTTGTAGTCAGGAACAATCGTAAAGTATTGCCACACCTTGCCCTCGAGGCCGTTCTTGGCAAATTCTTCACGCAGTATTGCATCACTCTCGCGCAGGGCTTCCAGTCGGTCGCGTGTGATTGCTCCAGTGCATCGTACGCCGAGTCCAGGTCCTGGGAATGGCTGACGGAATACCATGTTGTCGGGCAGCCCCAGTTCTTTCCCAACTACGCGTACCTCGTCTTTATAGAGCAGTTTGATAGGCTCTACCAATTCAAACTGGAGGTCGTCGGGCAGTCCGCCCACATTGTGGTGACTCTTTACGGGACCAGACTCTACGATATCCGGATAGATGGTTCCTTGAGCCAGGAAACTGATACCCTGCAGCTTGCGTGCTTCCTCCTCGAAGACGCGGATAAACTCGGCTCCGATTATTTTGCGTTTCTGCTCGGGGTCGGCCACTCCGGCCAGTTTGTCAAGAAAGCGGTCGGTGGCATCGACATATACAAGGTTGGCATCCATCTCGTCGCGAAATACGCGCACTACCTGTTCGGCCTCGCCTTTGCGCAGCAGTCCGTGGTTGACATGAACAGAAACCAATTGCTTGCCGACGGCTTTGATAAGCAGGGCAGCAACCACTGACGAGTCCACACCGCCGGAGAGAGCCAGCAGGACGTTCTTGTCGCCAATCTGTGAGCGTAGTTCTTTAATCTGTTCGTCAATGAATTTCTTGGCCAGAGCGGGGGTTGTTATGCGCTCCATATTGGCCGGACGTACATTACCTTTAGTCATAGGGAAAAAGAAAAAATAAATGAGGATGAATATATGTGGGCGCAAAGTTAGTAATTTTGTTTTGAATCACACCAATTGGGCGCTTTTTTTATTATTGGTGACCGCCAAAAGTTGCAAATACGCAAATATTGTGTCTGAATTGGCGATATTCATTTCCACGGCACGAAAAAGGTTTTGCCAGATAGCAACCGATGTTTATATGTGTCGCCCCTTTCTTTCCTCATTTGTGTCGGAGGCAGATGGTTAACCTAAATCCCAATGAGCGGTTGGGGACAAAAAACAATAAATCCCCGCCGTGGTCCGACAGGGATTTATTCTTCCGGGAATTGCGCCTACCCATCGCGGGCGGGCGGAAAACATAAAACTAGCGTTTAAGGTATTTATATATGATGTTGTGTTTGTGTCTTTCCCAGGGTCAGGGCTTCAGTTCAGGCCATCCGTCGGATGTCCATGAGATGGGGCGCTGGATGAGCATGGCCGCTCCGTTGCGCGAAGCACTGTATCCATGACAGATGAAGATGTCTTCGCCGTCGAAGTTATATGCTGCGCTGTGGCCTGCAGCCTCCCATTCTTTCTTGTCCCCTTCGATGAAGAGCATTCCGCCGCCCTTGGCCATATCCTTGCCGTTGCGGTCCAGATAAGGTCCGGAGATATTCTTACTGCGGCCCACAGCTACGCGGTAGTTGCTCTTGGCTCCCCGGCAGCAGTAGTCCCAAGATACGAAGAGATAATAATAGTCACCATGTCTGAAGATGAATGGAGCCTCGATGGCATTGGTGCCAGCAAAACGGGATGTGGGGTTCGGTTCTGTGGGTTTGTAGTTTGGGTCGAAGCGACGTGCAATAGTGCGAGGTTTCTCTCCGCGGGCTATATGCATGGTGGAATCGAGACGTGCCAATTGTATTCCATCCCAGAATGATCCCCATACCAGCCATGGCGTGTCTGTGGCTTCGTCGATGATGAAATTGGGATCTATGGCATTCCAGTTGTCACCCGTGAATCCGCCGCCGGCAGTGCGTTTCCTCTCGTGTGAGGTGACTATGCATCCCTCGTCTTTCCACATGTTGGAGCGCAGAGAGCGACTGCTGAGCAGACCTATGGCTGAACCGTTGCGTCCGAATGACGAGCAGCTGTAAGACATCCACCAACGTCCGTGCCACTGAATGACATCTGGTGCCCACACATGAGAGCCGAAGCCGGGTACTGAGTCGGATGTCCAGCTTGGAATTACCGTCATCACAGGTTGGCGGGACATGGTCCAGTTGATGCGGTCCTGAGACGTCATCTGCTGTATGCCCATACCGGTTGCGTAGAGATAATATGTGTCTCCCTCTTTGGCCATTACGGGGTCGTGAACCATCGGCATATCAGTCTGGAATCCGTCTCCTCTGCGTCTCGGCTGTTGTGGTTCGCCCACTTTTACGCGCATGATTGTGTACGACATCGGGTCGAAGTCGTAAGTGAATTCCTTGGCAAATTTGCCGAAGAGAGTGGTTCGCGGTGCGAGTTTGGTGGGCTGCTCAAAGGAGTTTTCGTCAGTCGGGTTGCCGCTGAGAGTGATAACGGTCCCTGTGGGCATGATGTTTTGTGAGCCGTCAATTACGAACGAGCGTCGATACGTCTGTTCAGTGCCGTTGACCACCTTTATGATGAGCTCTCCAGTGCTATCGTCATACCCCGTCTGGCAAAAGTGGCGAGTCTGCGCAGCGGGTTGGGCAGAGAGTATTTCCTTGCCATCTACGAGTAGAGTCACGAGCTGGGGCTTGACGGTGATTTTGACATCATACCATTTGTCTGCCTCTACAGAGTGTGGCACCTGCCGGCCCACGACATCGTTGACGCGTCCGCGACGCACGGGCTGAATAGCTGTGGTGCGGTTATTCCATCCGCCTATATTCACGGCATATCCGTTGCGTCCGCGCTCATCCATCCCGTAATAGATGAAGAAGCCTTCTCTGCCGCCTGTCTTGCGGGCCTGAAGTTCCAGAGTGAAATCGTTGCCGGAGAAAGAGGGCAGCATGGACATGGTGAGTTGTTCGTTGGATGTCTGAGCGAGAGCTTCGCCGCTAACGTTCCATTCTCCGCGAAGCTTTTGGAACTGCTGCGGCAGGCAGTTTGTGGTCTGTCCGTCGGGTGTTGTCAGTCGCACGTTGCGGTATTCACATTGGGTGGCATAGCTTCCCAGAGCGATTTTGCCTTCAGCAAAGGGCACGGGTTCGCCTGCAGATGTAGGCTCGCTGACGAACACGTTGTATGTGGCGCGGTTTTCGGCCGACATCTGCTGCACATAGTATGATGCGCGGCCATAAACCTCGGAACTGTTGATATGTATTAGGTTGCAGGGCCAGTCGCGGCGGTTCTCGTTTTCGAAGAGAGGGGCATAGGATGTCATTTTCACCACGTCGCTGTTGCGCTCCATGCCCAGTATGAATGCAGCCTCACTGATAGCAGCGAGCAGATTGCCTGCGCCTACAGCCCCGTTGCATGCATATTCGCCGACATAGATGTCATGTGTGCGCGGCGCATCATCAAACAGATGATTGTTGTTGAAGAAGAAATTGGGGTCTCGATACCAATGCGGGTCAACCATATAATTTCCGGGTGACTGCTCAAGCAGCGGGCTGGTATGTCCCAGGGTGTTGATGAATGTGAGACGGGGGTATTCGGCTTTCAGCTTGTTGAAGATATAGTTGAAGTGTGTCACATATTCGGGTCCTACATTCTCATTGCCAATCTCTACATATCTCAGAGGGAAGGGGCGTGGATGTCCTGCTTCGGCACGCATTTTAGCCCATTTGTTTTTTGATGGGTCGCCCAAAGCGTAGTCTATGGCATCGCGGAAATCCTGGACCACAGCCTCCATGTCATCCTCGCTGCTTACGAAATCGCCGTTGCGTACGGAGCATGACATTCCTGCATTATTCACGAACATGGCGTCCATGCCCAAATCTTCGCAGAACTGCAGGAACTGATGATAGCCCATACCCCATGTCGCACGATAGCCCCATAGGTCCCATTCGCCGCGGCGTGTCATGGGATCGCCGAGAGTCTCCTTCCATTTCACGCGGTTTTCGTATGTTGCGCCCTCAACTATACATCCGCCTGGCCAGCGCATGAATTTCGGGTGCAGATTTACCAGCATCTGGGCCACGTCAGCCCGCTGCCCGTTCTTCCGGCCCTTGAATGTATTCTGAGGGAAGAGTGAGACATAATCCACAAGTACGGTGCCTGTTTTGTCGAACTCGAGCGAGAGCTGCCCCTTGCCTGTGGTGCCGTCTGCGGTCAGCGTACCCGTCAGTTCGGTCCAGTTCTTCAGAGGCTGGCTCTTAAACTCCAGCGTACCGAGAGAGCGTCCGGTCTCGCTGTCGGAGATGCGTGCAGTGAGCTTTCCTTTGTAGTTGCTGCTGCGTACATAGAGCCGCAGGTCATATTTCTCGCCAGCCTTGAAGCCCATGCCCCAATAGCCGGTGTTAGTCAGTATGGCGCGCCCTCCCTTTTGCACCTTCTTGATGCTTAGCTGCATAGCGTTAGGTGTGTTGGGATGTAATGGTGTTTTGGCTTCTACCACATCCCCCTTGACTGTGGCTTTGTCGCCGACGATCTTCCACCCGGTCATTTTCTTCTCTTCGATGTTCCATGGGATATTCCATTTGCGGTTGTTCCGATGCTCATAGTTCATGGCGTCGGGGGCGTAAGCCCTGCCGTCACGCCATGTAGTGCCCGAGGGTAGCACATGTTCCTCGAATCCGCGGTTCTGCACCAGCTCGGCGTATAATCCGCCGTCACCGGCATGGCTAATCTCCTCAAAGAAGATGCCGTAGAGATTCGGGGAAACTACGGCTCCCTTTTGTCCCAGGTCGATACGGATAGGCTCTGTTTGTGCCATCAGATTTATGGCACCGGTCAGCAGAAGTGCTGAAGCAAAAAGTCTTTTCATACTTTTTTTACTTATATATATAATAATAATTATGTGGTTGTCAGTAGTTATTCTTCCTGCATCTTGCCCCCAGTGGTATTACCGTGTGCGGGTCTGCTTTCCTGTATGCCGCATATTGCAGTCGTGTCCGGGAGCGGGGGGGAGTTGCGTGCTTTATTTGGCCGATTTCGCCTTGTAGTTTTTGTGTTGTATGGTGAAGCCTTCATATCCGGCCAGGTCGCCGCCGATGAAAATCTTTTCATTCTCCTGTATGTCCTTCAGCTGCCAGTCGAGCCATGCGCGCATCGTGCGAGAGTTGGCACCTCCGTTGGGCTGCCCGTATGTTCCTTCGTGCCCGCTCTGTGTGTTGTCTGCCATCACAACAGGCACCTTCTTAATTGCCTTATAGTCCATGTTGGCGTTGGCATAAGCCACGTCGGTGGGCCCGCCTGTGAGATAGAGGATAGGCGCATGCAGTTTCTTCAGCGATTTGGCGTCGGCGTCAGCCATCTTCATCTTTCCCATGCCGGCATTCAGGATGATGTAAGTCTTCAGCCTCGGGTCGCCGGCGTTGGCCAGCACTTGGGCTCCGCCGCAAGAATGGCCGGCAGCTGCAATGCGTTCGGTGTCAATCTTGTTATAATAGGGTGATGTGGGGTCGGCAGCCTGCTGGCATACCCAGTCGAGAGCCTTCTGCACCATAGATGATGGCGTATGCTTGTCTTTCTCGTGGTGAGCTGCCATCTGCAACTCGCCTATGGCAACCACTACATACCCGTATGAGGCCACATCGCTGAGCATATTTTCATAGCCGATGCTCGTGTCCATGCATCCTCCGTTGCAGAATATCACTATTGGGAGCTTCACGCTCTGGGCCGCTCCTGAAGCAAACATCCCACGCCCTCTCTGAGTAGTGGCAGCCGCCATATTCATCGGGCGATAGACTACGAAATCCGACAACGAGCGTTCACGCACGGCCACGGCTTTATTGCGTCCGCTTCCTCCGAACTCTACCACTTTCATCTGTTCAAATGAGACAGTCGGGTCGTCCATTCCCAGATGACGCGCAAAGAAAGCGTCCATTGCGGGGCGGGTGAATTCCAGCTGCTGGTCGAATGCCACGCCGTGCTGTCCGTGCACTTTTACATAATCCACAGCCGAGCCTGCGCGCTGCATTTTCACCACCCAATCCTCAGTGAGGTTCGGTTTGACCACTGGGTCTTCCCCGCCTTGAAGCACGAGAAACGGAGTCTTGTTCTTGCCTATGTAACCGATGGGCCAGTTTTCCTTGCGGTCGCCCCATGGGATTCCCGGGCGGCCCAGTTCTGTCGGAGGAGCCCCGCCTGCAGCACAGGCCACAGAACAATCGAATTGTTTCCAAGGGTCACTCCCGTCGGCAAAAGCCTTGCTGTCTGCAGCCACGCCGGCCATCAGAGAGAGATGTCCTCCTGCCGAGTGGCCATAGGTTCCTATTCTGTTGGGGTCGATGCCAATCTCCTGCGCATGAGCTTTCATCCATCTGATGGCACAGCGAACGTCCTCGATGCAAGCAGGCGGCTCCGCCTCTTGAATCAGTCTGTAATTCATGTTTGCAACTACATAACCCTTCATGGCGTAGTCTATCATCAGCGTGCGATAGACCATGTCGTTTTTCGATCCTGCGCTCCATCCTCCGCCATGAATAATCAGAATTGCGGGGCGGTTTTGCTGAGGCCCGAATGTGGGTTGTGCCAGGTCGAGCACCGTGCTCGGTCCTACGTCTGTGCGATAAGCGATGTTCTCTGTTACAGTGATTTGACGTTGTGACGTCTGTGCAACAGATGCAGCTGTCAACAGGATGCCGCATGTTAGCAAGAATAGCTTTTTCATAATCAGTGAATTAAATATTGCCTTTAGATTGTTATTCTAATGCCTTGAAAGTGATTTCTGCTCGTTGAAGTCCATTGGCTTCAGCTGTCAGGGTGACTGTGCAGACTTCAGCATTCTTCTTATACCTTATTTTTTATAAATCACTTCGCATTTGGGAGCGTCAAAGCGCATGGTGGCCTCTGTCTCGGGGGTGAAAACCGGCCATTTCGGCAAGCCCTTGGCATTGGGATTTCCCGTTCGTGCAAAGTTGATAAGAGCGCTGCTCATCTTCTCTCCGAGAGCGATACCCTCCTTGGTGGCTCCAGTCATCTGAGCGCTTTTCAGCACGTTGTTGAAGAAGAAGGGGATATCGGAGTTGTGGCATGCGTGGTTGTGTCCGTCGAGTGTAGGAGTCTGGTATGCAGATAGATATACATATACAGGTGCGTCTCCTTCCTGGCATCGTATTGAAGCCTGCTGAATCACTGCCGGCCGGACCATGGCGTCGGTCTTCGGAGTAGAGAACTCGTTAAGAGTGGAGCCGATGAGCAGAGGTATGTTTTTGCTTTTGCGCTCGCTGCCGTTCTCAAAAATTCCAGGCATGATATCGCCGTCGTTGACCGGCCCCCATCCGAGGCGTATCCCGTGTCCTATCTTCTTGTTCCTGTTTCTCTGGCTGATTTCGCGGAAGGCTTTGTTGGAAGCTTCGAGTAGTTTATCGTAAGAAACATGCTGTATGCTATCTATGGTCTGTGTAGTAAGGCCCAGATACCAGGCGGTCAGCTCGCCCACCTCGCGGGCTTCCGACTGCGGGGTGCTGCCGAGAAACGAACCGCTCATAATCATAGCGCGGTGGAACAGCCCCTGGGCGCTGGGCATGCATAGCAGTGTAGAGACCTTGCCGCCGCCGCCCGACTGGCCGAATATTGTTACGCAGTCAGGGTCTCCCCCGAAGTAGGCAATATTCTCTTTTACCCATTTCAGAGCGGCCACGATGTCAGTCATCCCCACGTTGGCTGACTCTTTGTATTTGTCTCCGAAAGCGGAGAGGTCAAGAAAACCGAGAACATTCAGTCTGTGGTTTATGGTAACAACGACCACATCCCCCTTGTCTGCCAGATTCCTGCCGTCATATCCCGGATGTTCCTGTCCGTTGCCTGAAGTGTATCCGCCGCCGTGAAGCCAGAATAATACTGGTCTGCGTTTGCCGTCAGCGATGCCTTTTGTCCAGATATTCAGACGTAGGCAATCCTCGCTTTGCCAACCGTCATTCCACTGATAGAAGAAAGCGTTTCCGTCGCTCCTCCAGCCGTTATTCTTAGCTTGCGGACATACAGGCCCCCAATGACGGGAAGAACGCACACCTTGCCATGCATCCGGCTCTTTGGCTGGCATAAAGCGTTCTGCTTTTGCATACGGAATGCCCTTATAAGTATAAACATCATTCTCTATGTAGCCTGCTACCTGCCCGTATTTAGTTTGAGCGGCAGTAGCCTTGGTAGAGCTGTCGAATACTTGTGCTTCGGCAATTGACGAAATAACCAGCATTAAGATGGATAGCAGCGTTGTTTTCATTGCAGATAAGTTTATAAGACTGTTAGTAAAATTTTAAGTTTAGACAGCGTAATTGTGAAAAAGTTTAAAGAGACAGACTCTTATATTTCACTATTTTGTTATTTTTGTTGCAATATTATATATTTAATGTATTCTTGGTCAGAAGTCTCAGCAGAGGAAAGTTGAAGGGAAGTTATCGCTTGCTTCGCTTACTCCGAAGTTATAGGGACGAATGTTTTGCTGCTTGATAGAATTTTGTCTCTCTAGATGTATCGTCCTTTTACTTCTCTTTAACTTCCTTTCAAATCCTTTCCATTCCCTTCTTCTTTCATTCCACAAATCCCTCCATGATGGCAGTCGGAGCGCCATTGCTGTCGAAAGCCCCCAGTTTGTATCCGCCAGGCATACATTGCGGCTCCCAATAGAAGACACCACGGCAGCGGCCGTTGGTCTGAGTCTGAGCTTCGTGGATGACGCGGGTGAGTTGTCTGCGTCCCTCCTGCATAATTTCCGGCTTGCGCTCGTTAACCTCAAATCCGGTTTCCACAATCATCACATCGCACTTGTATTTTTCGCTTACGTGGCGAATGTTTGCCATGCAGTCAGTGATGATGTCGTCTGCGTTCAGTTCGGGATGGCCCTCCATAGCCCAATATGGGTATAGCGACATTCCTATCATATCCCATTTGCCTCCATATTTCTTTACTATATCCAGATTATAGTCATAGAGGCTCTGTCGATGCCCGCGATCCAGATGAATAATGACTATGGCATCTGGAAAAACCTCTTTTACAGCATCATATCCTGCACGTATGAAACCGGCATATTGTTGCGGCTCGGTCTTGATATGCCCCATGCTGTGGGTGATTATTGTGTGGCCGAGTGAATCTTTCACCTCCCATCCGCGTTCATTTGTCTTCACGCTCCACAGCATGCCGTTGGCTGTTTCGTTGCCCACTTGTACCCATCTCGGTTTTATGCCGTTTTCCTTGAGCAGCGATAGCACTTCGATAGTGTGTTTTTGCAAATCCTGCTTCATCTCCTCGTATGAGTGTCCGAGCCATGCTTTCGGAATCGGCTGTTTGGCAGGATCTGCCCACGAATCGCTGTAGTGGAAATCTACCATCAGATCCATGCCAAGCGCCTTCACCCGTTTGGCCATGGCCAGCAGAGCGTATTTGTCACAATCGCCGCCTCGCGGATTAACCCACACACGCATTCTGATGGCAGACATCTGATAGTCGTTTTTCAGTAGTTCAATACATTCGCGCTCGTTCCCGTTGCGATCGTGAAATTTCTGTCCTCTCCGCTCCTGACCAGGCAAAAAACCGACATCTGCGCCCTTGACGAAATCTTTGCTTTTCTCTCTTTGTGCAATAACAGCCGTAGTCATCAGGCATGCTGCGAATAAAAAAATCAAACGTTTCATAGTGTTTTGAATAAAAAGCCGGCACAAAGTTAAATAAAAATTGCAAAACTACGGTTTCAAAGATGTAACGAATAGATGAAATTATGTAACTTTGCTATAGTTCAAACATCTTATTTACGGAAAAGAACATATTTATTTGTCTTTCTACAACCTTCTTTATATATTTGCGGCGTTTTTATCCATTGCCTCTGATGAATCCTCGCATATTTCCCTTTTTGTTATCCGTCATAATTCCTCTTGTTTGTTTATCGGAGCAGAAGCATATTCTCGCGCTTCCGCGCTTGGAGCAGTTGTCTTCCGGGCAAGTGATGCAGGTGATTCAGGATTCCGAGGGCTTCCTTTGGTATGCAACCGAGGGCGGAGGCCTCTGTCGGGACGATGGACGAAAGGTGACTGTTTTCCGCAGCAGCGCGGACCATCCGAAACTGCTGGGCAGCAACGATGTGGCATGTGTTGCTGAAGCCTCCGGCCGATATATCATAATAGGCACTTTCCATGGAGCGTACGTTCTGGACAAGCATGATTACAGCATCAGACATCTGACGGAAGTGGATGACAAGCGAGTAGATGACATCATCGTCAGCAGGGACGGACACTGGTGGCTTACGGCAAACAAAAAGATTTTTGAGTATTCGGCAGCCGGGAATCTGTTGCACACTTATCCCGGAGGGGATAAATATATCTTTCGCTTGCACGAAGATAAGAAAGGTAGAATATGGTGTGCAGAATGGGAGGGCGGTCTGCTTCGGTTCAGCGGCGGCAGACTGATGCCCGCGCCATGGCCTGTGGGGGCGGTGCCTACATCCATAAGCGATGATTCTGAGGATAGCGACATCCTGCTGGTCGGCACTTTCGGGCGCGGAGTAGTGAAATATCATCCGGATAGCGGGATGGCAGAACTGACCGAGCCGCGCGACAGTTTTTGTATGAGCAGAGTCACTCGGGATCTGCAGGGCCGCCAACTGGTAGCAGACGGGCGTGGGAATTGTTACGTAATAGTGGAAGAGGACCAGCAGCCATGGTCCGGCGGGCACGGGATTACGCGCTTCGCTGCCGACTCCATTCGTGCTGCCCGACATCTCTCCGAACGGCCCACGGCGATTGCAGAACGGCCGAACACAGGTCGATGCGGAGCAGACTCTGAGCTCTGGTTCAGCACGGGCAGAGACATACGCAGAGTGATCGGCGGCAGTGAAGAGGTTATTCTTTCTGATACTAAGGATGTGTCAGCTATGACATTCAGCGGTGACGGCACCCTGTGGCTTGCTACCATCTTTGGCACGCTGATGAGCTATGCCGACGGACAACTGACAGATAACAGATATGCCTCTAACGAGTATGGAGACCCTGTTGTCGCGCTGGAGACTGATAGCTTGGGCCGTCTGCTCATAGTCAGCGACGGCTATGTCCGGATATTCGACCCTGCGCATAACACACTTAGGCAGCAGAATATCGAGGACAGCGGTGTCTATCGCATAGAACTACAGGAGACACGCCCTGGAGAGCGTTGGAGCCAGCCGGAGGAAGAGATTGTAGTTCGGATGCCGCGATGGGTATGGTGGATGCTCGGCACTTTGTCCGCCGTGCTGATTGTGCTCCTCGTCATCGTTCTCTTCCTGCAGCGCCAGCGGAAGCGCTTCCTCGCTGCCATGAAGGCTCTCTCGCCCGATGTGCTGCCACAAGAGAGCACAACCGGTTGTGGGCAGAGTCAGAAAGAGGACGAGGAGTCCGGGTCTCATACATCAGCCGCTCTGCTTTTGCTGATGGGCGGTCAGGGGGAGACGCCATGGCTGCGTGAGGCGATAGAAGCCGTGGAGCAACATATAGATGACGACAGCTATAATGTGGAACAGCTGGCCAGCGATATGTGTATGAGTCGCATGACTTTGTATCGCAAGATTCAGTCGGCCACGGGGCAGAAGCCCACCCAGTTTGTGCGCACTATCCGTCTGCGACGCGCTGCAGCGCTGCTGAGCCAAGGGCGCATGACAGTGACAGAAGTGAGCTATGCCACCGGCTTCTCCTCAGTAAGTTATTTCAGTCGCTGCTTCCGCACAATGTTCGGCGTGCCGCCCATGCTCTTCGGCAAAAACACCACAGCCGATGATTTGTTGCCCAGCGATATGCCTAACGCAGACTCGGAAGCGGTGTAGAGCAACTGCCCCGTCAGGCTGTAAACAAATACTCGCCCGCTGCCGCTGCTGCCTGGTAGTGTGATGCCTGTGTCATCGTACTGCGTCGGGATTGATTGACCATCGAGCGGGAATATCCTCAGCAGAGAGATGTCAGGCATTCCGGATGTGTTGGTCGCCGTAAGCTGCAGACTCTGTAAGCCGGTTTTTGTAACTTCGATGTCATATTTATGATAAGAGTCTGTCCCCTTGTAGAAATATGTGCGGCCGATGCTGTCGCAGCCGAGTCTGATTTCTGTGCCACGTATGCCCGGACAAGTGTATTTGAATACCAGACGGTAGCGGCCAGCGGCGTTCAGATTGATGTCCCAGTTCATGGTGCCGCCTTTCTGGTTGATGCTCTCTTCTGTCCTGTTGTCCAGCAAAGCTGACTCTCCGATGAAGAAGGTGACGGTGTCTGTAGTCTGGGTGTTGCCGTAGTTGTCTGTGGCTTTTGCCCAGGCTGAGTGGATGCCGATTTCGTTTGCCTCCACTTCGTAGGGCACGGTGATCAGAGTTCCCACCTTTGCTATATTCTCTACTTCGTATGTTCCTGCTTTCTGCTTGTCAAAATAGAAATCCACTGAGCGTATGCGTCCCCTTCGCTGGTGCTGTACGCGTGTCTTCAGCTCTATATTGCCAGCCTCCAGCGTTTGGTCGGATGCAGGCGATTGCAGCCTGGCTTTCATCAGCCAGCTGACCTCTGTATGCTTCACTCCGAGGAAGGCGTCCATCATCACTGTCGGTCGCTTTGTACTCTCGTTCCACGCTCCCATATCGTAGCCTCCCATCGACTCCGGCTCCCAATAGAAACAGCCCAGATCTCCGTTCTTGATCATCTCGTCCATAACCCCCACGAGATACTGGTTCCCGGCAACAGCCTCGCTGGGATAGTGGCCTGTCTCTACCACCATGCATGGCTTTCCGTAGCGGTTCTTCAGATCATTGATGTTCGCCATCACGCGGGTAATCATTGTCGGGCCGTCGAGATGAGACCATCTCGGGTAGGCAGAGAGGCCTATTATATCCCATTTGGCGCCGTTTTTTTTCAAGCCGTCGAATATACTGCGGTAGAGCGAGTTGTCATGACCGTCGGGCAGATGAACAATAACCTGCATTGTGGAGTCAACAGCCTTGACTGCATTGTATCCGCTGAGAACGAATCTGGCAAAGGCCTCAGCACCTCCCTTATTGGTCTGCCCCACGGGATAGAGCATGCCGCGCTTAGTCTCGTTGCCCACTTGCACCCACTTGGGCACTACGCCCGCTCTCTTTATGGCTGAGAGCACATCGAATGTGTGGTCGTAGATGTTCTTTGCCAGAGCATCCACGCTGTGGTCTGTCCATGCTGCGGGGATGGTCTGGCTGCCCGGATCTGCCCATGTGTCGCTATAGTGGAAATCAATCATCACATTCATACCCTTGGCTTTGGCCCGCGTGCACATATTTACCACTTCCTGTTTGCTGCTCGAACCGCTGCTTACGGTCCAGACACGCAGACGTATGCTGTTGATGCCCTGCTCCTTCAGAATTTGCAGGATATCATTTTGTTTGCCGTTTTTATCTTGCCATTTTGTGCCCCATCCTTCCATCGACGGGACAAAACTGACATCGGCTCCGAAAGCAAATGTCTCGTGCTGTGTGCGGTTGAAGATAGTGTCGGTAACGGTAATAGCCTTTGCTCCAATGGCAACATACGCCAGAGTAAACATCAGTAGCAGTTTCTTCATTTTGGTATATTGTAATGGTTTGGGAAAATCTGCTGCAAATTTATTTCAAATCCCATCGGCAGCCTTTCACTTTTGTAACAAACTGATGAAATCATGTAACATATCGCATCCTGTATGTCATTTTAACTCCCCTTTAACACCCGAGTGTTCACTTCTCCACCTCGCTAAATAAATTTTTAGCCTTTTTCTTTGAAAATTCAAAAAAATGAGGCATTTTTGCAGCCGTAATATGACTTTCGCTGCTGCCGACGGTATCTTGTGCAATTTTAAATATAGGCGGCGGATATAATATATATAAATGTCATAAGGTAAAGATATGAGGAACATTAAAATCAGAGACGCCTCTTTTGAAACCCAGTTGGAGCTGGAACATGCCAGCGTCGTAGCTGGTTTTCCCAGTCCGGCAGATGATTATGCTCATGAGACACTCGACTTCAACCGCGATTATATCCGTCATCCCGAAGCCTCGTTCTATGGGGAAGTGTGCGGAGATAGCATGAGAGATGCGGGGATTTTCGATGGCGACCGGGTGATAATTGACAAGGCTGTGGAAGCGCACAACGGTTCTATCGTAGTAGCTTTCTGTAACGGGGATTTCACTATGAAATACCTGGATCTGACTCATAAGAAAGACGGATATATCGAACTCAGACCGGCTAATCCGGACTACCCCGTGTTCCGCATTAATCCTTCGGATAATTTCTCTGTATGGGGCGTAGTGATTCATCTTATCCGTACCTTCGAATAGATTTAAGATATGACGTCACACAGACTCATTTCCGAAACAGCGAGCGCAGAGCCGCGATGAAGCCACGGAGCGCTGAGGCTGGCCCGTTGGGGCCAGTGGCCCAGAATACTCAGTAGCCCCAGTGGCCCTAAAAAATTACGCCCCTCGGCCGCTCCTTAAACCCCTTAACCCGCGGCTTCGCCGCTCCAACTTGTCAACTTAAAAACAACTCAAATGAAATCTCAATCACTTGCAGCCACATTGCTGCTACTGCTCATTTTTAACACAAATATATCTGCCCAGGTGCAGCGTTCCGATGCTTTCCGCGAGAAATACCAACTGAAGGAGGTGGTCGTAATGAGCCGCCATAATATTCGTTCGCCGCTGTCTTCGGGAGCCGACTACCAGCGCGTCACACCCCATAGCTGGTTCGCATGGTCGTCACCCGGCAGCCAGTTGTCTCTGCGTGGCGGAGTATTGGAGACAGAGATGGGGCAGTTCTTTCGCAAGTGGGTGGTCGATGCCGGACTCTTGCCCGACAATCACCGTCCCGAGGGCGAGGACGTCTTTTTCTATGCCAACTCACGTCAACGCACATTTTCAACAGCCAAATATTTCTCTGCCGGATTCCTGCCTTTTGCCAATGTGGTAATCAACCACAAGTACGACGAGGATAAGATGGACCCCGTATTCACTCCGAAATTCACGAAGATGAATAATGCCTATCGACAGCAGATAGTCAGCGAGTTGCAGACCATGAACGGCGGGCCGCAGGCTTGGATGGCTTCTGTTCAGCCCACGCTCACTCTGATGGAGCAGATTTTGGATATGGATCAGTCGCCGGCAGCACAAAACGACACAGTGCATTTCACCTATAGCGACACCCAATTTGTCTTGGAAAAAGGAGATGAACCCCGTTTGCGAGGGGGATACAAACTTGCCAACAGCGTTGCTGACGCCTTGGTGCTGCAATGCTACGAGTCTGAGAGCATGGCTGCATTTGGCCACGAACTAACTCCTGAGCAGTGGCGGGCTATATGCGGTGTGAAGGAAGTGTATGACGGCCTCCTCTTCACTTCCCATAGCGCTGCCGTAAATCTGGCTTACCCGCTGATTTCTCTCATTAGAGAAGAACTGCAGCGCGAAGAGCGCAAGTTCACATTCCTCTGCGGTCATGATTCCAATCTGGCATCTATCGGAGCCGCTCTGAGATTGGTGTTCCCGGAGACCACCCAGGCCTTTGAGCTGCACACCCCCATCGGTTCGAAACTCGTATTTGAGAAATGGAGCGACGGCTCAGAAGAGTTTGTGGCAGTAAATCTGGTTTATCAGACAGTAAGTCAGCAACATGGGCGCCTTCTGCTTAATCTCGATACACCGCCTATGGTCAAGTCTGTTAACATCGATGGCCTCACTGCAAACAGCGACGGACTTTACCTCCTCTCTGATTTGGATGCATGGATGGCTGCTGCGATGTCCGAATATGAAGCCATCGTTGACGAGACATCTGCTATTTCTTCTCCTGCAACCCCGTCATCTTCACGTGCCCCTCTGACCATCTATAATCTGAATGGCCAGCAGCTCTCAGAACAACCAGCGGGAGTCAGCATCGTGGGAGGAGTAAAAACATTCAGAACAATTAACCACTAAGAATCCTCTCCCCTAATCCCAACTCACAGGCTATAGAGGCTAACATTGTCTCTATAGCCTCTGTTGTCTCTATAGCCTCTATAGCTTCAATAAAAAGAACTTAAAAATCACTATTAGCCACAAATACCCCCAATAATATCAGTCCGCTGCCGATATACGCCATTAGCGTCATTGGCTCCTCCAAAAACAGAGCGCTGGCTATGATGGTTGTTATGGGATTCAGATATACATAGTTGCTTGTGGGCAGGGCACCTATTTTTTTCACAGCCACACTCCACCAGAGAAAACAGAGAAAAGATGCCACGACAGAAAGAAAAATCAGATTCATCCATACAGCCGGCAAAATGAATTTCTCAATCGGGAATTGCCATGGACGAATGAGAAACATAGGGAGAACAGTGAGAATACCGTAGAAAAACACCTTGCGCGTGATGAATGTGGCGCTATATCTTGAAGACACCTTCTTGATGACCAAACTGTAGATGGCCCAACTTAAGGCAGCTGCCAGGGCGAGAATATCGCCAATGGGATTCAGCTGAAGCACGAAATGACCGTTGTAAACCACCATACCCACACCCAGCAAAGCCACCAACGATCCAGCGACCAAGGGTAGGGTGGCCTTCACGTTTCTTACGAAGATGATGGCAAGAAACATGGTGATAAGAGGTGCCGTGCAAACAATAAAAGATACGTTGTTTGCGTATGAGAGTTCAAGAGCCGTATTTTCAGTAACGAAATACAACGAACCGCCCACCCATCCTAAAATAAGAAACAGGGCTTCGTCGGCCAGTGATTCAGCCCACAGTTTTTTGGGTGATATAGTCCATATACATAAATATGCCACAATGAAACGCAGCAGAAATATTTCCGTTGGCTGCATTCCGTTTTGAAGTAACACCTTCGTGTTTATGAAAGTGACACCCCAAATGGCGATGGTCATGATGGCCAGCAGATGATACCAGATATTTTTCATTTTATAGTTTTTCACTTATGAAATTGCCTTTTCCCTGAAAACGTCCGCAAAGGTAAGCATATAAATAGCCAAAACCAAAACAATATCCAAAAAACTTAATCCCCTCGTCAACTTATCAACTGCGAAGCTATCAACTTACAAACTCATAAACTCAAGAACTCGGGAATTCTCTTAATATTTTATTACCATTTTTTTGTGTTGACGAGATTAAGTATTATATTTGCCCTCGAAAAAGACAGAGCCCAGTGACTCCTATGAGCCCTATGAGCCCCATGAGCTGCAGGCGCGCCCCATAACCATAAGTATTCTCCAGAAAATTCCACTTTCGATATGAAAATAATAACTACCAGCGACTGGCATCTTGGAAATCTGTTTCACGGTAACGACCGCCTTGCAGAACACAAACATTTCCTCTCGTGGCTGCTATCTGTGATTGATGAGCATCAGCCCGATGCGCTGCTTGTGGCGGGAGATGTCTTTGACAACGGCAACCCGTCTGCTGCTGCCCAATCAGCCTATTATGAGTTCCTCGCTGAAGCAGGGCAGACATGCCCCGATATGCAAATCATAATCACAGCCGGGAACCACGACTCGGCCCACAGATTGGAGGCTCCGCGCGCCATGCTAGCCAAACACCATGTGGAGGTGAGGGGCAGTATCCATCGGTTGTGGAATGCTGACAATGCGGGTGGCCGCTGGAAAACAGACTATGATGATCTGATGTTGCGCGTCAGAGCCAGGAGCGGCGATGAATGTGTCGTCCTTGCCGTGCCCTATCTCCGAAGCGATGTTGTGCAGGACGTCACTTATTCCCAAGGTGTAAACTTATTTCTCCGAACCCTTACTGAGCGGGCGCGGGAGAAATTCCCGGGCCTGCCTCTGGTGATGATGGCGCACATGTATGCCAAGGGAGCAGACATCGCCCTGACTGATGCCAGCGAGAAGATTGTAATCGGCGGACAGGAAGAGGTGAATATGGAGGGGTGGACAGACCATCCGGACTACCTTACGTGCGGCCATATCCATAAGCGGCAGCATATCTGGAATACCGACTGGGCCCGATACAGCGGCAGCGTACTTCCTATGTCTTTTGCAGAGAAAGACTACGAACATGGCGTTGACTTGGTGACAATCGGAACGGGTAAACCAAAAGTGGAAAAACTCTTCTATATCCCGCAGCACAGACTCATAGTGATTCCTGAGGACGACGCCGGACTCACCCCTTCAAAATTGGAAAAACTGATCTGTCAGACCTTGTCCGACCGGCCAGACGGACAACTCGATGAACATTTCGACTATGTAGTGTTACGCGTCAGGCAGGAGAAAGTGAACAACGACCAGATCAAACAGCTCGAAGATCTGGTAAACTCCAAAAACGCCGTTCTCTGCAAGATTCAGAAAATATTGCCTCAGACAGACATCACCACCATCGTCGGGGCGCGGCGCCTGCAATCTATAGACGACATCCTGAACCGCAATCCTATGGAAACCATCCAGGAGGCATACACAATCCGACACGGCGTCCCCATGGAACCTGAGCAGCAGACTATGCTCGCCGACCTCCTGGCTGGATTGAACAACCAATCAGAAGACTGATCTTACCCAACTATGAAACTGATAAAACTGGAAATATACAACCTCGCATCGTTAGATAAGAAGGGTGGGGAGGAAATCAATTTCGAAGCCGGAGCCTTGCGCGACAGCAACATCTTCTGTATCGTAGGACCTACCGGCAGCGGCAAATCCACTCTGCTCGACGCCATCTGCCTCGCCCTTTATGGCCGAGCTCCCCGCTACCCGCGAAAGAAGGGGGAAAAGAAACAGTTCTACGAGATTTTGGGTGAGTCTGAGGCCGACAAGAACAACCGCCTCGCACCCACCGACCCCCGCAATATCCTCACTCGGGGTGAGAAGAGAGGTCACAGCAAACTAACCTTCATCGCAAATGACGGTTGCCTGTATCGTGCTGAGTGGCACGTGGAATTTGCTCTCAAGAACTACAAGGAGGCCCGAACCGTCTTGTATAAATTCTCCGTAGTGAACGGCGAGAGTAGGGTAGAGGAGCTCCCCTGGGACCGTCTGCCGCAAATTATTGGTCTCGACTACGACCAGTTTCTACGAACGGTCCTTATTGCGCAGGGCTCGTTTGCCAATTTCCTGAATGCCAGAGAGGAGGACCGCTACGAACTGCTGGAAAAGCTCGTTGGTAACAGCGACATTTATTCACGCATAGCGAAGGAAATAAAACTCCGCAAGGATGATGCCGATGCCGCTTTTAATATTGTCAATGCAGCTCTTGAGGCCGACAAGCAATTCATCCTCACGGATGACATCCTCGCCGAGCTCGACGGGAGAATCAGGGCGCTGGAGCAGATGGAACGTGAGGCTGCTGCCCGCCTGCAGCAGTTGAAGACCGATCTGCTGTGGCATGACGAAGAAGCAAAAAAAGCTGCTGACATCAGAACTAAAGAGACTGGTCTGCAGAATGCCAACGCGCGGATGGAGCAAATCCGGGCCGACGCAGAACGTCTGAAACTAAATGATGCCCTCGCTCCTGCCATCGAACTGCTGCGCGAGATAACTATGGCAGAGCGGGAAATAGTGGCCCTGAACTCCCGCATCTCCGCTTGCCAGGAAGAGATAGCGAAAAACGAGACTCGCAAGAGTAGCTTGCAGACCGCTCTGGCCCAACTTCAGAACGAAGCTGACAATGCCCGGAATGCTCTCGAGAAGACGGCGCCGCATATCCTGGCCGCGCGGGAACTGAAAACAAAAATTGATGAGAAGACAGCGGCAGTAAATGAAAGACTGCTTGCCAGACAGCAGGCAGAACAGGATTTCCATGCCGCGGAGCAGGCTGCAGCTCAAAACGCTCAGGATATCCTGTCGGCTCAGCAAGCAGTTGCCCGCGCCGAAGAGGCCTACAAGAAGACAATGGCTCTCGTAGAGCAAAAAAAACAGGAACTGCGTCAGAGCGCCGATGAAGCACAGAAATATCTGGAGGCTAGGAAAGAGGCGATACGCGGGATGGATGCTTTCAGACTGCAGGCTGAGAAGACGGCTGCCGATCGGGCTCTCCAGTCACTTACGAAGGCGATATCGGTTCTCTCCAGTCTTCAGAAATCAGCTGAGGATGAAGCTGCATGCCAAAAGCGCCTTGACACTCTCTGTTCCCGCAACCAGACCATCGATTTCGATTTGTCACGTCTTACCATCGATAGCCTCACCGAAGAGGTGGAGACCCTGCAAAGTATCTATACGCTGATGACCAGTAAGGACTGGGAACAGCAGCGCATACATCTCAAACCGGACACCCCCTGCCCTCTGTGCGGAGCCGTGCATCACCCCTTCTGCGAGGACAAATCCCTCTATGTCGCTACCGAAACAAAAGCCAGCGCGCTGCTTCTTCAGAAGCGCTCTCAACTCGAACAACAGAAGAAAACACAGCAAGAGCTGCTCCAGGAAAAGAATTCCAACCGGGGCGAAATCACATTCCTCCAAAGCAGAATCTCTCAGTTGCGCGGGGAAATAGAAGAATATGAGAGACTGTGGACTGATGTGCATGCCGGAAATCCTGAATTTCACAAGCAGATGCATGAGCTGCAGGCTTTGCAGCCGGCACTCGCCGAGCAGCTGCGGAAGGCCGACGAAGCCCTAAACCGTTATAACAGCTTACTGCAGGAGATAAATGAACTCTCAGAAAAAAAAACAGAGGCCGACAAAAAAGCAGCTGCTTATGCCAACAAGGCAGACATCATATTGCGGGAAGCAAGCGAGTCAAACCTCGCTGCCAACACTTTGCTGACGCGTGTTGAAGCGTTGAAAGGCCCACTCGCAACACAACTGAGGGAGAGGCATCTTTCTACCGACAAGGCATACAAAGAGTGGGATAAGGCTAATGCCGAATTGCTCTCACTCCGAAGCAGATATGCTGCTGAGTTGGGCGGAGAAAGCCCTGATGATGTTGAAATCCGGCTGAAAAAATCAATCGAAAAAGCTGACAAAGCCATTCAGACAAAACAAGAAGAGATTCAACATATAGTAAACTCTATCAGCTCGAAGAGAGGGGAAAAGGATACGCTGACCACACAACTAAAATCGAAGTCTGAAACCTCGGCCACGAAACACCAGCGTCTGCAGCTATGGCTTACTGCATACAACGCGGACCTGCAGAGGATACGCGAGGTGGACATCGATATCGTTAGGCAATTCATGACAGCTGATGACGACTGGGAAGCTATCCGCAGCCGCCAGCAGCAATTCAACGATGCTGTCGTTTCTGCCTCGGCTCTGCTGGTTGAGGCTAAAGCCAACTATGCCACGCATCTTGCAACACGTCCGCAGAAGTCAAAAGAAACTCTCACAGAAGAGATTGCAGCACTGCAGCAAGACGAACATAAAGAAGAACTCGTGAGCGCAAGAGCCAAACGCAAAAACCACGATGATGCTATATGCCGTTTGGGTGACAAGGCAGAAGAACTGGAACGCTTCAAAACGGCCAAGACTCAGTGGAGCGCTATCTACGATGCAGTTGGTGGAGGCGAGGGTAAGACGTTGCGGAAAATTGCACAATGCTACACTCTAAGTTTCCTGATAGAGCATGCCAATGACGAAATCCGCAAGTTCAACAACCGCTACGAATTGCAGCAGATAAAGAATTCGCTCGGCATTCGGGTCATAGACCACGACAGAGCCGATGACATTCGTGACACCACGTCACTATCCGGAGGCGAGACCTTCATCGTAAGCCTCGGATTGGCACTCGGCCTCTCTGCCCTCTCATCGCGAAACATTTCCTTTGACAACCTCTTTATCGATGAGGGATTCGGCACACTGGATGCCGACGCGCTCGCCGTCGTCATAGACTCGCTGGCCATGCTCCAATCCAATCAGGGGAAGAAAGTGGGCGTCATCAGTCATACTGACATTATGAGCGAGCGCATAACCACACAGATACGCATCGTTAAAAACGGTTCTTCCGGCAGCAGCCACATCGAGATTTACCCGAGCGGCGAAGCCGCGAGTTCAAAAGTTTAAGAGTTTAAGGGTTTAAGAAGTTTAAGAGGTCGAGCCTAGGTGGAAACTGAGTGTTTCCAGCGCAGGCTCGAGGTCAAAGCAAAGCAGAAACTGAGTGTTTCTGGTGAAGACTTGAGGTGTAGTCATCGACTTGTGCAAGGGCAGATGCAAGTCTGACCGAAGCAGAAGTCGCTAATGACAAAGGGGGCAACAGCTTTCGACTTGTGCAAGTCTCAGCGGGAGTTTGAGACGCAGGAGAAGGCGTTAAAAGCAAAGGGGGATATGCCGTAGGCCTCTATAATATTTTATAGCACTGCGCTAGTCTCGAACA
>JAILPK010000035.1 GCA_024699495.1 Bacteroidaceae bacterium | reverse complement strand
TGCACCATATGGGCCGAAGTCACGGTGCTGGTATAGGTCTGATCAGAGAAACGATGGTAGTGACCAGAGAAATGCTGCACCTTTCCGTTCACCTTTCCGGCGGTCTTCATCATGATAGCAGCCAGCGGGTTCTTCTTCAGCGTGTTCGCCTTCGTGGCATCGTTATAGGCGAAACCCGAGGTGCTGGAGCCATAAGCTGACGAGTTGCTGGCTGGGATATACAAACCTTTATCATTCTGGTCGAGCCACCAGCGGTTACAGTCGCTGCCTGCCAACCAGGGGAAGTGCTGCATCCATACGCTGGCCTCGCTGGCATGAGCCTCTACGAAGGTGTTCAGCGAAGTGATGATGGGGTCTGGAGCATAGTAGGTAGCATCCGAGAACCATCCCGGGTTTTTATAGGGTTTCTGGAACCAGTAGTTGTTCGCGCAGTAGAAGCGTACGTCCTTGAACTTAAAGGTGAAATGGTTCGGTTCAAAGTCGTAGTTGTTACCCGAGGTGAAATAAGAGATCTTCTCATCGAAAACCCCGGCGTTGTTCCAGTAGCTGTTGTTCTCCGTGATGGCCGTGATTGTCTCGCTGTCCGCATTCGCGCCACTCCAGGTGACGCCCTTGTCGGGGTTATCACCCGTCCAATAGTCAGGACTCAGGTCATGGTTTCCCGCAATGAAGATAAAGGGAACGCCTGCCGTCTTCGCTATCTCGGCAGAGGAGTTCAGAAAGTTGTTATGGGTACCGCTACTGCCATCATCGCCTTTATCCTGATCGACATCGCCCAGACAGAAGATGATACTGGTCTTGGGAACCAGACTAGTAGCACCCTGCGTGGTGAAGGACACCTTCTTCATACCATCCTGTCCCATGGCGATGATATTGTTCATGATGGTCTTCAGGGCATCGGCCGAGGTACCATCGTGACCACTGCCCTGGTTGACGTGGCAGTCGGAGATGATGACAGCGCAGAACCATAGGTCTTCGACAAAGCGGAAACCATAGGCTTTGTTATCATAGGTGAAGACCTTCAGCTCGTCGTAGCGGAGGTTTGTTGTCGTGGGGTTCGGGGTAATCTTAGTGGCATCGACCGTCTGACCATCGACCTGAACAGCGGTGATCAGTCCACTAAGATTCGTGCCGGCAGGCAGTGACACAGTAGTAAAACCTTTCTGGTTACGTTCGGCCACCGTATTGTATTGTATGCCGTTAAGGGTAAAAGTCATCTGTGCGCATACCTGGGTGAGGGCCAGGGTCAGAAGGACACAGGCGAGCGTGAGTCTTTTCTTCATTTCAGTTAGTAATTATAATTGTGCACAAAGGTACGAAGAAAAGTGAGAGGCACCAATTATTTATCTGAGTTTTTGCGGTTTTCTTTTTATAACCACAAAAAAAGGACACCCGATGCGGGTGCCCTTTTGATTTGATATAGGGATGAGGATATATCCTCAGTCCGGATCTTTTTTACTCCTCAGTCCAGTTCTCCTGCGTCTTACGAACGTAGGTCTTGTAACGGAGCTGAGCCATCTTCTGTGCCTCAGCGAAGAGCTCCTCAGCCTCGTTAGGATAAGCCTTCTTGACAGAGAGGTAACGAACCTCACCGAGCAGGAAGTCGTGGAAGTCAGCCCAGTTAGGCTCCTTAGAGTCGAGTGAGAATGGATTCTTGCCTTCCTCAGCGAGTGCTGGGTTGAAGCGCCACAAGTGCCAGTAACCACAAGCCACAGCCTTCTTCTCCTCAGCCTGGCTCTTACCCATACCGCCCTTAGCCTTCAGACCGTGGTTGATACAGGGAGCGTAAGCGATAACCACTGAAGGGCCGTGCCAAGCCTCAGCCTCGCGGATAGCCTTGAGAGTCTGAGCGTGGTCGGCGCCCATGGCAACCTGAGCCACATATACGTAACCGTAGGTGGTGGCAATCATGCCAAGGTCCTTCTTGCGGATGCGCTTACCTTGGGCTGCGAACTGAGCGATAGCGCCCAGAGGAGTAGCCTTTGAAGCCTGACCGCCGGTGTTAGAGTAAACCTCGGTGTCGAGCACCAGGATGTTCACGTCCTCGCCGGTAGCGATAACGTGGTCAAGACCGCCGTAACCGATATCGTAGGAAGCACCGTCACCGCCGATGATCCACTGGCTGCGCTTAACCAGATAGTGGTCGAGCGTCTGCAGTTCCTTGTTCACCTCGCAACCGGCAGCAGCGGCAGCGCGGATGAGCTCGCGGAGTTTCGGAGCAATTTCCTTGGTCTTGTCTGCATCTTCGCAGTTGGCAATCCACTCAGCAGCGAGAGCCTTGTATTCCTCAGAAGCCTGAGGAGCCTCACAAGCCTCGGTGAGCAGTTTGGCCACGCGCTCCTTCATCTTCTTGTTACCGAGAGCCATACCGAGACCGAACTCGCAGAAGTCCTCGAACAGAGAGTTGTTGAAGCAAGGACCCTGGCCCTTCTCGTTCTTGGTGTAAGGAGTGCTGGGGATAGAAGCGGAGTAGATAGATGAGCAGCCCGTAGCGTTGGCAATCATCTGACGGTCGCCGAAGAGCTGGCTGATGAGCTTCACGTAAGGAGTCTCACCGCAACCTGCGCAAGCGCCGCTGAACTCGAACAGAGGCTGAGCGAACTGTGAGTTCTTGACATTGCTCTTGATGTCAACGAGATCCTGCTTGGAGGGCACCTTAACCAGTTTGTTCCAGTCGGCAGCCATCTTCTTCATCTCGGCTGCATCGGGGTTGAAGGGCACCATAGTGAGGGCCTTGCCTGTCTTCGGATTGCCCGGGCAGATATCGGCGCAGTTGCCGCATCCCAGACAGTCGAGCACGCTGGGCTCGATAACGAAGTGCATGCCAGCCATAGGCTTCGGAGCCTTCATGGTGATGGAGTTCAGCCCCTCGAACTGGCCCAGTTCCTCGTCGGTGAGGACGAACGGACGGATGGCAGCGTGAGGACAGATGTATGCACACTGGTTACACTGGATACAGTTGTCCATGTTCCACATAGGAACGAAAGCCTCAACACCACGCTTCTCATAAGCGGATGTGCCAACCTCCCAAGAGCCGTCGGTAGTGCCGAACTTGGCGAAAGCGCTGACGGGCAGCAGGTCGCCGGCCTGGGCGTTGATGGGACGAACCACTTCCTTGACGAATGCGGGAGCTGCATCCTGCTTCTCCTCATCATCGGGCAGGTTAGCCCATTCGGGCTTCACGGTGAGCTGAACATACTCTCCGCCGCGATCAACGGCAGCGTAGTTCTTGTTGACCACGTCCTCACCCTTAGAGCCGTAGCTCTTGACGATGAACTTCTTCATCTGCTCCACGGCGAGATCCACGGGGATGACCCCTGTAATGCGGAAGAATGCACTCTGGAGGATAGTGTTGGTGCGGTTACCCAGACCAATCTCCTGAGCTATCTTGGTGGCGTTGATGGTATAAACGGTGATGTTGTTCTGAGCGAAGTAACGCTTCACCCTGTTAGGCATAAACTTCTCCAGCTCGTCAGCGTCGAAGATGGTGTTCAAGAGGAACGTGCCGTTCTTCTGCAGACCGCGGGTGACGTCGTACATGTGGAGGTAAGCCTGCACGTGGCAAGCCACGAAGTTAGGCGTGGTTACCAGGTAAGTGCTGCGGATGGGGGTGTCGCCGAAACGGAGGTGAGAGCAGGTGAAGCCGCCCGATTTCTTCGAGTCATACGAGAAGTAAGCCTGGCAGTACTTGTCAGTGTTGTCGCCGATGATCTTCACGCTGTTCTTGTTGGCACCCACAGTTCCGTCAGCGCCGAGGCCGAAGAACTTAGCCTGGAACATGCCAGCTCCGCCGAGAGCGATCTCCTCCACGGGAGGCAGGCTGGTGAAGGTAACGTCGTCAACGATACCGATGGTGAAGTGGTTCTTGGGCTCAGGCATAGCGAGGTTGTTGAACACGCTGATGATCTGAGCGGGAGTGGTGTCGTGTGAACCCAGACCATAGCGGCCGCCAACGATGACGGGACGGTCCTGAACGTCGAAGAAGGCGTCCTTCACGTCGAGATACAGGGGTTCGCCGTTGGCACCGGGCTCCTTGGTGCGGTCGAGCACAGCAATCTTCTTCACCGTCTTGGGAACGGCAGCGAGCAGGTGCTTCACGCTAAAGGGGCGATAGAGGTGTACGGAAATCATACCCACCTTCTGGCCGTTGGCGTTGAGGTAGTCGATAGCCTCGCGGGCTGCGTCAGTAGCAGAGCCCATGAGGATAATCATGCGGTCGGCGTCCTCTGCTCCGTAGTAGCTAAACAGGTGGTACTCGCGGCCGGTAATCTTGGAGAGCTCGCAGAGATACTTCTCAACTACCTCGGGAACTGCATCGTAGTAGGGGTTGCAGGCCTCACGGTGAGTGAAGAAGGTCTCGGGGTTCTCAGCAGTACCACGAGTGATGGGGCGCTCGGGCGACATAGCGCGGTCGCGGAAGCGCTGGATGAACTCCTCCTTGACGAGGGGACGTACGTCCTCCTGATCAAGCAGCTCGATCTTGTGATACTCGTGAGATGTGCGGAATCCGTCGAAAAAGTTGACGAAGGGAACGCAGGTCTCCAGCGAAGCGAGGTGAGCAGCAGCGGTCATATCCATAACCTCCTGCACGGAACCTTCGCAAAGCATGGCGAAGCCGGTCTGGCGGCAGGCCATAACGTCCTGGTGGTCGCCGAAGATACAGAGCGAGTGCGAAGCCAACGTACGTGCGCTGACGTCGAACACGCAGGGAATGAGTTCACCGGCAATCTTATACATGTTGGGGATCATCAGCAGAAGACCCTGAGAAGCGGTGAAGGTGGTGGTGAGAGCGCCGGCCTGCAGCGAACCGTGAACGGCTCCGGCTGCACCAGCCTCACTCTGCATTTCCTGAACGCTTACGGTCTGGCCCCACAGGTTCTTGCGGCCGCGGGCAGCCCACTCGTCAACGTGCTCAGCCATAGGCGAGCTGGGGGTGATGGGGTAGATAGCAGCTACCTCAGAGAACATGTAACTCACGTGAGCCGCAGCCTCATTACCATCACAGGTGATAAATTTCTTTTCTTTAGCCATAAGTATATAAAAAGTGTTTGACGTATTTGCGTTTATACTTGTGTTATAATCTTTTTGTTATGCAGGATTGGGGGCAGGGAGAGAACGAGGTTGCACATCGCCTGGCCAGCCATGGCCCATGTCCCAAAGCATGTCTTATACGAACTCGAAACAGGGAAGCGAGAACTCCTTTTCAATCAGGGTAGCCAGCATCAGTCTCTTCGAATCGGCCTCGGAAAGTAGCTTCATTTCCCGACTTTTCTTTTATATCGGGCGCAAAGATACCTAAAAATTGTGATAGCACAAAGTAATGGTGTCAAAAAAAACAAGAATGATGCTAATTTAGCCCCATTCGCATCTTTTTTCTAATCATTTTAGTTACTTCACTGGTCTAAAAGTAAGATCGCAGAAGCGGGAAATGGTCCACTCACCATCATAGCCATAACCATTAATAGTCGCATGAGCACCCAAATTTAAGCAATGGCCTATGTATGAATTATCCTAAGCCTGCAAATAACAGATATTATCAAACCAGACCGGAGTCTTATTGGTTGTCTTTTTGCGAATTGGGTCATTTGCCGAAGATTGTTCTGCTGTTGCCGCTCCCCATTGTCGTTTGACTTGTCAAGAAGGGAATCTGACCACATCATCCCCGATGCGACTTAGTTCCACCCGCCACCAACACATCGCGATATCTGCCTCCTTCATAACTAATGCTAAAACTGCCTACTGCACCGCCCCTAAGAGTGGATACTAACCGAGTCGCCACCCAACCCATTGTGAGGCGGAAATTCAACTCCACACAAGGGTGAATCTGAAATACAGAAGGCTCTGACAGCTTGCTGACAATCATCATATCTATGCCAAGAGGGCCGCAATACCACGATGGAATGTCAGATGAGGCAAGAACGCAAATAAGGTGTTCCTTCACCTCTGACAACAATTTGGGTGATATATAATGACTCAACTGGCTAATTTTCATCTCCTCAGAAGCAATGACATTACCATTATATACCCCGCCACCTGTTGTATTGAAGAGTGACAAACCCTCATAGTGGATTTTCCCCTTATCTGACCAAAACTCCAATGCTAAATCCATGACTTTCTGATAGAGCGGTTCTACCTCTATCCCTCTCTGCTTTTGTAGCGTCCTGCGAATCCACGCGCTATCTTTTTCAGACAGACGTCCCTTTATGGGATGCACGCCACGCCCACTGCCACTCCACGGGGCTTTGAGCATCGCCATGAATGAATATTCTGAGACTGCATTTTGGACCTCCGTTTCCTCTTCACACCAGATTGACTCCCCTACAAGTTCACCTTTATAAAATGGCTCTGGCCAGATATTCCGGAGATGTTCTAAAAGACGCACAGCAGTTTTTCGAGAAGAATAATCCCTGTAAGCACTTATCTCTGAGTCAGATGGAAGAAAAGCATCTGGTATTCCTGCATCCCTAAGCTGCTGCACAGCCAAAGGGCTCCATCCCCAAGGGAGAATCATGACGTCTGAAGAGAATTGGTTATATTGGGGAATATTATACCCTAATGTATCAATAAAGGTATTGTCACGAAGAAGGATAATATCTCCAGGAAGAGCCCATCGCAGAGGAAAACGCTGTAGGTCTGAAGCCATCTGCAATGCTGAAGCAGGAGGTGTATAATGCGGGTCATTCGCCGCCAAAGCCAAATCGTTTTCCGGATTGAAATAAAGTATCCTCATGCTGTTGTATAACTGCGCCATTTGCATTTAATGATTGAAACAGAAGTTCATGCAACAGACTGGAAACAATATAATCATTATTCTCTCTCCTTAGAATGAAGCGAACAGCATCCTACATAGCAAAGGCGTTGAACCCGCCGTCAACCACAGCCACAGTACCCGTAACAAAGCGTGAAGCATCCGAAATCAGATAATGGATGGTTCCGCACAGTTCTTCGGGCTCACCCATTCTTCCAAAAGGAGTCTGCCGGATAACGTCCTGACCGCGCTGAGTGTAGCTGCCATCGGGGTTTGTCAGCAAAGAGCGATTCTGTTCTGTTATAAAGAACCCAGGCGCAATGGCATTAACCCTAATGCCCTCACCAAACTTTTTAGCACACTCTGTGGCCATGTATGCTGTGAAGTTACTGATTCCAGCCTTAGCCGCAGCATAGCCGCACACGCGAGTCATAGGCCGGAAGGCTGCCATAGAAGAGAAATTTACTATCACGCCTCTACCCTGCTCTACCATAGGCTTTAGAAACACCTGTGTCGGAATGACTGTTCCAGTCAGATTTAGATTCAGGACCGTCTGAAACTGGCTGGGGTCGAGGTCAAAGAATGTCTTATCCGGAGCTATAGTTGCTCCTGGCATATTGCCGCCTGCGGCATTCAAAAGAGCATCAACATGACCATAACGGGCCATTATCTCATCACAGTTTTGCTGCACTTTCTCTGGGCTCATCACGTCAGTCTCAAAAAAACAGGCCTCGCCTCCGTGTGCCATTATCTCAGCCACAAGAGCATCACCGACATTCTTTTTGCGCCCCAATACGACTACTTTTGCCCCTTCTGCAGCAAGGTATCTGGCAATAGAACGGCCAAGCACTCCTGTGCCACCAGTTATGACAACCACATGGCCCTTTATATCAAAAAGAGATTGCTTCATATCTTAATTCTGTTGGTTATTTTTCTTTTTCATGTGAAAGCACTGCCAATACCCCCTGCATCTGTGCCATTGCATACATGCGTCCAAGGAAGCTGTATCCGGCATTGTATCCACGTGTTTCATCGCCCAACATTGTGCGGCCGTGATCTACGCGGAAAGGCAAGTTTCTTTCTTCACTCTCAAATATCTTACATAGCTCTATCAAGTCCGCACGCCCACCTAAATGACTGGCCTCAGTGAAATCGCCATTCGGGAAAATATGGCACGAACGCAGATGCACGAAATGGGTACGCTGGGCGAACTCCCTGGCCATAGCCACAACATCGTTGTAGGCACCCGCCGACAGACTACCCGCGCAGAATGTCAAACCGTTATGCTTATTTGGCACAGCGTTAAGGAACCAGCGTATATCCTCAGCTGTACGCACAATCCGCGGCAGGCCAAGAATCTCTATTGGAGGGTCGTCGGGATGAACACACATATTAATGTCACACTCGTCGCAAACCGGCATTATAGCTTCCAGGAAATATTTCATATTCGAGCGAAGACGAATCTTGTCAATCCCCTCATAGAGGTGCAGGAATGCACGGAATTTTTCCAGTGGAGCTTCATCGTCCTCACGGAAGTTTCCGCTGACAAACCCTTGTGTCTTTATGACGATGTTTTCTACCAGTGAGTGCTCTCGTTCTGGTGTCATTTCCTGTCGTAAAGCATCTACTTCCGCCATTAGGTCCCTATCCTGCCCCACTCCTTCGGGAAAGCGGAAGGTCGCCCATTCCTTGCGGGCATCAGACCTCTTTAATATATAAATATCAAAATAGGCAAATTCCGCGTAGGAAAAAAACAGGTTGCTTGAGCCGTCATCATTGGGATGAAGCAGGTCGGTCCGTGCCCAGTCAAGCACCGGCATGAAGTTATAGCACACTGTATGTATGCCTTCTGCAGCAAGGTTACGTAAACTCTGCCTGTAAACTTCTATCTGACGGTCACGTTCGGCGCCACCATATTTTATGGCTTCCGTAACGGGCAGACTCTCAACGACACTCCACCTCAGGCCCGCATCCTCAATATACTCACGCATGTCCCTGATAGCCTCACGAGTCCACACCTCACCGAGCGGCACATCGTGCAATGCGGTCACAATGCCCTCAACTCCTATCTGACGGAGCATGGAGAGGGTTATCTTGTCTTTTTTCCCGAACCAGCGCCATGTTTTTTCCATTATACTATCTTTGTTTTTGTGTTTCTTCTTTTCACGCTGCAAAATTACAAAAAAACATTATTTTGCCCTAAATATATCGAAAGTTTTTACGTTTGTATGGCTCAAGTTTTTGTAAAAACGGCAAAAGAACTAAAGCAACATCTTTCTAATACCTCAGGATAAGGATTATCATGCAAATCCTGAAAGGGCAAGGGACTTAAATCTCCACCTTCTTATAACTCGGGACAAGTGTTTTCATGCATGCCCACGCTATCAGATAGGCCACAGCACAATAGCAGAATATAATCATATACCCGGCTTCTTTGCCCCCGAATCCAAGGAAATGGAAGGCGGAGCCTTGTGCCTCGGAATAGTCAAAGAGCATGCCTGCCCCCTGGTTGATTATGAAGGATGCAATACCTCCGGCCATAGTCCCGATGCCTGTTATTGTGGCAATGGCATTCTTTGGAAACATATCGCCTATGGTGCTGTAGAGATTTGCTGACCACGACTGGTGGCCTGCTCCGGCCAAACCGATAATGATGGCTGGCCACCAAGCACTGTAGCCGCCCAAGGGTTGTGCGAAGAGGGCAAAAACGGGCAGAATTGCAAAAAACAGCATTGAACGCAGACGTCCGGCATAGGGTTCCATGCCGCGCCGCTCAATGAGGTATTTAGGTATATAACCTCCTGCTCCGATGCTGACCACGGTCACGATAAGATATACAATAAATATGAGTGTCGCTCCCATGGCAGAATCGCTGCGGTAGCCATATTGGTCGCTGAAATATGCTGGTGCCCAGAACAGCAGGAACCACCAAACGCCGTCGGTGAAGAACTTTCCTGCGATGAAAGACCAAGTAGGACGCATGGCAAGACATTCAAAAAGACCTATACCCAAACTCTTTGCATTGTTGTTTTTTTGAGATGAAAGAGGTGCGTCTTCGTCCTGGTTGATATATTCAAGTTCTTCGCTATTTACGTGTTTGCTCTGCTCTGGCTTATCATACATATACCACCAGAAGGCCATCCAAAGAAAGCCCATGCCGCCGATAATGATAAATGCCATCTCCCATCCGTAAGCCTTGGCCAGGAACGGGATTGTCAAGGGAGCCACCAGAGCACCAACTGATGCTCCCGCGTTGAATATGGACGTGGCCAAGGCGCGGTCCTTCTTGGGAAAATATTCAGCCACAACTTTGATTGCTGCCGGAAAGTTGCCACTCTCACCCAAAGCCAATACCATCCGGCAGACCATAAACAGCCACATTGAGGTCGTAGAAATGCCCAATGCCAATGCGCTGCCAGCCTCCACCATCCTAAGAGCCTCCGCATCCGCCAAATGATGGAAATTCATGGTAAGCCACCCGCAAGTGGCGTGCATGCAAGCCCCAACACTCCAAACGAATATTGCAATCAAATACCCTTTTTTGGTGCCTATCCAATCGATGAATTTGCCGGAAAAAAGACTAACGAAAGCATAGAAAAGGGAGAACGCAGCTGTTATACTGCCGTAAGTGGAATTTGTCCAGTGGAACTCAGGAGCTATAAAGTCCTTCCAAGTAAGTGACAGAACCTGTCTGTCTAAATAGTTTACTGTTGTCGCAACAAAAAGCAGGCCACACAGCCACCAGCGCCAGTTGGAAGCACTTCCGCTTTCTCCTGTGAGTTTAGAATATGACTGAGGCGATGATACTGAATTATGATTTGCAGAAGTCATCATAAATATTTCCTTATATGTTTTGATATTAGTGCTATTTGATTAGGTGTTTTGCAACGAAACTTTTTCCCACCATTTCATTTCCTAGTCGGTGTCCTATGGCTATTGCCATCCACCGGGGAGTGTAGATACTATGGATTTAAAAGTATCGCTTAGCATTATAATAACTGATGTCTTCCACCATCTGACGTACGCGTTTTTCTTCATATCCGCTAAAAGGTATAAGCCCCTGCTCAATGTCGTTACCAAGCAGATTGCAGAGAGTTCGGCGGAAATATTCGTGGCGCGGATATGAGAGGAAACTGCGCGAGTCCGTCAGCATACCGACAAAGCGGGATAGCAAACCCAACAACGACAGAGCGTTCATCTGGCGTTCCATCCCGTCTTTCTGGTCTAAGAACCACCAGCCGGAGCCCCATTGAATCTTACCTGCTACACTGCCATCCTGGAAATTGCCCAACATGGTTGCCACCATTTCGTTGTCGGCCGGATTTAGATTATACAAGATAGTCTTTGTGAGATGTCCTTCTCTGTCTAAACGGTCGAGGAAACGGGCCATAGCGCTGGCTGTATGACATTGCCCGATGCTGTCAAAACCCGTATCTGGCCCCAGCAGTGCCATCATTCGGCTATTGTTGTTGCGTTGCGCACCATAATGGTATTGCTGCACCCATCCGCTGGCATAGTCCTGCACCGCGAAAATATAAAGCATCGCACTCTTAAACTTGCGGATATCTTCGTCCGACAAATGGGAACCACCATACACATTAATATATATATGTGCTATTTCTTCTTCTGTATAAGGCTCAGCATAAAACTCATTCATGCCATGATCGCTCAGACGGCATCCGTTGTCGTGGAAGAAATCATGACGTTTCTGCAAAGCGTCTATAAAATCAGCAAATGTGTGAATCTCAACCTCAGCCACTTCGGCCAGTTTATCCACGTAGGAACGAAAAACTGCAGGGTCTTCTACAGCCATTGCCTTATCCGGGCGCCAAGCTGGACGCATTCGAGTAGAGAACTTGGCGCCGGATGCAGACATCTGGCGATGATACCTCAAGTCATCAACCGGATCGTCTGTAGTACAAACAACCTCCACATTATAGTGGTGCATCAGACCGCATGCTGTGAAATCAGGATCATTCTGCAAGCGGTCATTACATGCATCATATATCTCTCGTGCCGTCTCCGGATTCAGGCGCTTTTCGATTCCAAAAGCTGTCTTCAACTCCAGATGTGTCCAATGGTAGAGCGGGTTCCGCAGAGTATAAGGTACTGTGGCCGCCCAAGCCTCAAATTTTTCCCAGTCAGAACTTTCCGGACCTGTGATGAGACTTTCTGGGACGCCATTTGTCCGCATAGCACGCCATTTATAGTGATCGCCACCCAGCCAAAGTTCTGTGATTGAGCGGAACCTATGGTTTTCGGCCACCATTTTCGGATCAAGATGGCAGTGGTAGTCAATAATTGGCTGTTGAGCCGCATGATTGTGATACAGTTCCTGCGCAGTCTGAGTCTGCAACAGGAAATTATTGTCCATAAAAGCTTTCATATATAAATGTAATATTCAACAGAGCCATTTCTGCCGCAAAGGTAATAAAAAAATCTAATTATATTAATTTTTATAAGAAAAAACAGATTATCACATAATTCTTTGCTTTCCGACGTACCATATCAGGCATCCAAATACATCAAGGACAAAAGTACTTTCCATCGAGGACAAAAGTACTTTCCATCGAGGTGAATTGCGTCGTATGCCTTAATGTATTTTCAGCTGATATTTTGCGGATTGTCCGATGGCTTTATTTGTTTCCTACACAATACATTATTCATCAAAAGCTGTCTTATACAAGCATGTCTGTTTGCAATTCTTTTTCTTTCCTTACAAAATACGCTCTCATTCTTCAAGGGTCTCACAAACAGACATTTTGCAATCAACAAAAACAATGAAGAACAGAATACCACAAAGCATGAGTGCCCCCTGTGGCCTTCACATAACCTTTACTGGCCAAACGTGAAGATGTGCCATAACAAACTAAGCTATAGAGGACAAAACACTATATACAATGCTGTTACAAGTCCCACCTCAGCGACTCGATCATATATTCAGGCCTGTGAAACTATATCTTTATTTGAATCTTTTTATGAAAAAAGAGAGAAAAGCCAAAAACAAAGCCAACTTTTTCTTACCTTTGCACCGCAAACGAAAAGAAATCTGCTCGTGAAAGACAATCTACTCATACTTCAGGACACCAGTTTCGTTGACCTCATGGCTCGACGCATCTTCAATGTCCTGCTCATCGCAAACCCCTACGATGCATTCATGCTTGAAGACGACGGGCGCATTGATGAAAAAATATTCGACGAGTATGCCAAGCTCGGACTTCGATATCCCCCACGCTTTTTCCAGGCAGCTTCAGAGGATGAAGCGCTGAACCAGATGGAGCGCTACGCATTCGACCTTGTCATCGTGATGCCAGGAACAGACAACAATGATGTCTTCGACATTGCCAGAGGCATCAAGTCCAGCCACCCGCACATACCAATTGTAGTACTCACTCCCTTCAGCCATGGTATCACTAAGCGCATCGCTGATGAGGATATGAGCGCATTTGAATACGTCTTCTGCTGGCTTGGCAACACCGAGTTGCTTCTATCCATAATAAAGCTGATTGAAGACAAGATGAATCTGGAACACGACATTCACGCAGGCGTACAGATGATACTTCTTGTTGAGGATAATGTTCGATTCTACTCTTCAATTCTCCCGAATCTTTATAAATTCGTTCTGCAGCAGAGTTTGGAATTCGCAACAGAAGCCCTCAATTCCCAGCTTGAAACACTCCGGATGCGCGGCCGCCCAAAAATTGTCCTTGCACGCAGTTACGAGGAGGCTTGGGAACTGTATGACACTTACTCAGACAATACGCTCGGCGTCATATCAGACTGCCGTTTCCCGCACCAAGGGGTGCTTGACGAAACAGCTGGCATTACCTTATTAAAAGAAATACGTGCGCGCGACCCGTACATACCGCTCATCATGGAAAGTTCCGAGCCCGAGAAGGCAAAACTTGTCGAGGGGCAAAAGGTACGTTTCGTAGATAAGAACTCAAAGAAGATGGCTGTGGATCTGCGGAAACTGATCAACCATTACTTCGGTTTCGGCGACTTCATTTTCCGCAATCCGGACACGATGGAGGAACTGATTCGTCTGCGCAACCTCAAGGACCTGCAAGATAACATTTTCACCCTCCCTCGTGAATCGCTTCTCTACCACATACAGCACAACAATGTATCCAGATGGCTCTGCTCGCGCGCGCTATTTCCAATAGCCGAGTTTCTCAAACGCATCACATGGAACACGAATCAGGATGTGGATTCTCACCGGCAAATCATCTTCGATGCAATCGTCTCATATCGGAAAATGAAAAACCAGGGAGTTGTCGCAGTGTTCCATCGTGACCGGTTTGACAGATACTCCAACTTCGCCCGAATCGGAGACGGATCGTTAGGAGGTAAAGGTCGTGGTCTGGCCTTTCTGGATCATATTATAAAACGTCACACCGACCTCAATGACTATGACAATGCCTCCGTGATGATCCCAAAAACCGTGGTGCTTTGCACAGACATATTTGACGAGTTCATGGACACCAATGAACTCTATCAAATAGCACTCTCTGACATTCCTGACGAAGAAATCCTGAATTACTTCCTACGCGCTCATCTCCCATCACGCCTCATAGGGGATCTCATGGCCTTCCTTGATGTCGTACAAACGCCTATTGCAATACGCTCCAGTTCACTGCTCGAAGACAGCCACTACCAACCATTCGCAGGCATTTATTCTACATATATGATTCCATTCGTGCCTGACAAATACGAGCGCCTGCATATTCTCTCCGACTCTATCAAGGCTGTCTATGCATCCGTATTCTATGCAGACTCCAAAGCATATATGACAGCTACCTCAAACGTAATTGACCAGGAAAAGATGGGGGTAATACTACAAGAGGTTGTCGGACAGGCTCACGGAGACAGATTCTACCCGACCATGAGCGGCGTAGCACGTTCTGTAAACTACTATCCTATTGGTGACGAACAGGCATCCGAAGGCACTGTCAACCTTGCATTAGGCCTGGGTAAATATATCGTTGATGGAGGACAATGTCTTCGTGTCTGCCCCGCCCACCCCAATCAAGTGCTGCAAACCTCGGAGATGGAGATTGCACTACGCGAGACACAGACCCGATTCTATGCCCTTGACATAGCCCACGCTCCTACTGAATTCAAGAAAGATGATGGCTTCAATCTGCTCAAAATACGCGTGAACGACGCAGAACGCGACGGCACACTTCAGTACATTGCATCCACATATGACCCCTACGACCAAGTCATACGTGATGGAATATACGAGGGGGGCAGAAAGGTCATTACATTCTGCGGAGTACTCCAACAGGACGTTTTCCCACTGCCGGATATCCTCTCTAAAATAATGAGGTATGGACAAGAAGAGATGCTGCGGGCTGTAGAAATAGAATTCGCATGTGACATGCATCCCGACCGTACCGGAGAATTCTATCTTCTACAAATACGTCCAATGGTAGATAACAAGCAGATGCTTGATGAAGATTTGGCAACTATACCTGATTCCGAATGTCTGCTACGTTCCCACAATGCTATTGGACACGGCATAATCACAGATGTTCAAGACATCGTTTACGTCCGTACTGAAAATTGGAGCGCTTCAGCAAATTCCGCCATCGCTGATGAGATTGCTGAAATCAATCGGCGATTCATCTCCGAGTCCAAAGGATATGTTCTCATCGGGCCAGGACGTTGGGGATCATCAGACCCATGGTTGGGCATTCCTGTAAAATGGCCGGCTATATCCGGGGCGCGTGTAATAGTCGAGGCAGGACTTGAACAATATCGGGTCGATCCATCACAAGGAACACACTTCTTCCAAAACCTCACATCATTTGGTGTCGGATATTTCACCATCAACGATTATCAAGGCGACGGAATATACCGGAAAGACCTGCTCGATACATTTCCCCCTGTTTTCGAAACAGAGCATATCAGAGTGGTTCATGCTAACCAACAAATAACAATCAAAATAGATGGAATGAAGAAAGAAGGCGTCATTTTGCAGGCCTAAAGATAAAAATTAAGTAAAATTAAGTATTTTATTATCATTTTATTTTGTTACAAAGAGAATTTGACTTACCTTTGCGCCGATAAAAGCCATCATAGGTTACAACAAATAGCAAATTAAGCAAACTTTAATATTCATTTTTAGTTATGAAAATTGCAAAGTATTTTCTCGCAGCTGCTCTGATGATTTCAGGCGTTGCTGCACAAGCTCAAGAAGAGCCCGAATTCAATCACCACTGGTTCCTGCAGTTCCAGGGCGGTGCTAACGGTGCACTTGATCAGGCACCTTTCCTTAAGACCATCAAGCCTACTGCTCAGTTTGCTGTCGGTTATCAGTTTACTCCAGTATGGGCACTTCGCCTCGCTTTCAACGGCGCATGGCAGCAGATGGGAATCACTGAGGATTACAAGTATGCCTACAACTACATCGCTCCTGCCCTTGATGTTAAAATTAACCTTATGAACATTGGCGGATACAAGTCAAGCCGTATCTTCGGTCTGAACCTTATCCTCGGTGCCGGTGTAAACTACGGTTTCGATAACGACCGTGCTGACGACGTTATCACAGCTGCCGGCCTCACTCCCTTCCACTATTGGAACGGTGAAATCGGTGACTTCAGCAAGAATCAGTTCAACCCGCTGGGCCGTGTAGGTCTTGACCTTGACTTCAAGGTTTGCAAGCGCCTCTCAATCAATCTTGAAGGTATCCTCAATGCAGCTATCCTTGACAAATATAACAGCCGCGAGCTTAAGGCTGAGAAGAACTCTGGATTCAACAAGTACATGTATGGTCCTGACTACTACATAACCGCTATGCTCGGTTTGAAGGTTGCTCTTGGCCAGGTTGAGAAAGAAGTTGAGCCCGAACCTGTTGTTGCTCCCGTTGTTGTTGAAGAGCCCGCTCCAGAACCAGAACCCGCTCCAGTTGTTGTTAAGGAGACTCCGAAGCCACAGCCTATCGTGAAGGCAGCTCCTGAGATGAAGACTGAAATCTTCTACGCTATCCGTGGCACTAAGGTTACTGAGGCTGAGCAGCCAAAGGTTGACAACCTGATCACCTTCCTCCAGACCAACCCCGAGACCAAGGTTACTGTAACCGGTTATGCTGATGCTGGCACTGGTAACGCTAAGGTTAACCAGAAGTACTCTGAGCAGCGTGCTGAGAACGTAGCTAAGGCTCTGACCGACGCTGGTATCGATGCTTCTCGTATCACCGTTGACGCTAAGGGTGACACTGTACAGCCCTTCAGCGAGAACGACAAGAACCGCGTCACCATCGCTATCGCTAAGTAAGAAACAACTTATTTATAAATGCAAAAGAGAGGAGCGTCTGCTCCTCTCTTTATTAGTTTTATAATTTGACATGATTATGAAATCCTTTTTTGCTCATACACTTCTCTTAACGACACTATGTTTACTATCATCATGTGAAGCACCTTACGTAGGCTCGCCCAATGATGACGAAGATAAAACCTATAATGTCACACTTAGAGCTATTACATACGAACAGACACCTTTTAATTCCCGGGCTGTCACCAATTCGTTAAGTGAAGTATGTTCACGTATCGGATTCGCAATATTTGACGAAACTGATACAAAAGTAAAGAGCATAAACCAGACTTCGACTACTGAAGATTTTGGTATTGCTAATTTTACGTTAAAAGAAGGAAATTATCATGTCGTAGTTATTGCCCACCAATGTGATGGGACAGCGACTATCTCTTCACCCTCAAAGATTACATTTCCTAAGAACGTAGTATCTGACACATTCTATTACTATGGGAACATAACTGTAGGTTCTGAAGAACAAACAAATGAACTGCTACTGACACGTGCCGTAGCCAAATTCCATTTGGAAATTACTGATGAAATGCCTTCAGATGTTCAAACGATGCGTTTCTATTATACTGGTGGAAGCAGCACCTTCAGCGCAAGAGACGGATTTGGAAACGTAAATTCAAAACAGACTGTTAAAATCCCTGTCCTATCAACGCAATATGGCCACCAAACGGAATGGGATCTTTACACAATGCCGCACGATAGTACTGATGTGCTGAAAATGACCATCAGTGCATTAGATGCCAATGAAAACGTACTTTATATGAAGGAGCTGACTGAGATACCTGTCACTATCAATCGCATCACTAATTGCTCTATTTCTTTATTCTCTGGAGAGCCAGCCGTATCTGCAGAAGCCACAATGCAATTGTCTGTTGACCCTGAATGGTCAGGAACTGATACCTATACCCCTATAGAAGAAATCTACAACGATTAAAAGGGGCCGACAGGCACTTGGCCTAATTCATAATTTTCATTAGGTCTGTAGCAAAAAATGAACTATACAGGCGCGCACCTTCGTCCCAAAGATGATTTGGGTCTTTAAACAACTCGGGACTGTTCAAATACAGCCCTGCTGTGTGATAGTCTAAAAGAGGAACTCTATTTCTATTTGCTATAAGTTTCAGATCATTGTAATAAGTAGATGAAACCATTGTATATCTCGGCGAAATCATAAAGACAAGCTTAATATTCCGGCTATTACATTTGTCGATGAACCTCTGCAGATAATCCAGTTTCAGATTATCTGTTTCTTTATCATTAAGCTCATGCTCTAATCTGTCAGGCAAGAATTCGGGTTTCCCTATAGGCTGATAGCCTGATGCATCGTCCTTCTCCCAGTCAAGGACAAGTCCAGCCATATTTTCACATGCTTTGTTGTTGAATCGATAAAGGTGAGACAGCATAAAAGGCCAATATGAACCAGCAGCATGAAATACGGAATCAATCTCTGGAGCCTTATTTATATAAGGAGCAAAAACATTGGTGGAGCTGAAGGCATCCGATTCCTTATTAAAATCGTTACTTGACAGCTCCAGACAAACGATTTTAGGAGTATGGTGAATCAATACAAGATTTAGGGCTATATAATGCGCAAATATATTGCGTGATGAGCTGATTCCTCCATTATAGACACTCATATTCATTGAGTCTGCAATGATAGAAGAGACATAATGATTATTGCATCGAGATGTGCCAAAAAGAATAATATCCTGATTGGCGTCATTATAGAGATACTTAATCTTATAGCTCCATATATCATGAGATTGTTGATTGACCTGCCACATTACGTGAGCCAGCAAACGGTCTAAACCAATCACTATTGCGCATATCACTGCTATACTGACTATCAGTTTCTTCATATCTGACTCTCCTCAAAACTGAAAATAAATAAACTGATTGGAATCCAAGACCCCAAACAATAAGATATACACTATCAAAACAGCAATACCTGCATGTTGCAGTAACCAATTGTTACCTAATCTTTGCATTGGATGAAAATTATATTCATCCATAATCTCCTTGGCTATAAGAACTGGCATTGCAGCCGCTATCCCTATGAATGTACCAAGAGCATGATATGGCTCTGAAAAGTTGGTAAACATACCTGTTACTACATTAATTGCATCTTGCAAATTGTTTGCGCGAAACAAAATCCAAGCGAAGCAGACAAATATAAAAGTAAATGTACTATGAATTAGTTTTGGCACACCTTTGTAATTCTTGGCCCTTATACCTAATGCCTTCTCCAGA
Source organism: Bacteroidaceae bacterium (assembly GCA_024699495.1). Classification (GTDB taxonomy): domain Bacteria; phylum Bacteroidota; class Bacteroidia; order Bacteroidales; family Bacteroidaceae; genus Physcousia. Next base: position 1,648 of record JAILPK010000035.1, on the reverse strand, counting down.
CAAAGCAAAATACCATGCAATGCCCCCCAGCATAAGAAAGTCCAATTGGCGCCATGCCATATCCCACTCACAACAAATGTAACCATAAGGTTGAAATACTGACGCAAGCGCCCAACGCGATTTCCCCCCAGGGGTATATAGACGTAATCTTTAAACCAAGTGGAAAGAGAAATGTGCCAGCGATGCCAGAACTCACCAACGGAACATGCCAGATATGGCCGATGGAAGTTCTCCATCAAACGGAAGCCCAGCACTTTTGCAGCTCCGATAGCTATGAGTGAATAGCCTGCGAAATCACCATATATTTGAAATGGGAATAATAAAGAAGCAAGGAAATATGAGCCCCCATTATGTTTATCAACATTATTGAATATTATATCTACATACATACCACAGCGATCCGCCATAACTAATTTCAGGAAATAGCCCCATAACATCATCTTTATGCCGGACATGGTTAAGTTATAATCAAAAACATGATGTGTTTTGAATTGTGGCAGAAGATTATTTGAGCGTTCTATCGGGCCGGCTACTAACTGAGGGAAAAACGACACAAATAAGGCGTAAGTAGAAAAATCATGTTCTGCTTTGGTTTTTCCCTGATAAACATCTATTGAATATCCCAATGCCTGAAAGGTATAAAACGATATTCCAACCGGCAAAAGCAAAGTAAATTTAGGTAGATCTATCGCCAGACCGATAAATTGCAAGAAAACAGTAACATTTTCAGCAAGAAAATTGTAGTACTTAAAGAGGAACAAAATAGAAAGGTTCAATCCAATGCTGAGGATAAGGCAACACTTTCTTTTTGATTTATCGTTATAATGCTCGACACCTAAAGCCGCAGCATAAGTAATTAGAGTACTAGTAAGGATAAGCAGCGCATAAACTGGTTCCCAATTCATATAGAAATAGTAACTTGCAATAAGTAATAACAAGTTCCTCCATCTTGTTTTATCTACAGGAATTGAATAATAAAGCAGACAGACTATTGGGAAAAACAGAAGAAATGCAATTGAATTGAAAAGCATCGTTTATTATACTTATCTCTTAATTGAAATAGGCCCCGAGATTCTAAATGAAACTCGGGGCCTTTATGAAAAGGTGGCGGCTACCTACTCTCCCACTTTCGCAGTACCATCGGCGCAAGCGGGCTTAACTTCTCTGTTCGGGATGGGAAGAGGTGGGACCCCGCCGCTATAACCGCCTTAATAAGATTTGACACAAAGGGAACCGGACATAGGCAAAAGACCGCTGGTGAACGTTTTACACTCAAGCTTGAAGATGCGGCTATGTTTAAAAAAAAGCGTTCGGGTAATTAGTGGCACTCGGCTTTGGCGTCGCCGCCTTTACACCTGTACCCTATCAACGTCCTCGTCTCGGACGGCCCTCAATGGAGATCTAATCTTGCGGATGGCTTCGCGCTTAGATGCTTTCAGCGCTTATCCTAACCGGACGTGGCTACCCGGCGGTGCACCTGGCGGCACAACCGGCAGACCAGCGGTCCGTCCAACACGGTCCTCTCGTACTAGTGTCAGACCCGCGCAAATCTCCTGCGCCCACGATAGATAGAGACCGAACTGTCTCACGACGTTCTGAACCCAGCTCGCGTGCCACTTTAATGGGCGAACAGCCCAACCCTTGGGAC
>JAILPK010000075.1 GCA_024699495.1 Bacteroidaceae bacterium | reverse complement strand
TAAGCAAACAAAGCGGTCGTACGCTCACCGGGATTATGAAGGAGGAAAGGAGTTGAGCCGCAGAGGCGGGGAGGCTCAAAGATGGAAGATGTTTGATGGATGATGGAAGATGTGTATAAGATGGATGATGTGAGGCTGGCGCGATGAAGCCGCGAAGGGCGATTAAGTAAGCCGCGATTAAGCCGCGGCCGAAAGAAAATAATATAAATGGAATCCCCGCAGACAGCAATGCCTGCGGGGATTTCTTGTATTGCGGGGAAGCGGCTCCCGGCCGCTAACTACTATAAGCTCTCAACTATAAACTTTAAAACAACTTTAAACTCTCAACTCTAAACTCTAAACTCTAAACTCTAATCTAAGAGCTAAGGGTTCATCTTACATTAATGACTTCGTCGCGCTGTACTTGCAATACGCCGGTGAGGCGTTTGAAGTAGGCGATGCTCTCCTCTACGCTCTTGGTGGCAGGAATGCGAACGGCGCAGCCATGCATGTGGCGGAAGGTGTAGAGGATGGAGCAGCCGTATCTCTGTGCGGCAGCCAGGACATCCTGCTGGGCCGCCTCCTCGAAGAAGATGAGGAGCGTGGCAGGTGTATAATGCAAGTTGCGCTCTTCGGTGGTGGGCAAGAGTGAGATGGTGACATCGAGTCGGTTGCGCTTTTCTCTATCCCACTGGCGCAGCCATGAGAACCACTCTGCTGATGACTTGAAGCCCTCCTCCTCCATCGATGCGCAGATGGCGAAATCGTAAGCGAGGAAGCCGTGGCGCGGTCGCAGCAGACACAGGTAGTTGGTGTCGTCTTCGCGTGTCTCACGCAGGAAAGGACGCGGGACGCGAATTCCGAGGCCAACGCCCTCGATTAAATCGGGAGCAGCCTTATCGGGCACATTACGTCCCCAGGAGCCAGCCAGGCCAGTCTGTTCCAGGAAGCCCTCGTTGTCCATCTCCAGTTTCTGCACTCCGGTGGCAAAGGTGGATGTGTCGTCGGTGCCCTGTAGCCAGCACTCGAAATGAACGTCGCGATGTCCTGCATACATGATATATCGCTGCCTCATCTGAAGGATTCGTCCGCGATAATACCAGTTTTTGTCCCACACCTCAACGATGCTACGCACGGGGCCTGCGGCAACGATGCGCTGTCCGCGTGCCTCGACGCTGTCGATGTATGTGGTCTGCTCATCAAGCCATCCTCTGAACGAACCGACGCCAACGCTCTGACCGGCAAAGAGGATGTCGCAGCCGAGCCCGTTGCGTATATCGTCGCGTGTGGAATAGAAGTTAGTCTTGTCCAAGACCATCGAGGGGCGCGGTTTGCCATAGATGTCAACGCTCTGGCGGTTGTCCATATATACTCTGAATCCTCCGTACTCGCTCTCCCACATCGCCCCATGGCCATAAATGGCATTGTAGGTGTCAAGTGGCCGTTCGTTGCCGGAGAACTCGATGCTGTTAATGCGCGGGTACTCGAACTTCTGGTCCCAGAGTTTCATGAAGGCAGTGACTCGCGGCTCGTACTTTCTCTGCGGTTCTGTCTGCGAGAGAGTGGCCACGAATGCGGCAGTGGAATTTGCCGGCATGGAGACCGTGAATATCAGTTCGTCAGCCACGAGGTCTCCGTTGAGGTCATCCAGCTGAGAGTCGTACTCTACGCCTGCCGCATCAGTAACAATAGCCGAGGTAATGCGAGTATTGGGGGGTAAATAGTTCATTAGATCTACGACCACCGGAGCATCCTTGCATGCGAAGTCTGCGTGGTTGGACACGGAGACAGTGAGGGTTTGAGCTGTGGCCGTGACGACGCTGCCAAAGAGAAGAGACAGGACGAAAGAGTGGAGACGTGGCATCATAATATGTGGTTTTTGAGGGTTAACGACTAAGGGTACATGCTATGAGTTACTCACTTTACGGCCTCCCCCTTGCCGTCCTCAGTGAGGTAGAAAAGGGGAGCTGGGTTTGTCTGCTCCTGGCTGTAATAATGCAATCCGCTGTCGTTTGTGCGCGGATACCATGCAGAGAGGAGACGAATCATCTCCGAAGCGGCCCAAATCACAGGTCCGTAGCCGTGGGCTGCGGCCGGGGATACAGGGCGATAATAGTAGAATGCGGGGTCGAATGCCATGCCAGTACCTACGCATGTGCCATCGACCTTTCCTTCGGCGGTGATTTTGGTTGATATGGCATGCCATGCCAACTGCGCAACACCTCCGTAGGTGATGCCTTCGAGCCATCCTTTGTTTATGGCGTGGGCTATGGAATAGCAATAGATGGCGGTGGCGCTTGTCTCGAGATAAGAGTCGTTGCGGTCGAGGAGCTGATGCCAGAAGCCCTCGCTTGACTGTAGAGCGCAAAGTCCGGCAACATGAGCCCTCAGCTGATTGAGGATGAACTCTCTGTCGGGGTGGTTCTCAGGAATCATATCGAGGAGTTCGACAGTGGTGAGGAGCGCCCATCCGTTAGCGCGTGCCCAATGGTATGTGGGCTGCTGTGCGAGTCCCTCGACATAGCCGTGGCGGTAAATCTGCTTCCCGGGCACCCACATGCGCTTCACAAAATTCTTATACATGGTGGCAGCCTCGTCGAAATACTTGTCATCCTGGAAATAGATGCCAGCGTAGGCGATGGTCGGTATGCCCATGTACATATCATCGAGCCACACGGTGTTGTGTTGCGGACGATGACGGGCGAAGAGGCCGTCGGGAAGGCGGTATTGGCCGTTCTCAACGAAGTTGAAGTAATTCTCTATGATAGGCTTCACATCCAAATCGGGCACGCGCGAAGAGGCCTTCATCATGGCAGTGCACATAGTGCCACAGTCGTCCAAGGCGCGGGGATGAATAATCTGCTCCATCTGCGCGTCAGCGATATCCTCCTTGCCGGCGTCGCGCTTTTGGAATGCGGGCACAGCCTGAGCGAGGAGGCGGAACTGCCGAAGGACATACTCCTTATAACTCTGTTCACCGGTGGATTCGGCCGCATCGAGCAATGCCTGATAGGTGATGCCCCACTCGTAGGAGCCAATGCGGAATGCCCCCTTCTCCACGATGGCGCCCTCGGGCAGGTTCTGCAAGTCAGTAACCTCGGCCCCTTCCTTATTAATAATGCGGTGGGGGGTGTTGGCATCGCAGTAAGAGAAGACTCGGTCCAGGTCAGCCTTTACATCCTCGGCCTTGAGTTCCCCATAAGGAATCTTATATTCGGGTTTCAGGAGATGCAGAGGAGTGGTGGAGTCGTTGATTTCATCCTTGGGATTGTTGGAATTGTTACAAGCTGTCAGAGTTAAGGCTGCCGCAGCCATCAAGAGAAGTTTTTTCATATCGTAACTGTTTATTTTGATGTTCTTGGGCGCAAATTTAGCAAATAAATCGGAAACTGCGCACTAAATCCGTTTTTTTATTCTATCTTTGTGCCACAAAAGCAACAAATAATTATGAAACGACTTCTCACCACTATCTTTTTCCTGCTCCCGATTATGGCTTTTGCAGACTCTGCAGTGAAGCTCCATTGGATAGGCCAGACCCCCCAGAATGACAAACCGGTAAGTTTCGGAATCCCCTTTGCCAAGGGAGAGTTCAAGCCCACAGACTCCTTCCGTCTGACTGCTGACGGAGGCTCTGCCATAGCGGCGGACTTCTGGCCTACAGCCTACTGGCCCGACGGCTCTGTGAAATGGGGCGGTTTTGCCGCTGTCGTTCCCGGAGGGACGGAGGAGGTCTCATTCTCGAAAGAGGGTAAGAAGAAAGGCAAGGGGGGTATGGCGGCAGTTCCGTTGCAGGTCAGGGATGGCGGTGCGCAGGTATGCATAAACACCGGTCGTCTGTCAGCCTATATCCCCAAGAGCGGCAACGCCTTCATCGACAGTCTTGTGCTTGACGGGAGGCAGGTGGCAGGAATCGGCCAGTTGGTTTGCACCATCCAAGACCAGCCATATAACGAAGGTATAGGAACCATCCGCTACGACGACTATGAGAGCACCATCGGGGCGGTGGCTGTGGAGCGCGCAGGAGAAGTGCGCGCCGTGGTGAAGATTGACGGCTATTTCACCCCCCGGCAAGCGGGCAGACAAGCCATCAGCACCTTGTCTCCCGCGGCGGCAGGCGGCAACGGCAGCGCTGAGGGAGGTCTGCTGCCATTCACTGTGCGCCTGTATTTCTACGCGGGGTCCGACGAGGTGCGTATGGTGCATACCTTCACCTACAACGGCGACCAGAACCGCGATTTCATCAGTTCGTTAGGAGTGCGTTTTGAAGTCCCCATGCGGGAGCAGGCATATAACCGCCACGTGGCCTTCGCCACCCAAGACGGCGGGGTGTGGACCGAGAGCATCCAGCCCCTCAGCGGGCGCCGCATCCTCACCGGCGGGAGCCGGAATGCCAAGCCCTACGAGCTGCAGCAGGTGGAGGGGCAGCGAATCCCCGAGCCTTCAGCATTCGACGCGAAGGGCCGCGACCTACTGCACCACTGGGCACGATGGAACACCTACCGGCTGACGCAGCTCTCGGACCAGGGTTATGCCATCAGGAAGCGCGCCCACGCCAACAACCAATGGGTGGGTACGCACACCGGAGGGCGCGCTGCAGGATATGCCTTTGTAGGAGATGTGAGCGGCGGCTTGGGCGTCAGCATCAAGGACTTCTGGGAGAGTTATCCTGCCTCTCTGCAGATAGACAGCGCCACCTGCGACAAGTCATATCTCACGGCCTACCTGTGGGCTCCGGAAGGGGGCGCAATGGATTTACGCCATTATGACAACATAGCCCACGACCTGAATGCCTCTTACGAGGATGTTCAACCAGGCATGTCAACGCCGCTGGGCATCTCACGCACATCGGTGCTGACCATAATCCCCGAACGCGCCTATCCGGGCAAGAAGGCAATAGCCCGGCGCGCGCAGCAGCAGGCTGAGGACGCCCCCCTCATCTGCGTCCCGGAGTATCTGCACTCGCGCCGCGCATTCGGGATTTGGAGTCTGCCCGACAGCAGCAATGAGAAGCGCGCTGCGGTGGAGCGCCAGCTCGGCGGCTATCTGGATTTCTATGTGAGAGCCATCGACGAGCGCCATTGGTATGGTTTCTGGAACTACGGGGATGTGATGCATCAGTATGACCCAGCCCGCCACGAATGGAAATATGATGTGGGCGGTTTTGCATGGGACAACACCGAACTGGGCAGCATATCATGGTTATGGTATAGTTTCCTGCGCACAGCCCGACGGGATGTATGGCGCATGGCAGAAGCGATGACGCGCCACGTCTCCGAAGTGGATGTGTATCATTTAGGCCCCTTTGCCGGACTCGGCTCTCGCCATAACGTAAGCCACTGGGGCTGCGGGGCGAAAGAAGCCAGGATATCACAGGCCGCCTGGAAGCGCTTCTTCTATTACCTGACCACGGACGAGCGCACCGGCGACCTGATGTCGGCCGTGAAAGACGCCGACCAGATGCTCTATACCATAGACCCGATGCGTCTGGCTCTTCCACGCGAGAAATACCCATGCACAGCCCCGGCCCGTCTGCGCATCGGCCCCGACTGGGTGGCGTATGCAGGCAACTGGATGACAGAATATGAGCGCACGCGCGACGAGAAATATCTGAAAAAGATAAAAGCCGGGATGAAAAGCATTGCGGCTTTGCCTCAGGGAATGTTCACAGGCCCGGGTGTGCTTGGTTTCGACCCCGCCACAGGCATTCTCTCATGGGAGGGTGACAGGAATGAGGTCCACACCAACCATCTGCAATTCATCATGGGAGGTTTCGAGCTTATGCATGAGATGCTGGAGATGATTCCAGACAAGAAGTTCGAGGCCGTCTATCTCGATCATAATGCACGCTACCACAAGGTGACCAAGAACCGCTTCCGCATCAGCAGGCTCAAGGCTTATGCAGCGGCCAAGAATAAAGACAAGGCGTTGGCCGAGGATACGTGGAAGGACATGTGGCGCTACAGCGGCCCCGAGCAGCATTACCGCTTCAACCCGAAAGAGCTGACTCCGCCCGAGGTCCCGCAGCCGCTCGTGGAGAGTGTGGAGACGACCACAAATGACTGTGCGCTCTGGAGCCTCGATGCTATATATATGTTAGAAGTTATTCCACAATGATTGACAGGGCTACAATAGACAAAATTCTTGAGGCGGCGAACATCGTAGATGTCGTTTCGGATTTCGTCACCTTGCGCAGGGCGGGAGCTAACCTGAAGGGGTTGTGCCCGTTCCATGATGACCGCACGCCGTCGTTCATCGTCTCCCCGTCAAAAAATATCTGCAAGTGCTTTGCCTGCGGAGAGGGAGGCACCCCGGTGAATTTCATCATGAAGCATGAGCAGTTGACTTACCCCGACGCCCTGCGCTATCTGGCCAAGAAATACGACATCGAGATCAAGGAGCGCGAGCAGACCGACGAGGAGAAGCAGCAACAGAGCGAGCGCGAGAGTCTGTTTGTGGTCAACGAGTGGGCCAACAGCTGGTTCCAGCATCAGCTCCATGAGACCGTTGACGGCAGGGCAGTCGGCCTTGCCTATTTCCGCCACCGCGGCTTCCGCGATGATATCATCAAGAAGTTCCAGGTAGGATTCTGCCCCGACAAGCGCGATATAATGTGGCGCGAAGGTAAGGCCGGAGGATATAATCCCAAGTATCTCATCCAGACAGGATTATGCATAGAGCATGACAACGGCTCACCCACCGACCGATTCCGCGGAAGGGTGATATTCCCCATTCACACAGTGTCGGGCAAGGTGGTTGGTTTCGGCGGTCGCGTACTTGACGCAGCCACAAAAGGAGTCTCTGTGAAATACCAGAACTCCCCGGAAAGTATCATATACAGCAAGAAGCGTGAGCTCTACGGCCTGTGGGAAGCAAAGCAGGCAATAGTAAAACAGGACTTGTGCTATCTTGTGGAGGGATATACAGATGTGATGGCAATGCATCAGATGGGAGTGGAAAACGTGGTTGCCTCGTCGGGCACTGCACTCACGCACGCACAGATTCACGCCATCCACCGCTTCACAAGCAACATATCAGTAATCTACGACGGCGATGCGGCTGGAATCAAAGCATCACAAAGAGGTATAGACATGCTTCTGGCCGAAGGCATCAATGTGAAGCTGCTGCTCTTGCCCGACGGCGACGACCCCGACAGTTTTGCACGCAAGCATTCGGCAGAGGAATATCAGACTTACCTCAAGGAGCATCAGGTGGATTTTCTGCGGTTCAAGACCGACCTGCTGCAGCAGGAGTCGAAAGGCGACCCGCTGCTTATGTCGCGTCTGGTCAACAGTATTATAGACAGCATGTCTGTAATACCCGACGACATCACCCGCGCATTCTATATAAAAGAGACCGCGCAGATGCTTGCGATGGAGGAGCGGCTTCTGACCACGGCCGTGGAGAAAAAGCGCAAGGCAATGCGCGAAGAGCAAGCCAAACAGCGAGAGCGCGAACGCACCTCGGCTGACAAGGCATTATCTGCCGAGGCCCAGACAGCCAACCCCGAGAGCGGCCCGACTACGGAAGGGCAAGGCGGCGTAGGAGGCATGAGCGGTGCAGAAGGCATGAGCGGTGCAGAAGGCATGAGCGGTGCAGGAGGCATGAGCGGTGCAGGAGGCATGAGCGGTGCAGAAGGCGTAGGCGTTACCGGCCAAGACACGGCGGCAGACGCGCTGCAGATACCCACAACCGCCGCAAGTCTGCCCTCACGGCGGGCCCGCGAAGAAAATCTGTTTGACAAGAAAGAGCGGCTGCTTGTAGAGATGATTATCCGCTTTGGAGAGATGATACTGCTTAATGTGGAGGAAGAAAACGGCACAGTGCGCCCCTTCACAGTAATAGAATATATCCATTATGTCATGGAGCAGGAGGGGCTGCAGATGCGCAACGAGACTCACCGCAAGATTCTGGACATGGCTATGGAGCACGTGAATGACGAGGGGTTCAAAGCAGAAAACTTCTTCAAGAACAATGAACACGAGGATATAGCCAGCCTCACCACAGAGCTGCTGATAGACCGGGAGCCCCTCAGCCGCATTTATGACAAGGACACCACGATGCTCCCAGATGAGAAACGGCTGCTGGAGCTGGTGCCTCACGTGATGATGGACTACAAACTGGCCATCTGCCGCGAAGAGCAGAAAGAAATACTGCGCCAGATGCGCGACCCCAAGGTAATAGCAGACAAAGAAGCCTGCCGGAAACTGATGCTCCGGAAGAAAGAACTAAAGCAGACAGAAAGCCAGCTGGCAAAGGAATGTGGCGACCGGGTGCTGATGCGCTGAGGTCCTTTTTCAGGCCTATATGTTGAAAAAACATGCATTTTTGTCATTTCAAGCGCATTTTTTTGTATCTTCGCGCCCATGAATGATGCATTTCAGTTTCTCACACCCCTCCTGGACGCAAGCCCTGAGCTCGGCGTGCGTGTTCTGGCTGCAGATGTGACGCCTCTGCAAAACGATGAATTGTTCGGCTTCTCGTTGGCGCGCATTTCTGATTACAGGCGCAGAATTGTGGAGGAGACAAAGAACCGGCAGGTGAAGAACCTGCGGCTTGGCGTTGCGCTGCTGTTGGACTCTCTTCTGGGAGACCACGGCTTACATGAATGCGAGATGGACTACACCGAGCTCACACATGGCAAGCCAGTATTCAAAAGGATGAGCCATATCGCTTTCAATCTGTCACACTCGGGCACAGTGGCGGCTGCGGCTCTCATGCCCGTCCCCTTCGTAACCTACGGAGACAAGACATGGAAATCGGGGAAGCCCGTGGAGCGGGTTTCAGCAAATATCGGGCTTGATGTGCAAAAGCTGACTCACGGCAAGCTGAATCTGGCAAAGACGGTGTTCTCGGCAGAGGAGCAGGCCGCGATAAGCCAATCCCCCACCCCCGACGAAGATTTCACCCGTCTCTGGGCCCGCCACGAGAGCCACGTAAAAGCCACGGGCGAAGGAGTAGGCCGACCGCTGCCGCCGATTCCCGCCGAGGCCCGCATTCATGAATACACGTTCGACGATTACCACCTGTCGTTATGCATTCTATAAACACAAAATCATTAACCACTATGAAGAGATTTATCACACTGCTGACCATCTGCATGGTGACCGCACAAGGGTTTTCGCAGACTATCAACGGGAGGGTGCGCCAATCGGCCAGAGAGGAAATCAGCGCCAATCGTTTCCTCTGCGGAAGCAACCATCTCGATTATGACAACTACCCGGCTACGGAAAAGCTGACCCCGGCGCCTAAAGGCTATGAGCCTTATCTTATGAACCACTATGGACGCCACGGGTCACGATGGCTCATCGGCAAAGGCGAATACACAAACGCCATCAACGCAATGAAGAAGGCAAGAGAACAGGGTAAGCTGACCGCCAAAGGAAAGGAAACTCTGCAGAAGCTGGAGAAATTCTACCCCACCACAGTAGATAGGCTGGGCGACCTGACCACGGTAGGCGAACGTCAGCATCACGGGATTGGACGGAGGATGGTTGAGCATTTCCCGGAGATATTCAAGAAGGAAGGGGTGCGCATCGACGCAAAGAGCACCGTAGTTATCCGCTGCATCCTGTCAATGACTGCCGAATGTGAGGAGTTTGCTGCTGCCAACCCAACAGCTATATTCCACAACGACGTGAGCGAAGCCTTCCAATATTATCTCAACGCTCCCCACTCCCGCAACCACAAACGAAGCAGGAGCAAAGGAGAGGATTTGCGCAGAGAATACCGACAGCGCTATACCCACCCGGAAAGATTGGTCAGCGTGCTCTTCAACGATGCCCAATGGGTGAATGACAGCATTGACGCCAACGGTTTCATGCGTCAGCTCTTTGACATAGCGAATAACATGCAGAGCCACGAGACGGATATCGAACTGCTCTCTCTCTTCACCTCTGACGAGCTCTATGACCTGTGGCGCATCAAGAACACAGACTGGTATCTATCTTATGCCCACGCCCCGCAGACTGACGGAGCGATGCCTTTCAGCCAGACGAAGCTGCTGCAGGATATTATTAATGTAGCTGACACGGCCAAAATGACTCAGGCTGTGCTGCGCTTCGGACATGAAGTGTGTGTTATGCCCTTGGCATGTCTGCTGGAGCTCGGCTCCTGCGGCGCGCGCGTGGAGAACTTAGATACTCTGGACCAGGTATGGCGCAACTATGACATATTCCCGATGGGATGCAATGTGCAGCTGATATTCTATCGTCCGAAGAAAAAGAAGAGCGGAGATATTCTCGTCAAGGCACTGCTCAACGAGCGCGAGATGAGTTTACCGGTGAAGCCGGTGACTGGCCCTTATGTGAAATGGTCGGACCTCAGAGCATATTATATCAACAAACTGGAAACAAATAGGGAAGAGTAAATTTACTCTTCCCTTGATTTCCTCACCTGACCAGGTGTCACTCCAAATTTCTTCTTGAATATGGCTGAGAAATGACTGACATTCTTAAAGCCTACGTCGAAGCAACAGTCCGTCACCCTAACGCCACGCTTTAACAAGTCATAAGCAGCCCTAAGACGACGGTCGGTCAGCCAACGCTCAGGCGATAAATCGCTCACTTTTTTGAAATCGCGTTTGAAGGTTGATAAGCTCCTACCGGTAGCCTTCGCTATTTCAGGGATTGACATATCACTGCGGTAATGCGCATTCATGAACTCCAGCACGTCAATCTTTCCATTTTCGGAGTGGGCCCTTTTGTTTTTGTTCGGCATAGGTAATTGTATTTATATTAAAGGGTTGGCTCTTTTTGCGCTGCAAAGTTATAATAATCAAATAAAAGCACATTTGTTATAACGTTCAATTTGTCAAAAAAGAACTCTTTATGATAAAAATAACCCATTTTTATGAGATAAATGGGCCTATTTGTTGATTTTTTGCTACTTTTGCCACGGATTAATATAACAAATAGCTAAAATTATTATCTATGCGACGATTTGCTTTTAAGATGTTTCTCAAACCAGGGTGCGAAAAAGAGTATGAACGCCGACATGCGGCCTTATGGCCTGAGCTGAAAAAACAGATAAAAGAAGCCGGGATTAAGAACTACAGCATCTACTGGGACAAGGACACAAATATCCTGTTCGGATATCAGGAGATAGAAGGGGAACAGAGCTCTCAGGACATGGGAGCCGATGAGACCACACAGAAGTGGTGGGATTATATGAAGGACATCATGGATACCAACCCCGATAACTCACCAGTAACTATTCCCATAACAGAAGTGTTTCATCTGGAGTAGGAGCGGCCGGCCGGCCGGACGGCCGGCGGCCGATGGATGATGTTTGATGGATGATGGATGATGTGAGGCTGGCGCGGAGCCGATGTAAGATGTAAGATGTAAGATGTAGGGCTGGCGCGATGAAGCCGCGGAGAGGCGCGAAGAAAGCTAATGGCTAAAAGCTAATGGCTAACCTTAACCCGCGGCCCGCGGCCGCTCCAACTATTAACCTACTAACCTATTAACCTACTAACCCTTACCAATAACGGTTAACCATAACGTAACTCAAAAACGGCTCTGCCGTTATCCCCCTTTGCTTTTAACCTCTTCTGCTACGTCTCAAGCTCTCGCTGAGACTTGCACAAGCCGAAAGCTACATCTCAAGTCTTCACCGGAAACACTCAGTTTCTGCTTTGCCTTGACCATTAAACTATTAAACTATTAAACTTTTGAACTGCTTGAACTCTTGAACTTCTTGAACTGCTTGAACTCTTGAACTGCTTGAACTCTTGAACTTCTTGAACTTCTTAAACTCTTAAACTGCTTGAACTGCGGGGCGGCCGGCCCGCCGATGGAATATGTGGGGCGGCGGGGCTTCGCCGCCGGCCGTCCTCAGAACTTAATTTTTTCAAGGAATTCCTTAGCGTCACTATTCCCCTGGTCTGCGGCCTTTTGGAACCATTTCTTGGCTTCTTGTTTATTCTCAGTCACACCTTCGCCCCAATAATAGCAATAGCCTAACTCGTATTGTGCTTCTGCATACCCCTGCTCTGCGGCCTTGCGCCACCATTTTACGGTTTCTGCTCTATTCTCAGTCACACCCCTGCCATAATAATAGCAATCGCCTAACCAGTATTGTGCTGTTACATGCCCCTGCTCTGCGGCCTTTCTATACCATTTCACAGCTTCTTGTTTATCCATAGTCACACCTAAGCCCCAATAATAGCACTCGCCTAAGTAGTATTGTGCTTCTGCATCCCCCTGCTCTGCGGCCTGTTTAAACTGGGTGACGGCCTTTCTATACCATTTATCGGCTTCTTGTCCATTCTCAGTCACACCTTTGCCATAATAATAGCACCAGCCTAAGTTGTATTGTGCTTTTGCAATCCCTTGCTCTGCGGCCTTTCTATACCATTTTACAGCTTCTGTATAATCCACAGTCACACCTAAGCCATTATAATAGCACCAGCCTAAGTAGTATTGTGCTTCTGCATCCCCCTGCTCTGCGGCCTTTCTATACCATTTCACAGCTTCTTGTTTATCCTCAGTCACACCCCCGCCCCAATAATAGCAATTGCCTAAGTAGGATTGTGCTAATGCATGCCCTTGCTCTGCTGCCTTTCTATACCATTTCACAGCTTCTTGTCTATCCATAGTCACACCTTTGCCATTATAATAGCAATAGCCTAACCAGTATTGTGCCAATGCATGCCCCTGCTCTGCGGCCTGTTTAAACAGAGGGACGGCCTTTTTATACCATTTATCGGCTTCTTGTTTATCCTCAGTCACACCTGTGCCATAATAATAGCATTGGCCTAAGTAGTATTGTGCTTCTGCATCCCCCTGCTCTGCGGCCTGTTTAAGCAGAGGGAAGGCCTTTTTATACCATTTATCGGCTTCTGTATAATCCCCAGTCACACCTTTGCCATTATAATAGCAATCGCCTAATTTGTATTGTGCTTCTGCATCCCCCTGCTCTGCGGCCTGTTTAAGCAGAGGGAAGGCCTTTTTATACCATTTATCGGCTTCTGTATAATCCCTAGTCACACCTTCGCCATAATAATAGCATTGGCCTAAGTAATATTGCGCCTTTGCATGCCCCTGCTCTGCGGCCTGTTTAAACAGAGGGACGGCCGCAGCGTAATTCGATTTATCATATAGCGCCTTGCCTTTTTCGAATAGTTCTTTTAAGTTGTCTTTCTTCTGCAGCGAGGCGTTGAAGGTGGCGCTTTCGCCCTCCTTCACGGTGAGGGAGCCGGTGAAGTCTGCATAGCCGTCGCGGGAGAGCTTGATTGAGTGGGAACCCACGAGCAGATTGGAGATGAGCTGCGGGGTCTGCCCCACCTTCTGCCCGTCGATATAGATATCTGCTATTGCCGGTTCGCTGCTGATGTCGGCATCCCCGTAGATGGGGGTGGGTGCTTCGAGTGCAATGGTCTGCGGGCCGGCGTCGAGGCTGATGTCGAAGGAACGCTGGGAGTCGCGGTGGCCGGGCAGTTTGGCCACGAACAGATAGGCGCCTTCACCCAGGTTGCCAGTCCACTGGCCGCTGCCTTTCTTCTCGTCGTTCACCCAAATCTCCGCGTT
>JAILPK010000058.1 GCA_024699495.1 Bacteroidaceae bacterium | reverse complement strand
TGTATCTTTGTCGGCGAAAAGAAAAACCATCAGCGATTATGGCATACAGCATAACAGACAAAATGGAGTGGACGCTCATCTTCGCCGCCGAGTTTGGCCGCCGCTTTGGGCTGACGCTCAAGCAGGCGTTCAACTACCTGGGCCGCTTCGGAGGCATCAAGTTCGTCGACGAGCACTACGACTACTGCCACACGCAGTCGTTCCAGTCGATGGTCAGTGATATGGCCGAATATTGCCACAGGAAAGGAGGACTGCTCGTATGATTCTCTACCACCAGAGTTCCCGCTATGTCTATAGTTTCCTCGACAGTGAGATGAAGACGGGGAGCGTGAAGTAACACAAAGTGCAATTAAAAAATTTGGGGCAGGCTCTCGATTCTACATCAGGAAATCAAGAGCCTGCCCCAATTTGCAGGACAATCCATATATGCCTATATTGAGGAAAGACGAATTAAACCTTTGGGAACTTCCTGCAAAACTCCTCATAGATTATCCTGTTAGCTCCTGTTGTCAGCCGCTGGCGGTGATTGTCATCGACATTGGCATGGCAACGGACACAGAGGCAGCGAAGATTGCGCTCACGATTGTCAATCTTGTTGCCGTTGACGTGGTGGGTGTGCAAATACATTCGATCGAGTTCGTTTTCTATGTGTAAGCCACATTCCTCGCAAGTAAAATTTTGCTTTGTGCGATAGGCCCGACTGATAGCCTCCCAATCTTTTGTATAGCCGAAAATATCCACTTCCACCTCGCCCTCGTTGTTGTCATAATCCTCATTGGCACGTTTCAGTATCTCAACGAAATCAGCAGATGATATTGAGCCGTATTCGCGAATCTTGCTCAGACAGTTTTGGCACAGAGGCAGGGCATCAACCATCCTTCTGCGACCAGCCGAGCGGTCATAGACAGGCACGGGGTCAGTATTCGCCCGAGTATAGCGGCTAAACTGCCCCGACTCAATAAATTCCTCGATGGTTCTACAGCGGCAAATGTGGTAGCGCGGCTTTCCGTATGCTGCCATGTTATACGAGTTGAGATACAAGAAAACCTGATGTTTGTTTCCCGAAACCTTATCTTTGACGTATATTCCATCGTCTTGGAAATCAATATCGCCACTCTCCACGGCCTGGCGGGTGATTACGCCTGGGTCGATGGGTTCGTAGGGCTGGCTTTTGCCGACCTTGATGCCGCGACTCTCCAAAAAGGCTTTCAATGGAGCAAAGTCAAAGATTGGGCTTTCACTTTTGACGTTCATCTGAGGCATAATTTTTGGCTATGGTTTATTCATGTTATCCACAAAATTCTCAAGCACTTTCTCGCCCGACGTGACCAACCGAAACTCTACGCGACGCGATTTGTCGCGGTTTATCTCCTTGCGAGAAACCGCAACATATTCGTCTTCATCGTCCAATGCCTTGCCGTAAGAAAGCCCATTGGCCGTGAACCAGAATTCCAGTCGTTTCTGCTGTTCCTCGGTGAACTGCTGATAGGCGGGCATGTCGCGTATATACTTCAATACATTGTATGACCGCATCTGAGACAATAGCACATTCGACAAATATGGGTCGTTACCATACTTCTTCATCAGAACATCGTCTGTATGCCCTTCAATTCTAATCTCCTGTATGCGGTCGGCCAGAGAATCTTTCAGCAGAATGTCAAGGTATCGGGGAATGAAGTCGTCGAGTATCTGACAGAAGCGCGGTTGCAACTGGTCTGAGCCTGACACGAACAGCACCTGCGGCTCCTTGAATTTCATAGACAAGTCTTTTCCTACGGTCATTTTCCACTCAGCCGTATCGCCCTTGAATTCATTCACCAGTTTTTCGTGCAGATGCTGGCGTGTCTTGACATAGTCTATCAGCACGTTCTGGTTTTCACGCACTTTCAGCATATAGGCGATGGCTACAAACAGGAATATCACCATCAGGCCGGTCATCAAGTCCGAAACGGACATCCATATATTGTGCTTTGCCATGACTTAGCGCTTTTCGTTGTTCTTCACCATTGCCTGAATGCAGGCATCCAGATTGGCCAGCGTCACGTTCAGCCGCTGGTAGAACTGGCGGTCTATTCCGGCAAGTTCCGATTTCAGCGTTTCTGAACCCTTAGTCATGGTCGATACGGTTTTGTTCATTTCTGTGCGCGTCTCTTTCCAGAATTCCTCACCGTAGTCGCGAATCTTGTTCAACTCGTCCAGTTTCTGTATCAGCAGGCTCACGGCATCTACAAAGTTTCGCTGCTTCTTTACCCAGTCATTCAGTGCCTTGGTCGAAGCGTCGAACTGTTCAAAGTTGGTCTTCGTCAGCGTTGCGGTACTCTGCAGGTCGGAAGAAATTTTGATAAACTTCTCGTCCTCCACGATAACCTTGTTCAGCGCATCAATAATCTGGTGCAGTTTGCCGCCGCTGCTCACCAGCGTTTCCGTATCGTCCTTCACCTTTGTGAGCGTGGTCGATGTGCCCTCAAAGTCTGTGGCCATTTCTTTGTATTGCGCTGTCAGTCGGGCTATCATCTCCTTATTCTCCTTTTGCCACTGGTTCAGCCGCTCCACGCTCTTGTTCAGCTGGTCGAAGTTCTCCTGAATCAGCTTGTTTATCAGAGCGTTCATCTGTTTCTGGAATTCCTCGGTCACTTTCTTCATCACCTCCACCAGTGCCTCCGTGTTGCTCTTCTTCAGCAGTTCCGAGAACTCGTCGAACTTCTGCGTCAGCAGTCTGTTCGTGGTCTCCATCTTGTCCTCTATCTCAACTACTTCGGCGTGCAACTTTTCGCCGAGTTTACCCACATGACCAGCCATTTCCTCCTGAGTGCTGAAAATGGCCGATGTATGCTCCAGCACCTCGGCTACGTTGTTAGCCTGCTCCTTCACGACATTGTGCAGTTGGCCGCTCGTTTCCTCCATATTACCTATGGTTTGCAACATGCTTGCAGCTTTGCCGTTCATGTCCTCCGTATCCTCCTTGATGCTGCCTGTCGTGCTTGCTATAGTTTGCACGCTGTTAGTCGTAGTACTGACATTTCCTCTCATATCTTCCACTGCAAGAGCAATGGCCGACGCTGCAATGTTCAACTGACCTATATTTGCATTCAGTGTTCCTATGTCGGCATTAAGCTTGCTAATGTTGGCATCCATATTCTGAATGACTTGAGTCACAAGATTATGGAAAACCACGTTGCGCTGCTGCTGGCTGTTCGACTGCGATTGCAAGTCCTCCACAGCTTTGCAGATGAGGGCGGCGGCTTGGTTGGTGTCCGAAACGCCACCTGTTTTCTCGTCAAAAAGATTGTTGACCTTACGCGACAGAACGAGCGACCCCAGCATACCCGCCAGCGAGGTGAAGAATGCTGTTTTCAGCCCCTCCAACAAGCCCGGTATGCTGTCATCCAAGTTTGTCGTGTCAAAGCATATCAAGCCCAGTGTAATTCCCAGGAACGTGCCAAGCACACCAAGCGTAGATACCGCCGAGGGAATCATCTCAATCCAACGCCGACGGGCGATTAAGTCTTCAGAATCCCGTTTCATCGAGATATAAACATATCCCCAAATCGCTATCAGTAGGATGATGGCTAAAAGCCCCCAAGAAATATAGGAGAGATAAGGCTGAATGACCTCTTTCAGATTGATTACCAGCAAAAGACCTGTGCCCATTGACGCAAATTTTTGTGTCCTCCCAGCACCTTCATAGGACGATTATTTATACGCGAAAGCGTGGCACTGAATATGTCCACTCTTCCATCGGAGGTCCTGAGAAAACCCTTGTAGCACGAATGGTATAAACAGTCCACGCTATATGCGCGAACCGCCATACTTACTTGCACTACTCTTAGAAATTTCTCAGGTTTCCGATGGGCAAGCAAAGCATAACGCTTCGAATACACGGAGTCCTTCTCCGCGTCTGCAAAATTACACAAAATACTCTGTAATAGAAAACAAAATAGCAAAAATCACATAAAATGTGATGATTTTTTTGCAATTTTCACATATTTTGTGCACGGTTTGATGGAATTTTAGTAATTTTGAGGAACATATAAACGTGACGAGAGGGTTGCCAGTCGTCTGGCAACCCTCTCGTCACATTTATATGGGAATGTCTTTCCACTCCGACAGCCTCTTGTAACCGCGCAGAAGAGGCCTCCGAATGCTCGGAGACTGTTCTGTAACGGTTACAAACATGCCTCCGCTCAGCCGAATTTGCAATTCGGCTGCTGCGAGTATAAGCATTTATAATGCGCTTAAATACCCCCTTCATCCGCTCGGTCGGAAAAACCGCACTCACATGACATACTGTCACTCACCGTTACTCCTTGGGGAGCGCGGACGCAGTGAATATAAACATTTGAAATGCGATTTGCGGACTGCAAGTCCTGATACTCGCAGCAGTCGGATTTCAAATCCGACTGAACCAAGCCCAAGGAGGGCGGCACCGAAAGCCACGGCGCGGACGGCAGCGCCCTCCTTTTCTCTCTAAAGCCTCTCAGCCGTGA
>JAILPK010000047.1 GCA_024699495.1 Bacteroidaceae bacterium | reverse complement strand
ACGTGACAGAAGACGTGACAGAAGACGTGACAGAAGACGTGACAGAAGACGTGACAGGAAAAGAAAGAAAAAGAAAAGAAGAAGAGTTTCCCCCTCAGACTCCCCTTTTAGAAGAAAGAAAAGATAAAAAGAAAGAAAAGCCTGAAAAAATAGAGAGAGAAAAATATGCGCGCGCGCGAGGCTCTGAATTTGAAGATCCGATAGTTGAAGGTCAGAGCGAAACCCCTGAAGAGCAGCCTTGCGCGCGCGCGAGGCTCTGAATTTGAAGGTCCGATAGTTGAAGGTCGGAGCGAAACCCCTAAAGAGCAGCCTTGCGCGCGCGAGCGCTGCGAATTCAGACGGCGGTTACGCTGCCGAGGGTCAGCAAAGGCAGCAGGGCGCGCGAGCGAGCACTGCGGCAGAGGGCGTTGACCTGGCTGCAGTAAATGCGGACGGAATCACCGCCATCATCCAGAAGCGTATTGATGCCCACTTGCTCTCCTCCGAGGACCTTCAGGCATTCACCGACTGGCAGACCCGCCACAACAATGCGGCAGAAGCCCTCCGACGCTTAGAGGCGGGGTAAGTGAGAAAGTGACGCAACCAAATACATCAAGGTGCATTTGCAAATGCATCGAGGTGTATTCACAAATGCATCGAGGTGTATTCACAAATGCATCAAGGTGTATTTGGAAGCTCCTACGGAGAAGGAGCTGGGCGTGAGCGGCGTTGCGGAATCGCCCGCAGGTCAAAGTATTTTCTCCACTGACGGCAGGGAACTGCAGAAGCCGCAGCACGGCATCAACATCATCGATGGCAAGAAGGTGTATGTGAAGTGAGGGGAGCAGGCCTCGGCCTTAATTTATGTTAATTTTCAGGTGCTGCTGTAACTTTTGGGGAGTCGGAACGTCTTGATGACAGATATGCAGATCAGAATGCAGATCAGAATGCACATCAGAATGCACATCAGAATGCACATCAGAATGCAGATCAGAATGCAGATCAGAATGCACATCAAAAGATGATGGACTACAAATACATAGAACAGCTCATAGACCGCTATTTCGATGGAGAGACCTCTATCGAGGAAGAGCAGATCCTGCGAAAGTTCTTTGCCCAGGAAGAGCTCCCCGAGCACCTGTTGAAGTGGAAGCCGCTGTTTCTGGCAGAGCACAGGCTGGCGGAAGCCCATCTCGATGCTTCATTTGACAACCGCATCCTGGCCCTCACCGGAGAGCAGCATGTTCAGGCACGCCGAATAACGATGTCGATGAGGATGCGTCCCCTGTTTAAGGCTGCCGCGTTCATCGCCTTCGCCATAGTCATAGGCACTGCCGTAGAGCACGCAGCAGGCACAGCCAAGTCCTATGCTGACGAGACGGCGATAGTGGAGCAGGACGAGCTGAACGCCGACGAGACGACCCCCATAGACATCAAAAGCGCAGAGGCTGTAGAGAGCATGACAGACACAGTTCTGAATATCCCGGCTCTGAAGCCTATAGCGCAATGAGACAATATACATTTTCATTTTCATTTTTGCTTTTTCTATCTATCCGTTAGTGCTTGAAAAACCTGCCGAAGTCGTGAGATTTCATTCAAGAAAAAACACATGCTAACGATGAATGAAGGTGACCGAGAGGCCACCTTCTTCATTATATCAGACTTATTCGGAATGGGCAATTATAGCATTTTATCCATTAAAATCACTAAATATAAGATTTGTTGCAAAATTTCTTGGCTGTTTCAAAAATAATTGTTACCTTTGCGTTTAGAAAACCCTCTCCAACTAACTTTCACCCGATGAAACGAGCCTATATCTGCGCAATCATTTGTCTTTTCGCACTTTCACTTGAAGCACAGAAAACCCCAGTATTATCCACACTTGAAGGCTTCTCTTACGAGAAGTCGCCGGCAGCTCCTACAGGAAAAGAATGGGAAGCGCCAACTATGCTGGCGCTGAACAAACTGCAGCCAAGAGCCGTAACGACATCCTTCGCTACGGAGGAAGAGGCACGCAGCGTGCTGCCAAGCAAATCCACATACTACCAGAGTCTGGACGGGACTTGGAAATTCCACTGGTGCGCAGCGCCCGAGCAGCGCCCGAAGGACTTCTACCGCCCGTCGTTTAATGTGTCTGCATGGGACAATATCATTGTGCCGAGCTGCTGGAATATAGAGGGTCTGCAGCCCGGGGGAGCAATGAAATACGGAGTGCCCATCTACGTCAATCAGAAAGTGATTTTCCATCACAGCGTAGCCGTGGACGACTGGAAGGG
This sequence comes from Bacteroidaceae bacterium, assembly GCA_024699495.1. Lineage (GTDB taxonomy): Bacteria > Bacteroidota > Bacteroidia > Bacteroidales > Bacteroidaceae > Physcousia. The sequence goes on along the minus strand of JAILPK010000047.1, from coordinate 22,829 downwards.
CGGAGTGATGAGAGAGCCGGCAGAGAACTGGACCACCTACAAATACAGGAATGAGGTGGGCTCTTACAGACGGACATTCACCATCCCGGCCACGTGGAAGAACCGCCGCGTAATCGTGAATTTCGACGGCGTGGACTCCTTCTTCTATCTGTGGATCAACGGCCATTATGTCGGTTTCTCCAAGAACTCACGCAACACAGCGCGTTTTGACATCACCGATTTCATCAAGAAGGGCGAGAACGTAATCGCAGTGGAAGTCTATAGGAACAGCGACGGCAGTTTTCTTGAAGCTCAGGATATGTTCAGACTGCCCGGTATATTCCGCAGCACCTATCTGACAAGCCAGCCGGAGGAAGCCATCACAGACCTCGTCGTAACAACGACTCCCGCGGCCAACGGCAAGGCATGGTCTCTGACTGTCACTCCCGAAGTGACCGAAGTAAAAGGGAAAGAGCAATTCCTGAAGAATGACTTCAAGATAGACTATGCCATTTATCCCGTGCCCCTTTACAGCGATGACGTAGAGGCCTGCGCAGTCTCATTCCGTCAGGAGGGCAGCAAGACACAGATTGCTTCTGTCACACTGGACAGCGTAGGAATCTGGAGCGCCGAGCGCCCACAGCGCTATGTGCTAACGGCAACACTCAGAGGCAAGCGCAACAAGGTGATTGACGTCAAATCCACATATTTCGGCTTCCGCTCGGTGGAAATCCGCGACACCAAAGCCGCCGACGACGAGTTCAAGATGGCAGGCAGATACTTCTATGTAAACGGGAAGACTGTGAAACTGAAGGGTGTCAACCGCCACGAGACAAGCCCATGGCGCGGTCATGCCATAACTCACGAGCAGATGGAGCACGAGATTTTCCTGATGAAACAGGGGAACATCAACCACGTGCGCAACTCACACTATTCCAATGACCCTTATTGGTATTATCTGTGCGACAAATACGGCATCTATCTCGAGGACGAGGCAAACATCGAAAGCCACGAATATTATTACGGCGAGGCATCACTCTCACATCCCGCCGAGTGGAAAGCTGCACATATAGCCCGGAATATGGAACTCGTAAGGGCACATGTCAACTCCCCCTCAATCGTAATATGGAGTCTGGGCAACGAAGCCGGACCGGGCAAGAATTTCGAGGCTGCATACAAGGCTATCAAGGAGTTCGACAAGACACGCCCTGTGCAATATGAGCGCAACAACGACATCGTGGACATGGGCTCCAACCAATATCCCTCGGTAGGGTGGGTCGAGTTTGCAGCAAAGGGCGGCAAAGGACCGAAATACCCCTTCCATATCTCAGAATATGCCCACTCTATGGGCAACGCAGGAGGAAACCTGGCTGATTTCTGGAAAGCGATAGAATCAAGCAACTATATCTGCGGTGGCGCAATATGGGACTGGGTTGACCAGGCCATCCACATATCCGAGAACATCGAGAGCATCGAGCTGGGCGCGAACCTGAAAGCCAAGGTGCTCAACCCGATGTGGAAGGTGAGGAATTCGAAATTCCACTATGGCGGCGATTTCGGCGATGTCCCCAACGACGGCATGTTTTGCATGAATGGAATCATGCTGCCCGACTTCACGCCAAAACCTGAATACTTCGACGTAAAGCATGTCTATCAGAATGCCACTGCCTTTATCGACTCTATATGGACCAAGGGAAAGACCAAGGTGGTAAGGACTGCTATTGTCAACAAAAACTATTTCGAACCCTTGGACTATGTTGACATCTATCTGATTGTGATGCGCGACGGCTTCGACCTCAGACCAATCGAAGTTACCATTGGAGGACCAAGAGGGATGGAACCGATTGCACCGCGCGACAGCCAAGCCATAGAACTGCCGATTCAGATCAAGGAAGAAGACAAGTCACATATCTATGACCTGCGAGTGGAATTCCGCCTGAAGCACACTATGCCATGGGCAGAGAAGGGATATGTGCAGATGAGCGAACTGCTGAATCTCTGGGGAGCAGACAACGAGCAAACTATCGCTCAGGTAAAGACCTCACCGCTGAGCATGACAAACAGCAGCGACGGGAAATTCACAACCATCAAGAACGACACCCTGTCGGTGGTCTTTGACCATGCCCAAGGCACTATCCACCAACTTGACTATTACGGAGACACCATCATCGCACCGGGCTGCGGACCTGTGCTGGATGCCCTCAGAGCCCCGGTGGACAACGACATCTGGTATTACCAAAGCTGGTATGAGAACGGGCTCTATAACCTAAAGCACCACGTAGAGGGAAAGCCCAGCATATATACCCGCCACGATGGAGCCATAATACTTAATTATACCGTGGAGAGCCGAGGCACCAAAGGACAGATCAGCGGTGGCAGCAGCGGCAGATATACAATCACCGACAGCGGTCAGCCTGCCGATTTCGCCTTCACCTCAAACATTGTGTGGACTGTGTATCCCAACGGAAGCATCGAAGTGGAAAGCGCCATCACCGGCAGCAACCCGAAGGCTATACTCCCGCGCCTGGGCTATCTCTTCCGCTTGCCGACCCGCTTCGCCGACAAGGGCAGCAAACTGACTTATTTCGGCTGCGGACCGCAAAACAACTACTCGGACCGCAAGAGTGGTATGCTGCGCGCTGTTTATCAGTCAACGGTTTACGACCAGTTCGTGGCATTCCCGAAACCGCAGGATATGGCTAACCGCGAAGATGTAATATGGCTCTCTCTGACAGACAAGAGCGAGCATGGAGTAGTCTTCGGAGGTCTCTCTCAGATGTCGGCGTCAGTGCTCCCATGGAGTGACATGCAACTGACCGTTGCCCCGCATCCGATGGAGCTGCCCGATCCCGACAATGTATATATCCATCTCGACACGAAAGTGACAGGACTCGGCGGCAGCAGCTGCGGACAGGGCGGCCCGCTGGAGGCTGACCGCGTCTATGCCGGAGAAAACACCTTCGCCTTCTATATCCGACCTACGCGCACTGCAAATGCGAAGACCATAAGCGAAGACAACTACTCACGTAAGTATTCGGGCGATCTGCCAATAGGCATAACGCGCTCGGCCAACGGAGAGGCCCGGATTGTGTTTATGGAGAAGAACGGAGAGGTGATTCAATACGAGGTGACTACTCCCAACAAGAAGAACAAGAAGAAGAGCAAGCCCGTAATCAGGAAATGGGATGGAAAACCGATTGACATGCGCAAGGGTGGAACAATCACCGCATGGCATCCGTCTGCACCCAAAGTGCGCATAAGCAGGACATTCCAACCCGTGGAGAGCGTTCCGGTAACTATTTTGGCATGCTCGAGCGAAGAACCAGGCAACAGCGCAGCGCGGCTTGTGGATGGCGACCCGGGAACAATATGGCACTCAGCCTACGGAGTGACTGTTACCAAGTACCCTCACATTGTGGATTTTGACTGCGGAGAGCCCAAGACTATCAAGGGATTCACCTATCTGCCACGTCAGGATGGAGGCAATAACGGCGACATCAAGGACTACTCTATTCAGATCTCTGCTGACGGCAAGAGTTGGAGCGACCCTATTCAAACCGCATCTTTCCAAAACTCTAAATCGCAGCAGCGCATAATTTTCTCAAAGCCTCAAAAAGCACGCTACCTGCGCTTCAACGCTCTTAGCGCGCAGAACGGCCGCGAATTTGCCAGCGGCGCCGAAATGACTATAATCGCAGAGTGAGGCGGACGAGGTAGATTTTTTGAGTTCTTGAGTTCTTAAGTTTGGGCGTGAGTTCTTGAGTTCTTTGAGTTTAGGGATGAGTCCTTGAGTTCTTGAGTTTGGGGATGAGTTTTTAAGTTCTTGAGTTTAGGGATGAGTTTTTAAGTTCTTGAGTTTAGGCGTGAGTTCTTGAGTTCTTAAGTTTGGGCGTGAGCTCTTGAGTTCTTAAGTTTGGGCGTGAGTTTTTAAGTTCTTGAGTTGTGGCGGCTAAGGCCGCGCTTACGGCTTACCGCTTACCGCTTACGGGTTGGGCTGACACCTTGTGGCCCATTAGCCCTATTGGCCTTATTAGCCTTAGTGGCCCCAGAAGCCCCAATAGCCCCAGTAGCCCCAGAAGCCTCAGTAGCCTTAGAAGCCTCAGTAGCCCCAGTAGCCTCAGTAGCCCTAGAAGCCTTAGTAGCCCTAGAAGCCTTAGTGGCCCCAGAAGCCTTAGTGGCCCCAGAAGCCCCAGAAGCCCCAGTAGCCTCAGTTGCCTCAGTTGCCCCAGAAGCCTTAGAATCTTATAGCTGCTTGCAGCCGATAAGTAGCCCGCTCCTACGAAATGAATAAAGAGACAAAAGAATACATACTTGCGCACGCTGATGATGACGTGCGTACTTTGGCTTTAAGCAAAATGCCTGAAGCTGTGGATAGTGCTTTTGCCTTACGCCAGATAGAGAGCAGGCAAAAGGCTCTTCGCAAGCTGCCAACGTGGCATTCTACAGAAGGGATAATATGGCCGAAGCGGCTCTCCATGGAGCAGTGTTCAAGCGAAGAGACCGCAGCCTACAAGAGCCGCCTCATCCAAAGGATTAAAGAAGAGGCAGATGTCTTCATTGACCTCACTGGCGGTTTTGGTGTTGACTTCGCCTCTATTGCCCGCAATTTCAGGCACAGCATTTATGTGGAGCGCGACACCGACTTGTGTGATATAGCCAAAAACAATTTCCCGCTGCTTGGAGTCGAGGGCTTCAGGGTGTGGAATGAGAGTGCTGAAACAGCTATTGAGCGCTTGCCCGAATCCGCCCGCAACCGAACTGTTGTCTTCTTAGATCCTGCAAGGCGCGATGGCGTAGGCCGGAAGACTGTGCTTATTGAGGATTGCACACCCAACATTCTTGCTTTGCAGCATAGGCTGCTGACAATAGCCAAAGCCTATGTCGTGAAACTCTCGCCAATGCTGGATATCACGGCCGCCATAAAAGCTGTGGAAGGGGTGGCGGAGGCACATGTGGTGAGCGGCAGCGGCGAGTGCAAGGAAGTGCTGTTGGTGGTCGATGGCTGCAAGGGTGAGGCCGCAATCCACTGTTGCGGGCTGCAGTTTTCGCAAAGCCAGGAGCGACAGGCCCAACCAGAATACGCGACCCAACTGAGAGCATGGCTCTATGAGCCGGACGCTGCAATCCTGAAAGCCGGAATGACAAAGTCAGTGGCGCTGCGTTTCGGAGTGGAAAAGTTGTCTCCGATTAGTCATCTTTACACCTCAGACAAGATTATTGAGAGTTGGCCGGGGAAATGCTTTCCCATAAGCGGGATGTCGGGGTTCAACAAAAAAGAGCTTCGCAGAATGCTTCAGGGAATCACGAATGCCGACATAACAGTAAGAGGTTTTCCCGAAACGACAGCCACCCTCCGCAAACGGCTGCGTCTGCGAGAGGGTGGACCTGTTCATCTTTTTGCCGCTACGATGGCTGACGGACGGCATATTCTGATAAAATCCTTGTCAGAATGAGATTTCCTGTGGTAGCGCCTACATCTTATCCATTGCCTGCTGCAAATCGGCAATTATATCCTCCACATTCTCCAGCCCGACACTGAGCCGGATAAGATCGGGAGCCACACCGGCTTCAAGCAGCTGTTCATCAGAAAGCTGACGATGGGTGTGGCTGGCAGGATGCAACACACAGGTGCGCGCATCTGCTACATGGGTCACGATGGAGACAAAATCCAAATTATCCATAAAGCGGATAGCATCCTCACGCTTCCCCTTCAGACCAAATGCGATCACACCGCAGGAGCCGTTGGGCAGATATTTCTGAGCCAAAGGATAGTATTTATTTGAAGGTAAGCCACAGTAATTTACCCATCCCACCTTCGGATTCGACTCAAGCCATTCCGCTACTCGCTGCGCATTCTCACAGTGGCGAGGCATCCGCAGATGCAGAGTCTCGAGTCCCAGATTCAGGAGGAAACAATTCTGAGGTGAAGGAATAGAACCGAGGTCACGCATCAGTTGGCTAACAAGTTTTGTCACATAAGCCTTGCGGCCGAAAGCCTTGGTATAAGTCAGACCATGATAACTCTCGTCGGGAGTGCACAGACCGGGGAACTTCTCAGCCTGGGCTTCCCAGTCGAAGTTACCGCTGTCAACTATAGCGCCTCCGACCTGAGTGGCATGTCCGTCCATATATTTCGTGGTGGAGTGAGTCACTATATCGCACCCCCATTCAAACGGTCTGCAATTGATCGGCGTAGCAAAAGTGTTATCTACGATGAGGGGGACGCCATGAGCATGAGCCATCTTGGCAAAGCGTTCGATATCGAAGACATTTCCTCCCGGATTGCTGATTGTTTCTCCGAAAAAGCATTTTGTGTTTGGGCGGAATGCAGCCTCAATGCGCTCGTCGTCCCAGTCGGGATCTACGAAAGTGCATTCGATGCCCAGCTTTTTCATTGTAACCCCAAAGAGGTTAAATGTGCCACCATAGATTGTGTTGGAGGTTATGAAGTGGTCACCCGCCTGACAGATATTGAAGACTGCATAGAAGTTTGCGGCCTGACCCGATGACGTGAGCATACATCCGACGCCACCCTCCAGCGCATTGATTTTAGCCGCCACAGCATCATTGGTCGGGTTTGCGAGGCGGGTGTAGAAATAGCCCTCTTCTTCCAGATCGAAGAGACGGGCCATCTGCTCGCTGGTCTCGTATCTGAACGTAGTACTCTGATAGATAGGCAGCTGCTGAGGCTCACCTTTACGTGGTTTCCAACCGCCGTGAATACATAAGGTTTCGAGATTGTGTTTCATATACTCTCAATTTCTTTTTTTCGATATATTGCTTTACTTTATATTATCTACCCATCTGAACAAACGATTCCAACGGATATGCCCGTCGCCCCAGGAGCGGTCTTTGTCAATAGAGAGCCAGATGAGGATTGGTTTGCCCACGATGTGGTCTTCAGGGACAAATCCCCAATAGCGGCTGTCAGCACTGTTGTGGCGGTTGTCGCCCATCATCCAATAATAATCCATCTTGAATGTATAAGAGCTGGCAGGGCTGCCGTTGATAAGAATCTTTCCGTCGTCAGATACGCTGAGTTCGTTGCCTTCATAAACCCTAATCAGACGCTCATAAACAGGAAGATTCTCTAACGTAAGAGAGATAGAAGCCCCCTTCTTGGGAATCCAGACCGGACCATAATTATCACGTGTCCAACCCGTTGCTGCGTTCAAGGGGTAAACCTCACCCTTGACCTCATTGCTGTCGTAAATGACATCTTCCACATAATCCTTTGCCTCAAGCAGACGTTTGCGGGCTTTTTCCGTGAGTGGGATATGACCTGTCTGATGCAACGTGACCAAATCCTCATCGCTCAGACCGAGCTCACGGGTGAGAGACTCGGGCAGATTGTCTTCAGGGCGGTCATCCCGAAGGACGACTCTGTAATTGTATTGGACATTATCCGGCTCTTTGTTCGGCTGTCCGTCGAGATATATGATATGGTCCTTAATCTCCAATGTCTGTCCGGGCAAGCCCACGCAACGCTTCACATAATTCTCGCGGCGGTCAACAGGGCGCCACATTACGTTTCCGAACTCCATCTGATTCTCATTCACATATTGGCGCCCCAACTGGTAATAGATGCCGAACAGCTGCCGCTGCTGCAGAGTGGTAAGGCTGTCCATCTGAGGTAAGCTGCCATTGTTCTGAGCCGCAATCTGTTTTCCATAGGAATAGCAGAGCGAGTAGAAATCTGCAGCCTGATAATAAGGGTTGGCAAGCACAGAATCGCCACTGGGATAATTAAACACGACGATGTCATTGAGAGTGATCGGTTTTGGATCAACACGTTTATAATCCCACTGAATCAGAGTGCTATAGCTCTGTGCCCCTCCGGGGAGTGTGTGTTGGGTGAGAGGCATGTGCAATGGCGTCTGCGGCACGCGAGGTCCATAACTCATCTTCGACACGAAGAGATAATCTCCGACAAGGAGGCTCTTCTCCAACGAAGAGGATGGGATGGTATAATTCTGGAAGAAGTAAATGTTCACAAAATAAACTGCCACGAGAGCAAAGACAATGGCATCGACCCATGACATTATTGTTCTTGACACCGGGTTCTCCAGCTCTTTCCACCATGTCCAGGGAATCTTTTTTGTAACATAAACATCAAAGATAAAGGGCACAAGGATTATCGCCCACAAAGCATCGGCCCAAATTATAAACCAAAGATACAGTCCGATGGCAACTGCAGCCTTCAGCCACGCCACCCACACTGGTGATTGCTTTTGTGTGTTTTTGTTATATTTCATTCTGTTCTTTTAATTAACAACCTGTAATTATTATATATATATGTGGTTTCAATTCTTGCCGCTGAGAGGATTTCGATTCCCGCCGGTGTTGCTGACTATAGTTCCCGCCGCATTGGGCAATCAGAAGGAACTGCCGAAAAACGTTCCGATAGCATCAAGGCTTTTGGGGCAGCGCCAACTGTAAACAATCAGACCATATCGGGGAACAGATCTGCCATCGTGAGCAGTCCGCTATGGGTGGCTGTGTATTCAGCGGCAAGAACCGCTCCAAGGGCAAACCCCTTACGGCTGTGGGCATCATGGCTGATGGTAATGCAATCAGCATCACTGTCATAACGGATAGTATGAATCCCTGGCACTTCGCCCCTGCGCAGGGAATCTATCCTAAGGGTTTTGTTGTCATAAGGCGCGTTAGACTCGCCTTTGACCCAGCCCTCTTTCCTATCCAGGGCGCTGACGAGATTCTCGGCGAGGGAGATTGCAGTGCCACTGGGGGCATCAAGTTTATGAATATGATGGGTCTCCTCCATGTGTGGATCATACTGCGGGAACCGGTTCATCAGCCGGGCCAGATAAGAGTTGACGGCAGAGAATATAGCCACGCCCACAGAGAAGTTTGACGCCCAAAATAAAGTCTGCCCGCCTTCTGCGCACAATGACACCACCTCTTCATAGTGGTCTTTCAGCCAGCCTGTGGAGCCCGAGACGACCTTCACGTTGTGAGCAAAGGCACGAAGATAATTGTTGTAAGCCACATGTGGAGCTGTAAATTCTATAGCCACATCAGCGCTGCAGAAATCTTCACTGTCAAAATCTTCCTGGTTGTCAATGTCGATAATGCTTACTATCTCGTGGCCGCGTTCCAGGGCAATCTGCTCTATCATTTTGCCCATCTTGCCATATCCAATTAATGCTATTCTCATACCTATATCTGTAAAAACGGCTCAAAAGTAATGCTTTTTTTGCTAATTTACGTCCACTTTCTCTCTTTTTAAGCGTTTATTTGCTACTTTTGTCCTGTCTTAACCTCCTTTGACATGGAAAAGTTACTCCATTATATTTGGAAACAGCGCATTTTGCCACTAAAAGAACTGCGCACGACCGATGGCCAACCCCTGGAAATCCTCGACCAAGGACTCCACAATCATGACGCCGGTCCGGACTTCTTCAATGCCAAACTTAAAATCGGAGGGACGCTATGGGTCGGGAATGTGGAACTGCATCTGCGCTCAAGCGACTGGTTCCGTCACGGGCATGAGAAAGACGCGGCCTACAACAGCGTTATTCTGCATGTCGTATGTGAGGCTGACCGGGAAGTGGAGACCGCCGACGGCAGACGTTTGCCACAGATGGAATTACCTATACCAGATGACATACGTCAGAAATACAACACGCTACGTCAGACTGAGGACTACCCCAGATGCTGGCATATAATCCCATCTCTGCCTTCGCTTACTGTGCATTCATGGATGAGCGCCCTGCTCTTCGAACGTCTCCAGCAACGCTCAGAGAGATGCCTCTCACGCCTGGATGCCCTGCATGGCGACTGGGAACGCATGGCGTGGGTCACTCTGTCACGCAACTTTGGTTTTGGCATAAACGGCGACCCGTTTGAACAATGGGCTACTCAACTGCCGCTCCACGCCTGCGCAAAGCATCGTGACGACCTGTTCCAGCTGGAGGCCCTGTTCCTCGGCACTGCAGGCCTGCTGACGCCGGAGTCTATACCCAACAGCGCAAAAGAGGCTGCGGAAAAAGACGACTATCTCAAGCGGCTACGTGCTGAATATACTTATCTGTCGCATAAATTCAGCCTCAACCCTCCAATGCCTGCACACCTATGGCGATTCTTGCGTCTGAGACCTCTGAATTTTCCTCATCTGCGTCTCGTCCAACTGGCCAGACTCTATAATAAGGAGACGGCCGGATTCAACACTCTCATTCAGGCCTCCTCAAGGGAAGAGCTGCATAAAGCCCTCGATACGGCACCCTCGGATTATTGGCAAAGTCACTATCTCTTCGGCCTTGCATCAAAGAACAACGCTAAATGCCTCTCTGCCACAAGCCGCGACCTGATAATCATAAATACGGTGGTGCCTCTGCTATTTGCCCACGGCATTCGCACTGACAACGAAGAAGAGCAGACACGGGCCATATCAATATTGGAACAGCTGAAACCAGAAGCTAACTATATCATAAGGCAATGGCAGAAATGCGGACTTAATGTAGAGTCGGCCGCAGACAGTCAGGCTTTAATTCAGCTGAAACGCGAATACTGCGACCGGATTGACTGCCTGCGCTGCCGCTTCGGATTCGAATACCTAAAACGCCAGTCTTAATCACCGCTTCCGGCCTTAGACTTAATTATCCGGCTTAAATAAAAAAATATCTGCCCTAAATATATAAACAAGAATTATGCTCTATGAATTGAAGATGAAGGTCCGCGATTACGAATGCGACCTGCAAGGCATAGTAAACAACGCTAATTACATGCATTACTGCGAGCATGCCCGCCATGAATTTCTGCTCTCACACGGAATCAGCTTCTCAGATTTGCACAACAGGGGCATTGATGCCGTTGTGGCGCGCGTGGCAATGCAATTCAAAATACCGCTACACAGCGGCGATGAATTTCTCTGCACTCTGGACGTGCGCAAGGAAGGGGTTAAATACATCTTCGACCAGAAGATTTTCCGACTGCCGGACAAAGTGCTTGCGAACCGCAGCGAGGTGACCACTGTATGTCTGATCAACGGCCGTCTCGGGACGACCCCCGAACTTGATGCCTTAGTACCATGAATGAGCAGGAAACAATCTATTTGTTAGCTCTGGCATGCCAGACACGAATCAACAAAGCACAACAGCTGAAGCTAATCCAAACTCTTGGAAGCGCAACGGAGGTGTTTGAGAACAGACATGACTTGTCTAACAAAATCGAGGAGCTGAATCCGAAAGCCGCCCACGCCCTGGATAATATGGAGAGTGTGTTACAGCAATGCGAAAGCGAACTGAAGTATTCACAGGATCACCATATCAGGATTATAGGATGGGGGGACGACGCTTATCCGACGCGGCTGCGCAACTGTGAAGACGCGCCTTTAGTATTCTTCTTCCTTGGAAATGCCAACCTCAATGCTGCCAGAGTCGTTAGCATTGTGGGAACCCGACGCTGCACTGAGCGGGGGCATGACATCTGCGAATCGTTCGTAAAAGAGCTGAGTCGCCTATCGCCAGACACTCTGATAGTAAGCGGTCTGGCTTACGGCATAGATATTGCGGCCCACAGGGCAAGCCTCAACCACAAACTGCCTACTGTGGGCGTGCTGGCTCATGGGCTGGATGAGTTATATCCGCGAACTCACCGCTCGACTGCTGTGGAGATGCTGAAACAGGGAGGCCTCATCACAGAATATATGAGTAAGACCCGGCCTGAGAAGATGAATTTTGTACAACGGAACCGCATAGTCGCGGGTATTGCAGATGCCGTAATTGTTGTGGAAAGCGCTATTCATGGCGGTTCGCTGATAACTGCTGACATAGCTTTTGACTATAACCGCGATGTCTTTGCTTTCCCAGGAAGAATAAACGACTCTATGTCAGCAGGCTGCAATGACCTGATAGGCAGAGATAAGGCACGTCTCATAACTTCAGCTGAGAATTTTCTCGAGAATATGGGCTGGATGCCCGAAGAGAGAGATACAGAAGCCGCCAGCCAACCGACGCTCTTCCCTACCCTCTCACCGGATGAGCAAAAGGCTGTTGACACCCTCTTTCACGCTGATAGGGATATGTCGGCCCCCGAAATAGCATCTGCCCTGAATATTCCCCTGTCCCGACTGACACCTCTCATGATTAGTCTGGAGATGAAAGGCATAGTCCGCCTCATGGCCGGCAATACCTATCATTTAATTGACAGCTGACAATTGACAATTAACCGTCGTATGCTACTTCTTTCCACAGCCTATCTTGCACCCGTTCAGTACTATGCTCACCTCGCCAATGCAGAAGAGGCCCTCATTGATATCCACGAGCATTACCTGAAACAGACATACCGAAACCGCTGCATCATCGCGGGACCGGACGGGCCTGTAGCCCTCAGCATCCCGCTGGAGAAAGCCTCATCACATGCAGAGATAAGAGAAATTCGCATCAGCGACCACGGCGCATGGCGCCACCACCACTGGAACGCCATCCGCAGCGCCTACGGCCACTCGCCCTTCTTCGAATACTATGCAGATGACTTCCTACCCTTCTATGACAAACCGGCTGGATTCCTCATAGATTACAACGAAGCCCTGCAGCGACTCATCTGCTCCCTGCTTGACATAGATACCCCCACCCGCTTCACCACCTCTTTTATTTCCCCCAATCAGCTCCTTTCGGATACCCTTTCAGTCCCCCTCGCAGATCTGCGTGCCACTATTTCTCCACATTGTCCATTAGAGGCAGAACCCGCAAGCCTCCCCGCACATTTCCATCCACAGGCCTATTATCAAGTTTTCCAACAACGTCTGGGCTTTCTCCCCAACCTGAGCATCATAGACCTGCTCTTCAATATGGGGCCCGAAGGCCTCATCATATTGAAGAACAGCATATATTAGTCATGACTGTCTGTTCTTTTCTGCAAGCCGAGGCGGCCGGGGCCGAGTTCTCCGTCGTGTCATTTGGCCCCCCCTGGTATATCCTACGCGGATGCGTCACTGCAGGAAGTCAGCGAGGTTGCCATCATGCCACCAAAAACAGCGGCCAATAGTATCAATATCTTTTCATAGCTATATATATATGGTTTCACGCCACAAAAGTTGGCATATCTCATTATATAGCAAAGAAAACAAAAAAACTAATTATGCGGTTGGGCCTCATTCAGCGGCAAACTTAATAAGTTTTTCTTTTCGCACACAAAACTACAATGGAGTCTTTACATTATTAATTAGCGGTTTTCCGCGTGTTGGCCACGGGTTATATTATCTTCAAGGCATGTAAATCAGAGTAGAAATAGCCTCAGGCATGAGCAAATCTGCCGCTGCACGCTGTAAATCCTCTGCCGTAACAGCGTCTATCTTTGCAAGCAGTTCCTCGGGAGTCGTAGTCAGGCCGTGGTGAAGATAGCGTTTGCCCATTGAGATTGCCACATTCTCGAAGTTATCGTAGCTCACTCCAAGCTGCCCCTTCATCTGCCTCTTAGCTGCAATAAGCTGGTGAGGAGTAAGGGGCTTTTCCACCAGATGCCGCAACTCCGTAGCGACCAGCCGCAGGCAGCGCCGGACATCCTCCGGGTCGCAGCCAAAATAAGTGGTCCAGAAACCAGCGTCGGTATAAGCCGTAAGCGTGCTCTCTACCGTATAAACCAGACCGCGCCGCTCCCGCAATGATATAGACAGACGAGAGTTAAGCCCCGGCCCGCCGAGGATATTATTAAGCAGCGCAGCCGCCATATAACGCGGATGAGTCACCGGGTAGGCACGCGAGCCAAGCACCACATGTGCCTGATGGACGCCTTTGTTCATAACTACAGGCTCTGACTTGCCTGCCGCAGCCCTCACTGTCCATTCTGGAGGCACACGCGACTTACGCATATCATCTGCAATCGCACATGGATAAGACATGCAGCCGCGCTCCACAAGTCTCCTTACCTCCTCCGGCCTCACGTTTCCCATCACGAACATCACAGCATTCCTGGGGTGATAAAGCCGCCGAGCGAACGCCTGAAGGTCTGCAGTATGATACTCATGCAAACGCTCCGCACTGCCCAGAATGTTGCGGCCAAGAGGGTGTCCGGGGAACAGAAGCGCCTCAAAGTCATCATAAATAAGCTCTGACGGCGAGTCGTTATAGCTCTCTATCTCGTCACAAACTACCTCCACCTCCTTATCCATCTCCACCTGCGGGAAGGTGGAGTGGAAGGTTATGTCAAGCAGCAGGTCGATGGCACGAGACAAATGCTCACGCAGAAAAACGGAATAATATGTGGTATCTTCCTTCGTGGTGAAGGCATTCAGGTCAGCCCCGACATTCTCCATGCGATTCAATATCTGCATAGACGAGCGGCGCGAAGTGCCTTTGAACGACATGTGCTCTATAAAATGAGCCATGCCACTCTCGCTCTCCTTCTCGTCACGAGTGCCTGCATCAACGGATATTCCGGCATAAACCACATTTGTGGTTCCAGGGGCAAAGACCACACGCAGGCCTCCCACCTCAAAAGTTGTTATTTTCATCTGTGCAAAGATACTACTATTTGTGCTCTTATAGCCTATAAAGAACCTGAAATTGTTCAATGTCCATTCTAAAAGGATTCAAAAAACTCTTCGAATGTATCCGAAAGGAATTAAAATCTGAATTTCCTGACACGACAACTAACAGAGAGACCACCTGTATCAACTGAGAAAAGGTCTCAGATAATCCACTGTAAGTTTCCTGCGGCTGGCATAATCCTCCAGCTGGTCTTCACCTATTTTGCCGACACTGAAATATGTGGCTTTGGGATGTGACAACATCAGACCGCAGACACTGGCATGCGGACGCATCGCTCCATTCTCCGTAAGACTTATTCCAATTGTTGACAGATGAAGCAATCTGTCTATATCAAAAATAAGACTCTGGTCGGGCAGGGAGGGATAGCCTATTGCAGGGCGAATCCCCTGGTATTTGGCCGAATGGAGCTGGGACATGGTAAGACTCTCGTCGGGAGCATATCCCCATATTCTGCGGCGAATCTCCTCGTGGGCCCGTTCGGTAGCGGCCTCTGCCAGGCGGTCGGCCAAGGTCTGCGCCAACATGTGACGATAGTAATCTGTATCTGAATACATCTGTTCGAACGCTCCATCTACAGAAGAGGCAAATATTCCTATCGTTGATTCCGACCCGATGAAATCGGCAAGACAAAGGAAAGGAGGGCGCTGCTGCCGAAGCATTGCAAGACGCGCGGGGGGCTGCTGCTCATCGTAAGGATTCCGAAGCATGATATCATCCCCGTCAGCATAACAGGGATAGAGATTAAAGAGGACATGTGCCTGGTATGCGTCGGCTACATGCGAAAGCATGTCTATAGCATCTGACATGAGGTGATCTGCCTCGATCACTCGGGCCCGCTCTTCTTCGGGAAAAGAGTCTATCCATCTTAGACGGCACTCATCACATCCGCAATTGGCTGCTATCTCTGAATAACGCGGCGGGAAGCCCCAGGCATGGAAGAAATAATGCCAGTCGATGTATGAGACTATAGCAGAAATGGGATAATGAAGCGTCATGGTTCCATCTTCTCCATATTCTCCCGGGCCATCCGAAGATAATCCCTAACATAGGCATTATTGCGGAAGGATTCCGAACCGAGAGCAACCAATTCCTCAATTGCGGGAGTCAACACCGGATAGGGAAACGCCGACGTGGCAATCATGAATACGCCCGGAGCAAGGACATTGTCCATATTGGCCTTGATAAATGAGAACAGCATATCGTCCTCTAAGCGCGTCAGAGAGTCTATCTCGGCATTCAGTTGGGCTACTATATCTTCATGGTTCAGGCCATCCATAATCATCTGACTCTCACGATGAGGCATCTCGGCCAATTGCTCATCTATGGCTGACTTGCGGCGTATGAAATGGAAAAGCGTATCATTGAGTGCCGAACCATAAGCCCTGCGCTCATGGTCGCCGATGGAGATTGTCATTGGCGAATCATCGATGACTACAGGCATCAGACTCTCATCACCGATAAATAAATTAGCCATCAGAGTCGAGTCGGGCGAATAGGAAAAATGGAAACGGCCATGAATTACCTGAGCCGAGTCAATATCCATCAGATCTCCGTCATTATATACTTTAAGATAAAGCATCCGCCCATCTAACTCAGGCACAGAGGTCTCACCCGTGATAGAAACTTTTTCTTTACAAGCACTTAAGAACAACGCTGAGAGGATAATCAGGGGAAGTATATATGTTTTCATCTTTGCTTTTAATTAGATTGTGGGTTCAAGTGGTTTCAAGAGCTGACTTTATGGTATTGTAGGCCTCGTCCATCACCGCATGTTCAGCCTCCACGCCCTTACCTTTTGGCTGGATGGGAGCGTGAATAGTCAGGCTGAGTCTATGACGGTTTACAAAATATATATCATATTTACGCGGCAACACCTTGAACGAGCCGTTTATTGTCACTGGCAGAACTGGCAGCTGAAGTTCATCGGCCATCTGAAAAGCGCCGCGTTTGAACGCGTTCATATCTCCGGTCCAAGTACGCTTCCCCTCAGGAAAGACAACAACACTTACTCCTCCCTTAAGAATACGCCGGGCACGATCATGCGACTCCTTGATTCGGGCCGGATGCTTGTCTATAAAGATGAAGTCTGCTGCTTCGCATGCGCGGCCTACAAGAGGAATATTACGCAGCGAACTCTTCATAACCCATTTGAAATGACGTCCGAGAAATCCATAGATAAGAAAGATGTCGAAGGCGCCCTGATGGTTGGCCACTATAACATAACTTTGGTTGGCATCCATATTCTCCTTCCCCTCTATGTTTACTGGAAGCAGAAGTAAGCGAATCATTGCACGCGACCATAACATCCCAGGATAATAGCTCCAAAAGGAGGCGTTGCCTATGGTGCAGCCGAGAATCGTAGCTAATGCCGTTAATATCGTAAGCAGGAGGAGAATAGGCGCTGCCACAAAAAGCTGATAGATACGATATAATATCATTTTTCTTTGTTTAATTCAGAGGGTATCCTGAATGCGGTGTAAAGTTCTAAGACGCAACCTACTGTCGCACATACGACCCACTCGTTGCGGAGAGCAAAGCCGAAACGGAATGTCTGCATACACATAAAGCAGGCTGCCAATAACAGAGCCACTGCCCCCAATAGCTGCTGACGGCGCAGACGGCGGATGATAAAGTTCTTGCCATCGTATGTCTGAAGCATCTGCATCGAAGCAAATGCCACAGAGCCAACTGAGAACAGCACAAATGCGGGTATGGGTGCCAGCATATAAGTTGCAGCTCCAACAATTACGAGCAAACCGCCTATAATAAATATCGTTTGCTGAAACTTAGTGAGCTGTCTCATTGACGGTTTGCTGTGTTTGTGACTGTTGCTGACCTCCCTGGGATTGCTGAGGGTCTTGTGATTGCTG
Organism: Bacteroidaceae bacterium; assembly: GCA_024699495.1. Taxonomy (GTDB): domain Bacteria; phylum Bacteroidota; class Bacteroidia; order Bacteroidales; family Bacteroidaceae; genus Physcousia. The sequence goes on along the minus strand of JAILPK010000047.1, from coordinate 5,470 downwards.
ATTGACCTGAGATTGCGGGCCATCTGGCGATTGCTGAGGGGCAGCCTCCTCACCAGGAAGCAGGAGACGATGGTCTGAAGGCTTCTCTAAAGGTTTCTGTATCTCGTAATCGTCTGTGGTGACAAAGACAAAGACATCTTCATTCTGACGCTTCATATAATACTTCTCACGAGCCATTCGCTCTACGGCATCCTGGTCGTTGGTAAGAGACTCAAGCACCTTAGTATATTCATCATACTGCTGCTCATAGTTGTGAATCTGCTCCTCCAAAAGGGCTATTTCTGCCCTCCGCTGGTGACGCACCCACCAACTGTTCTCATCAATGACTCCTATGATGAGTAAGAACAAAAGAATGGCGGCAACATATTTATATCGACGCACTATGTTCCATACCGAATAAAGTCTATCCATGCCTGTTCCTTATTTTTCTGCGCCAAAATTACGTAAAATCTTTGAGAGGACAAATTATTTGCTTAATTTTGGCGCGGAATTAACAATAATACTACATTTTATACCTCTAAACATTATGTCCGACTATATTGTGTCAGCCCGAAAATACCGACCGCAGACCTTCGAGTCGGTGGTGGGTCAGGGAGCTATTGCCGCCACACTGAAAAACGCAATTCGCGCAGGGAAACTGGCTCATGCCTATCTCTTCTGCGGACCGCGAGGAGTTGGCAAAACCACTTGCGCCAGAATATTCGCCAAGACCATCAACTGCATGCATCTGCATGACGACGGCGAGGCATGTAACGAATGTGAGTCTTGTTTGGCTTTCAATGAAGGCCGTTCGCTGAACATCCACGAACTGGATGCCGCCTCAAACAACTCTGTTGATGACATCCGCAACTTGATAGAACAGGTTCGGATACCGCCTCAGATAGGCAAATACAAAGTGTTTATCATTGACGAGGTCCACATGCTATCGCCATCTGCATTCAATGCTTTTCTGAAGACTCTGGAAGAGCCGCCGGCACATGCCATATTTATCCTTGCAACTACCGAGAAGCATAAGATTCTGCCAACCATTCTATCCCGTTGTCAGATATATGATTTCCAGCGGATGAGTGTGGAAAACACCATAAAACATCTGCAGTATGTTGCAGAACGGGAGGGATATACCTATGAGCCCGCCGCTCTGAACGTTATAGCCCAAAAAGCCGATGGAGGAATGCGCGACGCTCTGAGCATATTTGACCAGGTCGTCAGCTTCTGCGGTGGAAATATCACGTATAAGCAGGTAATACAAAACCTAAATGTTCTGGATTATGACTACTATTTCCGACTTGTAGATCTAATGCTTGAGCATAAGGTGACCGAATCTATGCTGCTGTTCAATGAGGTCCTGTCAAAAGGCTTTGAGGGAGGACCGTTCGTGAATGGTCTGGCATCTCACCTGAGAGACGTGCTTGTTGCACGAGACCCGCAGAGCGCTGTGCTTCTGGAGGTAAGCGAAGATATCCGCCAGCGCTATGTTGACCAGGCTGCCCGCTGCAAACCATCATGGCTGTATGCTGCCATTCGGCTCTGCAATAACTGCGACCAGAATTACCGCAACAGCCGCAACAAACGGCTGCAGGTGGAAATAATGCTCATAGAATGTGCGCAGCTGGACGATGACGGAGTAGGTGCGGGGCGTCGCCCTACAAGACAATTACTCCCAATATTCTCATTGCTTTCAACTGACGGCCAGGCCACAGTTGAAGGCTCTCCCGTAGGCCAAAAGCAAACGGGAGCTGCTGCTCCATCGCAGCAACACACACTGAACTCCGCAGCAACAGCCGCACAGCCTTATGGCTCGGCAACTGCATCCTCACCTGTCTCAACAACCGCACAGACATCTTCCGCCGCTTCTCCGGCGAAATCGGCTTCTGGCTCTCCTGTATCCACAGAATCTCCTCAGCGCATAACTATTAAACTGGGTAAAATCGGAGGCCCAACTCTGCGCCACCAGTCTGCAAAATCTGACGTCTCTGCTGTCAAACCTGAGACCGCTCCATCTATTTCCAAAGATAACGGCCCGGCCGAGCCTGCCACCACATCTGTTCAACCCACTGCCCCGGCTCAACCAAACAAGCCATTGGAACTGAATGAAGTGCTAGTCAGTTGGCAACGCTTCATCAACTCAATGCCACGCGAAGAAACAGCCTTTGCCCAGAGAATGAGGATAATGCAACCGGTCATCACTGGAGATAACGTGTTGGAAGTAACGGTAGAGAACAATGAAGTGGAAAAGAGGCTTTCTGCCATCGTGCCACGCATTACTGATTTCATGCGTCAGGACCTCAGCAACTCATCCCTCTCCATTACGCTCAATGTAACAGATCACCCGATAGAACCGCAACGCTACGACAAGCGCAAACAACTGCTTCACTTCTGCGATTTGAATCCGGCTTTGATTGAGCTCGGCAAAGCATTCAAACTGGAATTACAGTAACTATTCACATCCCCGTCTGTCCGTCGTTTGCATTCCTTATTTCTGATTTGTGTCAAAAGGGAACCTGGGATTCCAGACAAATCTTCTCATTGGTAAAGGGGTGAGTGAAACTTAGGCTCGCAGCATGAAGATATAGCCTGTCGGCCCAAGTTCCATAAAGTCGGTCTCCCAATATGGGAAGATTAAGACCCAAAGAAGAGGCGGCGTGAACACGCAATTGATGGGTGCGGCCTGTAAGCGGACGAAAACGGATGCGGGTAATGGGCTTGTTGCCAATTGCTTCAAACCCAATCACCCTATATTCCGTCACTGCTTCCAGGCCACTATTATAATCGACCTTCTGGCGCGGACTGCTATCTATGTCCGGGGCTAAGGGGAGGTTTATAGTACCTTCACTCATAGACAAGCGCCCATCCAACAGAGCCTCATACTCTTTTTCTACCTGTCTGAGTTCGAACAGTTTTCGCATGCGATAATGAGCACGGCTGGTCTTTGCCACTACCATAATCCCGCTGGTGTCCTGATCCAAACGATGGACTATCACCTGACCCTCAATATCAGGCCAAAGGCCAAGACACTCATCAAACAGATTGGGCTGGTCACTCCGGCCCGGTTGTGACAACATTCCGGAAGGCTTGTCCACTATAGCAATTTGCTCGTCTTCCCAAAGAACACGAATCTGTGTGCTTACTTTATTATAATGTAGCACAGGACTGGGTGCCACGTCAAGACCCTTAAGCATGAAATTCAAGAGTGGACGGCATTTGCTGTGACATGCCGGATAGAATTCCAAATGCATACGCGATTCTTCAGCATTGCCTGAAGGCAGATGCAGCGGGTTCCACCAGAATTCTGCTATACACAAAGGTTTGAGATTCAGCATATATGCAGTCTGTAAGAGTTTGGGGGCACAGCATTCACCTGTTCCTGAAGGTATAAGTCGCCTACCTTCCGAATGAAAAATCTTAACTACATCCTGAATGTCGCCTTCTCCGTTCAGCAATCTGAACTGGCGGAAAAGCCAATCCTGAAGACGCTCACTTCTCTCCTTTCGCTGGGAACAGAGCTCATTCAATCTGCGATGAAGATCTCTAATTTCTTCCTCAAGAAGAATAATCTCATCCTTATACTTCTGTTTGGCCCGACGTATGTCTGCCCGCTCTTTCTGACTCTCAAGGGTAAGTGCCAACAATTGTGCTTCTGATATTTCAGACGCATTTCTCAGTGTTTCGCGACGTTTCCTCCCCTCTTCATATAAGGCTTTGGCTCCTGCCACCTCCTTTTCGCGGGCAGAAGAAAGCAGAGCCAAGCGTGCCTCTGCTGATTTTAGTTCCTCACTATCCTCCAAAGCTGAAATCTGCTCACTTAGTCCAACTATTTGTGCCTGCTCCTGCATAAAATAGCCCTGAGGGTCGAGGTAGTTGTATATCGGAGGCACAAACCACTTGTAATCATAGCTTCCGGCCATCTGACCCGAATAGGCGGCAAGGAAAAAGAGACGGTTTCCACCTACGCCTGATTCATCCCTAACTATAAGCACGCCAAACATCTTCGCCTCAGTAAAACCCATTGCCTCTAAATGGCCCTGCACCTCAGCAGCAGCCCTGCGGCATAAAGGATGAGGTTCATACCGGAATGGGTAGGTAAAAGAGGTCGGAAGCGGCTCAGTTTCCCTCTCCAAAGGGTGAAGATATTCTGGTAATACATCCATGACGGCACAAAGTTAGCAAAAACAGAGCGAACTGCCATCTGAAAGCAGTAAGTTTCCTGCAAAAAGGCAATAAAAGACATACCAATGACGTTATTTTAATTGATGAAACGTCTATTGTCGATATTATTGGTCTCCTCCTTTTCGTTCGGACTTTGTGCCCAGGAGCAGAAGATTATGCACCGGCCCTACTTGGATACCCGGCAACTGCACTATGGCTTCTTTGTAGGCCTTAACATGATGGACATGGAGATGAAGAATAACGGATATATTGACCCGTCAAGCGGAGAGCAGTGGTATTCTGACATTGACAACTACCAGCCTGGATTTACAGTGGGCGTGCTTGGCGAAATGAGACTCAACAGCACTCTGGCCCTGCGGCTGGCTCCAGCTATGCATTTCGGACAGAAACATGTTGCCTTTCATGAACAGATTAGCGGACGTGACAGCACTCAGAATATCAAAAGTGCATATATTTCCCTTCCGATTGAACTAAAGATTGCAGCCCCACGCTACAACAATTTCCGGCCGTATGCAATGATTGGTGTAGCGCCGAGTGTTGACTTGACAGTAAAAAACCACAGAGCAATACTGCCCAAGCGTTTCGACTGCTTTCTCGAACTTGGCATGGGATGCGACATATACCTTCCTTTCTTCAAGCTGGTGCCGGAACTTAAATTCAGTTTTGGCCTCCTGGACATTCTTCAAAAAGACAGAAGTGATCTGATTGATGTCACGCTCCTGAAATATACTAAAGGACTCGATAAAAGCAAGAGCAGAATGATTACCCTAACATTCTACTTCGAATAGTCACTTCATCCACTTCTGAGTAATTTGTCTATTATCTTCTGATTTCAAGCATCTCTTATCGCATTCATGTGTTTAACATAATGCTGATCTTAACGAACACTTGAGCCTGTAGTTTGCCGGATGCTTGACTGCATATTTCTCTTATCTGCACTCTCTTCGTAAATGTAGCTTTTTATAGCTGGTTATGTTTGTTTGCCACCCGCTATATTGGAGCATTCTATTGATTTTGGAGTCCCCATTATTTCAATGTGCTTAGATACAGCAGTCTGCCTCTTATCCGCAAAAATAAAATATCTCCCATACAAGGATTTTTTATGTCTTACAAGAAGTATAAAACAAGTGAAGCCCTGACATCAAATGACATCAGGGCTTCCTATGAAAAGGTGGCGGCTACCTACTCTCCCACTTTCGCAGTACCATCGGCGCAAGCGGGCTTAACTTCTCTGTTCGGGATGGAAGAGGTCACTACAAAACGGCAATTGAATATTGACGTTGAAGGAGTGAGGTGCAGCGCT
>JAILPK010000041.1 GCA_024699495.1 Bacteroidaceae bacterium | reverse complement strand
AAACAAGCGTTTTTTATGTTGCATTGTTTCTCATCAAACAATTTGAGTGATAGGTGCATACACCCCGGTCCTTTCTGATACCAGGTGAAGACTTTCGACGGGTTGGCATATTCACCGATATTGCCGCCTGCCGCCCTCTGTGGCAGCGCCCAGGTCATCAAAATTCCAAGCAATCCGACGAGCAACATGCGGCTCATCCTTGCCTTTCCTTTTTGTTTCATATTCTAATTATTTTGTTTTATCCTTCTCTATTTAGTCAGTTATTGCTGCTTGATTATTGACATGCTTTAGCTTATCGCATATGCCGCATAGCTAGCAGCACTGAAATCCAAATTACACATTTCTTTTCTTTGTGTATTCGCGGCAAAAGTAGTTTCTTTATTTTTTTCGGCAAAGAATTTCTTTAGATATTTTAACTTAGCAACTAAAAAAATCCTATTTTGTCCATTAGCAACTATAAAACATGCCAAATTCCTATCTATTAGATAAATATGTCTCTCTCAGCCTAGTCCAAGATCCTAAGTCTATGGCTGTAGCTGCAACCATGGATGATATTAGTGCTAATTCGTGGAAAATAATTGGTAATTTGTATGAAAGAACATCCTCGGTCTCAGACGCTTGCGCCATCCAACCTGTAAGCCGTAAGCACAGCGGGGGAGAGCAGATGGGAGTCTATGATTTGCCGGACTACAGGGTAATTCCGTATGCTTTTGTTATAGCCAAGCCATCGTCTTTCACTATTGTGATGAAGAGATGCAGAACGCTCTCTATCTTATTTTTCAGGCGCTCCCACTCTCGTTCCACCCTGTGTGCTCACTCCTGTTTTAGCATACACCTCAACTGCTACTTCTCCCCTCTCTCACGGGATATGGATTGGGGGTGAGGGCCTCAAAAACTTTAAAACTCATAAACTTACAACCACATCGAGGATCATCATCAGGACGAAACCTATTGCAAATCCTATCGTACTCAGATTTGTGTGGCAACCCGCAGAAGCCTCTGGAATCAGTTCTTCCACAACGACATAGCACATGGCTCCGGCTGCAAAGGCCAGCATATAAGGAAGGATGGGGGTGAGCATTGAAGCCAGAAGAATCACCACCACTCCGCCAATGGGCTCCACCACTCCGCTGAGGCTGCCTATAATGAAAGAACGCCAACGGGAGTTGCCCGCTGCCCGCATAGGCATGGAGATTATGGCACCTTCGGGAACATTCTGTATGGCGATACCCAACGAAACAGCTACAGCCGAAGCCAGCGACAGGTTAGCTACGCCTTGGTCAGCCCCTGCAAATACTATTCCCACTGCCATTCCCTCGGGCAGATTATGAATTGTTACGGCCAAAGCCAGCATGGCGGTACGGGATAGTTTGGAATGAGGCCCTTCGGGCTTATCAGTTCCGAGATGAAGGTGAGGGGTGAGTTCGTCAACTGCCAGCAGAAAAAACATTCCTAAAAGGAAACCTACTGCAGCTGGCAACACAGCCCAAGCTCCTTTTGTCTCTTCCATCTCCATCGAAGGGATAAGGAGCGACCATACTGATGCTGCCACCATCACGCCGGAAGCAAAACCGAGCAGCGACTTCTGCACTCTCTCAGGAATCTCGTCTTTCATGAAAAAAACGAAGGCTGAACCAAGCACTGTTCCACACAGTGGGATAAGAAGACCAATTATCAAAGTTGTCATAACGGCCGCAAAGATATGGAAAATCCTGTTATTATCATCAACAGATGACGAGAAAAAGAATTGCAGAATGAGTTTTTACTGTGAGACAGGAGTAATAACGAGCATAAGGGTGTTACAAACAAGAGCAACACCTTCTTATATAAATATATCCTGTCCTGCTTACGGTTTGTCAGAAACGGAAATCTAGTTGGACATCAAACATATTGTAGTTTTCTTTTTCCAACGTGCGGTCGTTAACAAGTCCGTATTCAACATTCAACTGAAAATTCTTGTGGAAGAAGTAGTTCAGGCCCACTTCGTACATAGTCTTCGCACGGTTCCACTGCTTGTTGTCACGATAGGTCTGATAGCGCGCCTTGGCATGCAACTTGCTCTTTATTACTGGAACTATGCCAGATATATACCAACCATCAGCCTTGTCGCCAAGGTCTAAATTTGCGCCCAAACCATGACTGTGGATATATTCTGCCCGAAACGTCCACTCGTCTTTGTCATATTCAGCTGAAAGGGCATAGCGTCTCTTGCGTACGCTTTTCAGAGTTGTCGTTTTCGTTACTGCGCTGCCGGTTGCCGGGTCCAGTTCTGTGTAAGTTGCTTCTACATTGCCCCGAGTTCCTGTCCATCCGAATGCACCGATGCGCATACCTGGGATTGGCGCTACCCATAGTCCGCCTATGATATCCTTCTTGCGATCTTTGTCCTTGCCATTGATTCCTTCACCATTGTATATCCCCACTTGATAGTGCAGATAACGATGTCCATTTGCATTAGGGAATAAGTCACCCTGAATTTGTATTCCTATATCTCGCCCGGTGCTTGATTTCTCGCCTGTACGATCTGTGAAGCCGGAGAGATTATTGGTGACAAGGGCATAAGAGTACCAGCCGTTGGTGATTGGGTGAGTGGGGTTCTCAAAGGTGAATGCACGTTTGAACTGACCGACACGCACGCGGAACTCTTTGAACTTCGCCCACTCCGTGTAGAGATCCACGAGCATTACCGTAGGCTCACCGGGGCCCTTGACGCTGGTGCCTTGTATCTGTGCTCGCCAGTCGAAGTCGCCGATCTTACCATCGAGTGACATACGCAGGAGACGGAGGTTGAATTCGTTATGCTCAGCCCCCTCTTTGTCTTCGAACTGATATTGCAGCTGTCCGTAGCCGCTGAAACGTATGTCTTTCACCCATTGGGGCAATTCGATGAGGGGCTTCTCTTGAGCGTGAAGGGTTAGGCTTAAAGCTATTAAAGCCAGCGT
>JAILPK010000040.1 GCA_024699495.1 Bacteroidaceae bacterium | reverse complement strand
GAGATTGCAGAGATTGTCTCTGCTGACGCCAGCGAATTGCTTTCTGCAATCATCGATGAGAATCCGAAGTTCCATAAACTTTATCAAATGTATAAATTAAATGTCGCTTGATGAATGAATATTCACTTGCGAAAGTTCAGTAACTCTATTTCGAACGGCTTCCACGACCTCATTGAACGAGAGTGAAGTGGCAGTGAGTCGAGGCATATTTAATCTGAAACGGCCGTCTCAGATTCAGGTGACGGCCGTCTCAGATTAAATTAATGCTGATATATGGAGAGTTGATAGCCGTTAAACTAGTAGTTGTGAAACGTGAAAAGTGGAGCTGTGAGTAGTTCAAAGTAGTGTTTTGATACGTGAGAAGTGGAGTTGTAAGACGTGAGATATAGAATCGTTAGTAGCTCAAAGTGGAACAGGGATACGTCGGAAATACATCTGTGATTAGTCAAATTTGCAGTTGTCAGACAGTATAAATGCGGTAGTGCTCCATCTGCTTTAGAGACGTTAATGGCATTCATCAATAAAAATTGGGGCTTCTCACACGGTTAACGCCTTTAACATGGGCTATTTATTGTGAAAAGAATATCCCGAAGCCTAGTCTTACAGGCTTTCGGGGCAGGCTTTTATTGCATTCTGAGATTTTACCGGACAGCAATAATTAGTTTACTTGACAATAAAGAGAATCAACTCGTCAACTCAACCAACTCGCTGACAACAAACTGTCGAAGGCCTAAACAATTAAATTACTAAATTCAACCGGCCAGTAGCCCCGTTGAGTAGTTGACACAAAGGCTGTAGGACTAACCCTTATAAGATTTCATTACCTTTTCTAACCGCCTTGGCTACAGACTAACGATCCCCTGCCGAATGCCGCAATTGCAAAGCGACTAAACTCCTTTATCCAGTAAATCCGGGCGCAAGCGTTTTGTGCGCTCCAAACTCTGTTGCAGTTCCCATTCTTTGATTTTAGCCTCATGTCCCGAAAGCAGTATGTCGGGCACTCGCCACCCCTTGTAATCTGCCGGACGGGTATAAACTGGAGCTGCGAGCAGATTGTCTTGGAACGAGTCAGATAGGGCGCTCTGCTCATCGCCGATGGCACCAGGGATAATGCGGACAATGGCATCAGTCATTACAGCCGCAGCCAATTCGCCGCCTGTGAGCACATAGTCACCGATGCTCACCTCCTTGGTTATGAAATGTTCTCGAATGCGATAGTCTATGCCTTTATAGTGACCACAAAGAATGATTATATTTTCGCACAGGGAAAGGGTGTTAGCCATCGGCTGCGAGAACTGTTCTCCGTCGGGTGTGGTGAATATCACTTCGTCATAATGCCGTTCGCTTTTAAGTTTGCTTATGCAGCGGTCGATAGGTTCACATTGCATCACCATTCCGGCAAATCCGCCAAATGGATAGTCATCCACCCTTCGGTAGCGGTTGGTGCTGTAGTCGCGGAGATTATGCAGATGAATTTCCACTAAACCCTGACGTTGGGCGCGCCCTATGATACTTTCGTTCAGAAAGCCTTCAATCAATTGTGGCAGAACTGTGATTATGTCGATTCTCATATAATCGTTTTTTACATTTTAATGTTTGGTTGTACGGTGGGGCGCTCTCTAACTCTAATAATTACAATGCTTTCCAACATACGGCCGCTGGCTTTAACCCAATGGTAAGGCGCTTCTCTACGGTTTTATCGTGCTCGCCGGCGAAACCTCATCCTTCTGACATTGAACTCACCACTGGTTCGACAGCATGTCGAGCATATCCTTGGCTGTGAGTCGGTGGTTCTTGTCTGCTCCTTCGAGAATGCTTTCCGATAGAGCACGTTTGGACTCATGCAGACGCAGAATCTTTTCTTCTATAGTGTGCTGGCTGATGAGGTGATATACAGTTACAGCCTGAGTCTGTCCTATACGGTATGCGCGGTCGGTGGCTTGCTGCTCTATGGCGGGGTTCCACCAAGGGTCAAGATGTATTACGTAATTAGCAGCTGTGAGGTTCAGCCCTACGCCGCCTGCCTTCAGACTGATCAGGAAGATGGGCCTCTTGCCTTTCTGGAAGTCGGTCACGAGTTGTTCACGCTGCTTTATGGGCACAGAACCATCGAGATAGAAGTATGGCAGTTTCACCTCGTCCAATGCTCTCTGAATCAGGGCGAGGAATCCCGTAAACTGACTGAATACAAGCACGGTGTGGCCGCCATCGACAATGTTCTGTACCAGTTCCATGAAGGTGGTTACTTTGCTCGAACCTCCGCTCCACGTCGGATCGGTGAGTTCGCAGGAACAAGCTGTGCGGCGCAGGCGGGTGATTTCTGCCAGAGCATTCACGGACAACTGTTCGCCTTCCTCCTTGAACTTCTGTTCTGCCTCGCGCCGGATTACCTCGTAAATGGCCATTTCCTGCTGGGTGAGCTCCACCGAGAGGTTTATTTCTGTCTTGTCAGGCAGTTCCTTTACCACGGCTTGTTTTGTGCGGCGCAGCATGAATGGGGCCACCATCGATTGCAGTTGAGTCTGTCGGCTTCGCTCTTCCATGTTCTCAATCGGGATGATATATTTCTGACTGAATTGTTCGTAGGTGCCGAGCAGTCCCGGATTGATGAATTGGAACAGGTTCCACAGCTCGCCGAGATGATTCTGAACTGGCGTACCAGTCAATATTATGCGGTGGGTGGCTTGTATATCCATGCATGCTGCACTAGTCTTTGTGCCCCTGTTCTTTATATTGTGGGCTTCATCCAGACAGGCCACATTCCATTTCCTCGAGTTGATGAGCGAGGCTTGGGTTACGAGTAGTCCGTAAGTGCAGATAAGCACGTCTTGGCTCGTCGCTTCTTCTACCATCGGTCGGCGGTCATAATACTCGCTCATGTTATATGGCTTCAGAGTTGGGGCGAACCGTTCTATCTCTTTCTTCCAATTTGAGACCACCGAGGCTGGAGCAATCACGAGCGACGGGCCTTTCTTTGCCATCTTTAACAGGAATGCAATAGTCTGAATAGTTTTACCCAGACCCATGTCGTCAGCCAGGCATGCTCCGGCCCCCCATTCCGAGAGGCGCATCAGCCATTCGTAGCCATCCTTCTGGTATGGTCGCAAAGTGGCATTCAGTTCTTCCGGCACAAGTATCTTCATCTTGTCGGCAGCCTCAATACGTTCCTTCATGTCGTTCAGCTCCGAATCGTGCTCTATGTCGATTTCTCCGTGGAGCAGTTTTGCCAGAATGCCCGTGTGCAGGGTGGGTATAGTGGCGTGTCCATCCGTTTGTGTTGTGATGCTTTCGAGGGTGTCAAGCTGCTGCCGGAGTTTCTCGCTAAGCCACAGATAGTCTCCGTTCATCAACTGTACATAGCCGCCGTGGCTTCCCGAAATGGCGTGCAGCAGTTGCTGGGCAGTGATGATTTCGTTGTCGTCGATGCGTACATTTCCCTCCACTTCAAACCATCGTCCGCGGTTTTTCAGCGAGATATTCCATTGGGCGCCTGACATAGAGCGCATCTTCAGGCGCTCCCCTTCTGGCCATTCCACACTGCTCATTTCAAGATGGCTGCTCACAAAAGCCAGCAGATCCAGCACCTGCATTGTGGTCAGATGACCGTTGAGGTTGCCGTTGAGCTTGATGTTGTGAATGTTGCAATAGTCGAGCAGTATGGCCAGCGACTGCGTTTCACCTTCCATCTGCCGTTCCACCCTGAAGCGCCCCTCGTCGTTCTCGTCTATGATGACCTTATCACCCTGTCCGGGTGTTGCTGTGATTCGTCCGGCATTAAGCGGGCGCACCATCACGTCGGCATCGAACAAAGTCTGCGACACGGGGTCGGGAGTCAATCTGATCAGAAGCGACGTCTGTCCAGGGATAATGGGTAACTCTCGCTCATCGGGAATCAGGTCTGAATGTATTTCGATGACATTGCGCAGCATAGGCAGCAGTTTTCTCAGCTTGGGTTCTGCATCAGCAGGGAAATCCGTCACCGAGAGCAGTTCCCGCAGCACACTGCGCTCATGGTTCTTCATCGGGAAATAAATATAATGCATAGCATCGTCCCTGTGGTACACCGAGGTGGGGGAGAGAAGCTCCTGAAATTGCACGTTGCTCTGCAGATGGAATCCCTCCTCTGTGCGTTCCACCATGATATATGGCTGCTGCATCTCGATAGTCACGCGGCGATTGGGCGTGAATTCATTGGTGAATACGCGGTCCGAACCAACCATGTGCGGCAATACGATTCCTACAGTGAGTCTGTTGCTTTGGGTGAAGCGCAAGTCGGCAAGAACGCCCTGGTCGTCGCGGTCCATGACCGACTCGTTGCCGCTTATGAAACGGTTTAGCGGCATAGGCTTGCCTACACCCCATTTGCCGCTGCGCAGACGGTTCTGCTCACGCAGTTCCACGCTGTCGCCATCGGCCTGAATCTGATACATTATCCGGCGCTCAGTCTCGTCTGACGGTCGTTCCAGCTTGCTTTCGCTGTCTAGCAAACGCTCTATGACCAGTTCCCATGGAGCCTTTACCTTCAGAAGCCCCAGCACGGGTTTAGAGCCGAACACGCTGTCCAGCATACGTTTCTCATATTTCGTGGTCTTTATGAAGCGCAGTGCCTCATGGCGGAGAAACGCGCTCTGTGGCTCATAGACCTCCTGAAAAGGCATTCCTCCCAGCTGAGAGCCCATAATGGCGGCCAGACGTTGCTGCATGGTATATTCGTGGTCGGCCAGCGTCTGCGGATTCAGCAGGTCTGTGAGCATGTCCATATTCAGCCGCTGGTGTGGGTGCAGCAACATCTCAGCCAGCAGAATTGCTGTTCCCATGCGGCGTGGATTCTTTTCCTGTGCATGCGCTAAGAAAGCCTTCAGTGGGGCCGGATTGTTACTCCCGTTGCTTACCCACATCGCAATCACCCAGTAAAAGGCAGCAATGCTGTCGGTGATATATTGGTCGCCGCTGCTTGATGTCTTCGTGCTTTGCAGAGCTTCGTTGAACACCTTCACGGCTAGGTCTGCCTTTCCGCCGGATATAGCATGTATTCCCTTGATCAGCAAATCGTAATAGTTCATCCTGATGCTCGTTGTGGGCGCATATATGCCGCGACAGACATAGTTGTAGTATTTTATCAGCGACAAAACCAGTCTGATGTCCGAGTCCGAAGAGTCAAGATTCCTCAGCGAGATATGTCTCTGCAGAATATCCTCACTGTCCTTGTAGTCGTCTCTCATCCATTTCTTTATGCATGCTGTGACGAAAGCAGGAAAATCCACATCCCTAATCATCAACAGCAGACTGTCGAAACGTTTGTCGTGGGCCAGGCCTATGAGATAGGGAGGCATATTCGTGTCCAGCATTATCGGTGGCGGCATCTTTCCGGCAACACACATCCTCACCGCCTTCTGCAGGTCGTCGAATTTCGGGTATCGCGTCAGAGGCCATGTGTCGAACTCCTTGATCCAGTCCTTATGCTCCTCTATGGCGTAGAGCATCACGTCTGCATAATAGCGCGAACGGATCATCTGCTGTTCCGGCGCAAAATGCGTTGCCGGCAGATGCACAATTATTCCAGTTTCTATCAGAGAGTTGGTCAGCAGCGGCAGTTCGCCCATCATGCATACGCCATGCACAGCCAGCTGGGTCTTGTCCTCATCGCTCAGATGCCCGCCAATATATGCGTACAGGCATACCAGCTTCTGTGCAGCTGGAGACATGTTGTTTATATATTGTTTGAAAGAAATCATATTTATGGGTTGAAAAAATACAGATTTATGAGGTTTTGCGCTTATTGCGGTGCAAAAGTAATAAAAAAAAACCAACCTTCCAAGAGTTTTACTTACCTTTGTGGCATCAATTCAACAAAAAACTCTATGGAAGAGATAAAACGCATAGTTTTTCTACGTTCTGAGCTTCATCGGCTCAACCATAACTACTATATTAATAATGTATCGGAGATTTCCGACCAGGATTTTGATGCCCTTATGCACGAACTCATCAGTTTGGAGGCGCGTCACCCTGATATGTTCGACCCAAACTCCCCAACTCAGCGTGTAGGTTCTGACCTTAGCAACGAATTTCCTTCGGTAGTACACAAGCGTCCGATGCTCTCTCTGGCAAACACCTACAATCGGCAGGAAGTGGCTGATTTCTACGAGCGCGTGCGACAGGGGTTGCAGGGGGAAGACTTTGAAATCTGCTGCGAACTGAAATTCGACGGTCTCTCCATATCCCTTCATTATGAAGAGGGTAAACTTGTCCGTGCTGTCACCCGGGGTGACGGCATTCAGGGAGACGATGTCACTGCCAACGTGCGTACCATACGCTCCGTTCCCCTCGTCCTCTCTCCGGCAGCCGGTTGGCCCGATGAATTTGAAATACGCGGCGAGGTGCTCATGCCCTGGGCTTCTTTTCAGGCTCTCAACGAGGAACGCGAACGCCGCGAGGAGCCTCTCTTTGCCAATCCGCGGAATGCAGCTAGTGGCACTCTGAAAAGCAAACAGGCTTCTGTGGTGGCCGAACGCCGTCTTGATGCATATCTCTATTATCTCCTCGGCGACAGCGTACCCTTCGACGGCCACTATGAAAATCTGCAGGCTGCCCGCTCGTGGGGATTTCAGGTCAGCAACAATATGCGCAAAGTGCACACTCTGGATGAAATCTATGAATACATTGATTATTGGGACACAGAGCGCAAGAACCTCCCTGTCGCCACAGACGGCATTGTGCTGAAGGTGAATTCCCAGCGCCAGCAGCGTAGTCTCGGCATGACAGCTAAAAGTCCCCGTTGGGCCATCGCATACAAATTCCAGGCTGAGCAGGCATCAACAGTCCTGCGGGAAGTCACATATCAAGTGGGACGCACCGGCGCAATCACCCCAGTAGCTAATATGGAACCGGTGCAGCTGTCAGGGACGACAGTCCGTAGAGCCACTCTCAACAACGCTGATTTCATCCGTTCTCTCGACCTTCATCTCGGAGACCACGTCCTTGTGGAAAAGGGAGGCGAGATAATTCCAAAAATCACAGCTGTCGATGAGAAGTTTATCAGCGCAGACCGCGGCCCCAAGGTGGAGTTCATTACCCGGTGTCCTGAGTGTGGCGCCGAACTGATTCGTTACGAAGGCGAGGCTGCCACCTATTGCCCCAACGACACGGCCTGCCCGCCTCAGATCAAGGGACGCATAGAGCATTTTATCAGCCGCAAAGCCATGAACATCGACTCGCTCGGACCGGAGACTGTGGATGAGTATTATCGTCAGGGATTCGTACACAATGTTGCAGACCTCTATGACATTACCATAGATCAGATCAACGGGCGGGACGGCACACGGGAGAAGTCTGCCCGCAAAATTGTCCAGGCCATAAAAGACTCTGCTCAAGTACCCTTCGAACGGGTGCTCTTCGCCCTTGGAATTCGTTTTGTCGGAGAAACAAGCGCTAAGGTCCTCGCGCGTCATTTCAAATCTATGGACGCTCTTGCAGCCGCCTCTCTCGACCAGCTGACACAGGTTGATACCATCGGTCCCCAAATAGCCCAAAGTATCATCTCGTGGTTTGCCAATCCGGACAACATATTTCTCTTGGAACGTTTGCGTGCCAGAGGACTTCAGTTCGCTCTCTCAGAAGAAACCCTTGCTGCCCAAAGCGACCGCTTGGCTGGCAAGAGCATTGTTATCAGCGGCGTATTCACACATCACAGCCGCGACGAATACAAGTCTTTAATAGAACAGCACGGAGGAAAAAATGTTAGCAGCATCTCCGCCCGCACTTCATTCATCCTGGCAGGAGACAACATGGGGCCATCAAAGTTGGAGAAAGCACAAAAACTTGGTATCCCCATTGTCTCAGAAGACGAATTCCTTGAGATGATAAAATAATGTAGTGGTCAGATTTCCTATCTGCGTATTGTTAAGGCTGATGCTCGGATGGTAGCAGACAGCAGAAACTTAATCCCCGTTTAAAGATGAAGCAGTTCCTAATGATTGTATGCGCCTTGATGTTGACGATGTCGGCACATACAAAGAACAAGGTCATCAACCGTCCGCCATATGTGTCAAATACCGCAAAGTTCGAGTTGCGACCGATGAAGGTGGAGGTGACAACGAAGGCTACCATTGTGCATTTCCACGTGGTGAACGCCAAGTGGGGCGGCTGGGGCGTGGCTGATGCACGACTGGTCTGCAAAGGTGACACACTGGCCTTCAAGAGTGGGCGCGTTATCACCCACGACGGAACGAAGGTGCTGGCCGAGGAGCCGTTTGAACTGGGAAAGAACGTCGACTAGAACGTGCAGCGCGACTCGTTCATCATGACCTTTGAACCGCTGCCGGAGGGTGCAGAGACGTTCGACTATTTCGATTAGAACGGCCAGCGCAAACGGGAAATCAAGGGCATCCGGCTCAGCGAAGAGCTCTACCCACCGCTGCTGCCCGCCTATCAGCCCTTCGTTGACGATGGCCAGCCGCTGAAGCCGCTGAAGATGGGCCTCGGCCAGACTTCTGCCGCCATCCGCGCGCACGGCGGAGGAACCATTATCTCGCATAACGATTGGCGCAATTTCTGGGGCAAGTCCTACCGTTGCTCCAACGACGACGACTCGGTGATTGTGTACCGTAGCACCGACTACCTCCGGCAGTCGCCGCTCTTCTCGGGCCGCGGCTTCGGACTGGTGGAGAAGGGCATCAACACCCAGTTCCCGTTGCTACTGATTCCCGGAGAGACGCTGACGCTCGACATCGACCTGCCAGCAGTGACTGCCCGAGATAACAAACTGGCCGACGGAAAGGTGACGATGCGCGACTGCTACCGCGTGGGCGGCACCATCGGCGACATCAACCAGGTGCTGCTGGAGAATCAGGGGCTGGGTGCAGCGCCATGTGGAGTTCCCGTCGGGCATGGAGGAAGACCATTCCATGCAGGGCGAGGGCACTTCCTGTCTCATCTATGACCAAGAGAACAGACTCTGCGTGTGCGACATCTCTACCACATCCACAGGTCTGCTCGTCAAGCCGACGGGCACAACCACAGTCACGCTCTTTTCGACACAAGTGGTTGCTGCCCAACTCGCATGACTACAGTTGCAGTCGCTACACTCCAGGCAAAGAGTTCTACCCAAGGTTCTTATTCTTTATAAAAAAAGATATAAAACTCATAATAGTTTTTCCAACCTGCGCGGGTCAAAAGGGTAGGGGATAGTGATTTGTGTTATGACGGAACATTCAGAGAGAACAGCATATCTTACGCTACTTACGCTCTTTGGAAATTGTAAGGACGGAACATTCAAAGAAAACTGCATATCTTACGCTACTTATGCTCTTTGAATTTTATTTGACAAGTGGCCGAAGTGACAATATGAAGTCAGGTATGCATTGTGATATATAAAATTGTTCTATTTGGGAAGTACAAATAGAACAATATTTTGCGTTTTTTGGGCTATAAATCCGAGCAAAAAACACAATCCAGGAAGGAATTTATGTCATTTTACGCTGAGAAAAGGGCATTTTCATGTAATAAGAGACTCAAATAACACAAGGCTTATGAGTCAATACATCAAGGTGTATTTACCAATACATCAAGGTATATTTGACAATACATCAAGGTGTATTTATCTCTATGGCTTGATACATAGGTAATTAGCCCTTTTTTGATAAAATTGAGATAGATAGTCTGTTGCTTCATTCTATTTCATTCGTTGAGTCATACATAAAAATTAGCCGTAATCTATTAAAACACAAGATATTAGAACGAAAATCATGCTCTGAGAATCTCACGGATTGTGCCACGGGCATCTGTGCATGCAAATAATCGAAAATAGAAGGGATTAATTGTTCTATTTGTACTGTTGAACGCCCCTATAAACTGGCATTTTACGGCTATAAAAAGGGCAAAATTGTTCGATTTGGACTGTGATAACACTAAGAGATGAGTTATTTCATATCACTGATTACTACGGAAAAATTTTGTCACTATTTTGTAAGTGACCTCAACTGAAAAAGGTTGTCACTTTTTGGTGAGTTAAACTTAACTGGTTATTACAATAAAAAATAATGTATCCTTCAGCCGTGTTCAAGGGATTATGATGGATCGTGGACGGTTTGTTCTTATGTCTTAGTCCGTTTTGCTATTAGGCTTTAGTCGCTCGCAATTAGCGTTAAGGTTTTTATCGCGCTGCCCCTCTCTTTTTTTTAATCATATCCTCTATCTAACCCTTCATTCTTCACCCATCACCTTTCATCCTTCACCTTTCATCCTTCACCCATCACCTTTCACCATTAACCAAAGACATTTATAATTTGTGTCGCGGGCGACTTAACGTTAAATAAACATAAAGTATTAGCTAACTTGGGTTCCATGAAAATAATTCTTTCTACTTTTGTATCGCGAACGATAGAAATGACAGGGTGTTAATGTATAATTACGGTTTTCAGATGATGTATCTATCTGATTTTCTGTCGTTTCACTAAAAGAGACACCGGTTTCTGTTTCCGGACACGGGCTGGCAATTCATTTTTGGTCCGACTTAATTAAGAGCATACGTGAACTTGGCAAGAGAATTGGATTCTGTTGCTGCAAATAAAAGAATAATTTGGATAAGGTATTAGCTTTGATTGTGCGCATAGTGGTTTGGCTGTCTGGTTTTGCAAAACCATTGTCCAAGCTGCGCCTGTGTAGTTATGAAGAATATACTTCGGGTAAACCTCTGAAGATCTTGCTAGTAGGATATAACGGAGCACGTAACACGGGTGCAGACGCACGCGTCGTGGCGCTTACGCAGCAGTTGGAGCATGCTTTGGGGGCAAGAGATACACAACTTACCGTGATGACTCTTGATATGGAAAATGTCAAAGGTTATTTTCCGGAATCTGTACGTCTGTTGCATTTCACCACAGTGTTCATCTTCTCTCTGCTCAGAGCCTGTTCGCGTCATCATGTCGCCATTCTGTGCGAGGGCTCGACGCTGACCCCGACTTTTGCCGAGGCCCTCTGTGTGTTCTTCTGTGAGGCGGCTGGAATTATGCGCCGGCAAGGCAAACCATGCATAGCTTACGGCTCGGAAGTGGGACGTCTTCACGGCTGGTTGGCCCGTCTGAGCAGTGACCTCTGTAGAGACACCTATTTCATGGTTCGTACGGAAGAGTCTCTGCGTAACCTGCAGGCCCTGGGTCTGAAAGGACATGTAGGGACGGACACGGCCTGGACGTTCCAGACCACTGGAGGAGAGGCATGGGCTTCTCGGCGTCTGAAAGAAGCCGGCTGGGACGGCCGCATGCCTCTCATGGGTGTAGCGCCGCTCAACCCTTTTTGCTGGCCTGTTCGCCCCTCTTTGTGGCGATGGCTGAAAGCGATGGTCACCCGCGATTTCTCACTTCAGTACGACAAGCTCTATTTTTTCAGCGATAGCAGAGAGCGGCGTGAGCTCTTCGAGCGATATCTCTCGGCTATGGCAGCGGCAGCCAGTCAGTACGCCCGCGATCATCAGGCATTTGTGGTTATTCTTGGCATGGAGAAGCTTGATGCAGGCGTTTGCAGTCTGCTGGAGCAGCGGATTGATTCCCCTCATGCTGTTTTCACGTCGGAGTCATGTAATGTGTTCCAGATGACGGGTTTGCTGCGCCAGCTTAATATTCTGCTCACGTCTCGCTATCATGCCTCTGTGCTCAGCATGGTGCGCGCTATTCCCATCGTGGCTGTATCTATTGATGCGCGTCTGAACGGGGTCATGCGCGAGGTCGGACTGGCTTCGGACTATCTGCATGAGGCTTCCGATTCAGATTTGGAAGAAAAGATAAAGACCTCCCTGCAGATGGCCGGCGAACACAAACATGAAATCATGGAAATTCTGCAACACCACCTTTCTGTATATAAGGAACAAACAATGGCGATGAGCCATTTTTTTGTAACATGGCTAAACGGGAAATTTTCATAACGGGCGCTACCGGACTGCTCGGCACGGAAGTTGTTGCGCGTCTGCTGGAAACCACAGATTATAACATTCATGTGCTGGTTCGGGCTGGTTCAGCCGACGAGGCAGCAAGCAGGCTGCGGAGCATCTGGTGGGACGATGATGCTCTTGTGGAAGCAGTTGGCACCAGGTTGTTCCCCATTGCGGGTGACATCACTGGGTCAATGAGCGGTCTGGTGCCAAACACCATCACGCACATCATCCATTGCGCTGCCGACACCGGCCTGCAGAAATCGCGCCGTGAGCTCTGGAGGATCAATGTAGACGGTACGCGTAACGTGGTGAGCCTGGCTGATTCGTTGCCGCATCTGGAACGCTTCACGTATATATCCACAGCCTATGTGGCTGGCACTCAGGGTGGGACTATCATGGAAGAAGCCCCTCTTGGCAGCCGCTTCTACAGTCAGTATGAGCAAAGCAAAGCGGTGGCCGAATCCATAGTCCGGGCATCAAATTTTCCATTTACCATTTGCCGGCCTGGCATGATTGTCGGCAACTGCCATACTGGGCGCAGCCGCAATTTCAACACAGTTTATTACGTGTTGAAACTGATGCTGCAGGGGAAGCTGCGGGTGCTCCCTGTGAGCAGACAGCAGACGGTAAATGTGGTTCCCGCGGATTATGTAGCAGGAAGAGTTGCAGAACTCACTTTCCACCCCGATGCTGTGGGGCGCACCTTTCATCTGACTGCCCCGGCAGACAGGCTGCCAAAGGCCGGAGAACTGATGGAAGCCGTGAGAAACTGGGCCAGGGAAAACCTGCATATAGACACTCCGGAGGCTCTCTTCATCCCGATGCCTCTGCTTCGCACGATAGGTAAGAGATACAATGCAGGCCAGAAGGCAAAAAGCCGCTCGCTGCTTTCGAACCTCACGGCTCTCATGCCTTATTTTCTCGATGACCATATCTTCGACCGTACAAATACCGATCGGCTCACAGGTGATTATGCATGTGACTGGCATCAGTATCTGCCTGCGCTGCTAGATTTTGCCTGTAGGCATAATTTCATGCGGCTGTCGGACCAGACTGTTTTCCAGCAGGCTGTGGTACGGCGCGCAAGCCGACATTTCCCCATCACCTATTTTGATATCTCCGCCGGCGGGACAAGACGGATTTCCGGCAAAGAGATGAATGACATCGTGAGCAGCTATGTCCGTAAGCTTCAGGACAGGGGTGTGAAGGCCGGCGATTCTATAGCCCTCTCCGGAATCAACTGTGCTGAGCATGCCGCCATCGACAATGCCATAGGATTGATGGGAGCAGTAAGCGTGCCTATCTATTACACCACTCCAGCCAACGAGATTTCACTGCTGCTCAGCAAGAGCGGTGCCCGATGGTTCTTTGTGGGCGACGAGCGGGTCATGAAGAACATAGGGGACTTGGATGCAGGCGTAGAGGTTATCCCCTTCGGACCGCTGAACCGGGATGGGTTGACACCGATTCATCATGCCGACATACCTCGAGCAGCCTACAGCAGAGAACTCGCCACCATCCGCTACACATCAGGCACAACGGGGGAGCCCAAGGGCGTTATGTTCAGTTATAGTCAGCTGAAATGGATGGGCGAGGTGCTCACCAACCTGTTGTCATGGCGCGACCGCAACCGCGAAATGCGCTACCTCTCGTTTCTGCCTATGAGCCACGTGGTGGAAGGCATTCTGGCAGCCTACGCGCCTTATTGCATGCTTTGCAAGGCTCAAATTTACTATCTTAATGACTTCCAGATGCTCACCAGAGCTTTGCCACAGGTGCGCCCAACGGTCTTCTTCTCCGTGCCGCGATTCTATGAGAAACTGTGGGAGCAAATAGGGCAGAACCCGCTTGGACGAAGATATCTGAAGATGGGCGACGGCGTAGTGAAAAGGTTCGTGGGGCGTGTGCTCAGATTTGCCGTCCTGCGCAAGGCCGGACTCGACAAGTGCTCACAGCTGCTCGTAGGCTCAGCGCCCGTGAGCGAAGAACTGCTACTGCATTTCCGAGCCTTAGGTATTGAAATACATAATGCTTACGGACAGACCGAAGCCCCTCTCATCACCCTCAACAGACTCGGTCATAACGTCATTCACAGCATCGGCACTCCACTCCCGGACACATTCGTCACCGTAGCCCCCGACGGCGAACTCTTCGTGAGAGGCCCGCAGGTAGCCTTAGGCTACTATAGGCTGCAGACAGACACCTTCAGAGACGGAGTGCTTCATACCGGGGACCTGGGAAGGATTGGGTCTGACGGAAGCATTTATATCAGCGGGCGAAAGAAAGACATGCTCATCACCTCCTACGGCAAAAATATCAATTGCACAAAAATCGAGCAGCTGCTATGCGACATACCATGCGTAGAACAGGCTGTGCTGGTAGGCGAACAGCGTCCCTTCTGCACTGCATTATTATGGACTAACGGCGACGCCGACACGCTCGCCGACGACATCGAACGGATGAACAGAAATCTCTCTCACCCGGAACAGGTGAAGCGCTTTCTGACTGTGGAAACACCTCTCACCATCAGCAGAGGCGAACTGACACCTAATCTGAAGGTGAAGAGAAACATAGTGCTCGAACACTATCAGAAGGTAATAGAATCTCTTTATCGTACTGACCCGGCTCATGATTGACAGTCCACTCTTCCGACGCATCGAACTGCAGGTGCTCATGAACATCACAGCAGGTGCCTTCGGCAAGCATCCGGAGCGCATCTGGACACTTCCACATGGAGAGGCTCTCAAGGCTTATGCTCTCTATACATGCAAATATCTGCGCGAGGGCGCCGATGAAGAATTGTGGCAGAAGATGAACAGACGGGCCTACAGGACGGGGCGGGTGCTCAGACGTCTGTTCTTCGTGAGGAGTGTTTCTTCAGCCCGCAGACTCATCGTGGCTCTCTACAGGAATATAGGCATCAGGATGTCGTTCGACGGCAATAAAGATAGGGCGGCATCCGGCGAAGAGAGGCTCTGCTTCAGCCGCTGTTATTTCAGCGCTATTTATACGCCTGCAGCCTGTCTGGCAGCCTCGGCTCTGGACGACGGCATAATACGTGGCATTATGGGGTTGCCTTCGGGCCGCCTCTGTTTCAGCCAGCGCATCTCTGAGGGCTGCACCTGCTGTCTGGCTTCCATTAATAAAACTAATAAAGAAAAGGAGATATGAAGAAAGTCATCGTGATTGGAAGCGGCGCGGGTGGAGCTATGGCTGCACGCATGCTGGCGCGCGACTTTGATGTGACCGTGCTTGAGGCCGGGGGGGAATTCAAACCGCTTGCATTGCCGCTGGACAAGCTCGCGATGTTCCGGAAGACCGGCCTTTATTTCGATGAACGTCTCATTCAGCTGTTGCTGCCATCGATGCGTATAGATAAGCAGAAAGAGATGATTATGGTCTATGGAAGAGGGGTAGGAGGGACTACCACGCTGGCCACTGGAAATGCGGTGCGCGCCGATGAGGGACTCAAACGGATTGGCATTTGTCTGGACGACGAGTTCGATGAACTCTCCCATGAGTTGCCAGTAACTACTGCCCATCAGCGTTTCTGGTCGCAAGTGACGAAAAAGACTTTCCAGGTGATGCAGCAAATGGACCTCGACCCTCAGCCGATGCCAAAATTTCTGCGGCCTGGCAGTTGCCGGTTATGCGGCCATTGTTCTATAGGCTGTCCTTCACGAGCTAAATGGGACGCACGTGAATTGCTCGACGGAATTCGTGTGGAGAAAGACTGTCGCGTTACCCGAATCGAAATCAGTGACAATAAGGCTAAGAAGGTACATGCTGTGAAGGGGCTGAAACATCTCTTTTTCGATGCTGACGTCGTTATTGTGGCTGCCGGTGGATATGGAACGCCCGACGTGCTTCGTGCCTCGGGTATTGATTGCCAGCCCACTCTTTTCGTCGATCCCGTTCTTTGTGTTGCCGCAACTATGCAAGGTGTAAAACAAAACCGTCAGCTGCTCATGCCCTTCGTCAGTCGTAGGGAGAAATATATCATCTCGCCATACATGGATTGGCTTAGCTTCTTCTTCAATCGCTCATGGAGAAAACCGATGGATGGAATAGTGAGCCTCATGATAAAACTCGCAGATGTAGAGCAGGGAGATGTTCATAAGGGAAAGATGGAGAAACTTTTGACTCCGCTCGACCACCAACGACTGGCAGAGGCTGCAGACATTTGCCGCGAAATCCTGATGCGAATGGGAGCAGATAAAAATGACATATTCCTTGGCACACTCAATGCAGGACATCCTGGAGGTATGCTTCCGCTGACAGAGGCTGAAGCCTCAACACTCCACTCTCCGCTTCTGCCCCACAACCTATATGTGTGCGACGCCTCCATCCTGCCTCAGTCTCTTGGCCTCCCGCCGATGCTTACCATTATGGCATTAGCAAAACGCATATCAAAAATCATTGCTGCCAATTGGAAATAAGATTCCATCCCCCTCACCTTCCACCTCCTTACTGGAAGTTCAACCGCAAAGCGGCTGACGGCCAAAAAGCGCTTACTCTAATCTTAAACCACCATCCTTTTTAAATCCGTCCAAAGGCCAAACTCTGCCACGGGCCAGTCTTACAAAAAAGTTTCCCTTGAAAACTGAAAGTAAACTTTCGTTTTGCGGGAAACAATTTTTTGTGACTCCGTTGGGATTGATTTATCGAACCCTTCCCCTGCCACGGGCCAGTTTTACAAAAAAAGTCTCCCTTGAAACAGAAAGTAAACTTTCGTTTTGCGGGAAACAATTTTTTGTGACTCCGTTGGGATTCGAACCCAAGACCCACAGCTTAGAAGGCTGTTGCTCTATCCAGCTGAGCTACGGAGCCTCAATTATATCCTTGACTGCTTTGCAGCTAAGGAATAAAATGGCATCAGGGGGAAGTGCAGATACCAAAATCGCGTGCAAAGTTAGGGTAAGTTTCTGATTTGGCCAAATTTTGCGGCCTTATAATGCTATTTTTTCTTCTTTGCCCCTCTGCGGAACAGTTCGCCCAGGGTGTTGAAGTCTTTCTTCAGCTGTATTCCAATACCCTGTGTTGTGAGGGCTGTCTTAGTGAAATATCGGTCGTTGGTCTCGCTGTAGGCTTTCAGACTTACTGTTCCATGAGGAGTGAGTAGCCATTGAACGTCAAAATCGCCTATGAAGTTGGTATTGGCCACGGGGGTATCACGGTAGCCGAAGGTGCCGTTGATGAGAAGCCGGTTGTTGAGCAGACGCCCGCTCAGCATTCCCTCGACATCCATGTCCTGCCATCCCAGTTCGCCCGTAGAGAGACTTGTTCCGAAATTCCAATTGCCATTATCTCCGATAGCACGTCGCAGATATTCGTTGAGCTGACCGGAGAGGGTGGTGGAAAGCAGGCTCTGCATAGCCGAGTTAGTCTGCATCTGCGGGTCTTCGGCATTGTAGGTATAAAAGCGTCCGATGCCAAGCAGATATATTACCTGCATGTTACGTTCCTCCTCGGTAGAGATGAGAGTGCGCACCATCTGCTTCTCGTCTTCGTTCACGTTGGGGATGTCAAAGTCAAAAGCCACTTGCGGTTTTCCTGCCTGCCCTGTAATATTCATTATACAGTTGACGCGCACGGTGCTGTTAGAGAAGTTGTTGCCTACGGCGAGGTCGTTGAGAGAGACTCCAGGAACGGTGTAAATGGCTTTTATATTCAGTTCGCCTTTCATCGGAGCCCCCTGGAACGTTAGGGTAGAACCGCGTTCCAGATGGAAGTCCTTGCGGATAATATCCTGGAGGGAGAGTCTATATAGCCCATTATCTACAGTATATGTTCCAAACATCTGGAAGGACCCTTTGTTATAGTAGGTGGCATGAATGTTTCCGCTCCCCTGGACGGTAATATAGTCTTCCGACCGTTTGTCCATGAGCAGTCGCATGGTGGCTTCGGGAGTTATGTCCAAATTAAAGTTGATACGGATATCTGTCTTTGACTCTGTTTCTGACTCGTCGGTGTCATCTGTAGCTGGGGCTGGTGTGGCATTTGCAGAAAGAACTGATTGGATAGTATCTGTATATTCTGCTGGATTGGAGCGGGCAGCAGGCATCTCCAGGGGCTTGAACGAGATGAACTCGTTATTGGTGGAAATATCGGGGCTGGTAGCGTTGTAAGTGAACACAGTTCCGGCTGTGGGCGTACCCTCGAGATCTACTGTCAACTGGCCTGGTTGCCCGTTCAGACGGACGCGTCCGGTGGCATATACAGTTCCGTAGAACGATTGGTCGCCGAACTCGTGGAAATCGTAGCACAGGAGACGTTCGGCATCTATGTCGAACGTAAAGCTGAGGTTGGAGAAATGGTCGTGCTTCAGTCGTCCTGTGATGGTGCCCTGGTGCCCTTCCGCGTCAGATGCCTTTACGTGGTCGATACTTATCACGCCCGGCCGTAGTCGCAAGGGTTCTTTTGATATATAATAGCGCGTGCCTATGACAGGAATACCTATCGAGGCTGTATCTATGAGCAGGTCTCCCTCGATGTCCAGTTTCTTGAATGGTCCGAAGAGATGAGCATGGCCTGTGGCATGTCCCTGCAGATTGTCGAATATTGAATTGGTGAAGAAATTTATAAAATAGGCATTCAGATACTGAGCATTGAATTCAAGGTCGAGTCCGGAGCCTTCGTCATGGCCGGGAACGACTGTTCCAGTTACAGATGTAGTTCCACCTCTTACAGGCTCGTGTATCAGTCCGTTCAGATCTATGGTCTTCTCCCCCAGGCGCGCGAACCCGCCGTTGAGGAAGAGATGGCCGAGAAGTCCGTCGTTCAAGGTGAAGTCGGGAACCTCGATATTAGCATCTACACGCGGAGCTTTCATAATGCTGTATGCATCAACGGAGCCTGTAGCATGCCCCGCAAATTCTACAGCGTGGAAGTTAATCAAGTTGAACACATACTGCAAGTCTATGGCCTGGAGTTCAACGTGGAGAGTATCTGTAGCTTCATCCGAGGCTATTCCGTTGATTTGCAGTGAATGGGCGGGGCGTGCGTCAGCCATCATCATAGGTGTGGAATCCAGCGAGGAGGATACGTAGAAGTTGTTTATATGAATTTTCCCGTTGTCGAATCGGATTGCAGATGGATGCACATTCCATACAGTGTCGGCAATTACTGCATGTGACGGTTCTACATTTATGTTTGCACACATATGCGCGTTAACATCTTTGAAGAATTGGCTGTTGAGGCGCATAATTCCGTTGAATGCGGGCAACATCAGGTTGTCCCATTCAATCTGAGTATGGAAGATGTCGTTGGTAACCGATGATTCAAGTTGCAGCGCCATCTGGTTGTCTCCCATCTGCCTCATCGTGCTTATGCTTGCATGTATGCTGTCAGCCACCTCTCTCAACAACCATCGGGTATTTCGGAGGGTTTCGCCACCGACACGGAGCAGTGGGAAGTTGCCGTCTGTCTGCAGGGTGCGTGATGACTGGTTCAGAGATGCCGTGAAATGCGCACTCTCGGGTATCGAGATATCTATCCCCGTGAGAGTGGCCAAGGGCTCCAGACTGAAAATGTCAGCATAGAGCCGCAGATAGTCGAAACCCTGGCTGGTGCCCGCCATATTCTGGGGCGCGGGCACTAGTGTTGGCATTGCTCTGTGCAGCAACTGACGAGCTATAGGTACGAGAGTTGCGTATGAGTAGCGTCCTGATGCCTGAAGGTTGACGAAATCACCGTCGATTTCCAGCTGCCGTTCTTTGTCATCCTCAGAAGTGGTTATAGTCAAGTCGTCAAAATCTAATGTCTTCTCTCCGTTTCTCCAATGGATATCAGAGAGTTGTACACTGCCATTCAGGTTGTCGAGACCAGCAAGAGTAGGCTTGAAGTCGGTGGCTGAAAGCAAGTCCGCGCTGACATTACCCCTGAGCGCCTCCCCGTCTGCATTCACAAACCCCTTCAACTGCCGCGGTGACAGCAAAATGTCAGCATTCAGGTTGTTGAATGCCAGTTTGCCGACAACAAGTCCCGTAACATCCACCTCTGTATCCAGTGTCTTCTCTTTGAGTTTCCCTTTTGAGGTGATGCTGGCATTCTGCACTCCAATATTATTGGCGACATCGGGAATCATAATATCCGAACCGTCCACCATTATGTTATACTCATCAGCCGATTTCAGCGTAGCCTCAGCCTTTACCTTTCCCATTTTTGTAAGCAGGTTCAGTTGGGCTGACGACAGTTGCTTGGAGTAATATGCTTTGCCGCTTGCGTCGATGCTGCCTGCGCGTCCGATCCATCCAGTTATGGTGTTCGCAGTAGGGGGCGACTTGATTTCCTGGGCTATAACGCTGCTAATTTCATTGAGAAAACTGTTTCCGGCGAAGAATCGGTTCAGATCTATCTCTGCTGATGAAAACACTAATTGTGAGTCCTGCTCCAACTGAGCTTCCATAAGTGTGCTCTTCCAATAAAAGTCATCACCGCTTAGCTGTGTGTCAGTGAGCCTGACCAGCCCGCCGTTGACATCTATGTCAGTGCCTATATTTATCTCACTCTTCAAACCGGAAGTCAAGGGCAGAACAGGTGAGAGGTCGCTTGGTGTCAGTTTGCCTGTGAGTGTGCCTCTGACAGACATTCCTATAGTGGTGAATCCATCGAAAAGGGTGGGGGAAGCCTCTTTTTTTGACACAGCCAGAGATGTGTGCAAGTCGCTCCCGGGCAAGGTAATTCCCAAGTCGTTCAGAGCAAGTGTACGGCGGTTGCCTTCCAACTGGAAATGCAGGTTGGACAACTTCAAGCCTGAAACAGAATCAGCATATGATAATTGGCTAACACTCACGTTTATACTGTCGTCAGTTAGAGCATCGATAGAGGCCTTGGCGTAGAAGTCTTTAAGAACAAAATCGAGTTTCTTCGCTGGTGTGCGGTGCTCTATTGTTCCGCGTCTGATCAGTATGGTTTTGATGGCAAGGTCGAGGGGGGTATGCTTTGTAGTGTCTTTGCTCGCAAAACGATCAATGATAAACTGGAAGTTGTAAGGCTGCGTATCCTCGCTCTTGTGTAGTGATATATCAAAACCGAGTAACTGTATGTTGCTAATTCTGATCTGCCCCTCCAACAGCGGCAGAATGTCTATCTTGGCGCTTATACGCGCTGCTTGCAGCATTGGCTCGTGGTCTTGCCCGTCGATAAATACATCATCGATGACGACACGGTTAAACAGTCCGAGGAAGACGTTTCCTACGGTCACTTTCGTGTCCAGCTGTTTGGAGAGGATTGACGATGCCTCCCTCGCTATCCTTTGTTGGAATGGAGGGAGACTGGTGAGAACAAAGAGTAGCAGGAGTAGCCCGACTTCAACCCCCACCAGCGTCGTGATGATATTTCGGAGTGTCTTTATATGATTATCCGTTTGGAAATTTGGGCAAAGGTAAGTAAAAAACGAGAAAAGACTCCTTTTATTTATAAAAAATAAGGGAAAAGTTAAAAAATACGGCGAAAGTGCGGGCCAATTGGGCAAAAAGAACTAATTTTGCGCGGATTTAGTAAATCTCTTTCAATCACTGTTATTATATGGCAAATGTAATCAAATTACGTAAAGGCCTCGACGTAAACCTGAAAGGCAAAGCAAACTTGGAGACGGTAGCCGTGAAAGCTTCAGCGAAGTACGCACTTCTGCCGGACAGTTTCACAGGTATGAAACCCAAGGTTGTAGTCAAGGAAGGTGACACGGTCAGGGCCGGGGATGCTTTGTTTGTTGACAAATTGCATCCAGAAGTGAAGTTCGTCTCGCCAGTAAGCGGTACTGTGGCTCTCATTGAGCGTGGAGACCGCCGTAAGGTGCTGAGCGTTCAGGTTACGGCCGACGGTAAGAACGAAGCCGTTACATTCGAGACCAAGGGAGCTAAAGACGCTAAGAGCGCTATCTCTCTGCTCTGTGAATCCGGCCTTTTCGCTTTCTTCCGCCAGCGCCCCTACGATGTCACTGCCAACCCCGAGGACTGCCCCAAGGCTATCTTCGTGAGTGCATTCTGTGACATGCCTCTGGCTCAGAATTTCGAGTATGTCCTAAAAGGTCAGGAAGCCGACTTCCAGCAGGGTCTCTCTCTGCTGTCCCTGATTGCGAAAGTGCATCTCGGAGTCAGTACTAAGCAGAAGGCTAAGGAACTCACGGCTGCAAGCAACGTCCAGGTCACACTCTTTGACGGTCCGGCCCCTGCCGGAAACGTAGGCGTGCAAATCAATCACATTGACCCGGTGAACAAGGGTGAGGTGGTATGGACACTCGGCGCAGAAGAGGTAATCTTCATCGGTCGTCTCATGCGCACCGGCAAGGTGGATCTGACTCGCACAATCGCAGTAGCCGGCAGCGAAGTCAAATCTCCGCGCTACGCAAAGGTTATTATCGGCGCTCAGATTGCTGACATCCTCGCTGGTAATATCGTAGAGAGCGACAAGCATCAGCGCTGGATCAGCGGCAACCCGATGACCGGCATCAAAGTCAAACAGACCGGCTGGCTCGGCGCCCATCACACAGAGGTGACCGTAATCCCTGAGGGTGACGACACCTATGAGATGCTTGGCTGGATAGCGCCACGCTGCAAGGAATTTTCCACCAGCCGCAGCTATTTTAGCTGGCTGCGCCCGAAGAAGACCGAATACACTATGGATGCCCGTATCAAAGGTGGTGAGCGCCACATGATAATGTCCGGCGAGTATGACCGCGTATTCCCGATGGACATCTATGCTGGCTATCTCGTGAAGGCAATCATCGCAGGCGATATAGACCGTCAGGAGGCGCTCGGCATTTATGAGGTAGCCCCAGAGGACTTTGCTATTGCCGAATTTGTGGACAGCTCAAAACTTGAATTGCAGCGCATCGTGCGCGAGGGTCTTGACATTCTTCGCAAGGAAAACTCATAATCATTTAAACATTTAAGGATTTACGGCTTGCACATCAGCAGATAAACCTTTCCTGCTACCTGTAGCCCAAAAACGGATTCCGCAGGCTGCCGCCAAGGAAAAAGAGACCAGGCCGCCAAATCATTAAATAATCAAACTATTGAAATGAACGCATTAAGAAAATACTTCGACAAGATAAAGCCGAACTTCGAAGAGGGTGGTAAGTTGCACGCTTTTCGTTCGCTTTATGATGGCTTCGAGACATTTGCCTTTGTGCCCAACACCACAAGCGGAGTGGGGTCGGTGAATGTACACGATGCTATAGACAGCAAGCGCATTATGAGCCTCGTGGTTATAGCCCTTGTGCCTGCGCTGCTCTTTGGAATGTATAATGTGGGCTATCAGAACGCGTTGGCCGCCGGCCAGTTGGAGAACGCCACCTTCTGGGGCATGTTCTTCTTCGGCTTCCTCGCCGTTTTGCCCAAACTGATTGTGAGCTATGTGGTTGGTCTCGGAATCGAGTTCACCGTAGCTCAGTGGAAGAATGAAGAGATTCAGGAGGGTTACCTCGTGAGTGGTATCATCATCCCGATGATTGTCCCTGTCAACACTCCGCTCTGGATGCTCGCACTCGCTGTTGCCTTCTCCGTGATTTTTGCCAAGGAGATATTCGGCGGAACGGGCATGAATATATTGAACGTCGCTCTCGTGACGCGCGCGTTCCTCTTCTTTTCATACCCTTCAAGCATGACTGGCGACGACACCGTATGGGTCGCACAGAACGCTATCTGTGGCCTTGGATTTGACGTTCCTGAAGCCTTCTCTGCAGCCACCCCGCTGGGTGAAATTGCTGCCGGCGCAACGGCACTTTCCACCACCATGTTTGACCAAGTCGTAGGCCTTATCCCGGGGTCTATCGGTGAGACTTCAGTCATCGCCATCGCCCTCGGCGCCTGCCTCCTGCTCTTTACAGGTATTGCCTCATGGAAGACTATGCTTAGTGTATTCGTAGGCGGCGGCCTCACCGGTTGGCTTTACAATGCACTCGGTCTCTCTCCGCTCGATGCCTGCCAGCACATCGTTCTCGGCGGTTTCTGCTTCGGCGCTGTCTTTATGGCTACAGACCCTGTCACCTCAGCCCGGACTGAAGGCGGTAAGTGGATCTATGGCCTCCTGATAGGCTTCGTGGCAGTGACTGTACGCGTGCTCAACCCTGGCTACCCCGAGGGAATGATGCTTGCCATCCTGCTCATGAATGTCTTTGCTCCACTCATTGACTATTGTTTAGTAAGCCGCAATATTTCAAAGCGTGCAAAACGCCTAACCTCTAAATAAGCGAAGACTATGGCAAAGATAAATACAAACAGCAATGTTTATACGATAATCTACGCATCGGTAATGGTGATTATCGTTGCCTTCCTTCTGGCATTTGTCAGTAGCGCTCTTAAGCCTGCTCAGGATGCTAATGTTGCTATTGACAAGAAAAAACAGATTCTTGCTGCGCTCAATGTACGCGGTGTGCAGAAGAGCGATGTTCCTGCTAAATACGAAGAACTCATCAAGGAAACTACTGTCTTTGATGCTGACGGAAATGTAATCGAGTGTGCAGATGCCTTCGATGTAGATACTAAAGAAATCGGTGAGAAGTTCCCCGTATATAAGGCTGTTGACGCCAACGGAACCGAGGTCAGCGTCTTTCCTCTAAAAGGCCGCGGACTTTGGGGTGGTCTGTGGGGTTACATCGCCATCGATGCCCAAGGCAAGGTCACAGGTGCTTATTTCGACCATGAGAGTGAGACTGCCGGTCTTGGCGCCCTCATTAAGGACGAACCATTCCAGAGCCAGTTTGCCGGTCGCCCGCTATTCGATGCCGACGGTAACGTTGCGTTGACCGTGGTGAAGAAAGGCGATGCCAAGGAGGCTTACGAAGTTGACGGCGTCACAGGCGCTACCCTTACCTCCAAAGGTACCGGAGAGATGCTTAAGAGCTGCCTCCAGGCCTATGTTGATGTTCTGAAGAAAGGATGTCCGATGGGTAAAGCTGAAGGATGCGGTAAAGCTGAAGGCTGTGAAAAGGCTGAAAAAGGCTGTGCCGGTTGCCCCAATGCAGCATCTGAAGAAGAAAGCCACAAATGCAAGAGCGGCAGCGACTGCTGTAAGAGTGGCAAGTGTGACAAAAGCGGTTCCTGCGGGAAGCCCGGTTGCGATGGCGACAAGGCTTGCTGTGGTCAGCGCTGAAAATAATAGTAAATCGTTAAATCGTAAATTACTATCATGAGTTTATTATCAAAAGCAAATAAGGAGGCGCTCACTAGCCCTTTGAACCTGAACAACCCTGTTGTCGTCCAGGTGCTGGGTATCTGTTCCGCCTTGGCTGTGACGGCTCAACTCGAGCCTGCCATCGTGATGGGTCTCTCTGTGACCATCATCACCGCCTTCTCCAATCTGATTATCTCTCTCATACGCAAATCCATCCCCAACCGCATACGTATTATCGTGCAGCTGGTGGTCGTGGCTGCGCTGGTTACCATCGTCAGCCAGGTACTCAAGGCCTTTGCTTACGACGTGAGCGTACAGCTTTCCGTCTATGTCGGTCTTATCATCACCAACTGTATTCTGATGGGACGCCTTGAGGCCTTTGCTATGATGAACAAACCCTGGCCCTCATTCCTTGACGGTATCGGCAACGGCATTGGCTATGCCATAATCCTCGTCATCGTGGGCTTCTTCCGCGAACTACTCGGCGCCGGCACTCTGCTCGGCTTCCAGGTCGTTCCCGACTGGTGCTATGAGCACGGATACGTGAATAATGGTATGATGACTATGCCTGCAATGAGTCTTATCCTCGTTGGCTGCGTCATCTGGGTACACAGAGCATATAACAAAGATTTACAGTAATTATGGAACATATCATTAGCCTTTTTGTCCGCTCCATCTTTGTGGACAATATGATTTTCGCTTTCTTCTTGGGTATGTGCTCTTATCTGGCAGTTTCCAAGACTGTGAAGACCGCGCTCGGCCTCGGTGTAGCTGTGACATTCGTGCTTCTCATCACCGTGCCTGTCGATTATCTGTTGCAAGTATATGTCCTTGGCCCCAATTGCCTCGTCGAGGGTGTTGACCTTAGCTTCCTCTCGTTTATCCTTTTCATCGCTGTGATTGCTGCCATCGTGCAGCTGGTGGAGATGATTGTGGAGCGCTTCAGCCCATCGCTCTATGCCGCTCTCGGTATCTTCCTCCCGCTGATTGCCGTCAACTGCGCCATCATGGGTGCATCCCTGTTCATGCAGCAGCGTATCACCATGCCCGACACCAACTCTCAGGCCATCACCGGAATCTGGGACGCAGTGGCATACGCACTCGGTTCGGGTATCGGCTGGCTTTTGGCAATCACCTGCCTGGCTGCCATCCGCGAGAAAATGGCCTATACTGACGTGCCCAAACCACTTCAGGGACTTGGCATCACCTTTATTACCGTCGGCCTGATGGCTATGGCTTTCATGTGCTTCAGCGGACTGAACCTATAAGATATTTATATTTAAAGATTAATGGATTTAAAGAAATAAATTAATTCGATGAATACATCTTTAATTCTAACAAGCATTTTGGTTTTCCTAGGGATTATTATCGCCTTGGTAATCATTCTGCTTGTAGCAAAGGCATACCTCTCGCCGAGCGGTAATGTCACAATTACAATGAACGGCAAGGACACCTTGTCTGTTCCTCAGGGGGCAAGCCTTCTTTCCACACTCGCCGCTGAAGGAGTATATCTCCCCAGTGCATGTGGCGGCAAAGGCTCCTGCGGTCAGTGCAAATGTCAGGTCGTTGAGGGTGGCGGTGAGATTCTCGATTCTGAGAAGGGCCACTTTACCCGTAAGGAAGTGAAAGAACATTGGCGCCTTGGCTGCCAATGCAAGGTCAAGGGCGATCTGGGTATCAAGGTGCCCGACAGCGTCCTCGGCGTCAAGGAGTGGGAGTGCACCGTAATTGGTAACAAGAATGTTGCAACCTTCATCAAGGAGTACAAGGTGGCTCTGCCTCCAGGAGAACACATGGACTTCGAGCCCGGTTCCTACGCTCAGATTAAGATTCCTGCATTCGACTGCATCGATTATGACAAAGACTTCGATAAGTCACTTATCGGTGATACATATCTGCCCGCATGGGAGAAGTTCGGCCTCTTCCCGCTCAAGTGTAAGAACCCCGAACCGACCATCCGTGCCTACTCTATGGCAAACTACCCCGACGAGGGCGACATCATCACACTCAACGTGCGTATCGCGACTCCTCCGTTCAAACCAAAAGATCAGGGCCCGGGCTTTATGGACGTTAATCCGGGTATTGCATCCAGTTATATCTTCAGCCTGAA
>JAILPK010000037.1 GCA_024699495.1 Bacteroidaceae bacterium | reverse complement strand
GACACATCCAGAAGCTGTCATGACGAAGACTACATGATATAGGTATCAAATAAAGGTGCACAAAAAGCAACAGCAGCTATAGTCGAATAGGATTGTAGCTGCTGTTGTTATAGTATATAGAGACTAATACCTGTAGTTTATCGGATGCTTACACATTGTCAAAATCTGGATAAACAAAGTCTGTTGTTAAAACGTCTTTTCGCTCAGTTTGTAATTTCCTCTTTGCCATTTTTTTTAAGTTCTAAAGATTTATATTTGTGAGTAGAAGCTTAAAGGCGAAGTCTCCCATTACAATTATTCTTATGTTCACCATAATGATTTAATTTTGGATGAAAATACCATTAAGATTACATTTTGATAACTATATGCTACTTGCTATTCAGCTTATCTATCGGAGTACCGAGACAGGGGCGGAGGCCACCTTCAAGGCTGCAGCCCGTCAAAAGACCATTGCTGCGCCACGTAACGCGGTTGACTTTATCGCTGCAGCCATAACCACCGCCACGTTTCACGCGATAGGTACCAGTACTAGGACCTGTAGGATCTATTTGAGCACTACTTGTATAATCTCCATACCAGTCATAACACCACTCATACACGTTTCCGCTCATATCATATAATCCCAGCTCATTAGCAGCCTTTGTCTTAACTTGATGTACTCTGAAGCTACTATAATAGCAATTATTATAGTACCAAGCAACTTCACCTAGATCGTTACTGCCTGAATAAGTATATCCCTTACTCTTATTTCCGCCCTTGGCAGCAAACTCCCATTCTGCTTCAGTCGGAAAACGAAACTGCTCGCTATTGCTTAGTTGAGAGGAAAGCCTGCTGTTCAAAGCTGACAAGAAATTCTGACAATCCTCAAAACTGATATAGTAAGCAGGTCTTTCATCGCCGAGACCTTCATAGCTCTCCCATTGATGTATGCCTGAAGTCGGAGACTGCCCCATAACGGCATACCATAAAGCCTGAGTTACCTCAGTTTCACACATATAGTAAGCCTTGGAGATTTTAACGCTATGAACAGGACCTTCATCACTATATTTTGTTGAGCCCATCTGGAATGTTCCACCATCCACTTTTATCATTTTGAACGTTACTGTTTTACCATTGCCATTAACAGTAAAGGTGCGTTCAGGAACAAATTGAGTCACATACACAGTCTGCTCTATTGCACCTGCCTTTATGACAATAGATGCCGTGCGATGATTTGTCGAGTTGTTGTCAACTGAAACAGTAAGTGTTCCGTTGTTATGGCCGTAGGTCGACGATAGCTTTATCCATGATGCTGATGTGGAAACTGTCCACATCCGATCGCAAATAATATTAATTGATTTTGATGCTGCGGTTTCTGTGAACGAAAGTGATAATGTATCCACCGCTAATATTGGTTGTTTCGTACCTAAACAGATGCGTAATCCGAGATTACTGTTACGATAAAATTGCGTATAACCATAGCGCCTTTCTACCCGACAATCTTCAGCGTTGCTACTCCAACAACCACCACGACATACGCGATTGGATGTTGTAACGCTTTCTACCTTCGGATTATTTTGATTACTACTTTCATAACTCTCTAAAGCATCATAGCACCACTCAGAAACGTTACCACTCATATTATATAATCCCAGTTCATTTGCAAATTTACTTTTAACTGGGTGAGTAGTGCTGTTACTATTTGCCGAGTACCAAGCAACAGAGCCTATAGTATTGCTACCAGAGTATGTTTTATTATTGCTTTTGTTTCCTCCTTTAGCAGCAAACTCCCATTCAGCTTCAGTAGGAAATCGAAATGCTTCAGTACTCCCCAATTCGGCAGATAACTTGCTGTTCAATTCATTTAGGAAAGCCTGACAATCGCTAAAGCTGATGTTGTATGCTGGATAATTATCACCAAGTCCAAAAGATGATGACCATTGATGTCCTTCTAAAGTTGGCGACTGCCCCATTATAGCATACCATAATGCCTGCGATACTTCCGTTTCACACATATAATAGTCCTTTGATATAGTTATGCGATGAACTGGTTGCTCATTGCTTTCACCAATCGCTGAACCCATCTGGAACGTTCCACCCTCAACCTTGTTCATTTTGAACGTCACGGCCTTGCCGTTATTGTTCACCGTAAAAAAACGCTGGGAATGTGACCAATTTTTGCTATCATCATTAGGTACGGTAATAGAATAGGTCTTACAGTTTTGAATTATTCCAGCTGTAAATACACGGCTGTACACATCTTTTGAATTTACTTCTAAATCCAAGTCAACGACTGATTTGTCAGAAATATCTGCATAAACATATTGCGTATAACCATCTGCACCCACCGTCAAATCAAAAGCAGCTTCAGTATCCGAGAATGAATACGTGGTAGAATTAAAAGAGGAATGTCGGGGCCAACCTGATAGCTTTAGCTCTGTTCCTGGAGTTCCCTGAAACTTCATACGTGCAGACTCGGGACGTAGATGTGCATTTATATTCATCGTCCCATCATTAAGAAGGTACTCAGCCGTAGAATCATTGTAAACGCAGGTAAAAGGTGAAAATGGAGACAATGATACATTTTCGTTGTCTATGTTTTCAAAGTACCATACTTCGCAAGATAAGCCTTTGTCAGCTTCTATTGTTCCTGTGTATGTAAGAGTCCACTCATTAGAACTCTTTGAATATACGCCTTTTCCTACCGTGTATCCACTGCTGCTCCCATAAAACTTGATGTACAATGTGGCGCTGTCAGGCCACTCAAGCACGGCACGTGTACTGAGACTGTCAAATGTTGGAGGGGAAGCGTTAAAGCAAAGACGAAGAGTCTTGTTCTCCTCGTTTTGATTGGGTATTATAGATTCTTCATCCGAACATGAAATCATCAAGCCGAATAAGATGAAGATTGGGAATAAACGGAATATATACTGAGTTCTCATTGTTTCTATTATTATTGGTTATTTGTCGAGGTCTATAACACTGTCATCATATCCATCATGGTCTATAGAACCCTCTTTCTTCGTGGTGAACGTGGCTTGTGCACCGTATGCTGTACCTTTCTCATTGGTCGCGTATGCACGGATGAAGTACGTAGTATTAGCGGCAAGAGAGCTGCATATTGTTGAAAGTGAGGTGGTGACTCCAAGTGATAAGCGTTTATCTGAAGTTGTTGGATTAGGTGAAGTGGAATAAACAAATCCTGCATCTGTCAGCGTTCCGTTGTTCAATGCCGTAACATTAGCGTTGAACGTTGCTGTTTTAAACGAAATGTTACTGATGGTCACTCCAGACAGCGATGCCTGCTGAACCAGCAATGTCGTGAACTGCATTACAGCACCGTAACTTACACCTTTGGCATGTTTGGCATAGGCCCGATAGTAGTAGGTAGTGTTTCCTGTAAGTCCTGAAAGATTTGAAGCCAGGTTTTCTCCGACCAAAATAGTGGAGAAAGTTGTTTTATCTCTGATTGTAGGGACACTGTTTGTGTTACTCCAAACAAAACCGTATTGACTGATTTGGCTATTCTTTGAATTAATACTTGCATTCAGTTGTACTGAAGATTCAAGTATGTTTGTAGCGGACTTAGTTATAAGAGCGGGGAAATCTTTAGAGTTGTATGTAAACGTTTCACCATACACATCTCCGGCAGATGTTCGTACGTATGCACGGATGTAGTTTGTCTGATTCTGGTCTAAATCAGTCAGAGAAGCGGTGAACGACTGATTTGTACCTGTCGCCAGTACCTTTCTGTTACTTTCGGCTGATGGTGCTTGTGTATCTGTACTATATACAAAACCACGCTCCGTTACGGTGTATGTGCCTTGTTGGGTGACTGAGGCAGTAACAAATAATATATTCTCCATCTCTGTAGTATATGCACTTATACTTGAAACTGTTGGTTGTTGGACATAGTCCATTTCCATATACGCCAAAGTTTCACCGTATGTATATCCGTATGAGGTCTTGACATAGGCACGAATATACGTTATGGTGCTGGAAGAGAGGTTTGAAATAGTGGCTGTGAAAGATGAGTTATTTCCTGTTGCTTTGACAGAGGTGTTCTTGTTCTCCACAGTTGGAGTCTGTGTATCCGTACTATATACAAAACCGCGTTCTGTGATTGCATACGTTCTCTCAGCGGCAGAAGCCGTAACTTGTATCTCATGTGCTGTTGTCGTTAGCCTTGCTATAACAACGGAAACAGATGGTTGTTGGACATAGTCCATTTCCTTAAAATGAAATGTCTCACCGTATGTATATCCAAATGAAGTCTTAACATATGCTCGGATATACGTTGTGGCGCTGGAAGAGAGGCTTGAAATAGTGGCTGTGAAAGATGAGTTGTTGCCTGTTGCTTTGACAGAGGTGTTCTTGTTCTCCACTGTTGGTGTCTGTGTATCTGTACTATAAACGAAGCCACGTTCTGTGATGGCGTATGTCCTCTCAGTAACAGATGCTGTCACTTGTATTTCATGTGCATTAGTGGTTGGTTTCGCTGTTACGGTTGAAACGGAAGGCTGTTGAACATAGTCTGATTCTTTGAATGAAAGAGTTTCACCGTATGAATATCCGTATGAGGTCTTAACATAGGCTCGGATATACGTTGTGACAGTAGAAGACAGATTTGATATTGTGGCTGTAAATGAAGAGTTATTGCCTGTGGCATTAACAGAGGTGTTCTTGTTCTCCACAGTTGGATTCTGTGTATCCGTACTATATACAAAACCGTGTTCTGTGATTGCATACGTTCTCTCAGCGGCAGAAGCTGTAACTTGTATCTCATGTGCTGTTGTCGTTAGTCTTGCTAAAACAACGGAAAGAGAAGGCTGCTGTACATAGTCCGCTTCATTGTAGGCCAATACATCACCGTAACCGATGCCATCATTACTCTTAGCATAGGCACGAATATAGTATTTCTGAGTAGAAGAAAGGTCCTTTAATGTGGCTGTGAAAGATTCATTATTTCCTTGTGCAACAACTTTCGTGTTATCAAGTGTCGGCTCCAGCATATCCGTACTATACACGAAACCGCGCTCAGTTACTGGACTGGTGCCCTCATCAACGACAGAGGCCGTAACAAGCAGTTCATGGGCAACGGAAGTCGTGGATGCAGTCGTGGATGATACCACAGGTTCATTCTGATTGGCGGTACTTACATACTTTATCTCACTGAATCCGTATGCCTTTGCGGACATAGCGTATGCACATACTGCATAACGAGAGCCAGGGGTGAGATCTGAGATTGTTGTATTGAAGTCCACATTGTTTTCCACACGAACCTGCCTATCTTCAAATCCAAGGGAAGAAATATCACTCGGAGCTTCGCGAACGAGAAAACCACGAATTGTAATATCACTTCCTCCATCGTCAAGGATAGAAGATGAAACATCAAAGGATGTGCGGGTGATATTGGACGTCGCAACTTCTCCCAATTTGGGTTCAGTTGTGTCTGAGGTTCGGAACTGCTTGATATCGCTCTTAACTATACTGAATCCGCTTGAAGCGAATGTGGCATAATAGTAAGTTGTAGCTGGTGTAAGGTTATTGAGTGTGATGGTATAGCTTCCAGCTTGTAGCTCTTCTGTTGTTGCCAATATGCTATCTGCATCACCAAGCATTGAGTTGGTTGCATAATAGAGGCCAAAGGTTTCTATCCCAACCTTATCGTTAGCTTTTGTATATGTACCGCTAATTGTGGCGCCTTTGCGGTATATGTCGGTTGCCTCGCTGACTGTAAGCGTTGGCGGAAGATTGAATGGAAAAGTGTCGCCATCGCACGCTAAGAGCAAAGTGACAAGAAATAGTATTGAGATTAGTCGTAAAGGATGTTTCATGCAGAGACTTTTCTGAAATTATGTCTCAGCCGATAAACACCCCAAAGTCGGCAAATGGTTCTTTATGTCAGTTAGTGCAGATATACAAAAAGGCGCAGGTGTCTGTTTCTCTGCCTATCCCGAGAGCACAGGCCTTCGCATTGCCCCACCTACACAGGATAGACAACGCAGTTAGCCCACGCCAGTACGAACTATATATTAATAATGTATATAGATACGCACCACGTGACGCTTCGTTGTCATCTGCCTGCTGTAGGTTAGGAAGTTGCGAAGTTCGTGCTCTACAACGACAGACGTTCGAAAACGTCTTCATATATGAGATCGCCCGCCGCCCACAAGTGGGCTAACCGAACGATGTCGCAAAGTAACGAACTTTCTTTGGAATGAACAAAAAAATTGGAAGAAAAGTGCAAAATTAGTTGCGAATAGTCAGCGATTATTCGTCATTATCCACTCTCTAAAGAAGGGATCTTCTAATTCATAATGGTCTGAATATATCACGTAGCCATCCTTCTGCATACGTTTCAATGCACTATATATAGTACTTGTGCGATACTCTCCAGATTGGAGTGGCTTATCTGAGACTAATCGCTGAAGAATCCATTTATTTGTTCGCTTAAAGTTCATCCAAAGGCGCTCATAGTCCAGACTATGAGTCGTTACAATATGTTCTATGGCTTTATGCACAGGATCACTCGTCTCCGGTTGAAGCACTCCAATCTGCCAAACATTTGCCGCTAATTGCTGCGAATAATAAGGATGACAATCAGTATAATCTAATATCTGCTTTGATAATTCATCGTGGTTCTCCGCAAAACAATCCGAAAATCGCTCTGACAGGTATCTATGGAAATCCTCACGAGGCAACTTACCCAAGCGCATCAGTTCTCCAAAGTGATAAAAGGGTGATTTCTTGTTTTCAAAGATATCCGTCATCATACTTTCCTGACTGCCAAGTAAAATATAATTGATGTGTTTTTGATTCTGCATGATTGAACGCAGCTGTTTATCCAATTTTGTTCCCAAATCGCAAATCTCTTGAAATTCATCGAGAATCACTATCATTCGATCATCTTCAGAATGTGCTTTCTCAATCAAAGACAAGACATCTTCAATTAGTACCGTTCCATCTACTCCAGGTTGAAACGCCACATCCATAGAGCCAGTAAGAGCGTTTGTAGATATTGTCGGAATTATGCGAAAGTGCGTAATCAAGTGCCTCACTCGTTCTATTGGATGAACCTTGAAAAACTCCCTCAGCAATTTGGCTGATAAATCCGACACGGATGTAGCTTGTTGCAGGTTCACGGTGATATACTTGCGTCCGCTTTGTTTGACCGCTTTTGCTACGACACTACTTTTACCAAAACGACGGGGGCTAATCAAAACCAAATGATTAGCACTTCTGACAAACTGCATAATATATGCGACTTCTTCCACTCTGTCTGTGAAGTAGTCTTCTTCGACTATAGTCCCGAATTTAAAAGGGTTTTCCATATTACGTATTTTTTCGTTACGACTTTTTTCGTAATCGCTGCAAAGTAACGAACTTTCTTTGATATGAACAAATAAATATAAAAAAAGTGCAAAATTAGTTGCGATGCCGTATAATATTCATTATATATAATGTTTTGGGAAAAATGTACCGAATATACCGAAATGCATTGCAACATACTGGGAATCAGCAAATACGCTTTCGGTAGATTCGTTTTAAAATGTACCGCATATTCGCCGAATGTACCGCATATTCGCCGAATGTACCGCACATCGGCGAAAGAGATGCCTTGCCGTCGTGAAGCGGGAACGTTTATGTTGTAGGACTTAAGCCTAAATGCACTTCATGTTATCGTTAGTTGGAGTGAAAAGTGACATCAATATCACACACGGGTGTCACTCGTGTCACTCGGAAGTGACACACGTGTCACCTGGGGGTGTCACTCATGTCACTCGCGAGTGACACTGATGCCTCTCGGCGACGCACCGACTCTTAGATATTGGTGTCTCTTGGTTTGATAATCTGGCACAAAGGTAATGATAAGTCTTCAATTATGCAATAGCTTTCGGTAGATAATTGCCGAAATGCGGCGAATTTGCAGTAGATTTTATGGGTAATCTACCGAAATGGGAATCTTTGATATTTAATCTATTATGTGCATTTTCGGTACATTCGGTAGATGTTTATGAAAAAATATTTATATATGTTTCTTAAGTAGTTAAGTAGTCAGCAGTTAAGGAGTTAAGCCAAATGTCAAAGAGCATAGAAATCAGCACTATTATTGAAAAATACGCGCAATTAATGAAAAAAATCGGGGTAAAGCATTGTGGATTCAGAAATTAGGCGTACCTTTGCAGCCGAATTTCAACAAAAATCCCGAAAATCGGGTGCATTCGACGATGCAAACAAGCCTATTGATGAGGGCTGTGACGCATCTGAAGGATGTAATTAACAACCATCAAATCATCAAAACATTATGTACTTAGACGCAACAAAGAAGGCAGAAATCTTCAATCAGTATGGCAAGACAGGCACCGACACGGGTAGCGCTGAGAGCCAAATCGCACTGTTCACCTACCGCA
The DNA here is from genome assembly GCA_024699495.1 of Bacteroidaceae bacterium. Classification (GTDB taxonomy): domain Bacteria; phylum Bacteroidota; class Bacteroidia; order Bacteroidales; family Bacteroidaceae; genus Physcousia. The sequence continues at coordinate 170,063 of JAILPK010000037.1, read as the reverse complement.
TCAGCCACCTCACGGAGCACATGAAGCGCAACCGTAAGGACCACGGAACAGAACGCGCCCTCACCGCTCTCGTAGGCAAACGCCGCGCACTGCTCACTTACCTGAAGAAGCGCGACATCAACCGCTATCGTGCCATCATCAAAGCTCTCGGCCTGCGTAAATAAACAGACTTCAGAGTATATCGCTACGTATGTATTATACGCCGCGTCTGAGATGAGCCAAACCAAAGTGAGGAGTGTGACACTTCTCACTTTTTGCTATTTTAACACAGAATATACAGATATGAGTAACAGCATACAATCAAATAACAGCAGCTTATCCCTGATGCAAAAAGGGATGGGATGGTTGCGCTCAGTAGTTCCCGACCTGCTCGCCATACTTTTCTTCGTCTTGCTCTCCTTCGCCTATTTCATCAAACCGGTGAGCGAGGGGATGGTCCTCACAGGCCATGACCACAGCGGCGGCGTAGGAGCCGGAGCGGAGATGGAGGCCTATCGTGAAGCGCACGACGGCGAGCGCACCCGATGGACTAATACCCTCTTCAGCGGTATGCCCACCTACCAGATTGCGCCCTCGTATGATAGCACTGACACACTGGCCAAAGTGGAGAAAGCCTATTATCTGTGGCTGCCGGATTATGTCCGAATGATTTTCATTATGCTGCTTGGCTTCTATATCCTGCTCAGGGCTTTCGACTTCAAGGTTTGGATGGCAGCGCTGGGAGCTGTGGTGTGGGCCTTTTCGTCATACTACTTCATAATCATCGCCGCCGGCCATATATGGAAGTTTTATACTCTGGCCTTTATCCCTCCCACAATAGCGGGAATGGTGATGTGCTACCGCGGCCGTTATATATGGGGATTCGTGGTTACAGCTCTGTTTATGGGCCTTCAGATTCTGAGCAATCATGTTCAGATGAGCTATTATTTCATCATCGTGCTTGTAGCGATGGCGATAGCCATGGCCCCATTCTCTCTGCTCAGAGGCAAGCGACAGCTCCCCGAAGCCGCCAGCACAAGCATCAATCCGGCTAACGGAACTTCCAGTTGGGGCGAATGGCTGAAAGGCAGTCTCGTATTTGCCGCCGGATGCATCGTAGGTGTGCTTATGAATATCTCCAACCTCTATCACACATACGAGTATTCTAAGGAGTCGATGCGAAGCAAGAGCGAACTGACCCAGAAAAGCAAGGACCCTGCCGACCAGACGTCGGGCGGCCTGGAACGCTCATATATCACGGCGTGGAGCTACGGAATCGGTGAGACGTGGACGCTGCTCGTGCCAAATGCCAAAGGCGGTGCCTCACAGCCTCTGACACAGAACAAAACGGCTATGGCCAAGGCCAATCAGATGTATATGCCTATATATCAGAGCCTGGGCCAGTATTGGGGCGAACAGCCTGGCACCTCCGGTCCTGTATATGTGGGTGCGTTCGTTATCATGCTTTTCATCCTGGGGCTTATCATTGTCAAGGGACCGATAAAATGGGCTCTGCTGACAGTTACGATTCTCTCCATAATGCTTTCCTGGGGTAAGAATTTCATGGGCCTCACGGACTTTTTCCTGGACTATGTGCCGATGTATGACAAGTTCCGCACTGTGGCATCGATTCTCGTTGTGGCTGAGTTCTCTATCCCCCTGCTGGCTATGTTCGCTCTGAAGGAACTGGTAAGGATTGCTTCGTCGGACGCTTCCGAAGGGGATGGAAGTCGGGCCAAAGCTGATGCGCAGACAGCGGGGAGTAAGACAGGGCCGGCGGCAGCAAGCAAAGCGGTGCTTATTTCCGCAGCTCTCACGGGCGGCATCTGTCTGCTGTTCTGGATAATGCCCGATGTATTCTTCGGCAACTATATCTCTTCGTCAGAGATGAGTATGCTCTCAGACGCCACGTCACGCGGTTATATCCCGCAGGACATGCTCGCGCCCATAATCCAGAGCGTCAGCGAGATGCGCCGCGCTATGTTCACTTCCGACGCGATGCGCTCCTTCTGGATTATTCTGGTCGGCACGCTCGTGTTGATGGCTTACATATACAGGAAAATCAAGCTGTTGCCCATGGTGGTGTGTCTTATAGTATTATGTGTCGCTGACATGTGGGACATAAACAAGAGGTATCTTTCTGACGAGATGTTCTCAAAGCCGCAGCCTAAACAGGAGTATTTTGCTCAGACAGAGGCTGACAAAATGATTCTGCAGGACCCGGACTTGTATTATCGCGTGCTTGACCTCTCGGCAAACACATTCAACGACAACACAGCCTCCTACTGGCATAAATCCATAGGCGGATACCATCCGGCCAAACTGCGCAGATATCAGGAACTGATAGAGGCGCACATTCACCCGGAGATAATGGAATATCAGCAGGCTGTGGTGTCCACAGGAGGTAGGACCGACAGCATTGACGGCTATGAGAAATGGCCAGTGCTGAATATGCTTAACATGAAATACGCCATATTCCCGCTGCAGGACGGGCAGAAGATGCCGCTGATGAATAAGCATGCGATGGGGAATGCCTGGTTTGTCAGGGACATAAAAGCTGTGGACAACGCGGATGACGAACTCGCAGAGCTCAAGAGCGTTGACCTGCGGACCACCGCCGTGATGCGTCAGGAAGATGCTGAAGCGCTTAAGTCTGTCCTCAGCGTTGACAGCGCGGCCAGACTGCAACTCACCGCATACGAGGCCAACTCTCTCACGTTCGAGAGCAAGGCAGCGAAAGACGGCGTGGCTGTATTCTCAGATATTTACTATCCAGGATGGACTTGCATCATAGACGGCGGGGAGACAGACATCCACCGCGCCAATTATGTGCTGAGGGCTGTTGCCATCCCTGCGGGACAACATAAGATAGAGTTCCGTTTCGACCCTGCGAGCCTGCATATGACCGAAGCTGTAGCCTACGGGGCGCTGGCCCTGCTGCTTCTGCTTGTCGTGGGCGGTATATGGAAAAGCCGCAGGCCCCGGGCCTAGGCCCAGACCCAGGCCCGCTCCTAATCCATCCACGGGGAGGGGAACTCAATTCCCCCAAGGTCCATCTCCATCCCCTCAACAAGGGGGTGAGTAGATAAAGCAAGGGCATAAGGCCCCAAACCCACTGGGGGAGCATCCCCCTCAAGGGGGCTCGATCAAAAACAGAGATCACAAGTGCGATGGAGCCGCAGAGCGGCAGTCGCGGCGACCTCAATGCTCCCCTCATAGCGCCAGCCAACATGCAAGCGGTAAGCTGTAAACGCTGCTTCGCCGCTCTGCTGCCTCCCAGCATAAAAAGATTGTTTCGAGATGAAAAGATTTGTATTTATACTATCAGTATTCTTGCTTATGCTGCCTCTCGCCACTTCGGCTGAGGGGATTAGTGAGCAGGAAGCGCAGCTTCGGGCCGACGCCTTCTTCAGGAAGTTAGGTAAGGGCACCAGGCATGGAGCGATGCGCCTCTCTGCAAAAGGCAGGCGCAAAGCGGCCGCAAACGCTGCGGCTGCAAGTGCCTCTTACTACATATTCAACGCTGAAGAGGCCGATGGTTTTGTAATAGTGAGCGGCGATGACCGCACAAAAGCCATCCTCGGTTACTCAGACAGTGGCAGTATAATCAGCGAGGACATGCCCGACGGGCTGAAATATCTTCTTGAGGGGTATGCGGAACAGATTGAATGGCTGGACGGAGCAGAAACGGACGTTCTGAGCCCCAAGAGTTCGCAAGACCTGAGACGACCGATAACGCCGATGACCTCCACACGCTGGAATCAGGGGACGCCATATAATGCCTATTGCCCTGAAATCGACGATGTTAATTCGGTGACAGGATGCACTGCTACGGCACTGGCTCAGATTATGTTCTACCATAAATGGCCGAGTGGAGACTGCACAGTTATTCCTGAATACACCACTCGAACGTCGAAAATAAATGTCTCATCCCTGCCCGCCATCTCTTTCTCATGGGGGGATATGACAAATACGTATGCGACATCAATTCAAGGTGGTGATGCAGCTGCCGCCGAGCTTGCGGTGGGCAAACTGATGCAATACTGTGGTGCTGCCCTCAAAATGGACTATGGCACAAGTTCTTCAGGCACATACAACGAATATATCCCGGCTGCCATAACACAATATTTTGGCTATGACAGCGGCGTACGTAACACATACAGAAAGAACTACTCTTATCTTGAATGGGTAAACCTCATATACAGCGAACTGGAATCCGGACGCCCGGTAATCCTCGGCGGACAGAGCGTGAGCAGCGGACACTCTTTCGTATGTGACGGTTACGACGCTGACGACTATTTTCATATCAATTGGGGCTGGGGAGGCAGCAGCGACGGCTATTTCCGTCTGTCGGCCCTCAATCCCTATGAGCAGGGAGCTGGAGGCTCAGCCACAATGGATGGTTTCAGCTTCTCGCTGGGAGCCATCATCGGCATTCAACCGCCTGCTGAGGGAACCTCTGACTTCTGCCTCTCACTCGAAGGGTTTAACTTCAGTTCGCCCGACACCAAGATCCCAAGCAAGGATATAGCGCGTGACGGCGAGAGCGGTGCTTTCGGCGGCATCAATCTGTCCTTCACTTTATATAGCTACCAGATAGGCAGCTTTGAGGCAGACTATGCAGTGCAGATATTCGACGGGAGCGGCGTATGCTTGAATACCTTATATAAGTCAACTTATACCTTCTCGGATTTCAACGGTTATATCAACGGGTCGTGCTCCGACCTCTCCATCCCGAGCAACATTTCTGACGGCACATACTACATAAGGGTAATGAGCCGCCCACATGATGCTGAGGAGTGGCAGGAATGTTTCGACGGAGACCGTTATCAGATTACGGCGGTGGTAAGCGGAAACACACTCACTCTGACTGTTCCGATAACAGCCAAAGTCCTGCCCACTTCTGCCACGCTGTCCATCTCAGGCGACAGCGAAGCCGAGGGCTATATGACCCAAGGATATGAGCAGGAGGTGACGGCTACAATCACCGGCGGGGCCGCCGACTACCATGGGAATGTGATACTGCGTGTAAACGGCACCTCGGTTATGGGTAAGATTCTCGATATCCCTGCCGGGGAGACTGTGGAAGCGCTCTTTACATACACTCCGACCCAGTCTGGCGATAACACGCTGGCTCTCTATGATGCCAAAAGTGGCGGTTCGGCAATAGGCTCATCTTCGGTGGTTGATATTGTTGCCAGCGACGCTACGAACACACAGACGATATCCGTAACACCTGTCATAGAAAATCTTGAAAACGGCGTGCTCTTTGGAAACGCTCTGCGTGTCACTGCCACCGTGAGCAACCCGTCGGCCGACAACAGCTATGCCAGCCGTCTGAATTGCTCCCTGCGCAAATACGACAGTGCGGAGGCTGCGGTGGGCGATTATACTTCTGCCACGCTGCAGAGAAAGAATATCAGCATAGAGAAAAGCGGTTCCACAGATGTAACCTTCGAATATACAGGGCTCGAATGTGGCAAATTCTATTGTCTGCGTTTCACTTACACACAAGGATATGAGGAAGATGGCGTTACAAAAACACGCACACAGCAAGCTCTTATCACCGACCGCTATCAGATGACAGAGGGGTATCTGGTTTACAACCCAGACCTCTCCATCTCCATCCGCCAATCTGCTGCTGAGATTGATGCTGGCAATGCCCTGTGTCTTGACTTGAGAGAGATTAGCTCTGACATATCCGTCACGCCCAGTTCAAACGCCAACTGTATCTATCTGCTGGCAGAAACTGCAGAGACCCCAAGCGGCATCAGCGATTGCAATATAGTTCGTGGGGCAGCTTCTGAGAGCATAACGCTTCAAGACGGATGCAATTTCTACACACCAATTACTTTCACAGCTGCCAACATCACATACAACCGCACATTCACGCTCCCGGCTGCAGCCTCATCAGGATGGAACACTATCTGTCTGCCTTTCGATGTTTCCGAGGTGACAGTGGCTGACGGCTCACAAAACGGAAAAACAGTGGATTGGTTTCGCAGCGGCAGCGACACCGGCAAGAATTTCTGGCTCAAGACTTTCACCGGCGACTCCGACGGACATGTCTGGTTCGACTATGCCGATGAGTTTGCGGCCAACACCCCATATATCATTGCAGTTCCTGGCGACACTTGGGGCGAGGAGTGGCAAATGACAGGTAAGACAGTCAGTTTCAAGGGCACCGGCGCCACCATCTCAGCCACGTCAAGCACGTCCGTGGGAGGCAACTACTACAATTTCTGCGCTTCCACCATGAGCGCCGACCTCACCGATGTCTATGTCCTCAATGCCGATGGCGGAGCGTTTGAGAAGCAGCTGAATGTAAATTCCTGCCCATTCAGAGCTTGGATAGCCGCAGTGGACATATCCTCGCTCACAGCGCCCATGCTCACCATTTCCGGCGGGATGCCCTCTCCGGTCCAGACGCCTCTAACAGAAGGAGCCGGAAGCGCAAAAACTTCTCTGAATATATGCGACCTGTCCGGACACACAATATCAGCAGCTTCCGCTTCTGCGCTATCTGCTCTCCCGAAGGGTTTATATATAATCAACGGCAAGAAATATATATCACGATAATATCTGTCATGAACAACACACACAAATACATATCGCCCGCAATAACCACAGCTGACATTCAGCCTTCCATATTGGCCACAAGCAGCGAGCTCTCAGGTCCTACCGCTGACTACATATCCGACCCGGATATCTGCAACGACTGTGAAATCAAAGGGGAAATAGAAGGCGGCACTTCTATGTGGTAAATATATATCTTAGCCCCGGGAAATATTGCTTTTTATCATAAAAACAGGCTGAAACAAAACGTTTTGTCGTCTGTAATGGCACAAGTCGCAAATTATTATTATTTTTGCGCCGAAAAACAAGAAATCATAATTAAGACTGCAGGATGCAAAGAGACAACGGCTGCAGTAAGACTTAATAAAAATGGCAGAAACACTTAACATTAAAGAACTGGAGCAAGTGGTTGTTCGCTTCTCCGGTGACAGCGGCGACGGAATGCAGCTCGCCGGAAACATCTTCTCCACAGTATCCGCTACTGTGGGAAACAGCATCTCCACATTCCCCGACTATCCCGCGGACATCCGCGCCCCGCAGGGCTCTCTCACAGGGGTCTCGGGCTTTCAGGTGCATATCGGAGCTTCCCAGGTTTATACGCCAGGAGACCTCTGCGACGTGCTGGTAGCTATGAATGCAGCTGCCTTCAAGACCCAGTTGCGTTACGCGAAGCCCAATGCCACAATAATCATCGACACAGACTCGTTCGGGCCTAAAGACCTGGAGAAGGCTGCTTTCAAGTCCGAAGACTATATTTCAGAGATGGGTGTTGACCCGGACCGCGTCATCGCCTGCCCAATCACCACAATGGTGAAGAATGCCTTGGAAGAAAGCGGTATGGACGTAAAAAGCATACTGAAGTGCCGCAATATGTTTGCCCTCGGTCTCGTATGCTGGCTGTTTAGCCGTGACCTCAATATCGCATTCAGTTTTCTGCGAGAGAAATTCGCCAAGAAACCGGTCATAGCAGAAGCCAATATCAAGGTTATCCAGGCCGGCTATGACTACGGGCACAATACTCATTCATCGGCAATGAATGTTTATCGGATAGAGACTCGGGAGAAGAAGCCGGGAAGATATATGGACATCACCGGCAACAAAGCCACCGCTTATGGTTTCATCGCTGCTGCCGAGAAGGCCGGCCTGCAGCTTTATCTCGGTTCTTATCCCATCACGCCCGCTACGGACGTGTTGCACGAGCTGTCCAAACACAAGAGCTTGGGCGTGAAGACTGTGCAGTGTGAGGATGAGATTGCCGGCTGTGCCTCTGCCGTGGGCGCCTCGTTCGCAGGTGCTCTCGCAGTGACAAGCACCTCAGGACCTGGCATTTGTCTGAAGAGCGAGGCCATGAATCTCGCAGTGATTATGGAACTGCCGCTCGTGGTGCTCGACGTGCAACGCGGCGGACCAGCCACGGGCCTTCCTACGAAGTCCGAGCAGACCGACCTGCTGCAGGTGCTCTTTGGCCGCAACGGCGAAAGCCCGATGCCGGTGTTGGCTGCCACCAGTCCCACCGACTGTTTCTATGCCGCCTACGACGCTTCAAAGATTGCGTTGGAACACATGACACCCGTGGTGCTGCTCACCGATGCCTTCATCGCCAACGGCTCCGGGGCCTTCCGTCTGCCGGAGATGGAGAAACTCGAAGACATCAACCCTCCGTATGTGCCCGAGGAGCTGCGCGGCAGTTGGACACCATATATGCGTGCTGAAAACGGTACTCGCTATTGGGCTGTTCCCGGCCGCGAAGGCTTCACCCATATCCTGGGCGGTCTGGAGAAAGACGATAAGACAGGCGCCATAAGCACCAACCCCGAGAACCACGACCTGATGACCCGCAAGCGCGCAGACAAAATTGCCAAAATCCAGGTCCCCGATCTCGAAGTGGAAGGCGATAAGGACGATGCTGACCTCCTCATCGTGGGATTCGGAAGCACCTACGGCCACCTGCATGCCGCCATGGACGAGCTGCGTGCCCAAGGCAAAAAGGTTGCTCTTGCACAGTTCCGTTATCTGAATCCCCTGCCCAAGAACACCGCCGAAGTGCTTATGAAGTACAAGAAGGTGGTTGTGGCCGAACAGAACATGGGCCAGCTCGCCGCCTACCTCCGCATGAAGGTCGATGGCTTCGTGCCCGAGCAGTTCAATCAGGTTAAAGGCCAGCCCTTCGTGGTAAGCGAGTTGGTAGAATTCCTAAAGTAGTCCAAATCCCCTCCTAACCTCCCCCTGGGGAGCGACTCTGCTTCACTAAAAAGAATATGGGAATTCTTTAAAGCTGGTCGATTAGGAGCGCCATTCAGAAAACAACATATCATCGGTGAATACATTCCTGATTCTATTTGTCTTCCAAAAAAAGTAGATTATTGTAATTGATGGTGGTTATCCTCAGTTACCAAATCAATAGAAAAGTGACGAAATCAGGACTCCACGGTTTGAAGAGAATGGCTTCAGAGCAATCCGCTTCGCGAACGAAGAAGTGTTGTTTGATATAGATAATTTAATTAAAACGATTAAAACAAATTTATAAAATATGGAACAAGCAAAAGTAACTTCAACTTCTTCCCCCATTGGGGGGAGTCAGTGGGAGGCTTCAGATTATAAAAAAGGCCAACCGCGTTGGTGCCCCGGTTGCGGAGACCATTTCTTTCTGGCCAACCTGCATAAAGCCATGGCTGAGATTGGAGTTGCACCTGAAAATATTGCCGTAATCAGCGGTATAGGGTGTAGTAGCCGCTTACCCCACTATATGGCCACTTACGGCATGAACACTATACACGGAAGAGCTGCAGCCATCGCCACTGGTGTCAAAGTTACTAATCCCGAACTCGATGTATGGCAGATCAGCGGAGACGGTGACGGACTCGCTATCGGCGGCAACCATTTCATTCATGCCAACCGCCGCAACATAGATCTCAATATGATTCTGCTCAACAACCGCATCTATGGTCTTACAAAAGGGCAGTACTCACCCACATCACCTCGTGGTTTTGTATCTAAGAGCAGTCCCTACGGCACAGTGGAAGACCCCTTCCGCCCGGCTGAACTATGCTTCGGAGCCCGCGGGCATTTCTTCGCACGCGCCGTTGCCACAGATGCGCCAGGCACTATTGAGGTCCTCAAGGCTGCACACGAGCACAAGGGAGCCAGCGTATGCGAGATTCTGCAGAACTGTGTAATTTTCAACAACGGCACCCACGAAAGTGTCTATACCCCTGCCGGACGCAAGAAGAACGCCATCTATGTGCGCCACGGCGAGAAGCTCGTATTTGGCGAGAACAACGAGTTTGGCCTCATGCAGGAGGGATTCGGCCTTAAGGTCGTAGAAATCGGCAAGGACGGAGTTACCATGGATGACATCCTCGTTCACGACGCTCACTGCGAAGACAATACCCTGCAGCTGAAACTCGCTCTTATGGGCGACGGCGACGGCTTCCCGATAGCTCTCGGGGTAATACGTGACGTGGATGCTCCCACATACAACGATGCCGTGGCTGCTCAGATAGAGGAGGTCAGCGCTCAGAAAAAATACCATTCCTTTGCCGAACTGTTGGAGACCAACGACATCTGGGAAGTGAAATAAATAATGCAAAAACCGATTTATGAGCGATACTGATTTCAGCAGAAGGCGCAGGACTCATGAGGTGCGAGTGGGCAATATAGGCATCGGCGGACAGAACCCTGTTCGCGTTCAGTCAATGTGCACTGCATCAACTATGGACACCGACGGTTGCGTGCAGCAGATTCTGGCCATCGCCAAAGCCGGAGGAGAGTTGGTGCGCCTGACGACCCAAGGGGTGCGCGAGGCTGAGAATATGCGCCTCATCCGCGAACGCGTCCGCGCCGCCGGATGTGACGTCCCCCTGGTGGCAGATGTGCATTTCAACCCCGCCGTGGCAGATGTTGCCGCACGCTACTGCGAGAAGGTGCGCATCAATCCCGGAAACTATGTTGATGCTGCACGCAAGTTCAAGCATCTGGAATACACGGATGAGGAGTATGCCGCAGAACTGCTGAAAATCGAAGAGCGCCTGATTCCATTCCTCAATATTTGTCGCGAACACGGCACTGCGGTGCGCATCGGCGTAAACCACGGCTCGCTCTCCGACCGCATTATGTCACGCTACGGAGACACCCCCGAGGGAATCGTGGAGTCATGCATGGAATTTCTTCGCATCTGCATGAAGGAGAATTTCCTTAACGTTGTGGTCAGCATCAAAGCCTCGAACACAGTGGTAATGGTGCGCAGCGTCCGTATGCTATGCGAGGCCATGGATGCAGAGCAGATGACCTTCCCGCTGCACCTCGGAGTAACAGAGGCTGGTGAAGGAGAAGACGGACGTCTGAAGAGCGCCGTAGGAATCGGAGCCCTGCTCATCGACGGCATTGGCGACACCATACGCGTAAGCCTCTCCGAACCGCCCGAAAACGAGATTCCAGTGGCCTACTCTCTGCTACAAGCCGCCCGCCTACGCCAAACCAAGACAGAATACATATCCTGTCCCGGATGCGGCCGCACACTGTATAATATGCAGGAGACAATACGTCGCGTCAAGGCCGTAACCTCCCACCTCACAGGGCTTAAAATCGCCATCATGGGTTGTATAGTCAACGGGCCGGGGGAGATGGCCGATGCTGACTACGGCTACGTCGGAGCCGCCCGCGGGCGCGTCAGTCTCTATCGCGGCAAAGAGTGTGTGGAAAAGAACATACCCGAGGACGAAGCACCGCAACGTCTGCTTGCTCTTATTCAAAGTTCCTCTCCCCGTGGGGTTGAAGGCCGCGAATCAGAGACGAAATAAACAAGAAACATACATAAAATCACTATTATATGGCAACAAGAGGAAATGAAGTCCTCCCACCCACGGGAGGAGTTAAAGAGGGGCTTTTGATATATAATACATTAACCAGAAGCAAGGAACTGTTTAAACCGATAACGCCCGGTCGGGTTGGTATGTATGTATGCGGCCCTACAGTATATGGTGATGCACATCTGGGACACGCCCGCCCGGCCATCACCTTCGACCTCCTGTTCCGATATCTGCAACATATCGGCTATAAGGTGCGCTACGTCAGGAACATCACCGACGTTGGACATCTGGAGCATGACGCTGATGAGGGGGAAGACAAAATAGCCAAGAAAGCACGTCTTGAGCAATTGGAACCGATGGAAGTGGCACAATATTATACCAACCGCTTCCATGATGCCATGCGCGCGCTCAACTGCCTGCCGCCAAGCATCGAACCGCACGCTTCAGGTCATATCATCGAACAGATCCAACTCGTCAAGGAAATCATCGAAAACGGGTATGCCTACGAGAGCCAGGGTAGCGTATATTTCGACATAGAGAAATACAATGAGAAGCATCACTACGGACGTCTCTCAGGCCGCAATCTTGATGATGTTATTAACGCCTCCCGCGAGCTGGACGGAGTCGGCGAGAAACGCAATCAGGTTGATTTCGCCCTTTGGAAGGCTGCTCAGCCAGAACATATCATGCGCTGGCCTTCTCCTTGGAGCAACGGATTCCCCGGCTGGCACTGCGAATGCACTGCCATGGGGCGCAAGTATCTGGGTGAGCGCTTCGACATCCACGGCGGCGGAATGGACCTCGTATTTCCGCATCACGAGTGCGAGATAGCGCAGGCCGTAGCCTCTCAGGGACATGACATCGTGAATTATTGGATGCACAATAACATGGTGACAATCAACGGACAGAAGATGGGCAAGAGCCTTGGTAACTTCATCACTCTCAGCCAGTTCTTCACCGGCGACCACGAAGCTCTGACACAAGCCTATTCCCCGATGACTATACGCTTCTTCATTCTGCAAGCTCATTACCGCAGTACTGTTGACTTCTCCAACGAGGCCCTGCAGGCTGCGGAGAAGGGACTTCAGCGTCTGATGGGCGCCATAGCCGACCTCAAGCGTATCAACCCGGGCAAAGAAAGCGACGCCGAGACACACAAGGTGGTAAGCGAATTGCGTCAGAAATGCTACGATGCCATGAACGATGACCTTGCATCGCCCACAGTCATCAGCAACCTGTTTGAGGCCTGTTCCTGCATCAACAAGATTTTGGACCACAAGGCCACAATCAGCGCGGACGACTTCACAGAACTGAGTTCCACTATGCATCTCTTCGCCGAAGAAATCCTCGGTCTTAACGGCACTGGCGGTCAGCAGACGGCTGGCGGGCAAAACACACGCGAAGAAGCTTTTGGCAAGGCTATAGACATGCTCCTGGAACAGCGCGCCGCAGCTAAAGCCAACAAGGACTGGGCCACGAGCGATAAGATCCGTGATGAACTCACTGCCCTCGGTTTTGAAATCAAAGACACTAAGGACGGTGCCACGTGGACGTTGAATAAATAAGTTCTGACATATTCCTACACTCACCAACCGTCATTCAGGTTTCCATATTGTTCCAGTCTGTCTGAACATTCAGCTATCAGGAAGAATAACGGCTTGAGCAAATAGAATTATCAATGTATTCTTTTTATTGCTGACCGGTAAAACTCAGAATGCAATAGAATCCTGCCCCGAAAGCCTGTAAAATGAAGTGCACCCCAAAAGTTTTTGTCTAACTTTTGGGATGCACTTCAAAATAGGCTTCGGGGTATTCTTTATGCAATATACAGCCTATGTTAAAGGCGTCAACCATGTGAGAAGCCCCAATATTTATTGATGAAAGCCATTAACCGTCTCGAAAGCAGATGACGCACTACCGCATGTCTTCTATTTGACAACTGCAAGTGTGACAAATCACAGATGTATTTCCGATGTGTACTGGTTCCACTTTGAACTACTAACGATTCTACTTCTCACGTATCATAACTCCACTTTTCACGTCTCATAACACTACTTTGAACTACTCACAACTCCCCGTTGAACGGCCATCAACTCTTCATGAATCAGCATTAATTTGATCTGAGACGGCCGTCACCTGAATCTGAGACGGCCGTCTCAGATTGAATATGCCTCGACTCACTGTCATTTCACTCTCGTTCAAAGAGGTCGTGGAAGCCATTCGAAATAGAGTTATATAAGCATAAATATGTTTGACAAAATGCTGAACTTAACGAACATGTGAACCTGTGGTTTACTGGGCACCAATAAATATCAATGTATTCTTTCAGTCTGGAAGAGCGGTTACAGAGTTACTCCGTTCTTCCAGATTGACATTTCTGAGATGCCCGCTTCTTCCGCACGGACGGCCTTTCCGCAGGCAACATCAATAACAAGCTTTCGGAAGTCATGCAGAGCCTCTTCCATGGTTTGAGACTCAACCAACACCCCTGCATTGAAATCTATCCACTGAGGCTTCCGTCTGGCAAGCAAGCTGTTTGTGCTCACCTTCAGCGTAGGCACGAACGTGGAAAACGGCGTACCGCGCCCTGTGGTGAACAACACCAACTGACACCCCGCAGCCGCCAAGGCAGTGCTTGCCACAAGATCGTTGCCTGGCGCTGACAGGAGATACAGACCACCCACGGGCTCCGTGTCAGCCTCAGAGTCCGCTGACGGCATGCAGGTGATATTGTCTGCATTGATATGCAATACGCTGGGGAGAGTATCACCATATTCGAGAACACCAACAACGGGTGCCGATCCGCCCTTTTGTGTGCAACCAAGAGCCTTCTCCTCGAGTGTCGATATTCCGCCGGCCTTGTTGCCTGGCGAAGGATTCTCGCCTACCGGCTGGCCATGAGAGAGGAAATACTCCTTGAAGCCGTTGATAAGACCAATAATCTTATTCAGTACCTCTTCCGATGCAGCGCGCCGCATCAGAATAGTCTCAGCGCCGAACATCTCCGGAACTTCCGTAAGGATAGCAGTTCCGCCTTGGGTCTTGCACAGCCAGTCGGTGAAAGCTCCGAGCAGCGGGTTGCCTGTGATGCCGGAGAAACCGTCTGAACCGCCGCACTTCAGACCTATACGCAATTTGCTTACAGGCATCGGCTTGCGCTCATAGATTCGGGCCTGCTCATATAACTCACGGACGATGGCAACACCAGCATCTACCTCATCCCCCTCCACCTCCTGACAGATAAGGAAGCGGATTCGCTTGCGGTCGTAGTCTCCAAGCAGGGTCTCAAAATCCCGAGGCTGGTTATTCTCGCATCCGAGTCCAACTATCAGAACTCCGCCTGCATTTGGGTGTTTTGCCATATCGCACAGAATCCGGCGCGTGTTCTCATGATCGTCACCCAACTGGGAACAACCATAGTTGTGAGCGAAATACTTGATTGCCGGGGACTGGAGTGAAGCCGGTTCGGTGGCACGTCCTGCCCCTAAAGTCCAAACATTACATTCCTCCACGATTTGCCGGCAAATACCGTTGACACAGCCAACTGTGGGAATCACCCAAATATCATTGCGGATGCCTACCTGACCATCAGCGCGTTCGTAGCCAAGGAACGAAGCATCATCGCCCCCGTCAGTTGAGAGCGACTCTGAAGAGACTGCAATATCAGATGCCGGTTGGGAATATAAAGGGTCGGGCTTAATGCCGCTATAATCCAATGTGCCGCTCAGATTTGTCTTTAAATTATGATCATCCACCAGTCCCCCCTTGCATATTTCACATGTGGCATGACCTATTGGATAGCCATATTTGATGATGTCCCCTCCCTCTGAAATGTTGCACAGAGCGAACTTATGGCCAGCAGGAATATCAGAACGGAGAGCAATGCTTTGCCCGTCAACAACAGCCTGAAAGCCAGTCTCAAGTGACTCCAACGCAACGCAAACGTTGTCCGCAGGATTGATTCGCAGATATTCTTTCATAATAAAGAGGCAATTATAACATTTGCCCGCAAATGTAGGCAGATTAGGTCTAATAGCCAAATAATCACCCACTCTTTAATTCCAAATACATGAAAATTGTATTTTTTTTGTTGGTGAATGCAACATTTTACACTATTCCTGCGTCTTATATATAAACACAACCAAAACAATATGTATTATGATTCTATCAACAACACCAACGATTGAGGGCCACACTATCCGCGAATACAAAGGAGTAGTAACTGGCGAAACTATTATCGGAGCTAACTTCGTAAAGGACTTCTTTGCCGGCATCCGCGATATTGTAGGCGGCCGTTCGGGCAGTTATGAGAAAGTGCTGCGTGAGGCAAAAAACACATCTATGAAGGAGATGATGGACCGTGCCCAGGAAATAGGAGCCAACGCCATCGTCGGCATAGATATCGATTATGAAACTATCGGCTCCAACTCTTCCATGCTTATGGTTGCCACCAGTGGAACAGCCGTAGTCATTTAAGTTTATTATATAGTTGACGGGTTGTTTAGTTGACGGGTTGACAAGTTGCTTCCTTTAGAGGATTGGTATTAACTTGTCAACTCGTCTATTTCTCTACTTGTCAACTCGTCAACTTGTTCACTCGTCAACTAGTCTATTTGTCAACTCGTCAACTAGTTCACTTGTCAACTTAAGAAACAGGGAAAAGTGATTTTTTGCCCAAAACGACAGACTTAAGATGAAAAAATGAGAGAAAAACGTTGTTTTCTTTCAGAATTAGCGCGCTTAATAGTACCTTTGCAGCCGATTTTCAAGAAGTATTCTTTCTTATCCTCATAAACAATCAGATATAAATATATGGCAAACATAAGGAATATCGCCATCATCGCACATGTTGACCACGGGAAAACCACTTTGGTTGACAAGATGCTGATGGCAGGTAATCTCTTTCGCGAGGGGCAGCAGACGGGCGAGCTCATGTTAGACAATAACGAGTTGGAGCGTGAGCGCGGTATCACCATTTTAAGCAAGAACGTAAGTATCACCTATAAGGACACAAAAATCAATATCATCGACACTCCGGGCCACTCTGATTTCGGAGGAGAGGTGGAGCGCGTGCTGAATATGGCCGACGGATGTCTGCTGCTGGTAGATGCCTTTGAGGGGCCGATGCCGCAGACCCGCTTCGTATTGCAGAAGGCATTGCAAATCGGGCTGAAACCGATTGTTGTAATAAATAAGGTGGATAAGCCCAACTGCCGTCCGGAGGAAGTGTATGAGATGGTATTCGATCTGATGTGCGACCTGGACGCCACTGAGGACCAGTTGGATTTCCCGGTGATTTATGGGTCGGCCAAGAACGGATGGATGGGGCCAGACTGGCAGACTCCGACCAGAGATATCTTCTATCTTTTGGATGCCATCCTGGAGCATATCCCGTCTCCCCAACAGCTTGACGGAACTCCACAGATGCTCATCACGAGTTTGGACTACAGCACTTATACAGGCCGCATCGCCGTAGGGCGCGTGCATCGGGGAACGCTTAGAGAGGGAATGCCAATAACCATAGTGCACAGAGACGGCTCCCGCGAGCGAACCAAAATCAAGGAGTTGCATACCTTTTCCGGCATGGGGCATCAGAAGACGGAGGCAGTCAGCAGCGGAGACATCTGCGCTATAATCGGACTGTCGAACTTCGAGATTGGAGATACCATCTGCGACGCAGAGGAACCGGAGGCCCTGCCTACAATAGCTATTGACGAGCCGACGATGTCTATGCTTTTTACGATCAACGACTCGCCTTTCTTCGGACGTGAGGGCCGGTTCTGCACGAGCCGCCACATACATGAGCGCCTGCAGCGCGAGCTGGAGAAGAATCTCGCATTGCGCGTAGAGCCCTTTGAGGATACCACCGAGAAGTGGGTAGTGAGCGGGCGTGGAGTCCTGCATCTCTCTGTTCTCATTGAGACAATGCGCAGAGAGGGCTATGAACTGCAGGTTGGTCAACCGCAGGTGATATATAAGGAAATCAATGGCGAACGTTGTGAGCCTATAGAAGAACTGACAATCAACGTGCCAGAGGAATTCTCATCAAAGATGATAGATATGGTGACCCGCCGCAAGGGCGAGATGGTCAGCATGGAGACTCAGGGCGACCGCGTAAACATTGAGTTCAATATTCCCTCCCGTGGAATCATCGGTCTGCGTACGAATGTGCTAACCGCATCCCAGGGGGAAGCCATCATGGCACACAGATACAAGGAATACCAGCCATATAAGGGTGAGATAATTCGTCGCACCAACGGCTCCATGATTGCGTTGGAGACGGGCACAGCATTCGCCTATGCTATAAATAACTTGCAGGACCGCGGCCGATTCTTCATAGAACCGCAGACGGAGGTATATGCAGGCCAGGTCGTGGGTGAGCATATTCATGAGAACGACCTGGTGATAAATGTCACCAAGAATAAGCAACTGACTAATATGCGCGCAAGCGGCTCTGACGAGAAGGTGCGCATTATTCCCGCCACTCTGCTCAGTTTGGAGGAGGCTTTGGAATATATCCGTGAGGATGAATATGTGGAGGTGACGCCCAAATCTATGCGTATGCGTAAGATTATATTAGACCACCTGGAGCGCAAGCGTGCCGGAAGGTAGGCCGCGCGGACGATGTCAGAAGAGCCTCCTACACACAGGTCCACCCACAACCTCACCCGGAGGGAGGGGCGTTTGGTAGCGTGAAGGATGTTAGCGGCAAAAGGCTAATAGCCAAAAGTTAAAACGGCCGCTTACGGCTTATAGGTTGGCTGGTGCGATGCTAACAACTTGTCACTCGTCAACTTGTCAACTTATCACTTGTTAACTATAATAAATAAATATAACGATGACAAACTTTATTGAAGAACTTACTTGGAGAGGCATGATACATCAGATGATGCCGGGTACCGACGAACTGTTGCAGAAAGAGGTGGTTACAGCCTATGTAGGCATTGACCCCACTGCCGACAGCCTGCATATCGGCCATCTCTGCGGTGTGATGATGCTGCGCCATCTGCAGCGCTGCGGACATAAGCCGCTCGCTCTGGTTGGAGGGGCTACGGGAATGATCGGTGACCCCTCGGGGAAGAGTCAGGAGAGAAATCTTCTTGACGAGGAAACGCTGGCACACAACGTGGCGTGTATCAAAGCCCAGCTGGCTCGATTCCTCGATTTTGAAAGTGAGGCACCCAACCGAGCCGAACTCGTCAATAACTATGACTGGATGAAGGACTTCACGTTCCTCGCTTTCGCACGTGATATTGGTAAACACATCACAGTGAACTACATGATGGCCAAGGACAGCGTGCAGAAACGACTCAACGGTGAGGCCCGCGACGGCCTTTCATTCACTGAGTTCACATATCAGTTGCTGCAGGGATATGACTTCTACTATCTGAACACACACAAAGGCTGCAAATTGCAGATGGGCGGTTCGGATCAGTGGGGTAATATCACAACTGGTACCGAACTGATCCGCCGGATGGGCGGCGGCGAGGCTTATGCCCTTACCTGCCCGCTCGTAACCAAAAGTGACGGCCGCAAGTTCGGCAAGACAGAGCAGGGGAATATATGGTTGGATAAGAAATACACCTCTCCCTACCGCTTCTATCAATTCTGGTTAAATGTGCCCGACGAGGATGCAGAGCGCTATATAAAGATTTTCACATCTCTTACACGCGAGGAGATTGAGGACATAATCAGCCGCCACCGTGAAGACCCTGGCCGCCGCGAACTGCAGCGCCGTCTGGCTGAGGAAGTCACAACGATGGTTCATGGCAAGGAGGAACTGGAGAAAGCCCAGCAGGCAAGCCAGATTCTGTTTGGCAAGGCCACAAAGGATGCTCTCGCTGCTCTCGATGAACAGACATTGCTGGACGTGTTCGAGGGAGTGCCGCATTTCAATGTCAGTCGTTCGCTGCTCGACGGCGAGGGCTGTCGTGCTGTTGACCTCATGGCAGAACACTCACAGTGCTTCCCCTCGAAGGGAGAGATGCGCAAGACGGCTCAGGGCGGCGGCGTAAGCCTTAACAAGGAAAAACTGACAGCCTTTGACCAACCTGTGACTGCTGCAGATCTCATTGACGGTAAATATCTGTTAGTGCAGCGCGGTAAGAAGAACTACTTCCTGCTTATCGCTGAATAAGGGAGGGGCCTGGGAATGAGGCTTTAAAAATATGATGCGAATACTGCTGGTGAGCACATCGGAGACTGTGGGCGGGGCTGCTATTGCCGCCTCCCGCCTTGCAGATGCCCTCAACCGTTACGGAGTTGAGGCAAAGATGTTGGTACGCGACCGTAAGTCATCAAAGTCAACTACCATAGAGGTATCACTGCCGCGCTGGTTGCCGTCTTTCATTCGATGCAGATGCATGATGGTGCAGAAGGCTCTTGAGCGTCTAACAGTTTTTTTGTTTACTGGCAGTAAGAGTTGGGATATAGATATTGCTTCCCATGGATTTTCTATTACGTCAACGAAAGAGTTTCGTGAGGCAGACGTGGTTCATCTGCATTGGATTAACCAGGGGATGCTCTCTCTGGATGAGATAGGACGTATATTAGATTCAGGGAAGACCGTGGTCTGGACATTACATGACCTGTGGCCGGTGATGGCCATTCATCACCACGGAGATATCGGAGGCGAAGTGGCTCTTACGAAAGAAAAATCTGCACTTGGACTTCTCGCTTCCAAGGTGTGGAACAGGAAACAAGAGGTTTATAAGCGGGGGCATATCACATTTGTTGGATGCAGTAGATGGATTGCCGATGAAGCCCGTCGGAGCCCTCTCACAGAGCGGCATGATGTGGTGAGCATCCCAAATACATTCCCTGCGGGTATCTTCCTGAAAACTAATCATATAAGCTGCGCTGAACTCAAATTGCCAGAAAACAAGCCGATAGTGCTCTTCTGTGCGCGGAATGCCACCGACGAACGCAAAGGCATCGGATACCTTCTGGAGGCCTGCCGCAGGTTAAAGGATGAAGACTTCTTATTGGCCGTAGTAGGAGCATCAATGCCCGCAATCTACGACTTGCCCCAGCCTGCAATCCATCTGGGATATGTGAATGATGTGAGTAAGATGGCAGCTGTTTATGCTGCTTCAAGTGTATTTGTGACTCCTTCGTTAGAGGAAAACCTGCCAAACACGATTATGGAGTCTATGGCCTGCGGGACTCCTTGTGTTGGTTTCCGGGTGGGGGGTATTCCGGAGATGATAGACCACAAGCGTAACGGTTATGTTGCTGCCTACCGGGATTCGGCGGATTTGGCTGAAGGCATCCGATGGGTGCTCCGAAACAGAATTAAGGCTTCCGATGCAGCAAGACATAAGGCAGTAAGTGAATGGGGCGAGGAATCTGTAGCTCTTCGCTTTATCAGTTTGTATCAAAAAGTCACACATCAGAGACAGGAATGAAACAGTTTCCCTCATTCACTATCGTGACCGTCACCTTCAATGCAGGGGCAACCATAGGCAGAACGCTCAACAGCGTCTCTTCACAGACCTATGAAGCCATAGAGCATCTTATTATAGATGGTTGCTCCTCCGATGATACGATGCGGGAAATACATCTGTATGTAGAGCGAAATACCGATACAAATCACCCGCACACAATCCGTCTGATAAGAGAACCGGACAAGGGGCTATATGATGCCATGAACAAGGCTCTGCTGCAGGCTAAAGGCAATTATGTCGTTTTTCTGAATGCCGGTGATAAATTTCACGACAATGACACATTGGCAAAAGTCTCTGCGGCCATCAGAAAGTATTCATCTGCAAGACAGCCTGCAATAGCCTATGGAGAAACAGATCTGGTAGATGGTGACGGGCAGTTTATACGTCACCGGCGGCTCTCTGTTCCCGATCGTCTTACGTCCCGTTCGTTTCTGCTTGGGATGCTGGTCTGTCATCAGTCCTTTTATGTGCGTTCTGATATAGCACATAATTTTCTTTATGATTTAAGATACCGCTATTCCGCAGATTATGACTGGTGCATACGTGTCATCAGACATGCTGAAAAGCGGGGACTCCCCATGGCAAATGTGGGAACAGTTCTTACCGATTATCTCTCCGAGGGGATGACCACCCGCCATCAGCGGGCATCGCTTATCGAACGGTTGCGTATAATGGGACGACATTTCGGATGGATTGCTGCTTTAGCAGCACACGTATGGATTCTCTTGCGTGCAATTTTTGTGCGTTAAGCCCATTTATCCAGCTATTTTCTTATAGAAAAACACCCAAATACGGACTTTCTCAGCCTTAACAGGTGATAAGGTGGTCAAAAGTGGCCGTTTTCTTTTCGTATCTCAAAAAAAAAACCGACCTTTGCGGGCAAAATTAAACAATTTGAGATAAGAAATGGAATACAATTTCAGGGAGATTGAAAAGAAATGGCAACAGCGTTGGGTCGCAGATGAGACTTACAAAGTAAGTGAACGTGCGGACCGTGAGAAATTTTATGTGCTTAATATGTTTCCTTACCCGAGCGGGGCAGGCCTGCATGTGGGACACCCGTTGGGATACATCGCAAGTGATATTTATGCCAGATACAAGAGACTGAAGGGCTTCAATGTTCTGAACCCGATGGGTTATGATGCCTACGGACTGCCGGCAGAGCAATATGCTATCCAGACAGGCCAGCATCCGGCGATTACGACAGAGGCTAATATCAACCGCTATCGCGAGCAGCTGGATAAAATCGGTTTCTCATTCGACTGGAGCCGTGAGGTGCGCACATGCGAACCAGGCTATTACCATTGGACACAGTGGGCTTTCCAGAAGATGTTCGGCAGTTTCTATTGCAACAAATGTCATTCTGCACAACCGATAGAGCAGCTCGTGGAGCATTTTGAGAAGGAAGGCTCTGACGGAATTGATGTGGCTCAGAGCGAGGAATTGAATTTCACCGCTGCAGAGTGGAATGCGATGAGCGATGTCAACAAACAGCAGGTGCTCATGAACTACCGCATCGCATACCTTGGTGAGACGATGGTTAACTGGTGTCCACAGCTCGGAACGGTATTGGCCAATGACGAAGTCGTTGACGGAGTATCCGAACGTGGAGGTTTCCCCGTGGTGCAGAAGTTGATGAAACAGTGGTGCCTTCGCGTTTCTGCTTATGCCCAGCGCCTGCTCGACGGGCTCGACACGATACAATGGACTGATTCGCTGAAGGAGACCCAGCGCAACTGGATTGGCCGTTCGGAGGGCGCGGAAATAGAATTTAAGGTGAAGGACTCAGACAAGAGTTTCACTATATTCACAACACGCGCAGACACGATGTTCGGTGTAACATTCATGGTGCTTGCGCCAGAGAGTGAACTGGTTAAAGAATTGACCACCGCTGAGCAGAAAGCAGCTGTTGATGAGTATCTCTCATACGTAAAGAAACGCACTGAACGTGACCGCATCAGCGACCGTAAAGTGACGGGTGTTTTCTCAGGCTCATATGCAATCAATCCTTTCACCGGTGAGGCGAACCCTATTTGGATTTCCGAATATGTGCTGGCTGGGTATGGCACAGGAGCCATCATGGCAGTACCTGCTCATGACAGTCGTGACTATGCCTTTGCAAAGCACTTCAATCTACCCATTGTACCTCTGGTTGAAGGCTGCGATGTCAGCGAAGAGAGCTTTGATGCTAAAGAAGGCATCGTATGTAACTCGCCACGCGCAGGAGTGCAACCATATATAGACTTCTCTCTGAACGGACTGACAATCAAAGAGGCTATTGCTGCAACCAAGAAATATGTGCGCGAGCACAACCTGGGCCGCGTGAAGGTGAACTACCGTCTGCGTGACGCAATATTCTCACGTCAACGTTACTGGGGGGAGCCCTTCCCTGTATATTATAAAGACGGGATGCCGCAGATGATTCCCTCAGAATGTCTGCCGCTCGAACTGCCCGAGGTAGATAAGTTCCTGCCGACCGAGACAGGCGAACCGCCACTTGGTAACGCCAAGATTTGGGCTTGGGATACGAAAACGAACAGTGTCGTAGATTGCTCGGCAATAGACAACGTAACAGTGTTCCCCCTGGAATTGAACACGATGCCCGGTTTCGCCGGTTCGTCAGCTTATTATCTCAGATACATGGATCCTCACAATCCGGGCGCTCTTGTCTCACAGGAGGCTGATTCCTATTGGCAGAATGTGGATCTCTACGTCGGTGGTTCCGAGCATGCTACAGGCCATCTTATCTATTCCCGTTTCTGGAATAAATTTCTTTTTGACCTCGGAGTCAGTTGCAAGGAGGAGCCATTCCAGAAACTTGTTAATCAGGGTATGATTCAGGGACGTTCGAACTTCGTTTATCGCATCAAGGACACAAATACCTTTGTGAGCCTTGGGCTGAAGGACAAGTATGATACCACCCCCTTGCATGTAGATGTCAATATTGTCAGCGGCGACGTGCTCGACGTAGAGGCTTTCCGCAAATGGAGGCCTGAATATGCCACGGCCGATTTCATCCTTGAGGATGGCAAATACGTGTGCGGATGGGCAGTTGAAAAGATGTCCAAGTCTATGTTTAACGTTGTCAATCCGGATATGATTGTTGAGAAATTCGGTGCTGATACCTTGCGCCTATATGAGATGTTCCTTGGTCCTGTGGAACAAGCCAAACCGTGGGATACCAATGGCATTGACGGTTCTCACCGCTTCCTGAAGAAATTCTGGAATCTCTTTTGGGGCAAAGATGCTCTTGCAGTAACTGATGGGGAGCCGAGCCCCGCAGAACTGAAATCCCTGCATAAGCTCATAAAGAAGGTGAGTGAGGACATTGAGAATTTCTCATATAACACTTCTATTCCGGCATTCATGATTGCCACGAATGAGCTCACCTCGCTGAAATGTACCAAGAGAGCCATTCTCGAGCCGATGGTTGTTCTCATTGCTCCGTTTGCCCCGCACATCTCTGAAGAACTCTGGGAGGCTCTTGGACACTCCACAAGCATCTGTGATGCACAATGGCCCGAGTTCAACGAGAAATATCTGGTTGAAGACACCGTGAAGATGATGGTGGCATTCAATGGCAAGACCCGTTTCAGCATAGAATTCCCTGCAGGCACTGACAATGCCACGATCGAAGCAGCTGTGCGAGCACATGAGATGACTCCAAAATATGTAGAAGGAAAACAGATTGTGAAGGTAATCATTGTACCTGGACGCATGGTAAATATGGTCTTGAAGTAATCACGGTGAGTACTATGAGTAGGAAGATTAACAAGGATTTCATTTGGGATGAGATTAAGGACTATGTCCTCATATCAGTTGGCTGTGCTATATATTGTGTTGGCTTCTGCTTATTCATGCTGCCTTATGAATTCACTCCCGGAGGCATGACAGGTGTGTCTGCCATAACATACTATGCCACAGGCATTCCGACCCAGTATACCTATTTCGCCATCAATGCACTGCTATTGGCGGTCGGACTGAAAATTCTTGGTTTCAAGTTTTTCACAAAAACCATCTATGCCACGCTTAATATAACTGTATTCCTCGGCCTGTTTCAGGAATTGCTCCGGCAGCCAGACGGCTCACTGATGCGTGTCGCAGGTGATGAGAGTTTTATGGCAGCCGTCTTGGGTGCCTGTATTGAAGGTACTGCATTGGGGCTGGTGTTCATAAACAACGGCTCAACAGGCGGTACGGACATCATCGCTGCTATTGTAAACAAATACCGCAATGTCACGATGGGGCGCATGCTCATGTATCTGGATGTAATAATTGTCTCTTCATCTTTCCTGGTGTTCCATGATTGGTATAAGCTGGTCAGCGGATATGTAATTCTTATACTTTCAATGTTGGTGGTGGACTATGTTATGACATCTGCATCACAAAGTGTTCAGTTTACAATAATATCCTCGAAGCCTGACGAGATAGCGGCTGCCATCTGTGACGAAGTGCATCGCGGCGTAACTGTATTGCATGGAGAAGGGTGGTATTCAAAACAGGAGCGGCGCGTCCTTATTGTGATGGCGCGGCGCCGGGAGAGCCCAAAAATATTCCGTCTGATAAAGCATTTGGATTCGCAGGCCTTCGTGTCGCAGACAAAGGTGGTTGGCGTATATGGAGAAGGTTTTGATCACATAAAGACATAAAGAAATGAAGTTAGTTTTTGCTACCAACAACACACATAAGCTCTCTGAGGTGAGGCAGATTCTGGGAGACAACTTTGAGGTCGTGAGCCTCGAAGACATCGGATGCAACACAGACATCCCGGAAACTTCCTCTACTCTTGAAGGCAATGCCTTGCAGAAGGCGCGCTACGTAAAGGAACATTTCGGACTAGACTGCTTTGCTGATGACACGGGGCTCGAGGTCGCCATACTTGACGGGGCTCCCGGAGTATTTACAGCTCGCTATGCTGAGACTGAGGGGTGGGGAAGAGAGCACGATTCTGCAGCCAATGTAGATTGTCTTTTGCATAAGATGGAAAATAAATCAGACCGGAGAGCAAGATTTCGAACTGTCATTGCGTTAATATATAATGGAAAAGAACATCTCTTCGAAGGGATAGTAGAGGGATTAATTACCACAAACCGCCAAGGGACTGACGGCTTTGGATATGACCCCATCTTCCAGCCCGAGGGATGTGAAGGGACATTTGCCGAAATGGGACCTGAGGCTAAGAATGCAGTGAGCCATCGCGGAAGAGCAATCCGCCGGCTCGCTCAGTTCCTGAAGGACAAGTCGTAATATCTGAATAAAACATTTAAGCCATATATACCCAATAAGTACAATGAAGCTAACCCGCCATCTGCTCTCCATCTGTTTTGTCTTCTGTTTCTTAATTAACAGCCCGGCCTCTGCCCAAATTATAGGTTCATGGCAGACATACTCGTCATATTCCATCTGCACCAGGAATATCTGTGTTGATAACCGCGTCTATGCCCTTATGGAGAGTAAACTGATGGCTTATGACACAGAGGACTCAAGTATTCGCACGTGGGACAATACAAGCGGGCTGAACGATGTCACTGTAGCTGATTTCGCCTACAGCGAGGATGCCAAGAGAATTATCATCATATATGACAACTCTAATATTGATATCCTTTCTGTAGAAGATGACAACGAGGTAACCAACATAGCACACCTGAAAAACAGTTCTTTTCAGGGCAAGAATGTCAACAGCGTGTCCGTGAGCGGTTCTACGGCATATCTTGCCACAGGATTCGGACTTGTCCTAGTAGATATGGAGAATGCAATTATCCCCAGCACCTACCAGCTCAATAAGAGCATAAAGACATCTGCAGTGCTCGGTGATTACATTTATATTAGCGCCTCAGATGGCCTTTGGCGCGGTAACACAGCTGATAATCTGCAGGATAAAAGTAAGTGGGAACTGGTGAGTGCAGACTACTCCCCCAGTATGATGTCAGCTTTTGACGGCCGCCTGTTCTTCTGCAACGGGAACAAGATATGCCGCAGCGAGGCGGACGGTGTCTCCTTCAGCGAGATGCAGAACTTAAATCCAACTTACTGGAATGTCTCTGACGGGTGTCTGCTTTATGGAATAGGATCTTATACTGCTATCTGGAAAAATTGGAACACGCGAGTTGTTTATACCTCATCGCTAACCTGGAAGCAAGTCTCCAAGCGGGGAAATATCTTTTGGGCAAGTGATGGTGTGAGCGGCCTGCAGGCATACGAGCTCGATACCGAGTCCCGCACTTTTTCTCTCGTAACGCCGAGGGTCCTCTACAACAGTCCTCTGCATGATTACAGCTATCGTCTGAATTTTGCGGGAAAACGTCTTCTTGTTGCCGGCGGAAACCAGAATTACAGTTCGGTGGCACGCCCAGGAACAGCCATGTATATGGAAGACGGGGTATGGACGAATTTTGATGAAGCATCTGTAACAGTAGCCTTCCCAAAAGAAAGGTATAGGGATGTAACATCTGTGGCACAGGACCCGCTGGACGCCGCTCATCATTTCGTGGGAACAGCCCGCAGCGGTATATTTGAATTCCGTGAAGGCCTGTGCGTAGGGCATATCGGACTTGAAAACAGTCCTCTGAAGTCTATTCTTCCCAATAATGCCAATCCTCAGTATTTTGTCTCAGCAGATGGACTGCGATATGATGATGAGGGGAATCTATGGATGCTTAACTGCACTGAGGGACAGCAGGATACATCGATTCGGGTGCGTCTGGCCGATGGGACTTGGACGGGGATTCCCTGTCCTGAAGTGAAGGATGCTTCTACAATGGATGGCATTTTCTTCGACAGTGGCGGCCGCGCATGGATCAACAGCCGTCGCATGTCGCAGCGTGGAGTGCTCATGCTTGACTATAACGGGACTATCTCCAACTCTTCAGATGACCAACGATATCTCCGCACTGCTATAACGAATCAGGATGGTATGTCATATACCCCGGACCAGTTCTATTGTATTGCTGAGGATGCTAATGGCCAAATATGGATTGGGACCAGTGTAGGTCCCTTTGTAATCAATAATCCATCGGAGTATGCTGCTTCAGACTTCACTTTTGAGCAGGTAAAGGTAAATCGTAACGATGGCAGCGGACTTGCTGACTATCTCTTCTCTGGCACGCCGATTCTTGCGATTGCCATAGATGGCGCAAACCGGAAGTGGTTCGCTACATCCAGCGGAGTCTATCTCATCAGCGCCGACTGCCAGGAGCAGTTAGCGCATTTCTCAACGGAAAATTCACCCATGCCGTCAGACGTTGTATTTGATATAGCCATTGATGATGAATCCGGGACGGTATTCTTTGCTACAGAAAAAGGCGTTTGCAGTTATGTCTCTGATGCAACTACAGGCGTTGAAGAATTGAAGTCCGACGATTTACTCGTTTATCCCAATCCCGTGGCTCCTGACTATGAAGGACCGATCACGGTGCGAGGCCTCACCTATGGTTGCGAAGTAAAGATTGTATCACCCACGGGCCAACTCATCTGGAGCGGCGTGAGCAATGGAGGCACTTTCACGTGGAATGGCTGTGGCCGAAATGGCAGGCGGGTGGCCTCAGGAGTATATATAATTATAGCCAACACCAGCGACGGAAAGAAAGCTGTGACTGCTCGTGTGGCGATTCTGAGATAGTTCAAGTATCAGCGTAAAGGATATAATCCTGCGACACTAATCACTATAAATCATTTGTATGCGACGCATATTCATTATCCTGTTTCTTTTGCCGGCAATGCAGATTGCAGCTTTCGCAACTGCGGACAGCGACACCCTGTTAACTATCTTGCGGGAGGAACTGCAGGCTGATATGAAAGAACTCCAACGCCAGGAGATAAAACCTTACTTCATGAGTTTCAGGGCTGCAGAGAATTACTCTGTTCAGATAAGTTCTTCGTTTGGCGCTCTGCAGGTTTCAACAGAGATGCGGCAGCGTTCGTTTACCCCTCAGATTCGAGTTGGCTCGCCTCAGTTGGACAACTTCAAGTTTGAGACCCAAGGCAGCGGCTCCGGACGAGGTGGTTCAGCAGCCACGTTGCCGTTGGATTGCTCGTCGCCGGCTTCTATACGTCAGAATATATGGGCCGAGACACTGCGTCGATATAAGATTGCCCAGGACCGTCTGACACAGGCCATATCCCGTTCGCGCACCCAAGTTGACAACGAGGATACGGCCGGTTGCTTCTCTCAAGCGCCGATGGAAACTTATTACGAAGAGTCACTGGCCAACTATGCCCTATCCGATGAGACGGTGCGTTTATGGGAGAGTAGGCTCAATCGAGTCTCAGCTGTATTCCGCCAGTGGAAGGACTTTTCAAGTGCTTCGGTAAATCTTGTTTATCAGGCTGAACGCTCGTGGATTATAAATACAGAAGGAACAAGTATAGTAAAGAACAATGTGACTGTCCGCGTTATGTTATCAGCTGAGATGAAGGCTGATGACGGAATGCAGTTGCCGCTATATGAAGATTTTATGAGCTTCGATATAGACTCCCTCCCTTCAGAAGAGGTCCTCATTGCATCTGCGCAACGTATAGGCGAGAGGCTCGTGGCCTTGAGCAAGGCACCTGTGGCAGATCCATATTCGGGCCCGGCAATAATGAGCGGTCCGGCGAGCGGAGTGTTCTTTCACGAGATCTTCGGCCATCGCTTGGAGGCGCATCGGATGAAGAGCGGCGGACAAACATTTAAAAAGATGGTAGGCGAGCGTATTCTCCCCGAAACGTTCCAAGTATTCTGTGATCCTACAATCAGTAAATATAGAGGCTCCAATCTTTGGGGAAACTATAAATATGATGATGAGGGCGTTCGAGCCCGCCGTGTGGATAACGTGGTAAATGGCGTGCTCCGCAATTTCCTGGTCAGCAGAGTGCCTATAGACGGATTCCCGCAAAGCAACGGCCATGGCCGCACTGCAAACGGAGGAGATGCGGTCAGTCGCCAGTCGAACCTGATAGTTGAGACAACCAAAGCATATACCGAGAGCCAATTACGTAAAATGCTTTGTGATGAGGCCAGACGCCAGGGGAAAGAATACGGTTATTACTTCAAAAGCGTCACCTCAGGCTATACTCTGACAGGTGAGGGGGGAAGTCTGAATTCCTTTAATGTAACTCCGCTTGAGGTCCTGCGGGTTTATGTTGACGGACGTCCCGATGAACTGGTGCGTGGAGTTGACATGATAGGCACTCCATTGTCAATGTTTTCTAATATCGTTGCGGGAGGTGACACGCCAAGCACGTTCGTTGGCCAGTGTGGGGCTGAAAGTGGATGGGTTTCAGTTACCGCCACATCACCAATGATATTTGTAAGCAAGATTGAGACTCAGCGACGTGAGAAGGCCCGCAACCTGCCTCCTATCCTTAGGGCTCCTGCTTTGTCCAGAGAACCTCAAGTCGCTCCTACTACCCAGACAGAATTGGATGATGTCATTTTCCGTGCAATGGCAGATGAGATGCAGCGTAGCAGGGACAGCCTGCAACTGGGTTCCTACTCCAAGCCCTTCTATTACAACTATACAATCTCACGCGCCCTTCCATTCCAAACATCAGCCGAGTTGGGTGCCGTGACATTTTCCCGTCCTTTGCTTTGGCAATATGGGGCTTCTGTGCAGGCCAAACTAGGTGACTATCACAGCACCAGCGACCCGCGGCCGGAGCAGATGTATTACAACAGTGGCTATACTTGTAATGCGGATTATGACACTCATCGTCGTACTCTCTGGAATCTGACCGACATGACTTACAAGTCATCAATCCAACTGCAGGCCAATAAGAAGAATCGCTTGGCTAAATATCCGTTGCCGCCTGCTGAAGCTGCTTTGGATGATTTGCAGCCTTTGCCGGCCGTCACCTGCGTGACTCAGCGACAGACTACCACTGTACCTAAGGAAAAGATAGAACATCTGGCAGCACGTCTCAGCAGAATATTCTTGAGCTATCCTACTCTGACCAACTCGCATGTGAATATCTACGGTCAGCTACAGGATATCTACCGCCTCACCTCCGAAGGGCAGCGTCTCAAGACACCTTACGATTGGATTGAGGTGAGCGTAAGCGCAAATACCCGAACCAAGGGAGGTGTTCCGATGAATGATACCTTTTATGCACCTTATACCTCATTTGAGGCTCTCATGGCAGATACTGCCGATCTGTATGCCCGTATAGTAAAGATGGCCGACCTCCTTGTAGCCAGGGCCTCTGCACCAACTACTGATGGCGATTATTATGCAGGCCCAGTGCTGATGGAAAGTACACAAATTCCCTATAACCTTTTGCAGACCTATGTGCAGCCCATGCTGATTGCCAATCGTGATTATTTGCAGAGTTCCGCTCTCAATGCTGCAAAGATAGGGCGTAAGGTTATGGATTCACGCCTCACCTTGCGTCAGCTCACCGACTCCGTATATAACGGTGAACCGCTCTTCGGTTATTATGCCGTGGATGCCTATGGTGTGCGCCCCCAGGCTATGACGCTTGTGGAAAATGGAATCCTGCGTAAGCAGATGTGTGGGCCTGTTCCTGCACTTAAGACAAATGGAAGTACGGGCAATATGAGACATTCCAATGACTGGGGTTACAGAGCTTTGAGCAGTAGCGTCAGTCCCGGCATACTCCGTCTGACGGCTTCGAAGACGCAATCTACATCACGACTCCGTAAGCAGTTGCTCAAGGCAGCCAAGTCAGAAGGGTACGACTATGCTTATATAGTGCGCCGGGACAAAGGGATGACGAAAGCCGACCTCTATCGGGTAGATGTACGCACAGGCAAGGAAACTCTCTATTTCATACCAGAAATATCATTCTCTACAGACAAATGGCGCCGTCTGGAAGGAATCTCATCCGAGGAACAGGTGCTCAATACCCGTCAGATTAACGAGAACGCCGTTACGCTTATCACTCCTGCGGCGATTCTCTTCGACGGCATTGAGGTCCCTGCACCGAGTCTGCGTCCCGAAGCCCCGCCGGCTTTGACTTATCCGTTGCAAAGATAAATAGATAAATGGAAGAAGGGAACCTCAAGCAGCGAACAGCGAGAGGTCTCATTTGGGGAGGCCTTTCAGGGGGAGCAGTGCAGTTGCTCAATGCCTTATTTGGCCTTGTGTTGCTCAATCGGCTCTCTCAGGAGGACTATGGCATGATGGCTATCCTGGTTGTGTTCAGTAATGTGGCGGGCTGCATTCAGGAGAGTGGTTTCACCGCCGCTTTGGCAAACAAAAAAGAGGCTAAGCATGAGGACTATAACGCTGTTTTTTGGTTTGATGTCATTGTCGGTTCTCTTCTTTATCTGATACTGTCTTTTGCTGCACCTGCCATATCGCGCTTCTATCATGAACCGTCACTCACCGTGCTTGCCCGATTTGTATTCCTGAATTTCTGGATTGTAAGCATTGGAGCAGCTCATTATGCATATATGTTCAGCCACATGATGGTTCGGCAAAACAGCATAATAAATATTGTTTCGCTTTTGCTTTCCGGCATTATCGGTATAGTATTAGCCTTCTGCGGCTTTGCTTATTGGGCCTTGGCCATACAGAATATTGCCTATGTGACTATAATGATGGTGTTGCGTTGGTATTATTCACCTTGGAGACCTACGTTGCAGATTGATCTGCGCCCCGCATGGCAGATGTGGGGCTTCTCGTGGAAGCTTCTTGTTCAGAATCTTTTCCTGCAGCTAAACAATAATGTGTTTGGAGTCCTTCTGGGACGATTTTATACGGCCCGCGTGGCAGGGGTTTTCAGCAATGCCCGCAAATGGAATGATATGGCTGTTTCCACAATTGGGAATATGGTCCTCGGAGTGGCTCAGCCCACTCTGACTTCGGCTGATAATGGAGATATGGGGCGTCTTCGCGAAATATTTCGTAAGATGCTGCGCTTCACCTGCTTTGTCTCGTTTCCCTGTCTGCTAGGTCTATCACTCATATCTGAGGATTTCATCTTTTGTCTGATTCCCAAGTGGTCTGATAGTGCGCCGCTGTTATCCACATTGTGTATCTATGGCGCTTTTGCTCCCGTAGTCACGCTCTATTCCAATCTTGTCATCAGCCGCGGCCAAAGCATGGTTAATCTTGTTAACAGCGTGGTAATCTGCATTCTGATTTGGGCGGGTTTGATAGCCATGCGCTCTTATGGTGTTCTTGCGATGACTTGGTTCTATGTCGGTGTTAACACCTTATGGGTATTGGTATGGCAATTCTGGGCACGTCGTCTCATAGGACTGCGATTCAGTGACGCGGCACGTGATATCCTTCCATTTTTCCTGTTTGCGGCTATGGTAATGATATTATCCTGGTGGCTCACAAGCGGCATGTCTGCCGGTTGGCTAAGGATGGGACTGAAGATACTCCTCGCAGTTGTTTTGTATATTGGAATTCTTTGGGTATTCGGTGCCAAAATCCTAAGTGAGAGTATTGCTTATATTATTAATAAAAAGAGAGATAAGGAGGCTTTGCCATGTTGACAGTAGTTCTTGAAGGTGGACTCGGCAACCGTATGCGTGTTGCTGCTTCGGCTGCTGCGATGGCTGAGCATCTAGACATGCCGGTGCGGTGTCTGTGGATGGAACAGTGGGGTATGAGATGCCGTTATGATACGCTCTTTCTCCCTATAGACCATTCTCCGATAACTATTAGCCATTATGGAGGCAGGCAGTCAGGCGCAATGCCATCCCGTGTGAATGATACATGTTCTTGCTCACTGCGCGATGCCACTTTTTGGGAGTCGCTCATTATGGCTCGGCCGCAAATGCGCAACTTATATATTCCTCGTCTTCTACAGAAGCTTGTCTTCAGAGATGTGATTTTCAGCGAGAGGGTTATGCCTATGCGTATTGAGGGTTTTGACTTCCTCGCTTGGGCAAGTGCCGGCGGAAACCGCGTTATACATGCTTACCGTGATTTCTTCAGGTGGAATCCGGTTCTTCTTTCCCGTCTGTTCATTCCGCAGCCCAATATAATGAATCTGATTGATGACCGCTGTGTGAATTATACTTCCCACACCATAGGTGTGCACATACGTCGCACTGACAATATGGAGAGTATATCTGAAAGTCCTCTTCAACTCTTTGAGGAAAAGATAGATTCCCATATTGCATTAAATGCGGACACGCGCATCTATCTGGCCACCGACGACGAACCAACCAAGTCCATAATGAGTGAACGTTACGGTTCTCGCTTGATTACCTCTAATTCAAAAGCCGACCGCGAAAGCACAGAAGGCATTGTGGAAGGTCTCATTGAGATGTATGCTCTGAGCCGCACAAGTATCATCTATGGTTCAGCGGGCAGCACTTACAGCGAGATGGCTGCAGCCATCTCCGGCCATCCGTTCGAGGTGGTTCGGCGTAATACTGAAGCCCCCTACGAATCAGGGTTGTGGACAACTGATTAAACAAAATAACCAACTTTGGAAATGAAGACATTCTGCAAAAGAAGATTTTAAACAAAAAAGGGAACCAATTATGAGTCAGGAAATGAATACATCCAGTCAGATTTTATCTGCTCCCAATCCCGGTGGGGTAGGACAGGTTGGAGTAGCTTCATCCCGCATGCAATGGCTTGATGCACTGCGTGGCTTCACGATGTTGTTGGTGGTGATGTATCACGTATTCACTATGGGATTCAACGGAAACGTTCAGAAGGGGACGTCACTCACATTCATGATGCTTTTCCGCATGCCCACTTTCTTCTTCATCAGCGGATTCTTGGCATATAAGGCGTCTGCTGTATGGACGGGTGACTATCTCGCTTCCATGTTGTGGAAGAAGTTTAAGGTGCAGATGATACCAACCATTGTATTCCTCTTGGCAAACCTGTTGCTTTTGTATCCTGATTTTTGGAAAGCCTTCGAATGGGCAATGCGAAGCCCCGTAAAGGGCGGGTATTGGTTCTGCTGGTCGTTGCTGCACATGTTTATCATATACTACATTATAGCATATATTTTGGAGAGATTCCGTATAAAAGGGGCATGGCCATGGATTGTAGTATGGCTTATCTCAGTCTGTATATATGCAACGCTCTATATGCCGTCATGGTTCTCTTGGCACAAGGCTCCGTTTTGGCAGTATAGCAGTTTGGTTCGAACAGCAGAATACTTCCAGTTTTTTGTGGCGGGAATCCTTGTCCATCGCTATTGGAACCGTATCACAACTCTGATGGATACGGCTTGGTTCTATCCTATAGTCCTATTCCTTGCTTTCATCTGTTGCGCAGAGAACTTCCATTTGCATCACTTCCGTTTGCAGTGGGCCAACCTTCCGCGCACAATAGCGATATATTCGCTGGTATTCATCGTTGTTATGTTTTTCCGGTATTATGAGCATTGGTTCACGCGCGACCGTTGGGTGGGAGCCTCTCTTCAGTATATTGGAACGCGCACCCTCGATGTCTATCTCCTTCATTATTTTTTCATTCCCACCTTGCCCATGGTCGGAGCTTGGCTGAAGACAGCAGGGCGTAATTTTGTCCTTGAGACAATAATTCCGCTCGCTATGGCAATTGTTGTTGTTGCCTTCTCCCTCTTGGCATCAAACATAATTCGCGTCAGCCCCTTCTATAAAAAGTGGTTTTTTGGACGCTGATTTTGGTTTCAGCAGATAGTAGTCAGAGATATAAACAGATATAGTAATAACCATTATTAAGTAAAGATATGTATAACGGTAAGATAGTGGTATATACCTCAGGGACATTTGATATGTTTCATTCCAATCATCTCAAGATGATAAAATACGCACGTGGTCTTGGTGACACACTTATCGTTGGTGTCAGCACCGATGAGTTGGTGTGTTCTTACAAGCGTCCCCCTGTAATCCCCTTCGAAGAGCGTCTGGCAATCATAGAGTCGTTGAAATACCCTGATGTGGTAATTCCGCAGCGCTCTCTTGACCATACTGAAATCGTCAGGAAACTCAACATTGATGTGTTCGTCGTAGGTGATGATTGGACAGGCAAATATGATTATCTCAAAGAACTCGGGGTCACAGTCTTCTACTTCCCCTATGGGGATGGAGTAAGTTCCAGCAAGATAAAGCAGGAGATTCTTGACTCCTACCATGATATGAGGTCGAAGGTCGAGGCAAGGGTTAATCCTAATGTGATAGTAAAGAAATGAAAAAAGTCCTTGTGGTCGGTGGCGCAGGAGGCATAGGTTTGGCTATAGCCAGACTTTATGCACAGGAAGAGCAGGTGGAGAATGTGTTTATCGTGGACAAGTCTCCTCTGCCTACTGAGCATGTTCTTCCGAAGATGGAATCCTTTCAGCTGGATTTGAATCAGGCTGACTATTCCCTCTTTGACCGCTTCGCTGATGTTGACGTGGTTATGATTACGGCCGGATTTGGCCGTTTAGCCCTTTTTCGCGATGTCTCCGAGCAGTATGTCACGGATTCAGTCATGGTCAATCAACTGTCAGTGATGCGGCTAATCCACCGTTTCTACTCCCGTTTGGAGTCTCCTGATACATTCCGCCTGGGGGTTATGGTAAGCATCGCCGGTTTCATGTCCTCGCCTTTCTTCGCCGTTTATGGAGCGACCAAGGCTGCCCTCAAAATTTTCATTGAGAGTATAAACGTAGAGCTGGAGAAAGCGGGAACACACAACCGTATCCTAAATGTTTCGCCAGGCAGTATTCGTGGAACAGGATTCAACGGAGGCTGCCATACAGACATGGATGCCGTCAATCCCTTGGCCAAGGATATAATAGAACATCTCGAAGCGGGCGACGACCTTTTCATACCCGCTTACGACCAAGTCTATCACGAGGTACTTGAACGCTATCATCGCGACTTTCGCGCCGAGGGGCGTCATAGCTACGATTACAAACAGCAGAGAATTGCCTCCGAACAGTCGCAGGCAAAATGAAAACGATACAAATATTTACAGAGCCCTAATTTTTTATGAGTATATCCGATAATACTTCGATTCATCAATATTCCCCAACCATCCCTGTTGACAGCGCGGAGGCCGCGTCACTAAAAGCACGGTTTAATCCCGAAGGCTCAACGATTCGGCTCCAGCAGGCACGTATGACAGAGATGTTGCTCGTACTCGACGACATCTGCCGCAGGCATGGTATAACATATTGGCTCTGCTCGGGCACTCTTCTGGGTGCGGTCAGACATGGCGGTTATATCCCTTGGGATGATGATCTCGATGTAGAACTGCTGCGTCCAGATTATCTTCGTCTCATAGATATCCTCAAACGTGAACTGCCGGATTGTTATGAGATTCAGACACCAGAGACAGATGACGGTTACTTCTTCGCCTATGCCAAGATGCGCGACCGTCGCAGTGTTCTGGAAGAGACGAATGACTACGACCGTATATTCCGCATGAAGGGCATTTTCATAGACATATTCCCTATGGAGCGTGTGCCTCAGCCTCTTCGGTGGATTTCCTGCCGCACACTCGGCTTCTGCTATAAGGTGCTGAAACGTAAGGACCTCAGCAATGACGAGGCGCGTCAGCGTGTCCGGAGAATCTACTCTTTCAATGCTCGCTTTATATTCCCGTTCCTTCGTGTCATATCCAAACTGTGGCCTACACGGCTGATACGTTATTCCTTCGGCATCCCATACGATGATATTCGTCGCGACTCTTATCTTTACCCTTTACAGGGCATCCCCTTTGAGGGGCACATTATGCCTGCCCCGCATGACTGCGATGCCTATCTCACTGAGAAATTCGGCGATTGGCGGCGTCTCCCTGACTTAGAGTCCATCCACTGTCATGCAGCAAAACTGACAATAACGGATTAGCCCGGCAGACGTGGGATTAGTCCATCTATTATTACTATAAATAAACGTTAGCCAGTCAGGATCCCACATCCTTCCGCATCTGAGCGAGCAGTATTAAGAGGATATAAAAACAACTCAGATATAATGCATACGAATTCTGTCCTATATTATCCAAAGGAACTAACCGGTGCCCCGAAGTTCATCTTCGATGGCGCAAGTGATGACCTGCGGCCTGTGTTTCTGCCCGATTTCACGCGGCAACCGAAAGACCTGCTCCATCGTCTTCTTAAGGCTTTGGTCATAGGACGCATACCTGTAGGCCCTCGTTTGGCTTCGTGGATTACAGGCCATCGGGGTTGGCTTTCGTTGCGGATGGTTTCCGCCTCTGACAGCATCCTTGTCGACGGCGTTACCAATCCTCGTACCCTTCAGGCAATAGCATGGATGCTGCCTCGTGGAACACACCTCTTAAATTACTTCAACAATACGCTTGCTTTCGCCCTACCAGAGCATGACATAGCTGCTCTCATGCAGCGTATGTGTAATATGGGCTACACACTTTTTACCTTTGACCCTGGGGACGCCAAAGCCTACGGCCTTAATTTTGTAGAGCAGTTTTACCGGAACGCTCCTTTTGCCGACCCTGATGTCGGCGTGAATCATTCTCATCACGGAAATAAGAGAAATGAGGCCCAAACGGGGAAGGTAGCAGACAGAATCAACTTCCTCGGGGGGACGGCCTTCTTCTGCGGTGAGAACAAGGGGCGTGAACCTCAATTAAAAGACTTGGCAGAGATTCTGCGCCGCTATGAGTTCAAAACCGATTTCATAATTGTTAATGAGCCCGCAGAGCGCATCTCTTATGACGAGTATCTGCGCCACTTAGAATCTTCATTCTGCATCGTAGACATCGTGCAGGACAATCAGGCAGGCGTCACACGCCGTCCGGTGGAAGCTCTATTCTGGAATAAGAAACTCATCACCAATCATCATCCCCTGCTTCAAGCCGATTTCTATCGTCCTGAAAATATTTTCATCCTCGGCCATGATGACATCACCCGCTTGCCGCTCTTCCTGCAGCAACCCTTAGTTCCTGTCTCAGACGAGGTTAAAAGGAAGTACCACGTTAATCATTTTCTGGAGACTATAAGGGAATTCAGCAGTAATACATCTGCATAGCTCCCCTTTGCCGGAAGAAACAAGTGACAAATAAACCCCTGAATACCCATAGGCGGAAGAACAGATCCTGATACCAAAACTTCCATGCCACAAACCACAATACTATGTCTAAAGAGATTATAACGCATCAACCTGATTACACCTCTCCCGAAGGGCACATTGACGGGATTTCTGTTCTAATCCTTTTCTTCAACCGCCCGGATAATCTTTCTAAAGTGTTCGAGCAGGTGCGGTTAGCTCAACCTTCACGTCTCTTCCTTTATCAGGACGGCCCCCGTGGTGAGCGTGATATCCCTGGCATAAAGGCATGTCGTGAGGTGGTAAGTAATGTTGATTGGCCGTGTGAGGTGCATACTCTGTTTCAGGAGCGCAACTATGGATGTGACCCATCGGAGTTTATTTCTCAGAAGTGGGCTTTCTCTATGACAGATAAATGCATAGTGCTTGAGGATGACGACGTGCCCACACAGTCCTTCTTCCGCTTTTGCAAAGAGATGCTGGACCGATATGAGCATGATGAGCGGGTATGGATGATTTCCGGTTTCAATCAGGAAGAACACACTACCGATGTTGATTCATCCTACTTCTTTGCATCTACATTCTCCATTTGGGGATGGGCCTCATGGAGACGAGTCATTGATACCTGGGACGAGAATTACAGCTGGCTTGACAACCCTATAGCTGTGCGCCAACTGGAGACACTCATCCAGAAACGTCATCTTCGCGACGATTTCCTGCTTACATGCCGACGTCACCGCGAATTTGGACGTGCCTTTTACGAGACTATCTTCCGCGCTTCAATGCTGCTTAACAACGGACTCGCTATAATCCCGTCCCACAATCAGATTAATAATCTTGGCGCTTCCGCAGACAGCACCCACTTCGCTGGTTCCATTCACGCCATGCCTCGTGGCTACCGCCGCATATTCACGATGGGACGACATGAACTTCAATTCCCTCTTCGTCATCCAGACAACGTCATAGACCACGTGGCTTTCAAGGAACGAATTTATCGCATCATGTGTTGGGGACACCCTTGGCTCAAGGTCGCACGCTCATTTGAGGAACTGTTTCTTAATCTCCGCTATGGCAATTTTGCCGTTATCAGCTCCGCCATTCGCAACCGCTTCCGCAAATGGTTCGCTCCCAAGTCAGTCATCAAATAAGCTTGTGTAAAGGCCTTAGACCTTATCCAAAGGCTATGCCGTTTTGGAAATATTAGATTATAGCTATCCGGTAAAACTAAGTATGCAATATATTGCTGTCCGGTAAAACTCAGAATGCAATAGAATCCTGCCCCGAAAGCCCTGTAAAACAGGGCTTCGAGGTCTTCTTTTTGCCTTATTTAGCCCATGTTAATGGCGTTAATCATGTGAGCTCCCCAAATACTTGTTGATTAAAGCCATTAACCGTCTCGAAAGCAGATGACGTACTACCGCACTTCTCCTGTCTGACAACTGCAAGTTTGACTAATCACAGATGGTTTTTTCCGACGTATCCCGGTTCCACTTTGAACTGCCAACGACTCCACTTTTCCCGTCTCACAACCCTACTTTGAACTACTCACGACTCCACTTTTCCCGTCTCACAACCCTACTTTGAACTACTCATAACTCCACGTAGAACTACTCTCAAATCTTCATGGACCAGCATTAATTTAATCTGAGACGGCCGTCACCTGAATCTGAGACGGCCGTCACCTGAATCTGAGACAGCCGTCACCTGAATCTGAGACAGCCGTCTCAGATTAAAAATGCCTCGACTCACTGTCACTTCACTCTCGTTCAATGAGGTCGTGGAAACCGTTCTAAACAGAGTTATATAAGCATTCATGTGTTTGGCAAAATGCTGAACTTAACGAACATGTGGTTTACCGGTGACCAATAATATTGGATAAGGTAGCAAAAAAATTGCCCTTGGAAGACTATAATCAGACTTGCTGATTATGTTCCTCCAAGGGCGGATTATGTGGGTGAGGGTGATTTAGACGAGAAGCGCGCCTACGAGTGCCAGAATTGCATAAAACTCAGGGAAAGCAGCATAGATGAGGGTCTGAACCATAACGTTGTGACCCTGAGCTACCCCTTGGATGCCTGCTGCACATACCTTGCCCTGGCGGATGGCAGAGAGCATGCAGCCGAGTCCTACAAAAGCGCCGACACCGAAGACGAGAGCTCCGTCAGTGGCTACGCGGCCCATCAGGGAGAAGAAAGCTACGAAACCGTAGATACCCTGAGTAGCGGGGAGACCAGTGAGAATCATGTAAGTGCTGGCCTTGTTGGGGTTAATTTTCAGACCGCCTTCTGCAGCCTGACCAGCGATGCTCGTTCCGAAGGAACTACCAATACCGGCCAATACGAGCACCATGCCGAGGCCGAGATAACCTAAAATCAAGTTTAAATCCATAATATTATTAAGTTTAATGTTTATTGTTTAATGTTTGATGTAGCGTTGAGGCTTTATACTAATAGTTTAATGTTGGTGTGCTTTTATTTCACTATATGGAGCGGACTATATGCTGTGCCGGTTCCTTCGTAATTGGAGTTCTTGAAGTATTCCACGAAATTGAGTCTGAGCGGGTGGACGAAGGCTCCAAGACAGCTCATAGCGATATTCAGCGTGTGGCCGAAGACCAGGATGAGTATGCATGGAATCCAGCCGAGCAGACTGTCTCCTTTGGTCATCAGCGCGAGTTGGTTGAACACGCCGCCGAGCATGCCACCGGCAAGACCGAGGGCATAGATACGTACGTAGGAGAGTACGTCGCCCAGCAGACCGGAGGCCATGCCGTAAGTGTCCCACAAGCCGGCTCCGATGTTTACCAGAGGGTTGCGCTTCAGGTCATTCAGCAGGAAAATGCCTACGGCAGCCACTCCGCCAACTATATAGAATGCGATGGTGGAAACATCTGTGGATATGACTTTCAGCATGTTCAGGCCTCCGACGCAGATGAATCCCACAATTAAGAGGAGCCAGGACCATGCTGTGATGCTCTGTTTGAATCCAAAGAGAACTGTGCTCTTTACCGCTTTTACGGTCATGGCGATGATGATGTGAATGACACCGATAATCAGCGAGAGCAACATTGTCTTGTCATAGACTGTGTCACCTACCTTACCGGTAATCATCAGTCCCTTCATCCATTCGGGGAGGTCTACGTTTACGAGGTTTACTCCGAAGAATGTGCCGAATATAGCTCCGAGAACAGTGGTGGCAATGCCTAAGGTGATGACCAGATTCATCATTCCGCGCATATCTGCACCGAGTTTCTTTTTTAGCAGAAATCCGAGCAGGATAAGCACGAGGCCATAGCCAGCATCAGCAATGCAGTAAGAGAAGAATAGGGTGAAGAACGGAGCCAGAATGGGTGTGGGGTCGAACTCGTTGTAATCGGGCATGCCATACATTTCCGTCAACACTTCATACATTCGTGTGAAGGCATTATTCCGTAACAGAATCGGAACGTTGTCCGTGCGCACCGGGTCGCGCATTTCGTAGCAGACACCGCTTTGATGCAGGAAATCTACGACTTCTTTTTCTTTCTGTATAGGCGTCC
Source organism: Bacteroidaceae bacterium (assembly GCA_024699495.1). GTDB lineage: Bacteria > Bacteroidota > Bacteroidia > Bacteroidales > Bacteroidaceae > Physcousia. The sequence continues at coordinate 127,802 of JAILPK010000037.1, read as the reverse complement.
ATCCTTCAATGATCATCACCGTGTCTTCAGCTGCGTGACCAGTGTCCAGCCTTGCCTTACTTAGTTGCACACTGCTGCGTAGCTGTGCTTCGAGTGCGTGCAAATCTACGAGATGCGTGGTGGCAATGGCCTGAAGCTGGGCGTCGATGTCAGCTGTTTGTTTTTCGATGCCCTCTATCTGAGTAGCACATTCTGAAGCGGTCATTACGGGGTGGGGCACGCATGTAGCTCCGTCGAGGACATTGGTCTTATTCTTGTGGCTTATTGCTACGAAATAAGTGTCTCCTTTTATTTGTTGTATTGGGAAGATATAGTGCTCATCGACACTCCATTCCTCTTGTTTTTTCTTGAAGATGCGTGAGGTGGTGATGTAGAAAGCCATCTCCAAACCGATATCTGAGAGTTTGGATATAGCCTCTATTTCAAATTCTCCCCAGGGTTTTGCCTCCAAGAGGATGTTTTCTATGCGCTGATGCTCAGCATTCAGTTCTTTACGTTGGGCTATAAGGGCACTATAGTTGCTGAGGGCCTCTTCGCCAGCTGTAACAGATCCTGTCGCTTCAGTCGGCGTTGGAGATGCCATAGGCTTGAGCATTTCGATTGCTTCCTGAACCTCCTTGATGTGGTTCAGTTCATCCTGTAGAGAGGAGTCGGAAGCCACGATGCCTTCTTGGGCAGGCTGCACATGCACCACACCGAGCCGTTGCAGGTCGGCGAGGAACTGCTCATACTCACCATGGAATATCATAGTGGTTAGCTTCTTCATCTTTGTAATCATGCGTCAGCCTCCTTTCTCTTTTCCTGAAGTGCCTTCAGTATTTTCTGTGAAGATTTGGAGAGGTTCTCCTCGTCTTCCATGAACCGCTTGATTTTGCGCACAGCCTCTTGGAACCCTGGAATCTGCACTTTCTCAAAGAGATTCACTTTTTGTGTGGTCTTGCGGCGTGCATGTTCCAGCAGATCGCATTTGGCCACGGCAAACTCTTTCTCTACCGCAGTCTTGGCAAGTCCGTGTAGGAGATTGATACCATCGAAATACCATTTTGGAGCGCTGAATATGCCGAAGGGCTTGGCTTCGAGGCTGATATTCAGAAGAATGGGCACGCGAACGCCCGCAATCTTCTTGATATCCATCTGAACGTCAGTGACCTTTACGAGCGAGGCGTCAAACTCACCCCATAAAGCATACATGGCCTCATAACCGGCAATCTGCTTTTGGAGTTCCTCTTCCAGACGTTCCACCTCTTCCTTGCATTTCTTCACCTCAAGACGCAGCGCTGTCTCCTTGCTCTTGATGATGGGCAGGGTACGCTGACGCATCTTGAGTTGCTTCTCAATCTGCTGGAGCGATGTCTTGTTATATTGAAACTGTATCATATTTTCTCACAGTGTAAAATGTAGAATGTAACGTCTCTATGCCGGTGCATGCAATCGGTTGCAGTATCAGCAAAAGTGACATCTTACATCTTGCATACGGCGTATTACTTCCAGTAAACGTCAGTAAATTCCTTCTTGATGTTTACTTCTTCAAGCTTGAAATACTTGTGGAAGAGGCTCCATGTCACATTAAGCATCTCTGTGGTGTCAAGATTGACATCGATGGCAAGGATGGCTGTGGCATAGTCGCGTGCGAAGGATAGGCAACGCTGATCGTAGTCGGTAAGGTCGAAACCGTTTTCCATCTTCGTCTTTGCGTTTGCTGCATCTGAATATAGGCGAATGGCGGCATTCATAACCTGTGAATGGTCTTTGCGGGTCTTCTTTCCTGCCACGAGCTGTTTCAGACGTGAGAGTGAGCGGAACGGGTCGATGATGACCTTGCCCACATCGGAATTGCGGCGCAGATAGAGCTGTCCCTCAGTGATGTAGCCAGTGTTGTCAGGCACAGCGTGAGTGATATCACCACCGGAGAGCGTGGTTACGGCAATGATGGTGATTGAACCGCCGCCAGCCTCTTCCGGGAACTGCACAGCCTTCTCGTATATCTTAGCCAGATCGGAGTAGAGCGAACCAGGCATGGAGTCTTTGGATGGAATCTGGTCCATGCGGTTGCTTACGATGGAGAGCGAGTCGGCGTAAGATGTCATATCAGTAAGCAGCACCAACACAGTCTCGTGTTTTTCTACAGCAAAATATTCAGCTGCGGTGAGTGCCATGTCAGGTATGAGCAGACGTTCGACTGCGGGGTCTTCGGTAGTGTTCATGAACGAGATGATGCGGTCTAATGCCCCGGCGTTTGAGAATGTGTTCTTGAAGAAGTAGTAATCATCGTTGGTCATGCCCATGCCGCCGAGTATAATCTTATCTACCTTTGCACGCAAGGCCACCATGGCCATCACTTCGTTGAAGGGTTGGTCGGGGTCGGCGAAGAATGGAATCTTCTGGCCTGATACGAGGGTGTTGTTGAGGTCGATGCCAGCTATACCAGTAGCGATGAGTTCGCTGGGTTGTTTGCGTCGTACGGGGTTCACGCTCGGGCCGCCTATTTCCACTTCTTTCCCTTCAATCTCCGGTCCGCCGTCTATAGGCATTCCGTAGGCATTGAAGAAGCGCCCTGCCAGTTGTTCGCTGACTTTGAGTGAAGGAGACTTGCCCATGAATACTACTTCGGCGTTGGTTGGTATACCTCCTGTTCCCTCAAACACTTGCAGTGTAACGAGGTCGCCTTGTATCTTAACGACCTGAGCCAGTTTGCCGTTGATGGTGGCCAGCTCCTCAGCACCCACACCCGTAGCTTTCAGCGAGCATGTAGCCTTTGTGATCTGGCTTATTTTAGTGTATATCTTTTGAAATGCTTGTGCCATAAATCTGTTGCGGCTTAGCCGCAGTTTAAGGTTTAATGTTTAATGAGTGTTTTGTTAAAGCAATGAGATAGTATCTACATTAAACTTCAAACTTTCGACTCTAGACATTCCCGTATTTGCTTGCGGAAGTCTTCATACTGCTCGCTCTTGTATTGCGAGTAGTTCCATTGCTTGCAGAGGTTGATGAGCTTACGGAAAAAGTCAGTGGCTTCGAGGAAAGTGTCGAACTCAAAGTCATGTTCGCATATTTCAGTCACGAGATTCAATATCTCCTCCTGACGTTCCAGTGATGTTACGGCATCCACCTCGTCGAAAGCGTCCTGCTGCAGTATGACGTAGTCGATGATTTCAGATTTCCAGAAAGTGACGTGGTAATCTACAGGCACGCCGTCGTCGCCGAGGATATTTATCTGCTCTGCAATTTCCTTACCTCGCTGCATGCGGGTTTTCAATTCAAGCACTTTGGGGATCCATGTCTCGTTGATATGCCCTTTGATATACTCTGCGAATTCGGGATATTCGAGGTATTTCGAGTATGAGTCTATGGGGTTCACTGCGGGGTAGCGTTTCTTGTCAGCACGCTCCTGCTCCAGGGCGTAGAAGCATCGGGCCACCTTCTTTGTGCTCTCTGTGACAGGCTCTTTAAGGTTACCTCCAGCTGGTGACACAGTTCCGATGAATGTGATGGAACCAACTTCTCCGTTTTTCAGATATACGTATCCTGCACGGCCGTAGAAGTTTGATATGAGCGCGGATAGGTCCATAGGGAAGGCGTCAGGTCCGGGCAGTTCTTCCATGCGGTTTGACATCTCGCGGAGCGCCTGTGCCCATCGGCTTGTGGAGTCTGCCATTAGTAGTACGCGTAGTCCCATTGCACGATAATATTCAGCCATCGTCATTGCTGTATAGACAGATGCTTCGCGTGCGGCCACCGGCATGTTTGAGGTGTTGGCGATTATGATTGTGCGCTCCATCAGTTTGCGGCCAGTATGTGGGTCAACTAATTCCGGGAACTCGGTGAATATTTCCACGACCTCGTTTGCGCGTTCACCGCAGGCTGCGATGATTACGATGTCAGCCTCTGCCTGCTTGGATATGGCGTGCTGCAATACCGTCTTGCCGGTTCCGAAGGGGCCGGGGATGAAGCCTGTGCCTCCCTCTACTATCGGGTTGAAGGTGTCTATAGTGCGTACGCCGGTCTCAAGCAGCTTAAACGGACGCGGTTTCTCGCGATAGTTTGTCATGGCAAACTTCACTGGCCAGTGCTGCACCATAGTAACATTTACTTCGGTGCCGTCGGTTTTCTGCAGTGTGGCGATGACGTCATCCACTTTGTATTGGCCTTCCGGCTTGATGCTCTTGATCTTTGCTGTACCTTCCATCTGGAATGGAACCATAATCTTCAGCGGTTGTGAGTTTTCCTCTACCTGTCCGAGCCAGTCGCTGGACTCCACTTCGTCACCTACTTTGGCGATTGGCTTGAAGTCCCAGAGACGCTCGCGATCGAGCGGGTCTGTATATTGTCCGCGGCGGAGAAAAACGCCTTCCATTTTGTCGAGGTCGTTCTGCAGACCGTCGAAATTCTTGCTGAGCATACCTGGTGCGAGCTGCACCTCAAGCATGTGGCCTGTGAACTCGGCTTCAGCGCCGACCTTCAGACCGCGTGTGCTCTCGAAGACCTGCACATAAACGTCTTGTCCCAAAACTTTGATGACTTCCGCCATAAGTTTGGTGCCGCCTGTTGCGATATAGCAGATTTCGCCCTGCTGCACAGGTCCGTCAACACGCAGTGTGACCATATTCGAAACCACACCTTGAACTGTTCCTTTTGTCATTGTTATATTGTTGTTTTATTTTCTTATGAATTCTGCAGGGACGCGGGCTTCTCCTCTCAGGTTGTTGATTATCGCTGTGAAGCGCGCTTTGCCTTGTTCCACATCTAGCAAATCCCATCGGTCAAGCATCTCGGTGCGTGCAAGATAGAAAATCAGTGCTACGATGTCAAACGGTTCCATGAATGAATGTTCGTCTAGCCATTTCCACTTGAAGGCGTCCGTTTGCTTTTCCTTGCTTACGGGGTCGGGCTCGTCTGCAATCTTGATAATCTCATCGATGTATGGGAGCTGAGCTGCCAGTCCGAAGTCTGCTGCGCTGCTGTTGCGTATGGCGTCGCATACCTCGCCTTGGCCCTTGACATAGTCAGCCACGCGCCAGTTGTTCTTGCGGGCGATGAAAGCCGTCATAAGGCTTTGCAGGTTTAAATTCAGCTCATACCATTCTGACAGAATCCCATCGGAATGGCTTATTGCATAATCATAGTATTGCAGTAAAATATCGTCTGCAGAGAACCAACCGATTTGGTTTGCTTTCTTGCGGTATCTGGCTGTGAAGGCGCGTAAGAATTCCGGTTGAGTCTCTAATCCCCACCCGGTGCCTTCCTGCCCGAGCATCAGCTCGTCAAGCTGCTCGCGCGATAGCAATCCGAGGGGATTGATTTCCTCCGTCTTGCCGTTTCGCAACAAGCGTACCAGATTCATACAGTCAAATCGGAGGAAGAATGTCTGCACGTCGCGTGCGTCCTTCCCGCTCGTTGCCTCTATGACCATGTCCTTCATCTCGGCAAGTGAAGCGCGTTGCTCAACCTTGTCGGGCCTCAAAGGGGGCTGTCCAGTCAGTATTGTATAATACATTAATTAATTTATTATTTGGGATCAAAAGAGCATATCTATGAGCTGGGGGCGCAGGAAACTCTTGAAGAATCGCTCAAACTCTTCCTTGCCGAAATCAACGCGGTAGGAACCGTCGGCTGGCTTTACGGAGAACATAACCTGTTGGCCATTTATCTTCTCAATGGTTACGCCCTTATCCAACAATTCTTTGGCCTGTTTGGCGAAATAAGCCTTTAGGGTGTCGGCGTCAGAAGTACTTATGACAATATCCTCAGTCTGAGTCCATTGCTTAGCCAAAGCCACTGCAAACTGTCCAAGGAAATCTTTGCTTGCTGTCATTTCAGACACGGCATTGGCCACGATGCGGTCACCAACCACGTTCGTCACCTCGCTTTTCAGTGCGTTGATTGCTTGAGCAAGATACAGCTTCAGTTCGCTTTTGGTATTTGTCTCCAGCTCGCTGTTAGTCTTCTTGGCTTGCTGCATGATGGCATCAGCCTGCTCCTTGGCGGCGGAGATAATCTGTGCGGCTTCAGCGTTGGCTTTTTTTATGATCTCAGCAGCTTCGGCCTTGCCTTTTTCAACACCTTCGAGCCGGATTTTCTCGGTCAATTCTTGAATTCTTTCCATATATTTAGGGATTTGATTTATGCTCGGTTTGGTAATGTAAAATAACTACGAGTCCTTTTCGGGTTGCAAAATTAGTGATAATTTGCTGTATGGCAAAATAAAAGACTGAAAAAGGGCTAAAAATGGGGAAAAAAGAAAAAAGCAACTATCCTCACGGACAATTGCTTCGCAAATCATTTACCTTATAAACTAACTAACATTAATCTCTAAGAAAGAAGGAATGTAATGTTGTTATACTCAAAATTACACCATTTCCTTTCTTTGATGGTGCAAAGGTAAAGCAAATGACTCAATTTGCTTGCATATATCTTGAATTAATGAGAAATATATCCCTATTCCTTGATTTTCATCAATTCGACGCAGCTAATTTGAGTATTTGAGTTGATACTAGTTGACAAGTAGACGAGGCCTCCCCCCACAGCCTCCAGCCTCTGCTTAACGCAGCCAACTCTTAAATTAACCCTTAATCTCCTTCCCCTAAAGAGACGAAAATGGGATTTTATATTTGAAATTCTTTGGTTTTATGAATAATTCGTATATTTGCCACGCCGATTCAAAAAACAAGAGAAAATGTCATTTGCCGATTCTGACATGCAAATAAAGGATATCGTTCTGGACAACGAGGTTCAAGAAGTGAGCCGTTTGGGCGTATTCGTAAATGAAATCTGCACGGACTTGTATCTTGACATTGCAGATGCTACAGCAGTGAATGTGGCTGTTGAAGAGGCAGTAGCAAATGCCATCAGCTATGCTTATCCAGATGGTGTAAAGGGAAAAGTGGTTCTTAAAGTCTTAAAATGCGGGGAAAGACTCATCTTTGAAGTCCGTGACCAAGGCCGGCCGTTTGATCCTACAGCGAAAGATGTTCCAGATATCAGCGAGAGTGCCGAAAAACGTAAGATAGGCGGGTTGGGCATCTTCCTAATGCGTCATTATATGGATGAAATCCGCTATGAGCGGCGTGACAATGAGAATATACTAACATTGATAAAAACTATAAAATCCCAATGATTATGGCTGCGACGATCAAACAACAAGGCGACGAAATAATCATAACAGTAACAGGACGCTTGGATACAGCTACCTCGTCAGAGGTCAGCATGACGATTACAAACGGTCTGAACAAAATCGCCGTCCCAGATGCGGGCACTTCGTCGGAACCGTCTTTCCGGCGAATTACTCTTGACGCCTCTGAGTTGGAATATATCTCGAGTTCGGGCCTTCGAATCTTGCTCTCGCTTTCGAAACGCTACAAGGATTTCCGTGTGGTAGAAGTGCAGCCGCAGGTTTATGACGTCCTTGAAACCACTGGCTTTACTAAAATTCTGACTGTAGAACGTTCCTTGAGGCAGTTGAGCGTGGATGGTTGTCAGGTGGTTGGCGCCGGAGGCGTAGGCACCGTGTTCAGGCTAGATGGAGACACCATAATAAAAGTCTTCCGCGAGGGTACTACCTTAGACGAAGTGCGGCACGAAATCACGATGTCCAAAGAAGCTTTCGTTTTGGGAATGCCTACCGCCATATCTTTTGATATCGTAAAAGTGACTGTGTCCGAAGAGAGCGGGCGGGAGCGCTTAGGCTTGGTTTATGAATTGCTTCAAGCTGATACGTTGAGCAGTGTCGTGAAGAAACACCCCGAACGTATTGAAGAATATGCTGTGAAATATGCCGAACTGATGCGTCAGATTCACGACATTGAAGTGCCGGCAGGGAGCGGTGTGCCGTCAGCCATTGACAATGAGCGGCAGCAGGTTGAGTACATTCGTCGCTACTTCCCTCAGGAAAGTGTGGATATGTTGCTATATATTTTGGATTTCATTCCGGATGCTAACCGTATGTTGCACATGGATCTGCAGACTAAGAATATCTTGGTGCAGGACAATGAACTAATGCTTATAGATATGGGAGAGATGGGCTATGGTCATCCCATGCTGGATCTCGGGCACATCCATTCTGCGATGGTCAGCTTGATTGGAGACTATGATGCGATTATCGGGATGCCGCGCGAGCTGGGAAACAAGATGTGGAATATTGCCATTGGCCACTATCTGCAAGACTTGCCTGCCGATATGATAGCACAGCGAAAAGCCCAGATAGAGGTGGCAGCATGTGTGCGAAACTTCAATTGGCTCTCTCTATCTGACTCCTTCCCGGAAGAATTGATTCGTGAGTGCCAGGAACGTTTCAGAGAGCGTGTTGCCAGCCGTTTTGACCATATTAAATATGTCTGTCAAACATTTCAAACCTGGAAGTTATGAACATTATCAAAAAACTCCGACCGGAGTCTTTGCGCTCGAAATCGACACTCGCTATTATTATTACCGTTGCGGTGTTGATTGAGGTGATTTCAGCTGTGCAGTATTGGTATGCCCGAGAAGGCATAAAGGAAGCGGTGAGACATCGCGCTGAGTCAGAACTGCAGGTCAAGAATCTTGAGATTCAAAAGGTGATGGTGAATGTGCAGACCGCGGTGCAGAATTCTACGTGGCTATTCGAGAAAACTCTGTCAGAGCCAGATTCCATTTGCTCAGTGCTGCAGCATTTGGTGAAGCAGAATCAGTCTATCGTCGGGGCGGCCTTGATATTTACTGCTGACTATTATCCTCAGTATGGACGATGGTTCGAGCCTTATGTGGCAAAGCACCCTGACGGCACAATGGAATACAAACAGATTGGAAGCGCTGACCACGACTATCTCAATGCGGAGTTTTACCTGAATGGTCTGAAGGCAGGGAACGGCTATTGGAGTGAACCGTACTATGACGATAGCGGAGCCAAAATGATGCTCAGCTCTTACCTGTTCCCAATTCACGACGCCTCTGGTCAGACCGTAGCTCTTATCGGGGCTGACGTCTCCTTAGAGTGGCTTGCCGATGTAATCAATGCCAACCACATTTACCCTTCGAGTTTTAATTTCCTGCTTTCCCGTTTGGGTCAGGTCATGGCTTGCCCTGTCGATACTCTCATCATGCAGGGTAATATTAATGAAATTACTGCCAGCGTCCACGACACAACAGTGAGACAGATAAATCGGCAGATGTTAGGCGGCAACAGAGGTTACAACTCCATTAGGGACAATGCGGGCAAAAAGCATTACGTTTTCTACGCTCCTGTGGAGGGCACCAACGGATGGTCGATGGCCGTTGTATGCAGCGATGATGAGATATACAGGGGATTGCGTCAGGTAGGTTTTAACCTCATGCTTCTGATGCTCATCGGCCTGGCTCTGCTCTGTTATATCATATATCGGGTGGCGCGCAGTGTCCGCTCACTCCAAGAGGCTAACGCTGTAAAGGAACGTATTGGAAGCGAACTCCGGATAGCCCGTGATATTCAGGATAGCATGTTGCCGAAAACGTTCCCGCCATTCCCGCAAAGAAAGGACATTGATGTATTTGCTTCAATCACCCCTGCGAAGGAAGTCGGCGGTGACCTTTATGACTTTTTCATCCGTGACAATCAGTTCTTTTTCTGCATAGGCGACGTCGCTGGAAAGGGCGTTCCTGCCTCACTCGTGATGGCAGTGACTCGCAGTCTTTTCCGCTCTGTGGCATCCAATCATGATCAGCCGGCCGACATAGTCCGCAATATCAACGAATCGATGACCGATATGAACAAGTCTGAGATGTTTGTTACCTTGTTCGTGGGGGTCTTGGATTTGCAGAGCGGACTCATGCACTACTGCAATGCAGGCCATGAGCCTCCTCTTTTAGTCGGTAGAGGCATAGGGCATCTCCCGGTGGAGCATAATATCCCCGTGGGTCTCATGGCGGGGTGGGATTATATCGGGCAAGAGGCCGTAATATACCCTCTGACCACCATATTTCTCTATACTGACGGCCTCACCGAGGCTGAGGACAGCACACATGCTCAGTTTGGTCAGCAACGTATGGCTGAGATGGCCCGGCAGGCTGTTCTTATAGATAGCAAAACCGAAACAAAGAGCGAGCCGGACTCTGTGATATACAAATCAGAAGAGCTAGTTAATTTCATGTCTGACGCAGTCTCCCGGTTTGTCGGCGATGCAGAGCAGAGTGATGACCTCACTATGCTGGCCATCCGCTATGCGCCTCACTCCGTCACTTGACTAAAATTTTCCTGTTCTTACTGACATAGACCCCCTTGGTCAATCTTCGGCCAGTCATATTTCGTCCGCTCAGGTCGAATACATTTTCATTTCCTGTGTGTTCGTCTGACGTGGCAATCGGGCTTTGGACACCGTCTTCTGTGCCCACTGCTATGAGTTGGAATGGGAAGTAGAGCAGACTCGTGGCGCTTGCTGTCTCAAGACCATCTTCTGTTACATCCCAGTATTTTGGAGATGTGGCGGAGGTGTGGATGGCAATTCGATCAGTACCAACAGCTTGGTCTATGAATAAAGGATAAAATGCAGAGCTGACTACTCTGCCTGAAGCGTTTATCTGCAAGCTGTCTGAATTTGAAAGGCTAGTAAATGTATATTTGGGCGTAGCATTGTGGTCAACGAACCATATCTGTGAGGCGTCGTTATCACGCAGCGGCTCAAATGTGGCTGCTTTGTTCTTCTCCTGAGTAGTCAGATAGGTGTCCGATGCTACGTGGCGCATACGGTATGTGCCTGCTTCTATTACTGAGGCCTCTTCAGCAATCAGCATCACATTGAAACGCATCTCAACCTCTTCGCCGGCAAGTGAGAATTTGGCAACAAACGTTTTGCTCTGTTGTATGCCGGAGATGACGAGTTCATTGCCTGTGGTGCCGTCTTCCCAGATTACGCCAGAAGCCTTTACTGCAGATGGTAGCGTGAGTCCGAGAGTAACCTTGCTGCCTGCCTTCGCGCATACGGCAGTGTTAAGTGCCAGGAACTTGTTAGCGACAAGTGTTGCAGACTCCTCCGTTAAGGAGGTGCTGACAGAATCAACCATAGCATAAGGGGAAGCCGCCAAAACATCCAGATGGAAGTTGACGGAAGTCACAGCGCCTCCTTGGTTGGTGTATTCCAGTTTGTAATCAGTGGCATTTCGCAGGGCCGTTGTTGTTATCTCCTGTGTGGTCTTGTTGCCCGTCCATTTCCATGTTCCGAAACCAATGGGCGAAGAGGCTGACAGCTTTACTGTTTTTCCATACAGCACTCTTGCCGTGGTTCCGTTTGTGACGACATTATTATTCGTTATGGTGGTCACGAGCTGGTCGGGACGGCAGTCGGCGTTGCTGGCTATCGGAAAACACAGTTCGCTCTCGATGCCGTTTTTGTTGGTGTAAGTAACACGGTAGATATAGCTGCTGTCAGACGACACGGTGATGTCACGTGTCGTTTCCCCTGTCTCCCATCGCCATATACCTGTATCTTCTTCTCCTTCTGGGAGCTGAGGCATGAGTTTCAGTGTCTGCCCCTTAGGAACACAAGTGTTGTTATTTATGGAGTATGTGTTGACAATACCGCCCATCTCGTTGTGACTTATTACCTTCCCGTTCACCATTCCGCGCGTCCTTTCCAGAGCGAGGCTGGGGATGAGGTTTGTGGTGAGTGTGCCGCTGTATTCTATTTTTGGAGTCAGTTCGGTAGGTGTTTTTTCTGCGGGACATAGCTGCTCGTCGCGTGTATTCATCAACACACTGTATCCAAGATGGTCATAGCCGCCACTAGTGCTTCCCTGTCCGCCTTCGTCGATGCCCATATTGTTATACGACACTTCAGAGAAAGGCATCTTCACCCCCTTAACACCTTCGTAGATGCCAATGACTGTGCCCCAATAGGGCCGCGTCTGGGCGCCCATAGCCGGGGCAGTCATCAGCCAGGCGCGAGAGTCGGAATAGTAATATCCACTGCTTCCATAAATATAGTTAACCCAAGGCAGATTCTCAACGCTTTGAGTTTGGGCAGCTACATATTCGATTCCGGCCGCCAGCCTATGGTCCATGTAGGCAAAAAGGTCGTCTCCCTGGCTCCACCCAATTTTGGCCATATCCACTGCCAGACCGAGTGCCATAGCAGAATGACCTGTGTCACGCCCACTCTCATTCATCTGCCCCAACATGCCATAAGCCCCTGTCTCTAGTTCCGAGGTATAGGTGGTTACAACTAGATTACCCAGAAATTCAGTCAGACCGTCGTTCTTTATCGGCACTTCTGTCCGAGGCTCCTGGAAGGTCGCGCACTGGTCATATTTATAGTACGACATGCCTTGGTTATAGATGTAAACATCGTCGCAAAGAATCCCTATCAACGCCACACACATGGCGTTACACAGACCCCAGTTGCTCCAATAATGCCCTGGCGCCTTCCACCATTTGCCCGCATTCTCCCATGTGCCATTGCGCCCTCGCAGAAAACCGATAGCTTTCGGATACCACACGGTGAGCATCCATTGCTGGAAGAGCTTGAAGTCCTCTGCCTTCCATCCTTCATAGTCGCGCATGAGTTCGGCGGCCTGAGCAAACTGATATCCATAGAGCCCCGATGCCAGCGCATAATTGGAATCGCCGCTCACATCCTTTGTCGTGTTTGCCCATGCCATAAGTATTCTCACGGCTGCTTCTGCATTTGCCTTTGTGCCTGCAATTTTCCATCTAAGAGCGTTCTGATATGCCATGGCTGCTCCTCGGCATGCGTTGATGTAGTTCTCGCCGTTGCCGCCTCCCCGGACAATAACTTCTGAAGGATATGTCTGCACGTTTGCTTGTGAATATGCTGCCGAAGTCAGTTTGGCATAAGCCTGTTTGACCTTGGTGTTGTTGGCGGCAAGCTGTGCTTTCACACGGTCAAAGTCTGCCTGTGTGTGAAGGCCTCCCGGATGGATGAATCCCCGGTTTGTGTTATATTCTGTAGTTTGTGCATTGGCAACGATGCTTATGGTTGCCATAAATGCAATGAAAAGGATCTTCATCATATTCTTTGTTTTGTTGTTGCAATAGGATTCTAGATTAAAAGGAGCATAGCTTTTGAGTCCATCGGTTATAGCACCGTTATGAGATATTTCAGACATTATCCCTACGGAGAACCAAGCCTCTGATTCCTGAAAGATGCCGCAAATATACTCGTTAAAACTTTATTGGCAAAAAAAATACTCGATAATAATTATAGAGAGTAATTTTTTGTGAGAATTGCATTCCAGACCTTAGTCATAAACAGATGTCCCTCGCTTGTGTTCTTCATATTCTCAACAATAGCAGTTCATTTGCCATTTTGTTTTAACCTTTAATTATTTATCTAGAGTATTTTCTAGTTCGTAAATGAGACATTATTATAAATTTTACAATATATTTGCACCCGAAATTTAGAGACTGACAATCTGATATAATAAATACAAACGACAAATAACAATTATAAAACACCTATGAGAACTAGAAATTTAGCCGTTGTAATGGCTATGTTTATAAGCCTTGCTTTACATGCACAAATCCCTCAGGAAGTGACAGATGTGCTTAAGAAATGCACGGAAAAGATGGAAAATGTGAAAGGAATGAAGATGGAGGCAGACTTGAATATGAGGATGGCTCTCGTCTTTTCTATGAACGGCAAAATCACGGTTTATAGCAAAGGTGGAAAGTCGTTCGTGAAGACTTCGGTGAAAGTCTTTGGGCAGATCGCGGATACGGAGAGCGGTTTCGACGGCACTCAGCAATGGACATTTATACCCAAAACATCTAAGGAGGAATCTGATACGCTGAAGATTAAGAAGACTGACAAGAAGTCTAAAGAGGATTTTGACATGACCCTCGATATGGACAAAGAATACAAAAAAGCGAAGATGCGGGTGAAAAAAGGTAAATATGAAATTACCTTCACCGAGCCGAAGAACGACCATGACCCCAAGAAGACTGTGGTACTGATAAATCAGAATGACTACAGCTTATATCAGTTTCAGGTAAAGATGGGTGTCGCCTCGGCCAAGATTACAGTCAACAGAATTTCCTATGGCGTAAACGACGACCTGTTTGTTCTGGATACAAAAAAATATCCTAACGCAGTTATTGTCAGAGAGTGAGCCCTTTGGGCCTAGTGTAATACGTCGGCATAGAAATCCGGAATTCCAACGGGCAGGAATCCATTCAAAATACTTTCTTCTGAGAGGGGGATTATACTGCACCACGTGGCCAAATCAGCCATGCTAATGCCATAATCCGCTTCTCCTCGCATGGCTGCAATCAGTTGCCGGTTCATTTCTATTGTCATTTCCTCGTGTGAGGGATGCCCCGTATCTTTCAACTCTATTCTGCCGCGCGTTCCTATGAACAGTAGCCTGCGGTCGTATGGTTGATGGGTCATCACATCGTGGCGAAGTAGCAGAGTGTACCCTTTGCGTGTGCGGATGAGCGTCGTTGTGTGGTCGCCATTCTGGAAGCCAGGCATCTCCTCTCCAATTAAGTTCCTGTATAATTGCGGCCCAGAGAGTGATGCCGTGTCCATGCTCACAAGCGTCTCAAGAAAGTCTGTACGCCCTATGTCCATGGCCATGCATATAGGTCCGAGCTCGTGTGTCGGATACAAGTCGCCGCGATGTCTGCAATTAGCCTCCATACGCCAACGTGTCCAGCGCTCGCCAAGACAGTGATAGTAATTGCCCTCTGCATGGATGAGTTCGCCTATATCGCCTCTGCGTATGGCGGCAATGGCCTCTTGCAATTGCTTTTCAAAACAGGCATTTTCCAGAAGAAAGCATTTCCTCTGAGTGGAGGCTGCCGTATGCACTAAATCATAAATACTTTCAAGAGATGTCGCTGCCGGCACTTCGATTGCAACGTCCTTCCCTTTACTCATGGCGTAACAGGCTATTGTGGGGTGTGACAGCCAGTCGGAACAGATATATACCAAATCTGTGTCTGCGGCGTTTATAGCCTGTTGGTAAGCATCTGGCCCGTGAAAGGTGAGTGGGCGCATGTCTTCAGGCAGCACTTCCAACGCCTTAGTCACATTCTCGGGTCGCAGGTCACAAAGCGCTGCAATACGTGCCCCTTTTATAGGTAGCATCAGTCGCAATGCAGTTCGGCCCCGTTCACCAAGACCTACAAATGCCACTCTTATGTCTGATAGTTGCTCTTTTCCGTTATTCATATTTGAGTTGACGAGTCGTTGAGTTGACGAGTAGACAAGTTTTTCCTTTAGAGGATTGGTATTAGCTTTTCTACTTGAACTATTTTGGCCCTTTAGTTTTTAGTTTTCAGGTTCTCAGGGTTGGGCTTGCGCGTTGCTAATGTATAAAACCTTTGGCTGCTTGCGGCTCCTATATTTTCTACAGCTTCTGTATCTTCTGTAGTTTCAAGCCTGCTTTGTAAGCCTCGAATCCACCAGCCCTGTCCTCCCTGTCTCCCCTCCTTTGGGGTCTTGACTTCGACCACTGCTGCATGCCTTAAACGGGCGAAGGCCAATCTCTCATCTGTGCGCAGCGCTCATCTGTTTCTAATCACTTATCTAGGTCCGGTCCCCGTAGAATCTTGTGAATGCTTTTACGCAGAAGAGATGGTCTGCTACGCTGCCCGTTTCGCGGCAGCTGTGCATGGCCAAAATGGGATTGCCCATATCCACGCCACGCAGGGGAATTGACGAGGCAAGTATGTTGCCTAAGGTGCTGCCTCCAGCCACGTCACTGTGGTTCACGAATCTCTGACAAGGGACTCCTGCTTCACGGCAGATCTCGGCAAAGACAGATGCGGAGACCGCATCGCTGGCATATTTCTGAGCTGCATTGAACTTGATTACCGGTCCGCCGCCCAAGATTGGGTGATTAGTTGGGTCGTATTTCTCGCTGTAATTGGGATGCCACGCATGGGCATTGTCTGCCGAAACCATAAATGCCCGTTCCACAGCCTGATAGAATGCCTCTTCATCGCTATCTTGGCCTCCAGCCAGACGCTTTATTATAGAAGCCAAAAACGGACTGCCTGCCCCCTGCTTTGTTTGAGAACCTGTTTCTTCGTTGTCGAAGATGGCCAGAATCTGGGTGCTCTCATCTGCGGGGGCTGCGAGCAGAGCTTCGAGACCGGCAAAACACATCGAGAGGTCATCCAGCCGACCCGAAGAAATCCATTCGTTGTGCGCCCCATAGATGCAGGCAGGAGTCGCATCTGCCAGATATATGTCGAAGTCAAGGATATCCTCATGCCTTACTGGAGACTCCTTCGAGAGCTCCTCTACGATGATATTTATAAGCATATTCCCCCGCTCCAGTTCGTCGGTGATGACACCTAACATTGGCAGCATGTCCTTTTGCTTGCTCAGTTTAACCCCGTCATTCACCTGACGGTTGAAATGTATTGCGAGGTTGTTGATCTGCAGCAGAGGCCTGCGGATATGCAGCAGACGGGTTTGCGGATTCATGGCATCGGCGCCGCGCACAATGACTCGACCGGCCAGAGTCAGCGGACGGTCGAACCATGTGGACATGATAGGACCGCCATAAACCTCCACATTCAACTTCGTAATACCGCCTTCGCAGGTTATCTCGGAGTTTGGTTTTATGCGAAAGGTAGGTGAGTCGCAATGAGCACAGATCATGCGGAACCCCGACTCCGCCATCGGCTTCTTTCCCATCTGGAATGCATAGATTGACGAGTCGTTCTTTGTCACATATATCTTATCGCCGGCATTTATCTGCCTTAGTTTCTCCCTGGGGGCTACATGTCTGTATCCAGCCTTCTCCAGTTCGTTTGCGATATTCTTGACCGCAAGAAAATTCACCGGCGATGCATCCAAAAACTCCAATAGTCTTTTAATCATAGTCTGTTACATGTTATATAGTCACGTCCTTGTCAGAATGTGCAAAATATTTTTTATTTGAGCGCAAAGATACATAAAAATCGGCATTCAGAAGTATTTGATACATATATTTCCCACCCATGAAATGCTATTTGGCGTTTTTTTTGTATTTTTGCGCCATGAAACGCCTAAAATACAGGTTTGTACTTGTTATTCAGTTGTTAACGAATTCAGCTATAGATGAATGATGTGATCACTCTCATCAACGATGCCCTATGGAGCTATCTCCTGATAGCTGCGCTATTGGCTTGTGGATTATGGTTTACATGGAAAACCAAAGGAGTGCAGTTCCGTATGGTGGGCGAGATGTTCAGACTCCTTACGGACTCTGCCAAGACAGGCCCCAACAACATGGAGACGAACCGCAAACACATATCTTCATTTCAGGCTTTTGCCGTTTCCGTGGCCACGCGCGTAGGCACAGGGAATCTCGCAGGTGTAGCCACAGCTATTGCCATAGGCGGGCCGGGTTCTGTATTTTGGATGTGGGTTATTGCGCTTGTGGGCTCTGCAACGGCTTTTATAGAATCCACGCTCGGGCAGCTCTTCAAGCGGCACAACAGAGATTCTTTTATCGGAGGACCGGCATATTACATATACTATGGACTCCACTGCCATTGGATGGCTTATCTCTTTGCAGTGCTTATCACCGTTACTTTTGGTCTTTCATACAATTCCATTCAGAGCAACACTATATGCAGTGCAATGCAGGAAGCCTTCGGGTGGGAGCCCCTTCTAGTTGGCATCGGCTTGTCGGTCGCCGCCCTTGTTATAGTATTCGGGGGTATACATCGAATTGCAAACGTTAGCGCTGTCCTCGTGCCAGTCATGGCCATAGGCTATTTTCTACTTGCATTCATAATAACACTGATAAACTATGAGCAGATTCCACATGTGATGAAAATCATCTTTGACAGCGCTTTCGGACTTGAGCAGTCTGTAGGCGGAGTTGTCGGAGCTACGGTAATGAATGGAATCAAACGGGGCCTGTTTAGCAATGAGGCAGGGGAGGGGAGCGCTCCTAACGTGGCAGCTACGGCCACTGTGACGCACCCTGTGAAACAAGGGCTTATACAGTCTCTCGGAGTCTTTACAGACACCCTGCTCGTCTGTTCATGCACAGCTTTTGTAATTCTTATCAGCGGCCTTTATGACGTGCCCGAACTTAATGGCATTGCACTCACTCAGGCGGCGTTGGTGGAGGAAATCGGCTCATTCGGCAGTGTCTTCATTGCCATTGCCATCTTTCTCTTCGCCTTCTCCTCAATCATCGGGAATTACTACTATGGTGAAGCCAATATCCGTTTCTTAACATCCAACTCGTCGGTGCTCTTTACATATCGCGTCTTTTCTGCTGGCGTAGTTGTTATGTTCGGCGCTATGTCAAGTCTTGAGATGGTTTGGAATTTGGGTGATCTTTGCATGGCCATGCTCACTGCCTGTAATCTTATAGCCGTCATCTTTCTCGGCAAATATGCATTCAGACTGTTGGATGACTACCTGCTCCAAAAGAAGCAGGGAATCAAAGAACCTGTATTTCACCGCTCCCTCTTGCCTGAGATTGAACAGGAGCTGGAATGCTGGGAATAGTTTTTATGTTTAGAGTTTAGAGGCCTCATCCCAGGCTCGCCCCTAACCACTCCCTGGAGTGGAGATAGGAAAAGGAACATGAGACTTGCAGATCGAGTTGTACAAAGGACTCACGAAGTTATCTGTTATGAAAGGTTATGAAGGCATCGAGGCTGCAGATTGGCAAGGTGTATTTAAAGTGTATAAATTGGTAAAAAGTACTACAAACAAAAGAAAATGCACGTTTGTGCATTTTCGTAACTTGTTGATTGTCTGCGTTTATTTGCATTTGTTTCCTAAGAAAACTATGCGGAAGTAGCCCCGAGGGGAATCGAACCCCTATCTAAAGTTTAGGAAACTTCTATTCTATCCGTTGAACTACAGGGCCGCAAAAAAGAAACGAAGGAGAGATTACTGCCCTGCCCTCGTTTCTTAGCGTTGGGATATCCGGTTTCGAACCAGAACTAAGACGACCAAAATGTCTTGTGCTACCATTACACCATATCCCAGGCTACGTACTCCGAGCCGGGGTCGAACCGGCACGGGTTACCCCACTGGTGTTTGAGACCAGCGCGTCTACCGATTCCGCCATCGGAGCATTTGCGGGCGCAAAGATAAGCATTTACAGGGCAATTTTACATCTTTATGAATGATATTTAGCGTTATTTAACGCGAAGAAAGCGCCTATAATGGTTAAAAACAACAAAATGCTTGGTAATTGGTGATAAAATACATAACTTGCGCCTCGAAATCTTGGAATCAATTCGCGGCCTATGAGACTTAACAAGTGTTTTATATATTATGGAGTCAGAATTTTTTTGTTCGCTGTTGCATTGTTTAGCGTCTCAGATGTCTGTTCTCAGCAGCTAAAACCTCAGAAAGGGAATGCATCATATTATCATGACCGATTTCATGGCAGGACGATGAGTAACGGAGAGCCATACAACAAAGATAGTCTCACTTGTGCACATCTGAAATATCCCATGGGAACAAAACTGCTGGTACGTAATCTCACTAACGGGAAGGAAGTTGTGGTGACTGTCACTGATCGCGGCCCCTACACCCGAAAGTTTGTGATAGACCTATCCCGGGCAGCGGCGAGGGAATTAGACATCATACAATATGGCTTCAGGCCCGTGGAGATCATCCCATTTAAAGAGGGTGTAATACCTTTCAAATATATTCCAAGCAAGGATAGCCCAGAATTAGACCTCGGATATTCCACTGACCGCAGCTACGGGCCGCCTTTCTGGCAGGAAGACAGCATATATGTGGCAAATATAAAGCATAAACTGCGTACAACGCTCCGCTCTGATACGACATTGCGTCACCGCGCCGTAAAGAGCGCAATAAAGAAACGTCGTATGAAATAATTTTTAATAAATATTACTGATATGAATAGAACACCTCTTGTTTCAATAATAATGGGCAGCACCAGTGATTTGCCCGTAATGGAAAAGGCATCTCAGTTTCTGAATCAGATGAAGGTTCCGTTTGAGATGAATGCCCTGTCTGCCCACCGCACCCCCGCAGCCGTAGAATCTTTTGCACGGGAAGCCGAGGGGCGCGGCGTGCGTGTTATTATCGCCGGAGCAGGTATGGCTGCTGCTCTTCCGGGAGTCATCGCAGCACAAACCACATTGCCAGTAATCGGTGTTCCTATAAAAGGGATGCTTGATGGTCTTGA
The DNA here is from genome assembly GCA_024699495.1 of Bacteroidaceae bacterium. Lineage (GTDB taxonomy): Bacteria > Bacteroidota > Bacteroidia > Bacteroidales > Bacteroidaceae > Physcousia. The sequence continues at coordinate 107,708 of JAILPK010000037.1, read as the reverse complement.
CGCCCTTCTTTCTATAGTGCAGATGCCATCGGGAATCCCCGTGGCCACAGTTGGGGTCAACGGGGCGCAAAATGCTGCTGTTCTGGCTTGCGAGATGCTGGCTTTGGCTGATGTAGACTTAGCTGAGCGTATGCGCAGCTACAAACATGGCTTGGCCGAAAAGATTGAAAAAGCCAATCACGAGCTAGCAGAGGTCAAATACGAGTATAAGGTGTGAGCCCGCGTCCGGAGGTCGGCCGATGTATATGTAATATGAAGATGTATGGCTAGCGCGTTCTCTGTCTCTGCGAAAGCCACCCCTTAACCTTTATCCTCCAAAACTCGTCTGTTATATAACAAACTCCTGACTTCCCTTCAAGGGGTGAGGCTTTTGAATTCGGTGGGGGGCATGCCAAACTGCCTCATGAAGCAGGTGGTGAAATAGGAGGTGGACGAGAAACCCAGTTGGTCGGCTACTTCCTTCACGCGTAGTTTGCCTTCGGCGAGGAGTTCGGTTCCCCGCTTGAGACGACAGAGGCGGATATAATCAACCTACCACCATGGTTGTCGCACCCGAATGCGTAGCACCTTGGTCTCTTCGGGCCAGTGCCCATATTCATCGGTTACCTGCAGCTGCAGGGCATAATCCCATGGTGAAGGGGCGGGGCTCAATAACTTGGCCACAGTTTTGGACTGGCTTAGCTTCGAGGAACTGTAGAATTATAAAAGTCAGAGTGGATGTTTCAAGCACAAAAGCTAATGTGCTTTTGGACAAACGCTAAAAAAATCAAGCACATTGTGCCCAGAACGGGACTCGAACCCGTACAGCCTATCTGGCCAAGGGATTTTAAGTCCCTCGTGTCTACCATTCCACCATCTGGGCTTACTTTTGCGGCGCAAAGATACTATTAAATGTGCGAAAAGAAAAAGATTTGGCAAAAAAAATCAATACTAGACTTAATTATTTGCGAAACTCACCGCGGCCGAGGGTGATGTCTGAGGTCTGAAATCTGAAGTTGGGCTGGCGCGATGCGGGGTTGGCTCAGTAGGATTAAGCGCTTCATCAAATGGAACAGACAGAGACCGCAAGCCGAGGCCCACTCCCAGGACTCCCCAGGGGAGGGGAGCTTTGGGAGTTAAGGTTGGCTGGTGTTATAGTGGCCGTAGGCTGTTCTATTAACTTGTCAAATAGACTATGCGAATGCGACTGTGAGTCCTGCCATAACTATACTGACCATTGACATCAGTTTGATGAGGATGTTGAGTGATGGCCCGCTTGTGTCCTTGAAGGGGTCGCCAACGGTGTCGCCGACGATTGTTGCCTTGTGGGCAAAAGAGCCCTTGCCGCCGAAATTCCCTTCTTCGACCATCTTTTTGGCGTTATCCCATGCGCCTCCAGCATTGGCCATGAATACTGCTAAGGTGAAACCGCCCGCCAGTCCTCCGACAAGTAGGCCTAATACTCCTGCAACTCCGAGCACCATCCCAACGACTATTGGTATTGCTATAGCGAGCAGCGACGGGATAAGCATTTCGTGTTGTGCAGCACGTGTGGAAATCTCCACGCAGGAGCCATAGTCGGGAGTAGCCTTACCCTCGAGAATTCCTGCTATCTCACGGAACTGACGGCGAACCTCTTCGACCATTTTCTGTGCAGCACGTCCGACAGCCTCCATCGTCATTCCGCAAAAGAGGAATGCAGCCATAGCTCCAATGAAGACTCCGACAAGAACTTTTGGATTCATAAGGTTTACCTGGAAGAAGTCCATAAAGTCGGGCATTGTTGCAGACGATGGGTCGAAGACTTTCTGTGTGAGGGGATGAATGAACTCCCGCCCGTCTTCTATGGCACGAATCATGGCAATTTTTATTTCTTCAACATACGAGGCGAGGAGAGCCAGGGCCGTGAGAGCTGCTGAACCGATGGCAAAGCCTTTTCCTGTGGCAGCGGTAGTGTTGCCGAGAGCGTCAAGCGCATCAGTGCGGTGACGCACCTCTTCTCCCAACTGACTCATCTCAGCATTGCCTCCTGCATTGTCTGCGATGGGGCCGTAGGCATCTGTCGCCAGGGTAATCCCGAGTGTAGAGAGCATTCCAACGGCAGCGATGCCGATGCCATATAGTCCGTGGCTTATGGACGCTGCACTCATTGTCAGATCAAATCCGTTGGCGAACATATAACTGAGCATTATTGCCACACCAATTGTGATGACTGGGATGCATGTGGAAATCATGCCAGTTCCGACACCTTTGATAATTACTGTGGCAGCTCCTGTGAGTCCGGCTTCAGATATACGTTGGGTCGGTTTATAAGAGTGCGATGTATAGTATTCTGTGGCCTGACCGATAATGACTCCAGCGATAAGCCCCGTTACTACGGAGAAGGAGAGGCCAAGCCAGTTGTCTATTCCCAACAGGTAGAGGATGGCGAAGGTTGCAAATGCAATGAGCAGGGCAGATATATTCGTCCCGATGGAAAGCGAATGGAGCAGATCCTTCATCGTAGCTCCCTCTTTGGTGCGTACCAGATATATGCCGAAGATACTTAGGAAGACGCCTACAGCAGCTATGAGCATGGGGGCAATGACAGCCCGCATCTGCATATCGCCGTTGAGGGCAAAGGCAGTGGCCCCGAGTGCGGCGGTAGAGAGTATAGAACCGCAGTAGCTCTCATAGAGGTCTGCCCCCATTCCAGCCACGTCACCTACATTATCACCGACATTGTCAGCTATTGTCGCGGGGTTTCGCGGGTCATCCTCCGGGATGTCTGCTTCAACCTTGCCCACAATATCTGCTCCCACATCTGCGGCTTTGGTATAGATGCCTCCGCCGACACGTGCAAAGAGAGCCTGGGTGGAGGCGCCCATGCCAAAGGTAAGCATCGTAGTAGTGATAGTTATTAACGCCATGTTCTCTCCTTGATAGACATAGCTCAACACCAGGAACCAGCCTGCAATATCAAGCAGACCGAGTCCAACAACGGTAAGGCCCATGACAGCTCCGCTGCGGAAGGCAATCCGCAAGCCACTGTCTAAACTCTTACGAGCTGCGTTGGCGGTGCGTGCAGATGCGTATGTGGCGGTCTTCATTCCGAAGAATCCGGCCAATCCGGAGAAGAATCCACCTGTGAGGAAAGCAAATGGCACCCAGGGGTTCTGCACTTTAAGTACATAGGCCATGACTGCAAAGATGATTGCAAGGACAATAAACACGAGGGTCACCACTTTGTATTGCTGCCGCAGGTAAGCCATCGCACCATGGCGAACGTGGCCGGCAATTTCGCGCATACGAGGAGTCCCCTCGTCAGCAGACATCATCTGACGGAAAAATACGTAGGCCATGCTCAGGGCAATCACAGAAGCCACAGGCACAAGCCAAAAAGCTACAGGAAGGTTCATAAGTGATTGTTTAGATGTTAGTTTATAAGGTTTTCATTGCTTTAGCTTTGCAAAGATAAGTTCTTTATGCCATTCCACCAAACAAAATGCATTTTTTCCTTTTTGTTTGTTATATCTTCATTTTGCGCATCTTCTGATAAATTGACTTATTGGTAGGTAAAAACTCCAAAAATATGGCGAAAATCATTTTAATCTTGTTCTTTTTTATTACTTTTGCGCCAATTTTGAATAATGCTTAAAACACGACAATGAGAGAAAGAATCTTAATGGCCACCTTGTTGATGGTCATGTTGCTGACTTCTTGCCGCCAACCGGAAGAGAAACGCACGAAAACACCGACAAAAGTGAAGACTGAAGTTATGAAAAAAACTGCCACAACTGATGGTAAGACTTATGTCGGAGTGGTAGAAGAAAATGTAGCCACAGCAGTTAGTTTCACGAGTATGGGCATTGTGAGCCGAATATATGTCAGTGAGGGACAGGCTGTCAGCGCAGGCCAGCTGTTGGCTGAGATGGATGATACTCAGGCCCGCAATTTACTTGAAGGGGCAAAGGCTCAGGTTGCCCAAGCCGAGGATGCTTTGGAACGTTATCGCTTGCTGAATGAGCAAGGCTCTTTGCCTGAGGTGCAGTGGGTAGAAATTCAGAGTAAGGTCGCTCAGGCGCGGTCGCAGTTGGCTATAGCCCAGAAGAATATGGCAGACTGTCGGCTTACTGCTCCTGTGGGGGGAATCATAGGGCGCAAAGCGCTGAGCGCAGGTGAGACAGCAATGCCTTCTCAGGCTGTAGTGACCATCTTGGACATATCATCTGTCAAAGTCCGTTTTGCCGTGCCCGAAACCGAGGTTGCGGCAATAAGGCTCAATTCGGAAGCTAAAATACATGTTGAGGCTATCGGTGCAGACCTCACAGCGAGAAATATAGAACGCGGAGTTCAGGCAGATGCACTGACACATACGTATGACATGCGTGCGCGCATAAATAATAATGGTAGCAACAGGCTTATGCCGGGAATGGTGGCAATGGTCTCTGTCAACTTGGACAATAATGATTCAGAGACTGCGTTTACAGTTCCGTTGACTGCCGTGCAACGTCGTGCCGATGGTTCGTTGTTCTTATGGACAATGGCAAAGGACAGCTCCGCTCACCGCACTCCCGTATCTGTGGGCGCCACCTATGGCAACCGGATTTGTGTAACCAGCGGGCTGAGCGATGGCCAGCGGGTAGTGGTCGAGGGCTACCAGAAACTTAGTGAAGATACCAAGATAATCGAAAAGTAAATATGAATAACAGTAAATATTCGTGGTGCGCCTGGCCTTTAGAGCACTACCATATCACTCTGCTCATAGTCGCCATACTTTTCGGTTTGGGGGTTTACGGGATGTATGTGATGCCGAAAGATGAGTTCCCGCCGTTTGTAATACGTCAGGGGGTGGTTGTGGCTGTATATCCCGGAGCTACAAGTGAAGAGGTTGAACAACAGGTGACACGCCCGCTGGAGCGTTTCCTCTTTACTTATGGAGAGGTGAAACGCCATAAATGCACATCGACGTCACAAAACGGGATGTCTATCATTCTGGTGCATCTGAATGATGAGGTAAACAATAAGGACGAGGTATGGAGCAAAATAAAGCATGGTTTAGCTTTATATAAGCAGAATCTGCCGAAGGGAGTTGCAGCTCTTGTAGCAAACGACGATTTCGGAAATACATCCGCATTGCTGATTGCAGTGGAGAGTCCCGAACGAAGCTACAGGGAGCTGCAGGACTATTGCGACCGCCTAGGCGACCGTCTGCGGAAAATCCCATCGGTGGCAAATGTGCGTCAATATGGCGAGCACCGTGAACAGCTGAGTCTCTATCTTGACAGACAGCGACTGGAAGCGTTCGGGATAGGTCAGATCACGCTCATGTCCGCATTGCAGGCAGAGGGGCTTACTACTATCGCCGGTTCCATACTGAATGACCATCAGCAGACGCTGATACATATTGAACCTACCAATAACAGCGAGCAGGAGGTTGCTGATATGATTATATACAGCGACCCCTCTTCCGGAAAATCTATCCGGGTGCGCGATATTGCTACTGTACGCCGTGAATACGACCTCAGTGATAGCCAGATAGAACAAAACGGCCATCCTTGCCTGCTGCTCTCGATGGAGATGAACGCCGGCCATAATATTATGGCCTATGGCGAGGAGGTGGACGAGGTGCTCAACGAATTTGCATCTGAAGAACTGCCTGACGATGTTACCCTTACCCGGATTGCCGACCAGCCGAAGGTAGTAAGCATGAGCATACATGATTTCCTGCGGGATCTGCTTCTCTCCATGGCCGCAATCATATTGGTTATGATGATTCTGTTCCCTCTGCGCTCAGCTATCGTGGCCGCAATAACGATTCCTCTAAGCTCTTTTATCAGTGTCTCTATAATGTTCTTTGCAGACATCCCGCTGAATATAGTCACTCTGGCCGGACTCATTGTTGTTCTTGGTATGATTGTGGATAATAGCATCGTGGTCATTGACGGATATCTGGAGTATGTAGAAAAGGGCGAACAGCCTAAGGATGCCGCCATGCACTCGGTGCGTCAGTATTTTATGCCTATGATGCTGGCAACTATTTGCATATGCGCTATATTCTATCCCTATCTGATAACCTTCAAGGGGGCTTTCCTCGATGCATTGGGCGATTTCCCATGGACTATAACCATCAATCTGATGGTTTCACTGGCAATAGCCGTTGCAGTAATTCCTTTCTTATGTGTTTATATTATAAAGGTTCCGAAAAAGAAAGCACAGAACAACGTAGATGGAAAGACCGCTGCGGGGGGCTCCATAACAGATTATGTGCAACGGATCTATGACCGTATCCTGGCATGGACGTTCAGAAGACCATATCTGACTATCGGACTTGGGCTAGCCACTATCCCGCTCTCGATGCTAATTGTCCCGCAGCTAAAAGTGCGTCTCTTCCCATTCTGTGACCGTGACCAGTTCGCAGTTGAGATTTTCCTGCCCGACGGAAAAGGCCTGGCAGACACTCGCCTCGTTGCCGACTCTGTATATAATGCCATACGAGGAGACGAACGCATCACGGGCATCACCACCTTCCTTGGTTGCTCTTCGCCACGCTTTCAGACGTGTTATGCACCTCAGATGGGAGGCCCTAATTTCGCACAGTTTATTGTCAATACCACATCTCAACAGGCCACATTGGACCTGCTCGACTGCTATCAGCCGAAACTATCCGAGGCCTTCCCCGAGGCGTATGTCAAATTTAAACGCCTTGACCTGTTGGAGGTTCCAGAACTGGAGTTCCGCTTCTATGGAGAAAACATCGATTCTCTTCACGCCGCAGCTGAAGCACTCATGGCTCAGATGCGCGAAATACCCGAGCTGGAATGGGTTCATTCAGACTTTCTGCAGCCGTTCCCAATTATCAACGTGACTCTGGATCCGATTGCTTCTGCACAGCTTGGGATAAACCGCACATCGGCTTCTTTGGCTATTGCCTCCTCCACAGGAGACCTCCCGGTAGGAAGTATTTGGGAAGACGATTACGAAGTGCCTATTATAGTTCGTGACACTTCCACGCTCAACGTCAGCGACGTGGAAAATATCGGCCTCCCTTCGATTCAGGCCACATTCGCAACAGCACTCTCGCAGACGCCCTCGATGAGCCGGCAGACGTCAACGGCAGTGCCTCTCAGGCAGGTGGCTCAGGTAAAACCGCTGTGGAGTGAAAACCGAATAATGCATCGCGCCGGAGAACGCTGTATGACAGTTACTGCAGAGTTCGTGCGCGGAACATACGCCGCTCCAGTAGAACAGCGTCTTGCAGAGATGACACATGCCTTGCAGTTGCCTGAAGGGGTGCGGGCAGAAGTTGGTGGAGAACTGGAGTATAACGACGAACAGTTGCCAATGATTATCAATGGCATCCTCATCGCAATGATTATCATTTTCTTCTTCATTCTCTTTAATTTCAAGCGTTTCGGCATCACCTTCCTTTGCATGGCTGCTTTGGGACTGATGGTTCCGGGAGCTCTGATTGGTCTCGGAATTATGAATCGTACCATAGGATTAACCAGTATATTCGGGCTTGTAACCCTAATGGGTATAATCATGCGTAACGAGATACTTATCTTCGAACATGCAGACGGCGTCATGAAACGGTTCCATGATGATCACCCGCTACCGTCGCCACAAGATGCGGAAGCCAATTCCGAGGAGGCCCGCAATGCATACAGATACCGATATAACCAGGCTGTCGAGGAGGCTGCCTACGATGCCGGTCACCGCCGTATGGTGCCTATATTCCTGACGACAGCAACAACGGCCGTCGGCGTTATTCCAATGATTATAGCAGGTTCGTCGTTTTGGATGCCCGTGGGAGTAACTATTTTTGCAGGTGGAATCGGCACTTTGATTCTTGTCGTCACAATCCTCCCCGTGGTCTATTGGAAACTAAGCCTTAAAAAGTAACAAAGCAAAATGCGTAATATGTCATATCTATTCCGAAAGATGCTCTGCATAGCTTGTTGTGCATTGTGTGCTAACGCCACTGTCTCAGCTGCAGAACATTCTCTTACCATAACACAATTGCGTGACTCTGCACTCGCCACTAACTTCACACTGCGGCAGGCGCGTCTTCATGTAGATGCAGCAAAGGAACAGCATAGGGAGACTTTTACAAAGTTCTTCCCTTCGGTAAGCGCTACTGGTGCATGGTTCAATGCAAATCGGCCGATGGCCAAAATGGACATTGATCCTCAGGAATTTATATCTCCGGAAATGGGTGCTATGATGGCTGCAAGCCTGCCTGCAGAAGCTCTTGCCGCCTTGTCAACCCCAATGGCGATGACAATGATGAAAAACGGCACTATTGCCAGCATCTCTGCCATGCAACCTATATTTGCCGGCGGGCAGATTGTTAACGGCAACAAACTGGCCAAAGTCGGTGAAGAGGCCAGTCAGCTCCAAGTGAAGATAGCGGAAAATGATGTCGTGGAGCAAGTGGAGCAGACCTTTTGGCAACTGGTTTCACTGGAAGAAAAGACACGAACTCTGAATGCTGTCAGTGAGATGCTGAAGAGTCTTGAAGGGGATGTGAAGGCTGCGGTAAAGGCCGGTGTTGCCCTGCGAAATGATTTGCTGCAGGTTCAGTTGCGTCAGAACGAGATAGAGAGCCAATATCTGAAACTCTCCAACGGACGTTCGCTCATAAAGCTTCTTTTGGCACAGTATTGCGGCTTGCGCGACACCACCTTCTCCATCACCTATGACCATAATGCGTTGGAGGTCACTCCCGTGGACCACGAACAGGCTCTTCTGAACACATCAGAGTATCAGCTTATGGAGAAAAATGTTCAGGTAACTGCTTTACAGCGGAAGATGGAGGTAGGCAAGAACCTGCCCTCGCTGGCTGTGGGCGCTGGGTATAATTACCATAATCTGATGGAATGTGACCGACATTTCGCTATGGTTTACGCCACCGTGAACGTGCCCATATCCGATTGGTGGGGCGGAAGCCATGCAATCCGCCGCAAGCGTATTGCCGAGCAGGAAGCACAGGAACAGCTTACCAATAACTCCGAACTGCTGAAAATACAGATGCAGAAGGCTTGGAACGATGTTGTTGAGGCAGAGAGCCAGTTGGCTTTGGCAGAGCGGAGTGAGACTCAGGCAGAGGAGAATTTGCGTCTGCATAGAAATACATACAAGGCAGGCACGGCTACCATGTCCGACCTGTTGGAAGCGCAGCTCCTGTTCCAGCAGGCTTTAGATAAGAAGACCGAAGCCTATATCTCATTGCAGATGGCTGCCCTGGCTTATCGCATCGCTACAGGTAGCTGAACAATAAGGTAACGCATGTGAGTTCCTCCCGGATTAGCCGTGCGGCGCGATGAAGCTGTGGATGGTGGCCCATGTTTCTATGTTGACGAAGAGGAAGATTCCTGGATATTGGTTTGTCGAAGTGTTTATGCACTCAGCTACAGCATCTGGCTCTTCATCGATTGGTACGACTGTTTCATCCCCGACCGGGTGCTTCAGATTATGAAGTAATCGAAAATTCTGAACTGTTATTTATGTTAAAAGATAGGGCTGTTTTGAATAATAGCCCTATCTTTGCGGCAGAAAACCATTAAAACAATACGATTTGGAAAGGATAGCCCTAATGCAGGCTATTGTGTGTGGCAGCATAACTGCTGATTCCCTAATGTAAGAATGGCGCGCAATATTCAGGCAAGTGGCTGACGACAGAACGTGATGTCAAACGGGCAGATAATATGGTCCGCGTGATAACCAAAACTCTGTTTGGCCATTCCTGCATTTAGCACTCTTACCATATATATAATAAGACAACAATGAGGAGTCATGTCTTAATAACTGTTCTTCTTTCTCTCGCTGCCTTCTCCGGGAAAGCGCAACGGGAAAGATACGATGCTGACACCCTGGGGCAGATAATTATTACTACGGAGACTCCGCTTAACGCCCAGACCAAGATGCCTGCTCACATGAGTGCCGGAAATTTTGACGGGCCTATTGGCATCAAGCTGCGTGGCAACAGTTCTCTGTCATTTAATCAGAAGAAATATACAATCGAGCTCCGGGACGATTACGGCCATGACATCGACGTTCCGCTTTTCGGGATGCCTTCACACAGCGACTGGGTTCTGCTGGCGCCATACAATGATGTGTCCGCCGTGCGCGACCCGCTGGCTTTTCATCTGTGGAGAGAAATGGGGCATTGGGCTCCACGCACAAGGATGGTAGAGCTAACGTTGGACGGAGAATACCGCGGAATATATATACTTTCGGAGTCCATCAAACGGGACGCCAACCGCGTGAATATTGCAAAGATGAAGAAGAAGAACCTCTCAAAGCACGACTTGACGGGAGGATATATCTTGCGAATAGACACCTATGACGAAGATGATGCCATATTCCCATCCAAGGTTCCTGGCATTGGTGAAGGAATTGTGACGAGCCAAATTACATGGTCTTGTATTTATCCCAAGAAAAAGAGGATACAACCAGAGCAACTGGCATACATCGAGCAGTATGTAGATTCTGTGGAGCTAACAATACAGTCTGATTATTTTGCCGACCCGAAGCGGGGCTATGCCCATCTTATTGATGTGCCTTCGTTTGTTGACTACTTTATCCATACCGAACTGAGTCTGAATGCCGACGGATATAAGCGGAGTGCCTATTTTTATAAAGAGAACAGGAACCCCGACGGGAGCGGCGGTCTGCTTGTAGCCGGTCCAGTATGGGACTATAATCTGGCTTATGGGATATGTAATTTCTGCAATGCAGACAACCCGGAAGCTTGGTGCTTTGAGGGAGGAAACACACAGCCCACCCCGGCCATGTGGCAACGGCTGTTGCAGGACCCGGCATTCCGCAGGGCTGTGAAGGTGAGGTACAAAGCTTTGCGAAAGGGCGTTTTGAGCAACTCTTCTATCAATAGTTATATAGATCGCCATGCCAAGCTGCTGGCTCCATACATTGAGCATCATCTGAAAACATATCCTGAATTACTTGTGTCCGATAAGAAGATTCAGCAGGGAAAGAAGCATTCATTAAAGGCTCCAAAAGCAACAACGAAATATCCGCACGATGCAATACTGATGAAGCCAGGCTATGGCTTCCCGATGTTTCCGCAGGGCGGATTTCCCATCCCCAGCCCCTATGCCTTTAACTATCCTGGTTACTATCCGATGGCGGGAGGAGCACAGGCGCAGGAAGATTCAGTCAGACAGATAACCCCATTCACCCCCTTTGGCGGCTTTCAGCCTATGGGCGGCGGATATGATATGACGCAGGGGTTCGGCGGCGATGCCATCAGTTGGTTTATGGCTTATAGGGTCAGTTCTTATAAGGAAGAGATAAAGGTGCTGAAGAAATGGATTGCCAACCGCCTGGCTTTCCTCGACCGCAATATAGACCGGTTCGACAGAGGTTGGGAGCCGCATATTCAGGAGCCGCAGATTATTGAAATGCCGAAATTCGACGGCGCTTCCCCTTTCCCCGTCTTTCCTTTCCCCAAACTCCCTTTCCAATAAGCAACATGTTAAGATTGTTGGCCAGATTTTTACCAGACAGCAGTAATATCTGATAAAGAAGTCCTCTCACGCAAAAATTTATCTTCAGTTGTTTGAGCTGCAAGGACAGAGCGATGCCATCCGGCTCTCTGCCACAATGGTCTTCTCTTTGTGGCCGGCTATAAATTATAAGCGCCCGGCAACACAATGAAAACAAAGAACCGCGGCTATATTTTAGCCACGGCTCTTTCTTTATCTGTGAACGATAATTTTATTGTCCGCCTTTGCTGTTTAGAGCTTTGGACCAGCAGCTACGAGAGCCTTACCGGCTTCGTTGGTGGTGTATTTGCCGAAGTTCTTGATGAAGCGGGCAGCGAGATCCTTAGCCTTCTCCTCCCAAATGCTGGCCTCAGCGTATGTGTCGCGAGGATCGAGGATAGCAGGATTCACGTTGGGCAGAGATGTCGGAACCTCGAAGTCGAAGTAAGGGATCTTCTTGGTTTCAGCCTTCAGGATGCTTCCGTCGAGGATAGCGTCGATGATACCGCGGGTATCAGGAATGCTGATGCGCTTGCCAGTGCCGTTCCAACCGGTGTTGACCAGATAAGCCTTTGCACCGCTCTTCTCCATCTTGCGAACGAGTTCCTCAGCATACTTGGTAGGATGCAACTCGAGGAATGCCTGACCGAAGCAGGCGCTGAAGGTAGGAGTCGGTTCGGTGATTCCGCGCTCGGTGCCAGCCAGCTTAGCGGTGAATCCGCTCAGGAAGTAGTACTTGGTCTGCTCGGGGGTGAGGATGCTTACAGGAGGCAGAACGCCGAAAGCGTCAGCGCTGAGGAAGATTACATTCTTGGCATCTGGGCCTGCGCTCTTGCCGTTTACCTTCTTCACAATCTTCTCGATGTGCTCGATAGGATAGCTAACGCGGGTGTTCTCAGTGGTGCTCTTGTCTGCGAAGTCGATGGTGCCGTCAGCAGCTACAGTAACGTTCTCAAGAAGAGCGTCGCGCTTGATGGCTCCATAGATGTCAGGCTCATTCTCTTTGCTCAGGTTGATGACCTTGGCATAGCAGCCGCCTTCGAGATTGAACACGCCTTCGTCGTCCCATCCGTGCTCGTCGTCGCCGATGAGCAGACGCTTCGGGTCAGTGGAGAGGGTGGTCTTACCGGTTCCCGAGAGACCAAAGAAGATAGCAGTGTTCTTACCTTCCATGTCGGTATTAGCTGAGCAGTGCATGCTGGCAATACCCTGGAGAGGCAGATAGTAGTTCTGCATGGAGAACATACCCTTCTTCATCTCACCGCCATACCAAGTGTTGATGATGCACTGCTCGCGGCTGGTGGTGTTGAAGGCTACGCAAGTCTCGCTGTTCAGACCGAGCTCCTTGTAGTTTTCAACCTTAGCCTTGGATGCGTTGTAGATGACGAAGTTAGGCTCGAAGTTCTCCAGCTCTTTCTCTGTAGGCTGGATGAACATATTCTTGATGAAATGAGCTTGCCAAGCCACCTCCATGATGAAGCGGACAGCAAGATGTGTGCCTTCGTTGGCGCCGCAGAAGGCATCAACTACGTACAGCTCCTTGTTGCAAAGCTCTTTGATGGCGATTTCCTTAACCTTAGCCCATACTTCTTCGGTCATGGGGTGGTTGTCGTTCTTGTAGCCCTCTGTGGTCCACCAAACCTTGTCATGGCTCTGTGCATCGTCAACGATGTATTTGTCCTTAGGTGAGCGTCCAGTGTAGATACCTGTCATGACGTTTACGGCGCCGAGCTCGGTTACCTGACCTTTGTCAAAGCCTTCGAGACCAGCCTTGGTTTCTTCCTTGAAAAGGAACTCATAAGAGGGGTTGTGAGCAATCACTGTAGAGCCAGTGATGCCATACTTGGTTAAATCTAATTTTGCCATTTCTTATGTTTTAGAAGTTTGTTATATTATAAGTGAATTGGTCGCTTATTGCTTTTTCGGCGCAAAATTACATTTTTCATTTCATACGGCGAAACCAAAGAGCCTAAAAAACGTTTACTTACACAAACTTTCACACTTTAGTATTGGTTTTTGTGATGTTTAAGCGTTTAAACCCAATTCGGCCATTGGGATTAAGCTCAGAATATAGTGTCACTTGTTGTCGGTCAATTCGGGTTTAGTCGTTCGGCAGAAAGCCTTCGGGCACATAATTGTAGATACTGCTGCAGCAGGCTATGGCGAATTGCTCGGCATAGTGGATGAGGCGGCATATCTGGGTCTCGTTGAGGCTCGCATGTATTTGTTCGCGGGTTATGCCTTCGCGAATCAGACCGTAGGCAAAGCCTGCATTGAAGTTGTCGCCGGCGCCGATTGTGCTAACCGGGGTGAAGCTGGTTGCTGACACGCTCGAGGGGGCTTCGTAGCATTTGAATACAGATGGCATGGCATCGGTCTTCATGTCGGCTGAAGGTGGGTTGGCCACAATTACCTGAACCGGCTGTGGTCCGCGGGTGTAGATGAAAGTTGCTGCATGTCCGTAGGAGAACAGCGAAGCGGCGAGGTGCTTACGGAAGACCTCTTCTATGCCTTCAATTCCAAAAATGACGCGGAAGTCCTCATCGCTGCCACGCAGAATATCTGCCAGCCGGAAATTCTCCTCCATATTTTCAAGGAGAGCGTCTCTCTCTGCCGCATGGGAGGAGCGGAAATTTACGTCATAGTAAAGAATGGCGCCCTGGTCTTTGGCATAATGGAGGAAGTCGGACACTTCGGCGCGAATAGCAGGATTCAAGGCGAAATAAGAACTGAAGAGTACAATGTCATTGGGCCGGACAGTGGGGCGCAGACGTGACAACCGCGATGCGGAATGGTCTTTGTAGAAGACATATTCAGCATCATTGCGCTCGTTGAGAAAGGCAAGTGACAATGGCGATTTTATATCGTCGCGGACATTGACCAGCGAACTGTCAACTCCGTTTTTTGCAAGGAAGTCCATTGTGAGGCCTCCAACCCGGTCGTTGGCTGTCTCACTGATAAATTGTGTCTTTATTCCGGTTCGGGAAAGCGAAATTATTGAGTTGAAGCAACTGCCGCCAGGCACTGCATCCACAGGCTTATTCCCCTGGAAGATAATATCAAGAACGGTCTCACCGATTCCTATTACGGACCGTTGGCCAGCCTCCTCTCCGCGATTTCCGGCACCCGGATTAGGATTAGAATGCGTGGAGATGGTAGTTTTATCCTTAATGCTCATAAATCAGTTAATGCAAGTAATTACCCCATAGATAAGATAATAATGTAGAAAAATGGCTTTATCTGCCTTTGATTATCCTTTTTATACTATCCAGCTTATTGAGGGCATCAATGGGGGTGAGTGCATTAATGTCCAAGTTGAGGATTTCGTCCCGGATCTGCGAAAGAACGGGGTCGTCAAGTTGAAAGAGGTTGAGCTGCATCTGCTCTGTCGACGGCAGGTTGGCAACACTCGGGCCGGCCCCGAGCCCATCACGGGCCGAGTCGGTTTCCAGCTGATGAAGTATTGTGTCAGCACGCCGGACTATATTGTCGGGCATTCCGGCCAGGCGGGCCACATGGATGCCGAATGAATGTTCCGAGCCTCCGGGTTCCAGCTTCCGCAGAAAAATCACCTTACCCCGCACTTCCCGCACGCTGACATTGAAGTTGCGTATGCGGGTGAAGCGCTTAGCCATCTCATTGAGCTCGTGATAGTGGGTGGCGAAGAGCGTGCGTGGGTGATGGTTGGGATTTTCGTGGATGTACTCCACGATTGACCATGCTATGGATATTCCGTCGTAGGTTGATGTTCCCCGGCCCAGTTCGTCGAAGAGGACCAGACTGCGGTTGCTGAGGTTATTCAAGATGTTGGCGGCTTCGCTCATCTCAACCATGAATGTAGATTCACCCATGGATATGTTATCGCTGGCTCCGACACGCGTGAATATCTTATCTACAATGCCGACATTAGCGCTCTCTGCAGGCACAAAAGAACCCATTTGGGCCATCAGGGTGATGAGCGCAGTCTGCCGGAGCAAGGCGCTCTTACCCGCCATGTTAGGTCCCGTAATAATAAGTATCTGCTGTCCTTCGGTGTCAAGACTTACGTCATTTGCCACATAGGTCTCACCCGGCGGCAATTGACATTCGATGACAGGGTGGCGCCCTCCGTGAATGTTCAAAGCGGTGCTCTCATTAACTACCGGACGTTGGTAGCGGTGTTCCGAGGCGGCAAGGGCAAAAGAGAGAAGGCAGTCCAGTTGTGCCACCAGAGTCGCATTCTTCTGGAACTGGGCAGTGAATCGCGCTGCGCGGTTTACGATTTCCGCAAACAGCTGTGCTTCAAGTGCCTGAATCTTCTCTTCTGCTCCGAGAATCTTCTCTTCGTATTCTTTCAGTTCGGGTGTGATATATCTCTCGGCCTGGGTAAGTGTCTGCTTGCGAATCCAATTCTCCGGAACCCGGTCGCGGAAGGTGTTGCGGACTTCCAGATAATAGCCAAATACGTTGTTAAAACCTATCTTCAGGCTGCTTATGCCTGTCTCTTCGGCCTCTCGCTGCTGCAGTTGGGTGAGATAGTCTTTGCCGCTGTATGCCATGTGGCGGAGTTCGTCCAGCTCTTCACTCACACCCGAGGCTATGACATTGCCTCTCTGTACCTGAAGCGGCGGGTCGGGCTGGATGCTGCGGGATATATGGTCGCGGATTTCCACGCATGGGTCGAGGCCTTCGCCAAATGAGTGCAGGGTCGTGTCTCCAGAAGTCAAACAGGCCTCGCGAACTGGCTGCAGGGCTCGAAGGGCTGCGCTGAGAGCTACCAAATCGCGCGGAGTGGCCCGCAGTGTGTTGACCTTGGATGTGATGCGTTCCAAATCGCCAACCAACCGGAGTTGCTCACTAATCAAATCGCGGAAGTCTGGATGGCGGAAGAAATATTCTACCACATCAAGCCTCTGGTTTATCTCTTCGACATTGCGTAGCGGAAAAAGAATCCAGCGTCCGAGCAAGCGCGCTCCCATCGGAGTGACAGTCCTGTCAATGATGTCAAGCAGACTGCGCCCGTCAGGGTTCATCGGGTGCAGCAGTTCGAGGTTTCTGACAGTGAAGGGGTCGAGACGGACATATTTTTCTTCTTCTATGCGGCTTATATGTGTTATATGCCCTAGCCGTGAGTGGCCGGTAAGTTCCACATACTGGAGAATCGCTCCGGCAGCCACGATGCCTTTTTTCAGGTTGTCTATACCGAAGCCCTTGAGGTTGCGTACGCCAAAATGACGCGTGAGGCGATCGGTGGCTGTCTGAAGGGTAAATACCCAGTCGTCGAGTTCGAAGGTTACGTGCTTCGTGCCGAAGCAGCCTTCGAAAAGGCCCTTTCTGCCACGCTCGTAGAGAACCTCCTTCGGCTGGAAATTGCCCATCAGTTTTGCCACATATTCGCCGGTCCCTTCAGCCACAAACCATTCCCCGGTAGAGATGTCGAGGAAACTAATACCGATGCTGTCTTCCTTGGCAAAATGCACAGCGGCCAGGAAATTGTTTTCCTTGTAGGTCAATACAGTATCAGTCATGGCTACACCGGGAGTTACCAACTCGGTAATTCCTCGCTTAACCAGTTTCTTGGTCATCTTAGGGTCTTCAAGCTGGTCGCAGATAGCTACGCGGCGGCCGGCACGGACGAGCTTGGGCAGATAGGTGTCAAGCGCATGGTGAGGAAATCCTGCCATCGCAGTGCTTTCGTTTTCCTTGCCGTTGTTGCGCTTAGTGAGGGTTATGCCAAGAATTCCTGCTGCCTCAACAGCATCATTGGCATAAGTCTCATAGAAATCTCCGCACCTGAAAAGCAGAATGGCATCTGGATGCTTCGCTTTCAAGTCGAAGAACTGCCTCATCATTGGTGTTATTTCTGCCATTTTTTGTCTCTTTTGCGTGCAAAGGTACAATTAATTCGTGGAAAAGGGCTCGCAGTCGGCAATTTATTTGTAATTTTGCGCCCGCATTTACACAAAAACATTAAAATATGAGTTTACGTAGAATCACAGCAGCCGAGGCTGCTGCCCAAATTGAGAATGAACAGACCTTAGCCCTCTCCGGCTTCACACCTGCTGGTGTTCCAAAAGCAATCACTGCCGAACTGGCACAAAGGGCTCACGCAATCCATGAGGCAGGACAGCCTTTCAAAGTAAATATATTCACCGGGGCCAGCACAGGACAAAGCTGTGACGGCATGCTGGCAAACGAGCAGGCCATCGGCTTCCGTGCTCCTTATACCACCAATCCTGATTTCCGCAAACACGTGAATCAGAACGAGATTCGCTACTCCGACCTGAATCTGTCCAACATGGCTACTCAGATGCGCCAAGGCTATCTGGGCAAGGTGGATTGGGCTATCATTGAAGCTTGCGACGTGGAGCTGGTCGGTTCGAAAGCCCGCATATTCCTCACTGCAGCCGGAGGCATCAGCCCCACAGCCTGCCGCATGGCTGAACGTGGCATTTTCATTGAGCTGAATGCATTCCACAGCAAGGGGTTCAAGGGTATCCACGATGTTTATGAGATCGAATATCACCCCAACCGCACCCCGGTTCAGATTATGCACCCGACCGACCGCATCGGTAAACCATATATTGAGGTGGATGCCGACCGTATTATCGGTGTCGTAGAGTGTGATATACCTGATGAGGCCCGCTCATTTAAGGATCCGGATCCTATCACAACACAGATCGGACAGAATGTGGCAGACTTCCTCGTGGCAAATATGAAAAACGGCACTATCCCGGCTTCTTTCCTGAATCTTCAGAGCGGCGTAGGCAGCGGCGCAAATGCTGTGCTGGGCGCTCTCGGCCATTCTTCCGACGTGCCTAACTTTAACATCTTCACCGAGGTGCTGCAGGATGCTCCTGTGCAGCTGATGCGCGACGGGCGTGTGCTCTCCGCTTCTTGCTGCTCACTCACCGTGACCAACGAGTGTCTGAAGGGCATATATGACGATATTGATTTCTTCAAGGACAAGCTGGTGCTACGCCCGTCAGAGATCTCAAATAACCCCGAGGTCATCGCCCGCATTGGAGTATGCGCATTGAACACAGCTATTGAGGCTGATATCTATGGTCATGTGAACAGCACCAAGATATGCGGAACAAAAATGATGAACGGCATAGGTGGCTCGGCAGACTTCACCTGCAATGCTTACATGAGCATATTCACCTGCGGTTCTACTACCAAGGGAGGGGCTATCTCAAGCATCGTTCCGTTTGCCAGCCACATTGACCACACCAGCCACTTCGTTGATGCCGTTATCACAGAGTATGGCGTAGCAGACTTGCGTGGCAAGTGCGCTATGGAGAAGGCTGAAGAACTGATCAAGGTTGCTCACCCCGACTATCGTCCTCTTCTGCGTGACTATCTGCGTCTTGCAGAGCGTTTCGGCGGACACACTCACCATTGCCTGAGCGCTGCCTTTGCAATGCACGACACTTATATCCGCAAGGGCGACATGCGCCTGACCGACTGGAGCGAATATGTAAAATAATCACCCCGAAAGTGTAGGCCTCGACGCTGCAAGGTATGCGTAAACACTCCAGATGGATACACAACGCAGCTGAGCAGATCCTCTCCGCAGAGTTTCAGCCGGGCCTCATTATCAGAACGGGCAAAAATAGCTATCCCTCGCCAACTATCATTATGGCGGGGGATTATTATTTCCTGTTTGCTGTCAGATTATCAATTTCTGCTCCATACCTTCTGTGCTCTGAATCCCGATGTGCGTTAACTTATCGCCGAAGTCTTTGGTAAATAAGTCTTGAAGTATTAGGCACTCTGGTTCGAGGCTCAGTGATTCAGGGAAACAAGACTTGTCTTATATGGTTGACATCTGTGTACTGAAAGTCGCTTCTTACAGTGTAACCGGGCATGTCGCTCTGTCCATTAAGTGGCGCCTATAATCACATTTTAAGTGAGGGAACAATACATTGAACAATGGAGTAAAATACATCGAGGGACACAACCAAATACATCAAGGTGTATTTGTGATTACACCTTGATGTATTTGTGACTAGACCTTGATGTATTTGCTTGCGTCACTTTTTGCCTTCAAATGCCATAAATTATGTATCGGAAGGTCATTGGTTTGCTGTTCAGCCCTCCAAATGCAGCCGTCTGCCGGAGGAGCAGATTAACGCGCAGGAATGGGGAATACCTTGTAGGTGAGGCCTTTGTATTTGCTTGCACACATACCTGGTGATGAGCCGATAAATGTCGGGTCGCACATTACGAAGCGCTTACCTTCGGCCTCGACATAATCACCATTTACGTTTTGCTTGAAGCAGACAGCTGCCCACAGATGTCCCGGGGCGTAGATCAAGGCGGCATCAAGTCCGACGAGATTGCGTACGAGATAGGAGAATAGAATAGCTCGGTCTTCGCAGTCGTTAAACGGATAATAGAAATTCTCCTCGAAATAGAAGGGCTTTTCATATCCAAACTGATCGTCATCTGTCTTGTACTTGAAGCCGTAATGCATGAAATTCATCAGGATGGCTACGGCATCATACTCGTTTTTCCCTGCAATCGCGCGCTTCAGAGGCGGGAGCAGCTCTTCTTGCAGACGCTCGCTCATCGGCTGTCTGGCGATGAATGGCCAGGGGTAGCCAGCCAGAACGGGAATGGACTTGTAATACTCTATAAGATTAGTGTTCACGCTGCCTTGCATCGAAGCCATTGGGAATGAGAGTGCTGCATGGCTGGTGGATGGTGACCACTGAGTGGAGAGTTTCATGGAAGCCGGGTTGCTGATATCAATGTCACGCGTCGCCCCCTCCATATTTTTACGATATGTAAAGATAGAAGTGTTTGCGGGCAGATTCTTCGCCATGATATAGTATTCTTTGCCACCCATCTTGATATAGGTATATCCCACCATATCCATGCCCATGCTTACCAGAGGCAGCAGGCGGTTTCCCATATATGCCAGTTTGGTGTCGTAACCGAGTTGATTCAGCAAGAAGGCGGTCATGAGCGCACAGCCGTTTGCATCATCCTTTCCCTGCAGACGTTCTGCAACTTGGGTCACAAGCTGATAGACAGCCCAACCATTCAGATTGTAGCTCTTGCTGGCTCCGGCCAGATCAGTTACAAGCGGGGTATATTTGTCATCAGCCAAGGTGCGCAGGGCAGAAGCTACCTGATGCTCATTAACCCCACTTAAGGAAATCCTCATGTCTGATGTGGCAATGACTTGCATCGAGGTGCCATAGACATTGAATTTCTGTCTTACGTATGGTGCCGGGGTGGGGGCGGGGGTTATTGTAGGCTTGGTCGGTGTGTTCGGAATATTGGGTAGAGTCGGCGTGCTCGGTTTTGCCGGAGGAGTGCTGGGTGTGGGGGGAATATTGGGTTTTGGTTCCACCTTTGGGATGGTTACCGGTTCTACTTTACCAGGTACCTTGATTGGTTTGGTAGGCAGAATCTTGTCTTTTTTCGGCATCATTGGAGGCGTCACCGGCTTGTCCTCTCGCGGACGCAGGCGTTTGGGCTCCACCTGATATGGTTCCCACTTATGTTCCAGGTAGTTGGCAAATCCCGTCAGAGCCTCGCGGCGGAATTTCGAGAACTCAGCAAACATATCACTGCGAAAATCATCCATCTCCTGCAGTTGCTGGCGACGGAATGCCTGAAAGTCATCATCTTCATCCTGGGCGCTCAGTCCGCAAAACGGCAGGAGAGCCAGAAATATAAAGAAAAGTCGATTGTTCATGGTCAGGGATTAATGTGAATAGGTTTATATGGCTGCAGCAGAGAATAGTCTCTTGCTCAGTCACCTTATCGGATGGGGAAGTCATCAAGGCTATAGACGCCGAATTGGGGGTCGCGTTCAGGCTGCCATGTTCGAACTTTGATGAGCGGGTTCTGCGGGTCATTCATGTCAACCATAAGGAAGAGATAGCCGTGGTCACTATAGTTGTTGGAGTAATAGTCCTGTGAGAGTTCTATACCATAGATCTCACCGCCCTTGGAAGCTTTCTTGATGATATTGTCATTGAAGCGTAAGTTGATATACTCCTTGCTATCGAAACTCTTCTGCAGCTTGGCCATGAATTCCTCTTTGGTATATTGGTTGTATTTTATAATCTCGTTGTTGTCTGTGAACCTCTTGTTTTGGTCAGCCAGACGGCCAGTCGGCTGTTTTACTACGTTACCTACAATAATCAGGGCGTGCTTGTCGAAGATGTTACGCAGATAATCCAAGCGCTTCAGAGCGTAGGCGGTCTTATAGTTTTCCATGAAGTTCTGTATGACGAGACGCGTACGCTCGGGCCATGCTCCACGCGTAAGGATATCGTTCTCGGCTGTTTTTCCGAGACCGAAGGTGACGTTGTCAATCAGACATTCGCTGTTCATCGTGAAGACCACGTCCTCCATGAAATTGCGGCGGGCACCATGAGCGAAAGAGAAGTTCATCTGCATGCCGCGCACGAAGACCTCGTCGTCCAACTGCGTAAAGTTGTATTGCGGGGTGCCAGACATACGTCCGCGCCCATATTGTACAAGTCGGCGGAACACACTCCAACCGTTCCCAGTGAAATATTCCTTGGCGCTGGCATAGTTCTTTGAGCGGATTGCTTTCTCCACCTTGCTTACAACCGACAGATACGGGGCTGCATCGTCAGCCTCCATCTGTTTCACCGGTTTGTAGTTGTGCGGGCGCACCTCGGTAAATGTGTTTTGTGGGTTAGTGACATCCATTTCAGCCTCGGTAGGAGCAACAGGAGCACCTTCAATTTGTGCTGCAGCAGCTGCCTGCGCAGCTGCCTGCGCTGTGGCACTTGATGCGGCAGCGACAGCAGTGGCTACTGACGAGGGGCATTTGACAGTCATGACAGCCTTGGGCAAGTCCTTCGACTTCATCAGTTTCATGACAGCTTTTACTTCCGGGTCAAGTGATGCCTGATTCTCATATTTATACTCGATACGTATCTGGAACGACTGTGCTTCATCGCTCGGGTCAATATCTATACTGCCTCGTCCGTCGAGAGCACTGCAGATATTACTCCATCCGCTGTCATAATAGGTGAAATCCAGGGAATTCACAGGCTTCCCTTTGTACATGAAGGCCAGGTCTGCGTGGTCATCCTCGCGGGCGATGACAGAAATGCGGATGTCGTTCATCACATCGTTCATCTGCTCGATGAGCCAGGAGGTAAGGACATGGCCGTTGTATTTTTCCTTGTTGGGGTATTGCATGGACTTCGTCAGAGCCAAAGCCCAGTAATATTGGCGCATTGCCTCGTCGATCTTACCTTTCTCCACCGCGCGCTCGGCTCCGTCAACATACTCGGCAATCTTGTCCCGGCGCTGCTCAAACAGCTTGCTCAGTTCTGATTTGCGGATATAGCGTCCCACATGTGCGTTGGGCTCATGGCTGAGGATAATCTTCTCTGTGTTGCTGATGGTAGCGCTTGAGTAGCTGCTTATGAGCGAACTCATAACAGTTTTGGAATCCACATTGCCGTTTATATTCTGCTCCAGCTCGTGACTGTCCCACTGATTGGACACGCTGACGCTGATGCGGCTGGCCAGATCAGCCAGAGCCATCTTGTCAGCCTCTTCCAATGTGGAAGCTGTCCCTTCGCCAATGAGATAATCGGGACTGACCTTGACCTGTTCCCAGCTTTGTGCATTAACGTTCAGGGTCAGGGGTAAGAGTAGGCTTAGGAACAAAAGCTTTCCAACGCGATGGAAGTAGGCCTTGGAAAAGGCATTGTTATTTTGTAATACTTTCATGGTGCTTGTAGGTTTATACATATACATTAATTAGTATTAGTTATTATGATACATTGCTTTTGTTTCCTAACGGCCCTCCCCCCGCGAACGGGGAGAGGGTGTTCAGTTAAAGATTCGGGAATCTGGCTTTATTATTCCTGAACTACGCCTTCTTCCACAAAGTTCTTGATTTTGTCAGCATACTTCTGAGCAGCCTGACTCTCCTGCAGAGCATTGTTGAGAGCTCTCACGCGAGCCTTGGAAGCAGCTTCTTCATCCACGATGTAATAAACCTGCATGTTGAAGGTGCCGTCCTTATTAGTCTGGATTATGGAGAAGGACTCACGCATCTCGCCCTTGATCTCCTTCTCTACGGTTGCAGAGTAGGCGGCATAGAAGCGGTCAAACTCTTTGCTGCTGTCGTCAGCGTCGCCCATCATGTCAGTGGCGATGCGGCCCTTGAGTGTGCTGCCGGCATTGCGGGCATAGGTGACACAAGCGTTGTTCATGGCAGCCTGCTTGCCGATGTTCTTCGACTTGAAGTTGCTGGCTTCGCCCATAACCTGTACGCCGTTGTCTCCCAGCTGCTCCAGTTGCTTATAGTGCTTGAGAAGAGCTACTTCGAGCGAGTGTGCGCTACCGTAGATAGTCCACTTCTCTTTCTTGTACTGCTTCATCTTTTGCTTGTATTCTTTCTCCTGTGCCTTGCGCAGGGCTTTGTCATACTGGGCGTAAGAATTCACACTTGTGAGCATGAAGAGCGCCAAAAGCGCATAAAATACGTGTTTCATAACTTGGGTTTGTTTAAGGGTTAATTAAATTTGGTTTGAAAAATTGTTTGTAAATTGATGTTTGAAATCACCTGCTGATTTTATAGATGTTCCTTTCGGAGATTCTGGTTTTGCCATACTTGGGAGTTTCCCCCTTAACGCTGCTTGATGATAAGAAGCCAAGGTTCTGAATCCATGCCTTGTCCTCTCCAGCTATGGTGCTTCCGTCTTTGCTATACTCTGCCCGCATAATGTATGAGCCCGTAGCCGTGAATGTGTAGTTGTAGGTGCGGAAATAGCTGTACGTAGTTCCAGACTCATGTAGGATGCGGTAAGATGAATAGCTGCTTTCTTGGCTGGCCGGATAGATATATACGTTTAGGAAGTCATAGTTTGACTCAGAAGAAACGCGATAGTCAAATTTCAATGTTGCTCCGACCTTGCTGATGGTTAGGTTCCAAGTGTGCCAGCTTACATGGCCGTTGTCTGTAGCAGGGCTTGTCCACCAATAAGTTCCGTCAGCATTCTGTCCGTAGTTACTGGATGTTTCCCCCTGGGTGCTTTCCTCAGGCCCGTTAGTAAAGTTGAAATTCCTTACTGCAGCCCTGTCCTCACCAGTGTCAACGCTACTGTCTTTCTTATATTCTACACGCATTTCATAATCTCCCGCTTCTGAGAAAGTATATGAGAATGTGCGGAATGTTGTATAAGTTGTGCCGGAAACATGAAGTACTCTGTAAGTGTCACTGTAAGAATTACCGGAGGGGTATATATACACATTTAAATAGTCGTAGCTTTCTGACGAAACATAATATTCAAAGGTGAGCACAGCCCCGGCCCTGACATCAGTTATAGTATATTCATTATATGACACGCTACTGCTTTGCCCCTTGTTGGTGGATTCCCAGGCGAGGTCTTCTTCTTCAGTATTGGTATTCCCGCTATTGGTATTCCCGCTATTGGTATTCCCAGTGTTGCTGCTGTTACCTTCAGTGCCTGATAAATATGGAACTGGTAGTGTATAGAAGTTATCCTCAAAGTCATCCTTACAGCTTGTGAAAATGCTGCCAGATACCAATGCTAAGATTAGCAAATTGATGATATAATTAATATGTCGCATAATATTTTAGAAGTAGAATGTTAGATACATGTTTGTATTAAAGCCCTCTGACCATCCCTTGATTGTGGGGGAAACCTCTCTCAAGAGCTTGTAACCTGGAGATGAAGCAGCGTGGAACATATATTCAGGAACAACAGCAAGACCGATGTGTCTTGTGATTCCGAGCATGAAACGAATTCCCGCAGTAACTGTTGCACAGGATCCTTTCTCAACTACTGCTGAAGTACTTCCTTCGGTTAGATTTGTTTCCTTAAGCATGATAGCATATGCACCGACTTGGGGAGTGATGCGGAATCGCGTACCGCAGATGATGCCCCAGCCAATTCGGCCGCCTGCTACAAGCATGGGGTTGTATTGGAAAGATTTATCATCCAGAGAGTTGCCTATCCATTTAATTTCTTCACTCTTCTGGCTTGGCAAGTACTTAACATTGGCTTCCATGTTGAAGTTGCCTGCATAGAAGCCCATGTTGGCAGCGATACCCTTTTGGGCACCGACGGAGCCTCCAAGGTCTATGTAGAACTCACCCTTGTTGATGAGTTGGCGTCTCAGCTTAATCATCACGTTTGGCTTGTTGATGTTGAGCACATAATTCTTCTTGTGGAATTTCTTATATCCATAGGATGATACCTCAATATCGTAGGTGCCAGAGGTCGCTTCCCAAGTATATGGGATACTGCCCATGTACTTACCGTCGATGTAAAGTATTCCGTAGCCCGTATTGGTATCAAAAGTAAAGGAGCCTATAGATGAAAGGTTGACGTTCAAATCTGTCTGCTCGCCTTGCCTTACTGTGACTTCGTGTGCCACGGTCTTGCAGTTGGGATGTGAGAATTGTACAACGTGCTTGCCTATCAGGATTGTATTAACAGTCCATGGCGTCTTTCCGTAATCTTTGCCGTCGATTTTGATTGTTGCTCCTGCTGGTGATGATGTTATGTTTAAAGAGCCCATAAGTGGAACGGGAGCCTCTAAATTGATGGTGGTTGCCTCCCTTGTTGTGATGGTTACAACCCGAGACCGCTCTTTGTGGTTCTCTTTGCGTGCCTCAATTGTATAGGAACCTGGCTCAAGCGGCCGCTTGCAGGTGCCCTTGCCTTCAAAATGTCCGTCAATGTAGATTTCGGCTTCAGGGTCGTCAGTAACGGTAAATGTTGTCTCAGCAAAGTTGGCTTCAAGTGGCGGGTTGTATGTCAGGGTTTCACCGTCTGAGATGTTTATTTTGGCCTTCCATTCTTTATACAGCGGACGGACAATGGTAATATCGTGCTGACCGGAAGCCAGCTGGATACTACCGCTCTTATTCTGCTGCACTTTACGGTCAATATAAATTGTGACGTTATCAGCAGCACTCGCACCATCAAGTTTCAGCCATCCGTAATGAGGAACAAGTTTTATAGGGACATTGTTTGTTTCATTACCTTTCACGACGAGTCTTCCGTTGTATTCTCCATATTCCTCGCCGGCAGTCACCTTTATCCAATA
The DNA here is from genome assembly GCA_024699495.1 of Bacteroidaceae bacterium. GTDB lineage: Bacteria > Bacteroidota > Bacteroidia > Bacteroidales > Bacteroidaceae > Physcousia. The sequence goes on along the minus strand of JAILPK010000037.1, from coordinate 81,168 downwards.
GGTGCCTACCTCCATTTGTTCTTGGAAATGGCCAGAATCCAAAGGCCTGGTGCGCATGGTGGTTTGATTCGGGTCTTCGTTCACGTTCTTTTCAGAGATTTCAAGCATTGCATAAGGCAGAGCGCCGGCTGGGGTGACATCAATAGTTACCCACTGTTTCTCAACATAATCATTGCTGATAACCACAACATCTCCTGTGGTAATATACATGTCGTATGTCATCAACTTTAGTCTGTTGGTAAAATCAAAATCCAGAGGCTTGCCGTACTTGTCATTCTTGATAGTCATCTTCTTCGTACCTTTTGACACATGTACGAAATAAAGAGTCTCGTCGTTTTCAAGTTCCGGCCCGTCTGTTTCACAGAAAGCTGAACCGGCAGAGAAAGTGAATCCGGATACTTTGGTATGAACTATAACAAGAGCAGTCAAGTCGCCGTTGTTGTCTGACTTTTGGCGACTAGTATTATGGCTTTGATCCATTTCGTTGGGCTCAAAACTTGTGACTTTGATGCTGGTTCTCTGAGCGTATATTGACTGCACCGCTGCCAGCAAAGCCAATACCATAACGATTCGATGGGCCCTGACTGACATTGAAGTCAGGTTCCTACTGATGTGTTGTAACAATGATCTCATCTCGAATTTTATAGCTTTTTTAGGTTATTTGGGTGAATGTTTTACACATTTAGGGTGTTTTGTGCTGCAAAAGTATATATATTTTTTAATGGGTGCAAATAATTGTGAACAAATTTCACTTTTGTGTGATTTTTTTCTTATAATGGCCTTTTGATATAAAAAATCAGACTACATTATGCAGACAAAAAGCAAAATAAACTCAGAATAAATTATGCAAGAAGATTCCGGGTCATTCTTCTTACAGGCCACCATACTGCTACGATGCTAACAGCAAGTACGGTGGCAAAAATCAGAATAATGTCTGAAGCATGAATGCTTACCGGGTATGCTTCAATCAGGAAGGAGCCTGAGCTCTGCCCCATCTTGACCCATCCGAATGTCTGCTGGCCCCAGCATGCCAAGAGCCCGATGATAATTCCAAGTATTGCTCCTAATCCGCTGATCAGCCACCCTTCAGCGAGAAAAATATTTGCAACTTGGGAGTCGGAGGCTCCGAGAGCGCGTAGAGTTGCGACATTCTCCTTCTTCTCAATCATAAGCATGGACAGGGAACCGATGATATTGAAACTGGCCACAAGGAGTATGAAGGTGAGGAAAATATATGCTATGAATTTTTCCACTTGCATTATGCGGAATACGTCTGCCTGCTGCTCGTAGCGGTTTTCTACTTTGAAGCGCGGCCCCAATTGTGATTGTATGTCCGATTGGGCGCGTCTCAGAGAGGCTCCATCACGCAAGCGTAACTCTATCCCGCTCACACGATTAGGCTTGTCAAAGAGCTTTCGGGCAAACTGGATGGAGGTAAGTATGTAGTGAGCATCATATTTGGTCTGATTAACAGCAAATACCACCCCTGGGGAGTAAAGCTCGTCCCTGTTGAAACTTTGCATGGGGTTTGCCATATTTACGCGCTCGCCACGTCGGGGGGCGTAAATAGGGAGCCCACCCTCATAGCGTGTGCCAAGGCCAAGGCTGCTGGCCAGACGTATGCCTAAAACTCCATATTCGAGAACGTCTGCATGAAGAGTAAATTCCCCGTCGCCATAAAGCAGGGAAGAGAGTTCGGCCTGGTCTGCGAATGAGTCATCGACGCCCTTTATCGTAACAGCATATTGGTGATTTGTCCCCACAATGAGGGCCTGGTCTTCCAGTACCTCCGTGTATGTAGCTATGTCCGGATGAGAACGCAAACGTAATAGTGCACTGTCAGAAGCCGCTATTGTCTTCCCCTCGGAAAGAGACACTTTCAGTTCGGGGTCGAAGGCTGTGAACAGACTGGCCACGAGGTCGCTGAAGCCATTGAACACAGAAAGTGTAATCACAAGAGCTGTGGTAGCCAGAATCACTCCTACCACAGAGATGGCGGAGATAATGTTGATGGTGTGATGGCTCTTGCGGCTAAAAAGATAGCGGCGGGCAATGTATAAGGGAAACACAGTTGTTATTGAGAGAGAAGTTCGTCAATATGCTCAGCATAGTCAAGACTGTCGTCCACAAAGAACTTCAGTTCCGGAATAATACGCAACTGGTGACGGGTGCGCTGTCCCAGCTCATAGCGTATCTGACGCATATTGGTATTAATATTGTCAACGATCTCCTTGGCGCGTTCGGATGGGAACACACTAAGATATGCGCGGCAGATGCTTAGGTCCGGGCTGATACGGCAGACGCTGACGCTGACAAGCACGCCGTGTGTGGCGCGGGTCTGCTGCTGGAAGATATCGCTCAGCTCTTTTTGTATTAGGCGAGCGATTTTGCTTTGTCGTGTTGTATCCATAATTTAGACATTGATGAATGGTAAATGAGAACCGAGTATTCTCAATTCCCAGCCTTAGCCTGGAAGGCAAGGGCATACATGCGCATTTGGCGCAACATGGCCAGCAGGCCATTGCTGCGTGTGGGTGAGAGGTGCTCCTGCAGACCTATCTGCTTGATGAAATAGAGGTCGGCGGCGAGGATATCATGTGGGCTCTGTCCTGACAGGACGCGGATGAGGAGGGACACAATTCCCTTGACTATCAGTGCGTCGCTTTCGGCGCGGAAAAGGATTGTTCCATCTGGCTGCATATCTGCCTGAAGCCAAACGCGGCTTTGGCATCCGTCGATGAGGTTCTGTTCGTTTTTGTATTGCTCAGGCAGCGGCTCCTGCTCCTGCCCGATGTCGATAAGCAGCTGATAGCGGTCCATCCAGTCGTCAAGCTCGGTGAACTCTTCTATAATCTGGTCTTGAATCTCGTTTATTGTCATTTAAAGTATATTTGGTTTGTATATATCAGTTGGTGATTATCTCCGAAGGGCTATTCTGCGTTGTCGTTATATAGCAATTGCAGCAAGGTTTGCCCTACAGCCTTCAGAACAGCGGGGTCTATATTCTCAGGTATGTCGTTGACAGTGTGCCAAGTGTCTCCAAAATTCGAACGCGCATCCGGGCAAAAGGGTACAATGTCAATCGTCGGGATATGCGCTATCATATTCATTGGGATATGGTCGTCTGTGAGGTAGCCTCCGTCTCTCTGTAAGAAATATTGCCCGTAGCCTAACTGCTCGGCCAAATGCCATACCATATTGACTACAGGAATAGCTACTTGGCGCGAATAGCCCTCGATGGAGAAGGAGGTGCCGCGGCCGCCTACCATGTCCAAAACGAATCCCACACGCGGGCGATAGTCGATTGCTGCTGCCTGCTCTGACCAATAATAAGAGCCAAGACACCAGAAGTCCGACGGCCCCTCTTCTTCCTCATTCTCACTTTGTTCAGCCCATTGGGGGGTGCCCTGATCCTCAAGGTCGAAACAGACAAAATCTACCCCAAGGCTGAAGGGCTGATTCTGGATAGAGCGCGCCATCTCCAGCATTACGGCCACTCCGCTCGCGCCGTCGTTTGCGGCCGCAACGGGCTTTTTATGGTTTGCAGGGTCTGGGTCGTTGTCAGCCCATTGACGGCTGTCGTAATGAGCGCCTATCACCATGCGGTCGGATGCTTCCGGGTTGATGTGTGCAATTATGTTACGGCAGTGATACAGAGTGCCGTCATAGCCCTTTATGTCCGTGTGCTGCTCTTCTACGGTGGTGCCGAAGGTCTTAAATTTTGATACTATCCAGTCAGCACACTTCTCATGGGCCTCGCTATTAGGAGTGCGGGGGCCAAAGGCACACTGCGTTTCGATGTAGGCCATTGCGGAATCAGCATCAAAGTTCGGAACGGCCGCAAGAGCGATAGTGTCTGATATTCCGCCTTTTTGGGTGGAACGTCCTCCACAAGCCATGCATGCCATAGAAAGGAGAAAAATTAAAGTTATATGTATTTGTTTTTTATAAATCATAGTAAGGTTTTTGTTAGGAAATCCGCACATTCTGAATTTGTTCCATTACTCTCAGGAAATTACCGCCCCACAACAGCGCGATATCGCTTTCAGAGTAACTCTCACGCAGCAAATAGCGCGTCAGGTTGATCAGTTCTGATGCTGAAGCCAGTCCCGGTACGCCCCCGTCGCCGTCAAAGTCCGTCCCTATTCCGACATGCTCTATCCCCATAATGTCCACTGCGTGTTTGATGTGGGCAACGGCATCAAGGATTGAGGCCTTTCCGTCGGTGCGCAGAAAACCTTCATAGAATGTAACCTGCATAACGCCGTCCTTGGCTGCGAGGGCCTGCATCTGCTCATCAGTGAGATTCCTCGGATGGTCACAGAGTGCACGTGCCGACGAGTGACTGCAGACTATTGGTTGTTTGCTGATGTCAAGCGCATCATAAAAAGAAGCTTCGCTCGCGTGGGACAGGTCCACCATTATTCCCTTGGCATTCATTTCCCTGATGACTTTCTCCCCGAACGGGGTAATGCCCGGGGCAGAGGGCTTTATTATACCCTTGTCTTCAGAAGACGAGGGGCGGGCAGAGGTGCATATAGCGTTGTGACCGTTGTGGCAGAGCGTCATATAGACTATTCCTCGCTGGGCAAAATGATTCAGATGTTCGATATCATCGCCTATCGCATACCCGTTTTCGATGCCCCGCATTATGGCTTTCCGACCTTCTCTCTTGAGGCGGTAAAGATCTGCCGGGGATTTGGCCAAGTCAACTGCCTGGGGGCTTGCTGCCACCATCTTCTCAAGCTGGTCCAAAATGCTGTTGGCTTTGGCAAATGCCTCATCATATCCCTCTGGTGTGCATGGGCCTTGAGGTATGTATGCAACCATCACGGACGCATCGAGGCGCCCTTCGTTCATCTTGTGCAGGTCAACGAGAATATTGGGGTCTCTTTTCTCAAAATGAATGTCCTTGTGGAAGAACATGGGGGTATCGCAATGGCTGTCCAACGAGAGATTGCGATCGTGGAAATGACGTGCTGCTGCAAAGTCGGCTGCTTCATTTGCAAGCCATTGGAACAGAGGCTTCATCGACTCGTCACCTGCCAGCATAAAGCCCTCGGGATGCCATTGCACTCCGAGAATACTTTTGTATTCCGCGGATTCCACCGCTTCGATTACGCCGTCTGGGGCCGTCGCACAGATGCGCAGCCTCTGTCCGGGATCTTTTACGGCTTGATGATGAAAACTGTTTACGGCCAAGGTTGTCGTATCAGGGAATATCCTGGACAGCAATGACCCTTCCTTAACAGATACAGTATGTGAGGGGCAGCTCCTGTCGAGGTCCTGGCTATGCTTAATCCGCTTCTCTTTGGCTGGTAGAATATGTTGGGATGCAATATCCTGATATACTTCTCCTCCGAGTGCCGCTGTAAGCATCTGTATGCCCCGGCAGATGCCCAGAATAGGGATCTGCCGGTCTGCTGCCATCCTAATTAGCAGCAATTCAGCCAAGTCACGCTCGTGATTGACACTTCCCAATGCAGGGAGAGGTTCCTCCCCCATATACAACGGATTCAGGTCTCCTCCGCCAGACAGCAATAAACCGTCAATCCTGTCCAAAGTGGCCCGGATTGCGTCCGGTTCGGTGTGTGGTGGAATAATAAGTGGTGTAGCCCCCGCTTTTAAAAGACTGTAATAGTAACCCTTAGCCAGCTCACAGCCTTTTGTTCCATAGTTTCCAGTGATTCCTATTACTGGCGACATGCTCCTCTTGGGAGCGGAGTCGTGCATACGGTCGTAGCAGGCGTTCCAGTTGAATTCGTGCATGAGTTTAATCGTCTTCAAGAATTATCCCGGCCTTCCGCGCTGTCAGAGCTCTTATTGCAGCTGCATCCGCTTCATTCAGGCCGATGGGGACTTCCTTTTTTATGCTTTGTTTCAGCGATATAAGCGTTTCTGTAGATATGACACCCTCTATCTCCTGCAGTCTGTTGTTGAGGAGCTCCATCAGGTGGGCATTGTCGCGTGCATACAATTTTATTAGCATGGTGTAGGGGCCAGTGGTGAAGTGGCATTCCACTATCTCTGGAATTTTCTCAAATTCCCCCACAACCCTTTTGTACATGGAACCGCGTTCGAGTGTGATTCCCACGTAAGTGCAAGTGTTGTAGCCCAGCATATTGGGGTTTACGTTATATCCAGAGCCAATGATTACACCTATATCCACCAGCCTTTGTACTCGTTGGTGAATAGCAGCGCGGCTTACCCCGCACTCTGCAGCAACGTCCTTGAACGGGATTCGTGCATTGTTTGTAATAATTTCAAGAATTTTCTTGTCTAAGCTATCAATTTTCTCCATGTTATTAGGTTTGGTGTTGATTTGCAAGGCAAAGGTAGGCATTTTTCCACTAATCCAAAGCTTTTGACCATAAAAAAAGACACCAAATGGCATTTTTGGTGTCTTTTTGCTTATTTATAGTTCGTTTGACCTTGTTATTTTACTATTTCTATCAGTTCGACGGTAAAAATAAGAGTGGAATATCCGGGGATATTGCTGTTGCCTCTCTCTCCGTACGCCAGGTTATAGGGTATATATAATTCCCACTTGGACCCAACGGGCATCATGGTCAGAGCTTCAATCCATCCTTTGATGACTCCGTTGACAAGGAACTCGGCTGGTTTTCCGCGTTGGTAGCTGCTGTCAAACATTGTGCCGTTGATGAGCTTTCCCTCGTAGTTGACTTTCACCTTGTCTGTCTCCTTGGGAAGGGCTCCGGTGCCAGCTGTGATTACCTTGTATTGCAGTCCTGAGGGCGTAACCTCCACCCCTTTTTTCTTTGAGTTCACCGCAAGCCAGTGCTGATTCAGAGTCTTGTTCTGGTTGGTGATGATAATGTGGGCGCTGTCAGGTGAATACTTGGAGTCTCCCTTGACCGCAGAGCGGAAACCGCGGAAGAACTCTTCGCTATTTACCGGGTGGTCAGCATCCCAGAACTGTTTGTTCATCCGTGGCAAAGACTCATTGATGCGTTTCCTGATCTCTTTACCAGCCAGAAGAGCCTTGTACGCTTTGTCGTTGTCGGTCAGTTCCGGGCTGTCAAAGCCTTGGATAAAATAATCTATGAGTGTGGTGTCCACGCCCATCTGCTGAACCAGGAAATGCTTTAGCCCGTTGGTCTGAACAATGCCAAAGGCATAACTCAATTCCTGAACGCTGACAGTGTCAACCTTTTCAATAGGGGCCGACTGCTTCTTGGCCTTTTTCTTCTTGTCCTTAGCACTGAGGCTGACACACAATAACAGGCCGAGAGCGACAGTAAGCAGTTTTCTTACTTCCATATTTAAGAGTATAGCGGGTTGTATCAACTTATTTCTCGATGCCGAGCAGCTCTATAGTGAAGATGAGAGCGCTGTAAGGCTTGATTTTACCCATGTCGTTTGAACCGTAGGCTTGCTCCTGAGGGATATAAACCACCCACTTTGAGCCAACCGGCATGTGAGTCAGAGCGAGCTTGAAGCCGGGGATGACCTGGTTTGCAAACATGATGTGTGGCTCGCCTTCAAGGTCGGTGTCGAATACAGTGCCGTCGATCAGTTTGCCTTCATAGTGGAGCTTGACTTTGGTTGTATCTGCAGGGATTTCGCCCTTACCTTCTGTAAGCACCTCGTAATAGACGCCGTCGCCAAGTTCTTTGATACCGTCTTTCTTGGCTATCTTTGCAATGAATTCCTCGCCGTCTTTCCTATTTTGGCCGAAAGACTTTTCGCGGACTTCCTCACGTACGACTTCCATCTTTTCCTGAACAAACTTGTTAGCCTGCTCAACAGTCATAATGCTGGTAGCATCGGCAACGCCGGCCATGAAACCAGCATATACGTTCTTTTCGTTGATGGTCTGTGTTGAATCCTCGCCGAAGAGCATCTGGTTGATGTTCTGCACCATGCCTTCGCTCACCTGCTGACCGATTTGCAGACCGGCCAGGTAAGCCTTGCGCTTGGCGTCCTTGCCGGAAGTGGCGCTCTCATAGAAGCCCTTCAGGAAAGACTCTATTTCAGTGGTGTCAACACCCATGCGGATGCTTAGATACTGCTTGAGTCCCTGAGTCTGGCTCATGCCGATAGCATAAGAAAGGGAGTCGATGTTGTTCTGAAGATTAGCCTTAGGGGCATTTTGGTTGCAGGCGCACAGCACTACTGCCATTACGACTGCGCTGATAAGTCCAATTTTTTTCATTTGGTTTTGATATTTAACTGAATTGATATTCTATTTGAATAATAATCGGATGATAAATCAATGTGCTTTACAATCAGAGCACTTTTACCAGTTCCACGTCAAAGATAAGGGTGGAATATGGGGGGATGCTGCTTCCGGCTCCGCGTTCTCCGTAACCAAGCAGATAAGGGATGAAGAAGCGGTACTTGGCACCCTCTTTCATCAGCTGCACACCCTCCGTCCAGCCGGGGATAACACCATTCAGGGGGAAGTCGGTGGGTTCATTGCGCTTGTAGCTGCTGTCGAACACCTCTCCGTTGATGAGCCAGCCTTCATAATGGCAGCGTACTTTGTCAGTAGCCTTTGGGCTGCGGCCTGTTCCTTCGCGTAAAACGGTGTATTGCAGTCCGCTCTTCGTAGAAACGACTCCCTCTTTCTTGGCGTTTTCTTCCAGGAAAGCCTTGCCTTCTGCTATCGCACTTTCTGCCTGACGACGTGCCTGCTTGTCAAAATACTCATTGAGGAGGGCCTGAGCCTCACGGTGTGGGATGGCCGGTTCGCTGCCCGAAAGCACATCGCAGATGCTGCGGGTGAAGTCTTCCACGCTGAAGTCCTCAATCCCCATGTTTTTTAGTTGTTGGCCAATACCAAGGCCAAGTGCATAACTGATTTTGTTCATTACTTTGCTTTTTCCTAATCAAAATTGGTGCAAAATTACTGTTTTTTCTTTTATCTTTTCCTTTTCTCCGTTCTTTTTTAGTATTTTTAGCTACATTCTTGATGAAGAGACTCTTTTTTTGACTATTTTTGTGGCGAAAAACAAGTTTAGACTAAGTGTGAAGACTATGAAAAAGATCGTTTTTCTTACGGGTGCCGGCATGTCTGCAGAAAGTGGCATTAGCACATTTCGGGACTCTGGTGGCCTTTGGGAGCAATATCCTGTTGAGGCTGTGGCCTATTTGAGCGGATATGAGCGCAATCCCGAACTGGTTATAAATTTCTACAATGAGCGCCGTCTCCAGCTGCTTGAAGCAAAGCCATGCAGAGGACACGAACTGGTGGCAGCCATGGAAAAGGACTTCGATGTCACGGTGATTACCCAAAATGTTGATGACTTGCATGAGCGCGCGGGTAGTACAAATGTAATACATCTGCATGGAGAGCTAATGAAGGTTACGTCATCACGCAATCCGAACTCTCCCTCGCAGATAGTAACGCTGACTCCGGAACATCCTGTTATAAAGATGGGAGACAGGGCTGCTGACGGGAGCCAGTTGCGCCCGTTCATAGTGTGGTTCGGGGAGCCTGTACCAATGTTTGAGGCGGCTGTAGAGGCTGTCAGCCAGGCAGATATATTTGTAGTCATCGGAACGAGTCTGAATGTTTATCCGGCTGCAGGTCTCACTGCCTATGCTCCTCCCGAAGCGCCTGTTTATCTTATCGATCCCAAGGAGGTACAGTGGAACGCCGGACGCAGTTTCCATCATATTATGAAGGGCGCGTCGGCTGGCATGGAAGAACTGACACAGGAACTAAACGGAAAGCAATAAGACTAATGAATGTAGCTGAGATATCCAAAGCCGGCCAGGAGAAGCTGAAGGCTTGTTTCCTTGAGGACCAACATCTGATGAAGGTTGTTGGCTTGCGCACAGTGACTGATTTGAACCGGGCGATTTTGGCCGGGCATATAACAGAACTAATTAATGTAGTTGAGGCCTTGCAGGAAAGGAAGGTGGCTTCTGTTGCCGACAGCATAAAGGCCGGAGGACAGCGCCTGGTGTTGCTGGCCGGCCCCAGCAGCAGCGGCAAGACTACGTCCAGCAAGCGTATTGCGATTCAACTTGCAGCTATCGGGTTGCGTCCGAGAACGATTTCTATGGACGATTATTTCGTGGATCGTGTGCGCACGCCTAAAGACGAGAATGGGGAATATGATTATGAGTGTCTGCAGGCTCTCGACGTGCCTTTGTTCAACAAGCAGTTGCTGGCTCTGATGGGCGGCGATGAGGTGGAGTTGCCCGTTTACGACTTCAAGTCCGGCAAGAGCATGCGTGGAGGCAAGAAGATGAGAATGGATAAGAACGACGTCCTTATAGTCGAAGGCATTCATGCTCTAAATCCGGATCTGACGCCCGAAATAGAGCGTGAACGCAAATTCCAGTTGTATGTATCTGCGCTGACTACGATACAATTGGACGACAAGCGTTATGTTTCTACTACCGACAACCGCCTTGTCCGCCGTATTGTCCGTGACCATAAATACCGCAATTATTCGGCGCAGGACACGATACGGCGCTGGCCGAGCGTGAGGGCAGGCGAGGAGAAATGGATTTTCCCGTTCCAGGAAAATTGTGACATGATGTTAAACAGTGCGCTTATTTATGAGCTGGCTGTCCTGCGCAATCATGTGCTGCCCATGCTCGAAGAGGTCCCTGAGGACTCGCCTGAGTATGCCGAGGCCGACCGTATCCATGACCTTGTATCATTCTTCCAGCCAATCACCGACCGCCAGATTCCATATACATCTCTTTTGCGTGAATTTCTTGGCGGCTCTTCTTTTCATTATTGAATGATGTATTCAGAGGATTATTTGTTGAAAATGGAGAAGCGTGGGGTGAAACCTACCGCTACCCGCCTGCTTGTACTCCGTGCCTTGGGAAGTCACCATAGAGCCCTCTCTTTGAGGGAACTTGATGATATCCTGGAAACCATAGACCGCTCCACTATTTTCCGTGCGCTGACTTTATTTCTGGCAAATCATCTTGTGCATGCCATTGAAGACGGCACCGGAGTTACAAAGTATGAGATCTGCGAGGGCCATGAAGAATGTTCTATAGAAGACCAGCACACTCATTTCTTCTGTGTTGGCTGCCATCGTACATTTTGTTTCCACAACACTCCGGTTCCTACTATAGAAATGCCCGAGGGGTTTGTGATGCAGAATGTGAATTATCTTGTTAAGGGGCTCTGCCCTGACTGTAGCGCAAAAGCTAAATTCTAAACCATGGACGGCTTCCTGTAAATGGGGTGGCTGTATTGCTCCAAGACCGGATGTCTTTGATGCGCTAAGGGTCTGCTCTAAAACAGGATGGTCCTGTCCTAAGGCAGTCAGGAGTTGCTTTAAGGAAAAGGGGTGGCCTTGTTCTGTTTGTGCCGGATTGTGCCCTTGGCTGGAACAGTGTTCCTCTAAGGGTGTTTGCTATTGATAAAATACAGGAGAGTGAGTGTCCTACGGCAGGATGCGTCTTGCGCTGATGTAGTGGCTTCTCCAATAGGCTGATGCGGGGTAGCTGTCTATTGTCACCCCCTGGCTGGAACTTGCGTGGATGAAACTGAAGGTGCGGTTGTCATTGTCAGCTTCAGTGACTATTCCCACATGGTTGACATTTCTCCCATTGCCAAAGAACACCAGGTCGCCCCGCCGCAAGTCACTTATGTCATCGATGCCTGTTCCCATCGTGAACTGTTCCCGGGAAGAGCGTTTCAGGCTGATACCCAGTTTTTTGAAGACATACGATGTAAACCCAGAACAGTCAAAGCCCTTAGGGTCGCTGCTTCCGCTCCGGTAACGTGTGCCAAGATAGGTCATGGCGGTAGATATTATGCGGTTGGCTGTCTCTGCTGCCAGCGTTGCGGTAGCAGAGCTGATGAAAATAACCGGGTTGATGGTTCCCAAAACCTCGGTCATCTTCTTCTGTACATTTGCCTCGTTGACCACAGGGTCAGGAATCCTTTCCGTCCTGGGCTTCGCCTGGTGTTGTGCGGCAGCCGTCAAGACGGAAAGAAGACATAATGTTGATATCGTTATTCTTGTTCTCAGATTATTCAGTTTTCTTGTATAAATCAGATGATACTTGTTCTCGTATTATTTAGCTTTCTTGGGCAAGTCGGAAAATAAAGGCTACTTGTCGTCAGCCAGGGCAAAATCAAGCTGTTTCTTGTCAAGATTAGCCCTTACGACAGTCACTTGTACTTCATCGCCCAAGGTATAGCGGTGGTGGTGGCGGCGCCCCCACAGGCAATAATTGCGCTCGTCAAACTCGTAGTAATCGTCGTCCAGGTCACGCAGGGGCACAAAGCCCTCGCAATGGTTGTCGTCCAATTCCACGTAAAGGCCGTATTCCGTCACACCGCTGATACTGCCGCTGAAGGTCATTCCCATTTTGTCTTGCATGAACTCCACCTGCTTGTATTTGATGCTTGCGCGCTCGGCCTGAACTGCGAGCTGCTCCATCTCGCTGCTCTGTTCGCAGAGTCCTTCATACTTCTCCTGGTTGGCAGAGCGGCCTCCTTCGGCATATCGTGTGAGCAGCCTGTGTACCATGAGGTCCGGATAGCGGCGTATGGGGGATGTGAAGTGGGTGTAGTAGTCAAAAGCGAGGCCGTAATGTCCCACATTATAAGTGGAATATTTGGCTTTCATCATCGCCTTCAGCGTCACATTCTCAACCAGTTTCTGCTCTTTTTGCCCATGAACTTCGTGGAGCAGACGGTTCAGGTTGCGGCTGATTTCGCCCTTTGTGCCGGTGGTCTTCAGTTTGTGCCCGAACTTAACTACAAACTGTGCCAGATTCAGCAGCTTGTCCGGATCCGGTTCGTCGTGAATTCGGTAGGGTAGCACCTTGGCCTTCTTGCCCTTGGGCACACGTCCCACGCTCTCTGCCACAGTTCGGTTGGCCAGAAGCATGAACTCTTCAATCAGGCGGTTGGCATCCTTGGCAACCTTTATGTGAACACCGATAGGCTTGCCCTCGTTGTCAATGTCAAACTTTACCTCTTCGCGGTCAAAATCCACAGCTCCGGCATTCATTCTGCGGCCGCGAAGCAGTTTTGCCAAGCGGTTTAGGGTGATTAGTTCTTCGGCAAATTGTTCGGTGGGAACCGGTGTCGGGGCATCCTTGTCCAGGAGAGGCACCCGCAGTTGGGTCGGGGTCGCATAGTCCTGTTCGCTGGCTTCTTTCCGTTGCTCAAAAAGGGTCTGAACCTCTTCGTATGAGAAGCGGCGGTCGCTTCGAATTATGGTGTGTGCCAGATGCCATTTCTTTATCTCCGCGTTGTCATTAAGCTGGAAAATCACGCTGTATGTGAGTTTGTCCTCATCCGGGCGCAGCGAACAGATGAAGTTGCAGAGCCGCTCGGGCAACATCGGAATTGTACGGTCCACGAGATAGACAGATGTGGCACGCTTTTGGGCTTCCCGGTCTATAATCGACCCCTCTGTAACATAGTGTGACACGTCGGCTATGTGCACGCCTACTTCCCAGAGCCCATCTTTTATTTTCCGGATAGACAGGGCGTCGTCATAGTCTTTTGCATCGTAGGGGTCGATGGTGAAGGTGGTAACTTTGCGGAAGTCTTCGCGTCCTTCCAAATCCGAAGGCGTGATATCTGCGTTTAAATTGTTCGCAGCTTCTTCCACAGCTTTTGGATAGACGTATGGCAGACCGAATTCGGCAAGAATGGCGTGCATCTCAGTGTTGTTTTCCCCGCTGCGTCCGAGCACGTCAACCACTTTGCCGATTGGATTCTTCGAGCCGTCCGGCCATTCTATGATGCGCACTATGGCTTTATCTCCGGTCTTGCCGCCTTTCAGCTGTGTTTTTGGGATGAAGATGTCGTTGGCCAGTGTGCGGTCTTCAGTAAGCAGGAATGCAAAGTCTTTTCTTACATCCAGTTTGCCAACAAATGTTTTGTCTGCCCGTTTCAGTATTTCGGTCACTGACGCTTCGCGCACATGGTTCTTGCGGCGGGCCATCATCTGTACTCGTACGCGGTCGCCGTCCATGGCGTGCAGAGAATTGCGTTCGGCAACCAGAATAGGCTCGCCGCCGCCGTCGGGCTGGAACGTGTTCTTGCCGTTGCTCTTGCGGCGGAATATGCCCTCCATTACTGCTGTGCGTGCCACCAGACGATAGCGCATAGGCTGTGTCTCGGCTATATAGTCGTCCATGGCGAGCTCTTCCAGCACATCCATGCATAGCATCTTGGCCGGATGGGTTGTCAGGCGTAACTCGCGAAAAATGCGTTTAGCGTCCAGGTCTTCACCAGAGTGCTTTTCAAACAGTTCGATGACCATGCTGGCCAGTTCTTTCTTTCGGGGATATCTGCCCCCACCCTTACCTTTGCTCATAACTACGTGGTTTTTTGATTCTGATTCCTTGTTGAGTGCAAATATAAGGATAAAATCTTAAAGTTGCTGCTATAAATATAAAAAATAATGCTTTATTGACATTAAATCTGATAAATTTCACCTTTCTTTTCCTTTTTAGAACTATTATTCCCAACATTTTTCGTAACTTCGCGCCCAAAATTAAGTGATTTACAATGCTGAAGACGAAAATACTTGTCACAGGGGCCAGTGGATTCATCGGCTCTTTCATTGTCAGCGAAGGCCTCGCCCGCGGTTATGAGATGTGGGCAGGAATGCGCAAGAGCAGTTCCCGCAAATATCTCACGGACCCGGATATCCGCTTCGCCGAACTGGACTTGGGAAATCCGGACCGCCTTAATGAGCAACTGGCTGCATACAAGGCGGAGATGGGCGGCTGGGATTATGTCATTCATGCCGCCGGAGCAACCAAAGCCCTACGGCGTGAGCAGTTCTTCCAGACCAACACCGACGGCACCCGTAACCTCGTGGAGGCGTTGCGCCATCTCGAAATGATGCCCCGCAGATTCGTGTTTATCAGTTCGCTCAGCATATTTGGAGCTATCCGCGAGCAGCCGGTACGCAAGCCCTCAGAGTCAAATCCCTGGGTTTATGCCCCCATCCTGCTTAGTGACACACCTCACCCGAACACAGCTTATGGGGAAAGTAAGCTCGCAGCAGAGCAGTTCCTCACCGAACAGGAGGATGTGCCTTGGGTGATTCTCCGTCCGACAGGCGTTTACGGGCCTCGGGAGCGTGACTATTTCCTGATGGCACAGAGCATAGCTCAGCATATAGATTTCGCTGTTGGCTACCGCCCGCAGGAAATCACCTTCGTCTATGTCATGGATGTCGTTGAGGCTGTCTTCCTTGCCTTGTTCAAGCCCGTGGATCACAAAGCTTTTTTCCTGTCCGACGGGCAGGTATATGACAGCCGCCGTTTCTCCGACCTCCTGCAGGCAGAGATGGGGGTGAAGAATGTGCTTCATATCAAAGCGCCCCTGTGGTTCCTCCAGGCAGTATGTACAGTGAACGGGACGGTCAGCCGTTGGCTGAACAAGCTCACTACGCTCAACATGGACAAATATCATATATTGAGTCAGCGCAACTGGCAGTGTGACATCGAACCCACCCGCAAGCTGCTTGGGTTTGAGCCTCAGTGGCCATTGGAACGCGGCGTAAAGGAAAGTGTGAAATGGTACAGGGAAAACGGTTGGCTCTGATAAACAGGGTCGAATTTGTGGCCGCCGCATGGTGTTTACTCACGCTGGCTTTTATGGGGCTCCTCTGGTCGCGCCTGATAAACCCGGCTGAGATGCTGCTTATGCGCGGCGAGTGGCTGCTAATGACTGTTGTCCTTGTGGTCATCGGGCATCTATGGCCCTGCCGTCTGACCATGATGGCCCGCATCACCAGTCAGCTCGCATGGCTCGCGCAATGGTATCCCGACACCTACGAGTTCAACCGCATCTTGCCGAACCTCGACCATGTGTTTGCGGGGCTTGAGCAGACGATATTCGGCTGCCAGCCTTCTCTGCTCTTCTGCGAGCTATGCCCGGGGAAAGTATGGAGCGAACTGCTGAATATGGGCTATTGGAGCTATTACCCGATGATTATAGTCCTTGTTCTGACTATTTTCGCGAAAGAGACCCTGGAAAAGAAACCGGCATCCGACCCCAATCAGCTTTCTGTATCCGTACCGACACTGATTCTGACGTCGTTTTTCACATATTATCTG
Source organism: Bacteroidaceae bacterium (assembly GCA_024699495.1). Taxonomy (GTDB): domain Bacteria; phylum Bacteroidota; class Bacteroidia; order Bacteroidales; family Bacteroidaceae; genus Physcousia. Next base: position 65,127 of record JAILPK010000037.1, on the reverse strand, counting down.
ATTTATAACTTCCTGCCGGTTGCCGGGCCTCAATATTATTTCCAGGCCATCGGACTCGATGCGGCTGCCGCCGGACAGTTCCCTTCGATAGGCACATATTTCTCCTCTCATACAGAAATGCTGCCCAATCCGGGAGATCCCGACGGACTTTTCCATAATCTCGTGGCTTCCGCCCATGCAGCAGGCGAGCGCCCCACGGCAGCTTTCCCCTCATCTCACATCGGCGTGAGCACTATAGTCCTGATTCTGGCCAGACTCCATGTGCCGCGTCTTGTGTGGTTCCTGCTGCCGTTCTATGTGCTGCTGTGCCTTTCAACGGTTTATATCCAGGCTCATTATCTGATTGATGCCATCGCGGGCCTCATATCCGGACCGCTCGTTTTGGCATTGGCCAACTGTATATGCAACTCAAAGTTGATTCCGCAGCGGTTGGTTTCCTGAATTTATCGCATCAAAAAATACAATTGACATAATACAATAATATGGATAAGAAATTCAAAAGAACTACTGTAACCTCAGCTCTGCCTTATGCCAATGGGCCCGTGCATATTGGCCATCTGGCAGGTGTCTATGTCCCGGCAGATATCTATGTGCGTTATCTGCGTCTGAAAGGCCGCGATGTACTGTTTATCGGCGGAAGTGACGAACACGGTGTGCCTGTGACTATCCGCGCACGAAAAGAGGGAATTACCGTTCAGGAGGTAGTGGACCGCTACCATAATCTCATCAAGGACTCTTTCGAACGCTTTGGCATTTCATTTGATATCTACAGCAGAACTACCAGTCCTGTGCATCACAAACTGGCCAGTGACTTCTTCCGCAAACTCTACGACGACGGCAAATTCGTAGAGCAGGTAACGGAGCAGTTCTACGACGAGCAGACCGGACATTTCCTTACCGACCGCAATATCAAGGGCGAGTGCCCCCGCTGTCACGCTCCTGAAGCTTATGGTGACCAATGTGAGAAATGCGGAGCTACTCTCTCTCCGGAGGAACTCATCAATCCATACAACGCTGAAACAGGCAATCCTCTGGTCAGGAAAGCTACCAAACACTGGTATCTGCCTTTGGACAAGGACCAGCCTTGGCTGGAGAAATGGATTCTCGAAGAGCATAAAGAGTGGCGCCCGAACGTCTATGGGCAGTGTAAAAGCTGGCTCGACGGCGGATTGCACCCACGTGCCGTCACCCGTGACCTGGACTGGGGAATCCCCGTTCCTATAGATGGAGCTGAGGGCAAGGTCCTTTACGTGTGGTTCGATGCCCCGATAGGCTACATCTCAAACACCAAGGAACTATGTGATGCCCACCCCGAACTGGGCTCCTGGGAGACATGGTGGAAAGACCCCGAGACGCGTCTCGTTCACTTCATCGGCAAGGACAACATCGTGTTCCACTGTATTGTGTTCCCGGCTATGCTCAAGGGCCACGGGGACTACATCCTGCCGGACAACGTGCCCAGCAACGAATTCCTGAATCTCGAAGGCAATAAGATTTCCACTTCCAAGAATTACGCCGTATGGCTCAATGAATATCTTGACGAGCTGCCCGGCCGTCAGGATGAACTGCGCTATGTGCTCACCGCCAACGCGCCCGAGACCAAGGACAACGACTTCACTTGGGCTGACTATCAGGCCCGCTGCAACAACGAATTGGTAGCCATATATGGCAACTTCGTAAACCGTGCGCTGCAACTGACACAGAAATATTACGATGGCGTGGTCCCCGAATGTGGCGAACTGAATGACTACGACCGTGAGACTCTGGCAGAATTCCAGGGAGTCAAGGAGCGCATGGAGTCCTTGCTGGAGAACTTCAAGTTCCGCGATGCGCAGAAAGAGGCTATGAACCTCGCACGCATTGGAAACAAGTATATTGCCGACTGCGAACCATGGAAAGTAATCAAGACCGACCCCGAACGGGTGAAGACGGTGATTTATATCAGTCTGCAGCTTACGGCAAACCTCTCCATCGCTTTTGAACCGTTCCTGCCGTTCAGCAGCGAGCGTCTGCGCCGGATGATAGGTCTCTCCCCGTCGTCTGCTCCTTCTGCAGCTTCTCAGGATAGCCTGTGGGAACTGCTGGGACGTACGGACATCCTGCCTGCCGGCAAGCAGCTGCCGAAGCCGGAGCTCCTCTTCACTAAGATCGAGGATGACGTGGTGGCAGCGCAGATGAAGAAACTGGAGGATACCATCAAAGCAAACGAGGCTGCCAGCTACAAGGCTTTACCGGTGAAAGAAACCATTCCCTTTGAGGATTTTGAGAAGTTGGATATCCGTGTAGGTCTTGTCAAGTCATGTGAAAAGATAAAGAAGAGCAAGAAACTGCTGAAATTCACCATTGATGACGGTAGCGGCAAGGACCGCACCATTCTCAGCGGCATTGCCCAGTGGTATGAGCCCGAACAGCTTGTAGGCAAGCGTGTGTTGTACATTGCAAACTTAGCTCCGCGTAAGATGATGGGAGAAGAGAGCTGTGGCATGATTCTCTCTGCTGTCAACTACAACGGCGATCTCAGCGTCACCACTACTCTTGACGACGTAAAACCCGGAAGCCAGGTGGGCTGAATACCCGCTCTAAATAATCGTAATTGCCCGCTCTTGCAAAATTTGCAACAGCGGGCGGTTTCTTTTATGTCAATTGCTGCAAGCTAAAGGTTGAAAGGCACTCACTTCCATGTGGAAATGTGTGCGCAGCCCGGTATGATGGCCATCTCAGCTCAAAATACACCGAGGCCTATGCAGCAATATATCGGGGTGTATTTGACTTTTCAATGAGGTGTAACACTTATCGTGTTGAGGTGTATTTGCATGTAAGGTTGAATCCCTTTAGCATCATTACCCTGTAAACTCCTCTCGACGTGTGCCCTAACAGCTCTCCACTGCATAGCTAAAACTATGCCCTCAGCCTTAAATAGAACTTCAGTGCTGCTCACTTCTCTAACCCCGTAGTCCCCAATCTTTATATTTTAAGAAAAATAAGGACAACCTATAAAATTGCCGAACAAGAGGGTAAAAGCCCAAAAATGAGTTTTTCAATGAGTTTTTGGGGGTCAAACTGGAAATGCTATCACCCTGATATACAGGTAAATGTGGCTTCCGAAATGAGTTTTTACCCGATTTTTCTCAAAAAAAAATATTTTTTTTAAAGTAAGAAAATATAAAAGTTTTTCGGCAAAAACCGTGAAAAAACTCATTTTGAAGAGCGTAAGTGGCAGATTATTAGGTATTTACCTATTTCGGGAACACCCCTAAAAACTCATTGAAAAACTCATTTTTGGGGGTCTTGGCAGCCTGTAGGCTATGTCATACTTCTGCTGCCCTGTTGGGCCCGAAATTGAAATTATTATTTACAATATCAATGCCGGATATGGGCGTGATTAGAGCAGTTGGAAGAGTGCCACAGGCGTTTGTTTATGTGCATGCTGCACGACAAATGCTCTTCTTCTCGTTAAAACGCTTACAGTTTCTCGCCAAATGCCAAGTCGCCGGCATCTCCCAAGCCCGGGACAATATACGAGCGGGAGTTGAGTTCGGGATCGATGGCAGCGCACCAAAGTGTTACATCGTCATGTCCGGCGAATGCCTGCTCCAGGTGTTCTACGCCCTGACGGGATGCAATGACGCTGACGAGATGAGTGCATGCAGGTTTCCCGCGGGTTACGAATGCCTTGTAGGCCAGTTCCATGCTTTCGCCGGTGGCCAGCATGGGGTCAACCAGCAGCAGCGTGCGCCCGTTGAGGTCTGGAGTGGCTATGTATTCAATATGCACGTCAACCTCACGGCATTCCTTGTCCTTGTAGTAGCGATAGGCAGATACAAATGCATTGTCGGCGTGGTCGAAGATATTCAGAAAGCCCGTGTGGAGAGGCAGTCCTGCGCGGAATACCGTGCCGATTACCAGTTGGTCGTTATAGGTGGATACTGTAGCAGTGCCGAGCGGGGTGTTGACTTCCACCTCGCTATAGTTCAGGGTTTTGCTGATCTCGTATGCGGTCAGTTCGCCTATGCGTTCCAGATTTCTGCGGAAGCGCATACGGTCCTGTTGGATATTTACGTCGCGCAGTTCGGCGACAAAACGGTTGATTACGGAGTTTGTGACACTGAAATCTATTACTTTCATAGCGCTTTAAGATAAAATGCCGTCCTTTCTCCCACCTATTGTTTATCGTGGGTGTTGGGCTGGTATGATGTTAGTTAAATCTGCGGATTTGTATGATGATATTTACTGTTCTGACTGCATATAGGGCCTTTGCCCGAAGATGTTCTATTAGATGAGAATCAGTTGCTGACAACGAGAGTGTTATTGGCCTGGTTGTAGGCAACACGGTAGCGGTAGAGGCTTATCCCAGTGGTGTCGCTGCTCATGATCCCGAGGTTGTTCAGGTCATATTGCCGTGTGCATCGTTGGCAGCGGGCAATACCGCTGTCCAGAAGCTTGACTCTGCGGGATATGCCGCGCTCGTTATAGCAGTTGGGGCAACTGAGTTCGTAGCATACCACACGCGAAACGTCTCTTCCCATCTCGGGGATATTAGGCAGGCCCACGATGAGTCCGTCGAGTCCGAGAACCAGGGTGACACGCTGGTCGATGACGGTGCGGCGGATGGGTGTGCTGCTGTGCGGCGTGGCAAACACGATGTTGCTGCCGTCGGTAGTTATGGTGCAGAACTCACCCATGTTGTTCAGCGCAGAGTATAGCTCTGGTGCTGATGTTACGGGATTGAATGTAAAATAGGCGGCCCAGGGAGCGTAGATGTCATCTGCCGGAGAGCAGCACAAGAGGAATAGGGACAGAAGAAGAATGCACTTTCTCCATCTTCCGTTGTTTCTCTTCACTGTGTCCCTGTTCATCATGCCTCTTCTACAAGTTTCCTTTCAGCCTCTTCAGCCCGCTCGAAATGACATTCAGCAAGAGTCTGTTCCATCAATGTGCGGATTTGGGAAGTGCAGAGGTTGCCGATGCTGCCGGCGTGGGTGTGGTTTACCTCCTTGCGGGGAGTGAATTGTCCGGCTTCGATGTCCAGCCCGACCTTGCGGTAAGCGTCGCGGAAGGGCATGCCTGCTGTTGCCAGGCGGTTGACTTCTTCCACGGAGAACATCAGGTCATAGCGCGGGTCGTCCAGGATGTGCTCGTTGACTTTCATCCGGTTGACTATATAAGCCGCCATCTGAAGGCAGTCGCGCAGTTCTCCGAATGCCGGGAGGAATATTTCTTTGATTATCTGCAGGTCGCGGAAATATCCGCTTGGCAGGTTGTTCATTATCATCATAACCTGCTGTGGCAGCGACTGAATCTTATTGCATTTGGCGCGCGTAAGCTCGAATACATCGGGGTTCTTCTTGTGCGGCATGATGCTGCTGCCAGTGGTACACTCGTCGGGGAGTTTGACGAAGGCGAAGTTCTGCGAGTTGAACAGGCATGCGTCGAAAGCCAGCTTGGATATTGTTCCGGCTATGCTGGCAAGGGCAAATGCCACGTTGCGCTCCATCTTTCCGCGGCCCATCTGCGCATAAACCACATTGTAGTTCATGGAGTCGAATCCGAGCAAGCGGGTTGTCATCTCGCGGTTCAGGGGGAACGAAGAGCCATATCCGGCAGCCGAGCCCAGCGGGTTGCGGTTGGCCATGCGGTAGGCGGCTTGCAGGAAGAGCATGTCGTCGGCAAGACTCTCGGCATAGGCGCCGAACCAGAGCCCGAAAGAACTGGGCATAGCGACCTGCAGGTGGGTGTAGCCCGGCATCAGCACATCCTTGTATCTCTCGCTCTGGGTCTGGAGCTCGTCAAACAGAGCTTTGCTGAGAGCGGCTATTTCGCGAATCTGACGTCGTGTCCATAGTTTCAGGTCGAGCAGCACCTGGTCGTTGCGTGAACGTCCGCTGTGAATCTTCTTCCCGACATCTCCCAGCCGGCGCGTCAGCATCAGTTCCACCTGTGAATGCACGTCCTCGATGCCCTCCTCGATGACAAAAGAGCCTGCTTTTATGCTTGACAGGATGGTGCGCAGTTCGGCGAGCAGTGTGGTCAGTTCCTCGCTCTTGAGTAAACCGATGCTCTCCAGCATGGTGATGTGGGCCATGGAGCCGATTACATCTGACTCGGCCAGGAAGAGGTCCAGTTCGCGGTCGCGTCCCACAGTGAAGCGTTCAATCTCGGCTGTCGGGGTCACATTCTTCTGCCATAGGAACGAACCGGAAGACTTGCCTTCCTCTCCATTGGCATGGGTAGAAGAGGCGGAAAGATGACTGTTGGCCGTTGTTTCTTTATTGCTCATATATTCTCTATAATATTTTACACTCGGAAGCATTCGGGAAGTGTCAGGAAACCATCCCTGACTTTTTCTCCGGATTGCCCGCACGCATGCCCCCGGTCCCGCTTCGGGCGGGGCTTTTGGGGTACTCTACTGATAAGGAATCTGTGACAGCATGTCTGCCAGTTTCTCCACTCCCTCCTTCAGTGGCTTCTCAATCATCTTGCGCATGAAGAAGTTCGCTTCGATGCCGATGGTGCATTTCATCTTGCAGGAGCAGTCGGAAGTGGGTAGGAGCTGAACCCAGAGATTCCCCTGCATGGGCGCATTCTGCAGCTCGAATTTAATGCACTTCGGCTCCTCGCGCTCCACAATAGCCAGGGTCACAGCTCCAATCGGCGTGTTGGTGACGGTCACTGTGTCTGTGGTAAACTCCATGTATTGAACGGTCTCGCGCAACTTCTCCAGCTTGTCTGCCGGCACCTGGGATGAGATGGCCTGAACGAACATAGGGTCGTCCATGCGCTCTCGGATTACCTCCAGATTGCGCAAGTCGGACAGACGTGCATATACCACGTCCTGACTGTGGGGAACCTGCTTTATGTTTGATTCGTACTTTGTCATTTCCAGTTGGCTGGGTCTTTACGCCATTCGTTTAACAGTTCGATATCCTCTGTTTTGATGTATCCGATTTCGAGTGCGGCCTCGACGACGGCTTCGTAGTTGGTGAGAGTAACGAGGTGCACTTTGGCTTCGCGGAATGCCTTCTCGGCAATATCGAAGCCATAGGTGTAGGCTGCTACCATACCAATCACATCACATCCGTTCATGCGGATTGCTTCTACAGCCTTCAGACTGCTTCCGCCGGTGGATATGAGGTCTTCAACAACAACTACTTTCATGCCGGGACGCAGTTCGCCCTCAATCAGGTTCTCAAGTCCATGGTCCTTGGGTTTGGAACGAACATATACAAACGGGAGAGCAAGAGTGTCAGCTACCAGGGCTCCCTGGGGAATGGCGCCTGTGGCGACGCCGGCTATGGCATCGACCTCGGGAAAGCGTTCCATTATAATCCGGGCAGTCTCAATCTTTACAAAACTCCTCAGATCGGGGTAGGAGAGAGTCTTCCGGTTGTCGCAATAGAAGGGGCTCTTCCATCCGCTGGCCCACGTAAAGGGGTTGGTTGGCTGCAGCTTAATGGCTTTGACCTTCAGCAGTTTCCCGGCAAAAATCTTTTCAAGTCTATTCATAATTGTCAAATGTGTTAATGGCAGAAGCATGCCCTGCCAAATGTGATAGGCGCTGCAAAGGTAAGGGTAATTATCGAGAACTGAGCACTTATACTCCTATTTTTTTAACTTCCCTGCTTTTGTCGCACCCAATAAACTGCAGGAATGATGCCTTCAAGCGAACAAAAGAATGGCCAAGTAGAGGAAAGTTCCTATGGAAAAGTATTTTTATGTGTTTTTAATTATTCTTTTTCAGCATAATTGATTACCTTTGCCGCGCAATTTGGAAAACCATTAATTTTCTTATTATAATGAGTAAACAAACGGAAAAAATTCAGGAGCTGATTGAGCTCCGTGCCAAAGCCCGTCTGGGTGGAGGCGAGAAAGCCATTGTGAAGCAGCACGAGCGCGGCAAATACACCGCCCGCGAGCGTATAGACATGCTGCTGGACGAAGGTAGTTTCGAGGAAATGGACATGTTCGTAACCCATCGCTGCCACAATTTCGGCATGGAAAAGAAGCAGTTCCTCGGCGACGGCGTGGTGACTGGCTACGGCACGATTGCAGGCCGTCTGGTTTATGTTTTCGCCCAGGACTTCACGGTTAACGCAGGCTCGCTCAGCGAGACTATGGCACTGAAGATATGCAAGGTTATGGACCAGGCCATGAAGGTCGGAGCTCCGGTCATCGGACTGAACGATTCCGGCGGCGCACGTATCCAGGAGGGCATCAACGCTCTGGCCGGCTATTCTGAGATTTTCCAGCGTAACATCATGGCCAGCGGTGTTATACCCCAGATCAGCGGCATTTTCGGCCCGTGTGCCGGCGGCGCTGTCTATAGCCCCGCGCTTACCGACTTCACCCTGATGATGGAGGGCACAAGCTATATGTTCCTTACCGGCCCGGCAGTAGTAAAGACTGTGCTCGGAGAGGTCGTTACCCAGGAGGAACTGGGAGGTGCCAGTGTACATTCTTCAAAGAGCGGCGTGACCCACTTCACAGCCAAGACCGAAGAGGAAGCTATGGCAATGATCAAACAGCTCCTCAGCTATATCCCCCAGAACAATCTCGAGAAGACCCCGCGCAAGGAATGCACAGACCCGGTGGACCGTATGGATGACTATCTGAACGAGATTATCCCCGACAATCCAAACATGCCATACGATATGTATGAGGTTATCGCCAGCATTGTTGACGGCGGCGAGTTCTTCGAAGTTCAGCCTAATTTCGCCAAGAACATCATTGTCGGTTTCGCCCGTTTCAACGGCGAGAGTGTAGGTATCGTGGCCAATCAGCCGAAACAGCTGGCCGGCGTGCTCGACTGCAATGCCAGCCGTAAGGGAGCCCGTTTCGTACGCTTCTGCGACGCTTTCAATATTCCTATCGTGACACTCGTAGATGTTCCGGGCTTCCTCCCAGGTACCGGTCAGGAGTACAATGCCGTGATTCTTCATGGGGCAAAGCTGCTCTATGCTTACGGAGAATGCACTGTGCCAAAGGTTACTGTTACCCTGCGCAAGAGCTACGGCGGAAGCCATATCGTGATGAGCTGCAAGCAGCTGCGCGGCGATATGAACTATGCATGGCCAAGCGCTGAAATCGCTGTGATGGGTGCTGCCGGTGCCGCTGCTGTGCTTTATGCCAAGGAGGCAAAGGCAATCAAGGAGGAGAAAGGTCCGGAGGCAGCCAAGGAGTTCATCGCAGAGAAAGAGGCCGAATACACCAAACTCTTTGCCAACCCCTACAATGCAGCCAAATACGGCTATATAGACGATGTCATCGAGCCGCGCAATACTCGTTTCCGCATCATCAGGGCTCTGGATCAGCTTGCCAACAAGCGCCTGACCAATCCTGCCAAGAAACACGGAAATATTCCTTTGTAAACACTGTATAGATTATGATTACTATATTATCTACCGATTGGGGGCAGGCGTGGTCTATGGCTGGAATCAGTGTGGGCGTGGTCTTTTCTATCCTCGTCATGCTGGTGCTGGTGCTGTATATTTTCAGCGCTGTGACAGGTGTCTCGGCTAAGTCTGCTTCCGCCAAACCCCAGCCTTTGAAGAGCACTGCTCCTGCCGCGGATAGTCCTGCCAACATCGCTGATGCATCTGCTCAAGACCAGGTGGCTATCGCAACAGCCGTATATCTCTACACTGCCAACCAGCACGATGTGGAGAGCGGAGTGCTTACTATCCGCCATACCAGCAACACTGCCTGGCATGCCGAACTCAACAAACATCTTTAATTTTTCAAGCATCATCTCATCATCATAACAATGAAAGAATTTAAGTTCTCTATAGACGGCAAAGACTACGATGCACAAGTAGCTGAACAGGATAATGGTGTCCTGGCCGTAACACTTAATGGCAAGACTTACTCTGTTGAGGTGCCGGAATTGGTTAAGCATGCCACACGTCCGGTAGTTCATCACGCAGCTGCTCCGGCTGCTGTATCTGCGGCTGCTCCCGCAGCAGCCCCCGCTTCGGCTGCTGCTGTAACCGCCCCTCTGCCCGGTACCATCAAGAAAGTGGTTGCTGCCGAAGGACAGAAAGTAAAGAAGGGCGACACGCTCATCACTATGGAAGCCATGAAAATGGAAAATGCCATCACAGCCGAGGCTGACGGAACTGTGCTGAAAATCCGCACAAGTGTAGGCGCCAGCGTAAATCAGGGTGATGTGCTCATCGACTTCCAGCCAGCCACGGCTGCTGCCCCTGCAGCTCCTGCTGCCGCTGCCGCTGCCACAGCTGCTGCCGCCGCTCCGGCCCCCAAGGCTGCTCCCGCAGCTGCTCCGGCTGCCCCCGCAGCTCCCGGCGCCAAGAGCGTTGAGGCTCCTCTGCCCGGCACTATCAAACAGGTGCTGGTAAATGTAGGCCAGGAAGTAGCTGCCGGCGAAACGGTAGTGGTAATGGAAGCTATGAAGATGGAAAACAATATCACAGCAGAGTTCGCAGGCAAGGTTACAGCCGTGAAGGTAAACGTGGGTGACCAGGTACAAAGCGGTCAGGCTTTGGTGGAATTGGGATAATTAATCACTGAAAAACATAACAGATGAAACAATTTCTAAAATATCTGACCATATTTGCGGTGCTGATGATGGTGCCTCTGGTGGCATCTGCCCAGGACTTCGACTTGGCCTCTGCCGTGAGTAATTTCGTGGACGAGATGGGATTCGTGAAGTTCTTTGTCGGCGACGGATGGAAGAATGCCGTAATGATTGCCATCGCCTGCTTCCTGCTCTACCTCGCCATCAAGAAAGAGTATGAACCGCTTCTCCTTCTGCCCATTGCATTCGGCATGCTGCTCAGTAACATCCCCGATGCCGGGCTCTTTCACACATCCATGTGGAACGATGAGTTCCTCAACCCCGACAGCCCTTATTTCCACAGCTATCGCCATGTGATGGCTGAGGGCGGTCTGCTCGATGTGCTCTACATCGGTGTGAAGTCCGGAGTATATCCCTGCCTCATCTTCCTTGGCGTAGGAGCTATGACCGACTTCGGTCCGCTCATCGCCAATCCGAAGAGTCTGTTGCTCGGTGCGGCTGCCCAGATAGGTATCTTCGCCACATTCCTCGTGACTCAGATGGATTTGTTCGGCTTCACACCCACCGAAGCTGCAAGTATCGGTATTATCGGCGGTGCCGACGGCCCTACTGCCATCTTCCTCACCTCCAAACTTGCCCCGCATCTGCTCGGCCCGATTGCTGTTGCCGCCTATTCCTATATGGCGCTCGTACCAGTTATCCAGCCCCCGATTATGCGTGCCCTGACCACTGAGAAGGAGCGTAAGATTCGCATGTCACAGCTGCGTACAGTATCCAAGAAGGAGAAGATTATTTTCCCCATCTGCGTGGCAATTATAGTCAGTCTGATCCTGCCCAGCGCCGCTACGCTGATTGGATGTCTTATGCTTGGTAACCTGATGAAGGAGAGCGGTGTGGTGGATCGCCTGAGCAAGGCCGCCCAAAACGAGTTGAACAATATCGTGGTGATTTTCCTCGGAACTACTGTCGGAGCTACTGCCACAGCTGAAGCTTTCCTGAACTTCAGCACAATCAGCATCCTTTGTGTAGGTATCGTGGCCTTCGGCGTCGGTACCGCCGGCGGCGTTTTGCTGGCTAAGTTCATGAACCTGTTCCTGAAGGAGAAGATCAACCCGCTTATCGGCTCGGCAGGTGTGAGCGCTGTGCCTATGGCTGCCCGCGTCTCCCAGACAGAAGGCGCAAAGGCAGATCCTCGCAACTTCCTGCTGATGCATGCCATGGGACCCAATGTTGCCGGTGTTATAGGCTCTGCCGTAGCAGCTGGAATATTGCTCAGCTTCCTCGGATAAACCATAGCGCAAGACAATTATCCCTATCTGATAGAATAAGTGACAGCCCTTTAGGAGGCTCATCTTTAAAAATATATAACACAGATAGATTCTTGCGAAGATTTTTATTGGCGTGTCACCATAATGGCACGCCAATTTTATGTCCTGTACGCACGCGCGCAATCATATTTTATTAATAATTTCTATTAGTCTTTGAAAGACTCGGGATAATCACCATATCCTTTCTATAACGCACAAATGGGGTAATCCCTATCCCAAATAGGAAAAATACTAAATATTATCATTTTTTCGCAATATTATTTTGTGGGATTATAAAAAGTTCATACATTTGCCACCGATTAACAACCCAAAAACACAACCAAAACATGAAAAAGACATTTCTTTATGCACTGATTTGCTTGTTTACGTTTAGTATCAGCACCTATGCTGGGAGCAGCGTGAGCGAGAAAGAAATTAAGAAGATGGCATCGAAGCGTGCCAAGGAAATGAAAAAGGAAGGCTGGCAAGTCGGAGCTGGCGATTTACCTTTGGAGATCCAGCTACGTGAGTCTTTCACCAAACAATTTGACAAAGACGAATATGGCTTCTCCAAGTTTTATGTGAACAATGGTATGAGTATCGGTGAGAACTATGATGCTGCCAAGATTCAGGCTACTGAGGTGGCCCGCCAACAGTTGGCTTCAAGTCTCAAGACTGAACTCATGAACCTCACAGAACAGGAAATTGCCAATAAGGCTATAGCCCCCGGCGATGCCGCTTCAATTACGAAGACTCTGCAGAAGAGCACTTCAATCAGTTCTGCCACTCTGCCGCGTACTGTGGCTGTTGTATCCTGCTATAGGAAGAACAAGAACGGCAACACCGAAGTTCAGATTTATCTCTTCATGAGTGCTAAGCAAGCTTTGGACAAGGCCAAGGAAGCTATTCGTGATGAGTTAGAGCAGGAGGCCGACGGCTTGAGCGAAAAGTTCAATAAGCTCTTTGAGTAATTTTACTGAAAGTAAAGAAAGCATCTACGAGGCCGTCAGCCCCACATAGCTATTATGGGGTTGCAGTCTCATAGATGCTTTCTTCAGAATAACAACGAACAAAGGAGAAACCGATATGAAGAAAATCCTTATCCTAACGATGTGCCTGTTGCTCGGCGTAGGTGGCAATGTAGTGGCTCAGAATAAGCGCACTACTACTACTGCAAAGCAACAGAAAAAAAAGACTCCACAGGAAATCTTTGAGGAGTTTACAAAGGGGAAAAAGAAGAAATACAACAATTTCCGAGACTCCTGCAATGCGCAATATGCGAAGTTCCTCGAAATGGCATGGGACCATTTCAACCGCATGGAACCGCTGAAGCGCCCTGTTGACAAGCCAACTATCCCCGAGGAGGTCATAAAGCGTCTTCAATTGGCTCAGGAGGATACTGCACCGCAAACCATAAAGGGCGGCAAGCAGAAGAAGGTTAAGGGCACAATAGATCTGCCGATGCCTGAGAATGTGGTACGGGCTGATTCTGTAATAAAACCAAAGGAGGTTATCCCTGCAGAGAAGCCTAAGACACAGCCTCAGCCTGTTGCTGCTCTCGGCGTAGAGCCTTTTGTACTTCCCACGGTTGATACAGAAGAGTCGAAGGCTGTTGAGGTCGAAGACCCGCGCTTCTCCTGCCAGTTCTATAACACCAAACTGATGTTGCGCACTGACGGAATCAAGCAGAAACTCTCTATGGCAAATACCAAGGGCCCGGCCGTGGCAAAAGCTTGGAGAGAGTGCAGCACCGATGCCTATACACCTCTGCTGTACGACTGCCTTCAGCAGCGTGAAGAACGTCACATGTGTGACTGGGCTTATCTCGAGATGCTTTCCACTGTAGCCCAAGAGTATTTGGGTAAGGGGACTAACGAGGCAACTCTGCTGACAGCCTTCCTCTTTGCCAACTCAGGCTATCGCATGCGTCTTGCAGAGAATAACGGGAAACTGTATCTGCTCTATGCGTCAGACGAGAGTATCTTTGGCAAGGGGTACTTCAAGATGAATGGTACAAACTTCTATCCTCTGGGCGAGGAAGAGTTTAACGTTAATATGATTAACGCATGCAACCATCCGTTCACTGCCGAACAGACAATGTCGCTGGTGATGATGTCGGAGCCGCAGTTTGATAATGACCTTACTGACCCCCGAACCATCAAAGCCAAGCGCTATAAGGATATGGCTGTCACTGTTCGTATCAATAATAACCTGATGAAGTTCTTCGACAACTATCCTGCTTTCTGCGTGAATGAGGACGCAATGACGAAGTGGGGTATGTATGCCAATACTCCGATGGACAATAATGTCAAAGAACAGATATATCCGGCGCTTAAGGAGAAACTCAGCGGCAAGAGTCAGCTGGAACAGATACGGCGTCTGCTTGACTGGTGTCAGACGGGCCTCACTTACGGCTATGATGAGAAGATATGGGGTTATGACCGTGCATTCTTCTCAGAAGAGACGCTGAAATATCCTTTCTGCGACTGTGAAGACCATGCCATCCTCTTCTCACGTATTGTACGTGACGTCCTGAATATGAAGTGTGTACTCATCTATTACCCTGGCCATCTGGCTTCAGCAGTCAATTTCGCTCCCACCGAGAAGGTCTCAGGAGATTATGTGATGGTAGGAGGTGATAAATACTATATCTGCGACCCCACCAACTATATTGCAGAGCCAGGTGTCACAATGAGCAATATGAAACACAGTGAAGCAGTTGTGTTAATGCTGGAGTAACGCCCGATTCAGACAAGAAATAACATTTATCAGAAATAGTTAGAAGCGTTGATAGCCAATTGGTTTATCAACGCTTTTTCTGTAGTGCCGCGAAGCGTTGCAACTGTTTTGTAGAGAGGAATTATACTGTTTTCCACGTTGCCGTTGGCATTACGATTTCCTTCGTCGGTCTCCAGAAAGAAATGCTCTGCCGGACACAGAATAATACTTTCGCTGTTGAAACGCAGGCCAAAACTGATATCTATTCCGGCACGTAGTAGCTGTTGCATTAGCACGGGATTGCCGCGAAAGCCATGATAGACCCATGGCGTTTGGGCTTTCTTGCGGAGGCGGAGTAAATCATCTGTGGCACGTACACAATGGATAATCATCGGACGGCTAAGCTTGTTCGCCAGCGCTATTTGTGCTTCAAAGACGGAGAGCTGGATAGGGTAGGAGGTGGACGCTAGTTTGTCCAGACCGCATTCGCCAATGAAAAACGGCTCTTTTTCGCGTATTGTGAGCAGGCTATCCTGAAGCTCTTTCAACTGTTCTTCCCACCGCTCTGTTATAAACCAAGGATGTATGCCAAAGGACGGATATGTATATTCTCCTTCGGGACAGGGATGGTGGGTATGTATATTCAGAAATGCCATTTCTCAGGGACTGGATCATATCCGTGGCCTCCCCATGGATTGCAGCGCAGCAGACGTTTTATGGCAAGGTAAAGCCCCTTTATCGGTCCGTGCTTCTGCAAGGCTTCCACGGCGTACTGGGAGCATGTCGGGGTAAATCTGCAACTGGGCGGCGTAAGTGGAGATATGCAACGCTGGTAGAAACGGATCGGCAGAATAAGGAGCTTTGTTATGAAAGATACAATGTAAGACATAAACAAAATATAGTTACTCTGAATCGGGTGTGGAGCTATTACTGCCTGAGATTTGTTCTGCAATGCGATGCAGGATATTTCGCATCTTCCGATGAACTACTTCAGATTCTTGCGGTTCTTTGGCAAGCCAGATAAAAGCAATGTTGATACTTGATACTCCGACAAGAGATGGAATAAGTATATCCCGGTTTAGTCGCCAAGCTTCCCTCATCTGCCGTTTGGCATGATTCCTGTCAACTGCATGTTTGAACTTGCGCTTGCCGACAGATATAAGAACCTGGCATCGGTCCATAATGCAAGTATCTTCCATTTCCGGTGCCTCCATGTTTCGCTCCTTGGGAATTGACGCTTCGTCAGAATCTGCTTCAAAACAAGTATTGGCAGATGTAACTAGACTCTGGTCATTATCTTCCTGCTCAGCTGCATCTTTAGCCTCAACTGTATCTGTCACAAAGACGGCACGGATGGGGAAGGCAGTGATGGAGACGGCGCCGCCGGCAAACAATGCTTCAGTCTTTTTCAGACTGCATAGACGTTGTTTCTTGGGAAAGACAAATTCATGCTTGCTCTGCATAAATTTTCTGAGGCTAAGTTTAAGCCTTATTCACTTTGGATATATAGGAGTCAATGGCGCTGGTTATGCTTGGGCATTCCTGTGTAGGAGCTTCAAGGTCCAGACGGAGACCAGAGTCACGAACTGCTTTTGCAGTGGTAGGACCAAAGGTTGCTATTGCTATATTATCCTGTTGGAAATCAGGGAAGTTCTCTAATAAGGAACGTACTCCTGAAGGACTGAAGAATACGATAAGGTCGTAGTCGAACGGCTCATCTGAGCGGAAATTGTTGCTTACAGTGCGATACATTACGCCTTCTGTGTGATGCAGCTTTTTCTCGTCGAGCAGATTCTTTATGTCGTCATTATGAACATCACTCAACGGTACGAAGTAACGCTCGTTCTTGTGCTTTGTCATAGCGGGCAGAAGGTCATTGATCTTGCCGGTGGTTCCAAAGAAAACCTTACGTTTCCTATATTGAACATATTTCTGTATATACAAAGCTACTTGTTCGGTTACGCAAAAGTACTTCATATCGTCAGGCACGACTATTCTCATTTCTTTACACAACTGAAAGAAATGGTCTATGGCGTGGCGCGAAGTAAAAATAATAGCGGTATGTTCTAGAATACTAATTCTCTGTGACCTGAATTCTTTTGAGTCAATCCCTTCTACCTTGATAAAGGGGCGAAACTCTATTTCAACACCATATTTTGCTGCGATGTCGTAGTAAGGTGACTTTTCCGATGAGGGCTTGGGTTGACTCACCAAAATCTTTTTAATCATCTTGTAATGTGCTTCGTATCCTAAATTTTACTAATCAGGCCGTACGATACTAAGTCCAGTGTGCTCCACAGTAATAGTAAAGGTAGCCCTTCAAGGGCGCAAAGGTAAATAAAAAGATACAAACTACCATAAAAACGTGGGAAAAAGATAGTTTTTACCTTGAAAATAAAGATTATTTTTAGTAAAATTAATACAATTATTGTCGAAAGGGCCACCTCTTGAATAGGCAAAGAACCATAGAGTATAAGTAGGCTGAAAGGGAAAAGAAGAAGGCTTTCCATTATAAGGAGTAAATAAAAATGCTTATTCCACTCAACCCGTTGGTCCTTTGAAAAGAAAACCCAATGTACCCATCTGCACACAATCATTCTGAAATAGATAAATATGATGAGGACAGACAGGCTCGCAGCTATTATTATGTGTATTTTGCTGAATGACAAGAATGTGTCTGCTATATGAGTGACAATCAGATAGCAGATAGAAATCGTGGCGCTGATGATGAAGACAGATGCGATATGGGCAATCACACTGTCTATGGTTGCATTTGCAGGTGCTTTGGGTTTACTTCTGGTCGGAAAGAAAAAATCTTTAAGATTATCCTTTATGTTATTATTGGCATAGCGTACCACAAATACAAGAAGGATAAAGCATAGCAGAATAAAGCATGTAACCACGTCACTACCTTTACTTGTGATTGCCCGTTCATGAGCTTCAATACCATAACTGTTCCCCTTGGCACATATCTCCTCGTTGAATAACAAAGAGTCGCACGCAAGTAATGAGTCGCGTGCGCACAACTCAGAATATGGAATGGGAAAAGCGGATGGTGTATCGTTCATTATGGGCTCTATATAGCGGCAAATTTTCTGACGTTGGCATCCCATTTAGGTGTGGTCATGGCCAGGTCAACGGCTTCTTCAGGTGAAGATGCTACGCGCCAGATGCCGGCATGCTGTGCCCCCAGAAAATGTTCTTCAATACCTCTCTGCAACTGTTGGAGCAGATGGTCGTAATAGCCCCGTATATTGAGGATGACTATGGGATTGAGATATAGTCCCAACTGCTTCCATGTAATAACCTCAAGCAGTTCTTCCAGAGTGCCGCAACCGCCGGGAAGAGCTATGCATCCATCCGAGATGTCAGCTATGGCTTGTTTGCGTTCGTGCATGTTCTCTGTAAGAATCAGTTCGGTCAGCCCCTTGTGATGCCAGTCCTGTTCTACCATGAATTTAGGTATAATGCCCGTCACTGTGCCGCCTGCTTCAAGGCATGCATCTGCGGTTGCTGCCATCAGCCCCATATTCCCGGCGCCATTTACGAGGTTGACTCCATGATTTGCCAATTCGGTGCCAACTGCTCGGGCCGCATCAAAATAGTCCTTGTGAATCTTAGTGCTTGAAGCACAATAAACGGCTATATTCATAATGCGAATGCTTTTTTTAGGATGTCCACATAGTCCAGTTTCTCCCATGTGAAAAGTTCAACTTCGCATGAGATGGTTGGCGCATAACGGCTATGGAAATTCTTTATTACGCGTTGGGGCGTACGTCCCATATGTCCGTATGCTGCAGTCTCCTCATAAATAGGGTTGCGAAGTTTCAGACGTTCTTCAATAGCCTTCGGCCGTAAATCGAATAGCTCTGCAATCTTGTGTGCTATTTCTCCGTCAGAGAGCGCTACGTGACTCTTGCCATAGGTGTTCACATAAATGCTAACCGGTTCAGCTACTCCAATAGCGTAAGACAGTTCAACCAGCATCTCGTCAGCGACCCCGGCAGCTACCATGTTCTTTGCAATGTGTCGTGCCGCGTATGCAGCTGAGCGATCCACCTTTGAGGGGTCTTTCCCTGAGAATGCCCCACCTCCATGTGCGCCTTTTCCGCCATAGGTATCCACAATTATTTTGCGTCCTGTGAGTCCTGTGTCACCATGAGGCCCGCCGATAACGAACTTGCCAGTTGGATTTACGTGATAAGTAATGTTATCATTGAACAGTGAGCGTATGCTATCGTTTTGTATTTCCTTAATCACACGTGGCATGAGAATATTGATCACATCGTGGCGTATTGTGGCAAGCATATCCCGGTCGGCTTTTTGCTGGTCGCCGTCAAAGGCTGTAATAAACTCGTCGTGTTGAGTAGAGACAACTATGGTGTCTATACGTAGCGGGGTCCCTTCTTCACTATACTCTATAGTTACCTGGCTCTTCGCATCAGGACGGAGATAAGTCATCTCTCTGCCCTCACGCCGGATATCAGCCAGTGTCTGTAAGATGTGATGTGACAGGTCCAGGGCCAACGGCATATAGTTCTCGGTTTCATTAGTTGCATAGCCGAACATCATTCCCTGGTCGCCGGCTCCCTGTTGCATCGGATCTTCACGTTCAACCCCTTGGTTTATGTCTTGGCTTTGCTCGTGAATAGCTGATAATACGCCACAACTGTTGGCTTCAAACATGTATTCAGCCTTTGTATAGCCAATTCGCCGTATGGTCTGCCGGGCTATCTCTTGTAAATCGACATAAGCCTTCGACTTCACTTCGCCGGCCAAAACCACCTGTCCAGTTGTGACAAGGGTTTCACAGGCCACCTTTGACTGAGGGTCAAAAGCCAAAAGATTATCAAGAACAGCATCTGAGATTTGGTCGGCAACTTTGTCTGGATGCCCTTCAGAAACGGATTCGGAGGTAAAAAGATAATTCATATTGTTATTCTATTTTTATTTTCTAATATTCTGTGATTGGGTATTATACTTATTTTATTATTATTCCCATAAAACCGCAGATGCAGCCAACGGCTGTGCCTGCAATTACCTGCAGCAGTGAGTGCTGCCTGAGAATCATCCTGCTGCTGCCTACCAGACCTGATATGAAAATTATAAGGCATAGCCAGCCGGTAGGGTTAAATCCGAATACGAAGCTGTAGGCAACAAGTGCCCCCATAGCCCCTCCGGTTCCTGCACAATGGATGGAGATTTTCCACCAAAGGTTGATTATTGCGCATACGATTTGTATTGCCAGTGCGCCGATCAATACCCCGCGCATATATTGTGGCAAATGTAGTCTGTCCAGGAGATATAGCGTCAGCCCGTAGCAAATTATGTTGAATATGTATGGCGCATATCGTTTTTCCCGTTCACGTAGCTGGTATAAATGCCAACCGTTTGCCTGTCTCCACAGACGGGTGAATAATCTTGGCATGACCACTGTCCCAAGTGTGATGATAAGCAACACAAAGATTTTAAATAAAAGAGGGAAGAGACTCAGCCATGTACATATAAACAACACGGTAAACGCAACCACAGAATAATACTGCGGTCTGAAGATGGCTGATAACAGCCTTGCAACAATGATTATATTACGATTCATATTGTTGTCTTGCGTAGGCGTGCAACAGGAATTCCCATACTTTCGCGGTATTTGGCTGTGGTACGTCGTGCTATATCAATGTTGCGCTTCCTGAGTTCAACTGTGAGGGTCTCGTCAGAGAGCGGATTGTGCTTGTCCTCTTTGTCTATCAGTTCTTTCAGTATAGCTTTGATTTTTCTGATAGATACATTTTCTCCATCTTGGCGTGCAGCTGTGGTAAAGAACCACTTCAGCGGGTAGGTGCCGAAAGTGGTCTGAACCCATTTGCTGTTTGCTGCACGCGAAATGCTGGAGATATGCAGTCCGGTGTCCTTGCTCAAATCTCCCATGGTCATGGGTATGAGCTGGGTGTCATCGCCGGTTTCAAAGAAGAGGTGCTGACGTTTTACAATTGCGGTCATGGTCTTAAGAAGATTCTGTCTGCGGGTTTGTATTGCGTCTATGAATTGCTGCGCACGCCCTACGTTTTCTCGTACGTATGTAAGTGCGTCACGTTCGCTTGGCGACAATTGAGCCGGTTTCTGCTTTGAATATTGCAGAAGCAGTTCTTGATCTTCCTGATTGGCTCTGAGATTCGGCATATTGCCGTATGCGAGATTTACAGTAACCTGCCCATAGGAATCGGTCTCAACAATGAAATCCGGACTAATATGGTGTTGGTTATGCTCTATGGATTCATCCGGAGAATTTCCAGGCCGGGGATTCAAGTGGCGGACATCATATTGTAGTCGTGCAACCTCCACATCTGTTAGATGCATGCGCACCCGGATGCGGTCCCACCGTTTTAGCATCAGCAGGTCAAAGTAGTTGCGTAGGAGTGTCTCCAACTGTTTTTTGTCGTGGCTCTCGCTGTCCGGCCCCAACTGAACCTGCAGCAGCAGACATTCTCTAAGGTTGCGGGCTCCGACACCTGCAGGCTCAAAATGCTGCAGGATGTTCAGAACGTGTTCCAGTTCACCAATCGAGGCTTGCAGGTTGTGATACACTTCCAACTCGTCCTGAATCTGGGTCAGTGGGACACGCAGCAGCCCGTCGTTGTCCAGCGAACCAATGAGATATCGCAACAGCTCTTCTTCGTGTTCGCTCAATTTGAAATATCCAATTTGCTCTTCCAGCTGATCGTGAAACGAGCGGCTATCGCGCCATTGAGATGTGGCTCCGCCATTATCTCCCTGTCCTGGAATAAAATCAGGCACGTCATCTGGGGAGTAGTCTGCGGTGAAATCAGCTGCATCATTCTCATTTCCGCCACCTTCGTCGGGCTCCATACTCCCGGACTCAGTTGACGGCATGCGTTCAAGTGTAGGATTCTCCTCCAATTCCCGTTCCACACGCGAACGCAGTTCTTCAACAGGCATCTCTGTTAGTTGCGCCACAAGTAGCTGTTGTGGTGACAGAGTCTGGACCTGACTGAGAGTCTGAGTCTGTATGTTACGGTTGGCGGACATCTTTTATTCTGCAGTTCTAGAGGTTTTTAAACCTCTGGCTATAAACCATGCTCCGAGCAATATGAAAGGAACACTAAGCAACTGTCCCATATTGAATAACATACCCTGTTCAAAATCTACCTGAACTTCTTTGGTATATTCAATGAAAAAGCGGAAGGTGAAAATCAAGAAAATGCAGAGGCCAAAAAAGAAGCCTGAGCCTACCCGCTCTGCATGGCGCCGATAGAACCACCATCCGATGAAGAAAAACAGGAAATAGGCTATCGCCTCATATAATTGTCCAGGGTGACGTGGAACCATGTCCACTTGCTCAAAGATAAAAGCCCACGGCAGATTGGTGGGTGAACCGATAATCTCAGAGTTCATCAGATTGCCCAAACGAATTGCGCATGCACAAATCGGAGTGACTATGGCAATGTTGTCCAGCACTTTTAGGAATGGCAGCCCGGTATGCCTCACATACAGCCACAAAGTGATAATCAGGCCTATCGTTCCGCCATGACTCGCCAGACCTGTATATCCGGTGAGCTTTATTTCACCATTCACAAAACGTATTGGCAAAATCATCTCTACAAAATGCTGCCACGAGCTGAGGAAATAGGATGGCTCATAAAACAGGCAATGTCCAAGACGTGCTCCGATAAGGATTCCCAGAAAACAGTATATGAAAAGAGGGTCAAACAATTCGTCGGCTATCTTTTGCTCGCGGTAGAGCTTCTGCTCAAGAAAGAAAACGCTAAGCAGACCTATACACCAACATAGGGAATACCATCTTATACCGAATCCGCCTATGGTAAAAGCTACTGCATCAGGATTCCATGATATGAATAAAATCTCCATAGTTCTTATTTAGACATTAAATCTGAAGTGCATTATGTCACCGTCCTGCACCACATATTCTTTCCCCTCAACTCCCATCTTTCCGGCTTCTCGCACAGCTGCTTCGGAACCGTATTTTATGTAGTCGTCATATTTGATTACCTCGGCGCGGATAAAACCTTTTTCAAAATCAGTGTGGATTACACCCGCACATTGAGGCGCTTTCCAGCCGCGGCGGAATGTCCAGGCCTTTACTTCCATTTCTCCAGCTGTAATAAAAGTCTGCAGACCGAGCAGGGAATAGATTGCTTTTATGAGACGGTCGCAACCGCTCTCTTTTAGTCCAAGGTCTTCAAGGAACATCTGTTTCTCTTCATAACTGTCCAACTCTGCAATGTCAGCTTCAGTTTGGGCGCTAATTACGAGCAGAGCTGCATCCTCTCCCTCAATAGCCTTGCGTACGGCTTCAACGTAGGCGTTGCCATTTGCGGCAGCCGTGTCGTCAACATTGCAAACGTAAAGCACCGGCTTTGTGGTCAAGAGAAACAGGTTGCGTGCCGCGCTCTGAGCCTCTTCAGTGTCGAACTCCACCGAGCGTGCGCTGCGTCCTTGTTCCAAAGCCGTCTTGTAAGCCTCAAGTACGTCCAATTCCACTTTGGCCTGTTTGTCACCGCCCACACGGGCCTGCTTCTCTACTCGATGGATGCGGCTCTCTACTGTCTCCAGATCTTTCAGCTGTAGCTCGGTGTCGATAATTTCTTTATCGCGCACGGGGTCAACACTACCGTCCACGTGGACAATATTGTCGTTGTCAAAGCATCGCAATACATGTATAATAGCGTCACATTCGCGGATATTACCAAGAAATTGGTTCCCGAGGCCTTCACCTTGCGAAGCTCCTTTAACGAGGCCTGCAATATCAACAATATCACATGTTGCCGGCACTATTCTGCCAGGGTGAACCAACTCGGCCAGCTTGGTGAGGCGCTCGTCGGGTACAGATACTTGCCCCATTTGGGCGTCTATTGTGCAAAATGGGAAATTTGCCGCCTGCGCCTTTGCACTGGACAGGCAGTTGAACAAAGTTGACTTACCTACGTTTGGCAAACCTACTATTCCTGCTTTTAAAGCCATATTTTTGGATTTCTTCTCAAATTTTGTGCAAAAGTACAAATAAACTTTGAACTACGTGCAAGAAAGCCGCAAAATTGCTTATCTTTGCGCCGTAAATCATTAACAACCAACAATGAAAAGGTTTTTTATTCTTGCAATATCTGCTCTGACAGTCTTCCTGTGCAGTTTAATATATCCCCCCAAGCTGAATGCCCAGAACTACTTCACTGTTGTAATATTATCTGACCCTCATCTCAATCAGAATGGACATGACGGTACTTCTATTGAAAATATGAACACCTATATTCAGAATATAATTGGGATGGGCAAATCAGGTGGCAAACGCATATCCTTTACAGCCCTTCCGTCTTATGTTCCGAAAGCAGATCTTGTGCTTTGTCTGGGAGATATGGATCAGGATTCTATGGATGATCATACAACTTTTGAGGAGGTGTTCAGCGCTTTTCTTTCTGCCGGCATTCCTTTCCTTACGATGGCTGGTAACCATGATTATGTTCCAGATTATTGGGACAACGGAACAGAAGCGGCCCTCACTGGTGGAAATGGCGGAATTGCTGACAATGAAGCAACAAAAGCCACTGTGAATAAGTTCAAGGAGGCCTCTGCCCAGTGCGGCGTGGAGGATATTTGTACCATAAATGATAATTCAGGTCACCGCCAGGGAGATCCTTATACATTTCGCTTTCGTGGAGTGCGCTTTTATTGCGGGCAGGAATATTGGTTCTATAAGCCTTATTCAGTTACTAAGTTTCTTAACTATGTTACAGGATATGACAAATATTATGCTCCTGATGGAGTCATAAGCGCGTTGGAAAACTTTGTAAGCGAGCACAAGGACGAACCCTCAGTATGGACACAGCATTTCCCGATCTTGGCTGGGTCGGACAACGAACGTTGGTGGCTCGACAATAACAATACAGGCAATCATATTGAACCTTCAGATGAGACTGCTTATAAGACCGCTTATGAGAAGAAGCAGAAATATGCCAGTCTGATTAAGCAGACGTTGAACCCTGTCCATTTCTCTGGCCATACTCATACCTGGTCGAAGAATACCTATAGCGGAATAACAGATTATACAGTAGCTTCTCCAGGTTATGATGCCGGAGCCGCCTATGTGGTGCTGTGTCAAGAAGGTGTGGGCGTCGTTGAGGTGCAGCAAGCGCATTTCAATACAAACACACCTATAGTTGAGCCGACCCAGGCATATCTCTATAATCTCGGTACGAAAGAATATCTCTCCTCTGGAGCAGATTGGGGAACTCAGGCTTTGACAGATGAGGTCGGTTTGCTCCTTAATATGGAGTTCTCAGGTATCGGACGTACTATTGATGGTGGAATATACAATTCTGATACAGACCATTATCTTGGCTCCCCTGATGTGTTGTACATGGATCAACCTGCACATGTATGGCAGTTCATTCCAACGAGCGCAACAAGTAATACTTACCGTATCACGAGTGACGGAACTAACTTTCTCGCTGCTAACACGGAGACTCATTTACTGGAAATGAGTGATAGGACCGTTCCTCAGAATGTGAGATGGCGAATTGTTGACAGGGATGACAGAATTGCATCTCTCTCTTCGGCAACCCTGACACGGCCAGGCGATGCCTCGTTCCTTATTTCCTGTCCTGATTTTGGACGTAATGACGCACGCTTCAGCGCTTGGGCCGGAGAACCGATTCAAGGCGGACTTAACTCTAACATGTGTGCAGAGAAGTTCAATACTTCATTCGATGTATATCAGGAGCTTGACAATGTGCCCAACGGATGGTATAAACTCTCGTGCCAGGGCTTTTACCGTGCTGGTATCGATGGCAATGCTTCCCTCGGAGGTGAGGCAAACCCGCATCCTGCACAACTTTATGCCAATGCAGTCTCAGTTCCTCTTATGAATATTCATGATGAGCAACTGACTCAATATCCCAATTCCATGTCAGAGGCCAGTGGTGTGTTCTCCGAGGGCCTTTATTCAGACAACTCGGTTTGTGTGGAAGTTACAGATGGGAAACTACGCCTGGGAATCAGAAAAACGGCTGAGGTGGCAAATGACTGGACGATTTTCGACCATTTCCGACTTAAATATTATAAGAACAATGATCCCAGCTCCCTTGTGTCACCAAAGGCGATGGATAATGAGGATATCACTTCTTTTTATGACCTCACTGGACGCCGTCTGAGTAGTCCCTCAAGAAAAGGTGTTATAATAAGGAGCGGAAAAAAACTGTTGGTCAGATAAGCGTAACTCCTTCACGGAGAATAGATTCTGCCTTTCTGACACTTTCCTCTGTGGGTGGCAACACTCCGTCCAAACGGTATTTAATTCCCAGTTGTTCCCATTTATATACTCCAAGGGTGTGATAGGGCAGGATTTCAATTCGGCGGATATTATCAAGTGTCCTCAGAAATGCATTCAATTCTTGCAGCGAAGGTTCGTCATCAGTCCATCCGGGCACCAGAACGTGACGAATCCATACAGGTACACCCAGCTCCGACAATCGTTTGGCACAATCCAGAATATTCTTGTTTGTGTGCCCGGTAAGTTCTTTGTGCCGTTTGTCGTCAATATGCTTAATGTCCAAAAGTACTGTGTCTGAAGCTCGCAGTAAAGCGTCCATCTTTTCCGACTGGTGATATGGCTGTGCACTCGTGTCGAGACATGTGTTTATTCCGCGTTCGTGAGCAATTTCAAACAATTCTGTCACTGCTTCTGCTTGAATCATTGCTTCTCCACCACTTACGGTTATGCCCCCGTCTGCGCCCCAATAAACCCGGTAGCGTTCGGCACGGTCGAGGATGTCATCGATAGCCCATTCTTCTGCTCCATCGCGACTCCAAGTGTCCGGATTATGACAATAGGCACAACGCATAGCGCAGCCCTTGACAAATACAATGAATCGAATCCCTGGCCCGTCAACCGAGCCAAAGGATTCGAAACTGTGTACAAAAAGTTTTTTACATCTTCTCATGAGCACTGCGTGCAATTACATCCAGTTGTTGCTCGTGTGTGAGATCTATGAATTTCACTGCATAACCGCTGACGCGGATAGTGAAGTTCGCATATTCAGGCTTCTCCGGATGTTCCATCGCGTCAAGAAGCTTGTCAACACCAAAAACATTAACGTTGAGGTGGTGTGCGCCCTTGGTGAAATAACCGTCCATAACTCTCACCAATGTGTTGGCTCGTTCTTCGTCATTGTGACCAAGGGTGCTCGGAGCTATAGTCTGAGTGTTGGATATGCCGTCTAAAGCATATTCATACGGGATTTTGGCCACACTGTTCAGCGAAGCAAGCAATCCGTTCTTTTCAGCACCATAACTGGGATTCGCTCCAGGAGAGAGAGGTGCTCCGGCACGTCGGCCATCGGGCAGATTTCCTGTATACTTTCCGTAAACCACGTTGGATGTTATGGTGAGGATAGACGTGGTCGGTTCGGCATTGCGATAGGTGTGATGGCGCTTGATTTTGGCCAAGAAGGTCTTCAATACCCATAAACCGACTTCGTCAGCACGGTCATCGTCATTACCATAGCGTGGATAGTCCCCTTCGGTGACATAGTCCACATTGAAGCCTGTCTCGTCACGTATAATCTTGACCTTAGCGTACTTCACGGCACAGATGCTGTCAATAACATGGCTGAAACCAGCAATGCCAGTGGCAAATGTGCGACGCACGTCAGTATCTATGAGTGCCATCTCTGCGGCTTCATAGAAGTATTTGTCATGCATGTAATGAATCAGGTTCAGTGTGTTGACATAAATATCAGCAAGCCACTCCAACATATCGCGGAAACGCGGCTCAAGTTCTTCCCAAGTGAGGTATTCGCTTGTGATGGGACGGAATCTCGGGCCGCACTGTTCGCGTGTCTTGGCATCCACGCCGCCGTTGATAGCGTAGAGCAAAGTCTTGGCCATATTGGCACGTGCACCGAAGAATTGCATCTCCTTGCCAGTTTGTGTCGCGCTGACACAACAGCAGATGCTGTAATCGTCTCCCCAAATGGGGCGCATAACTTCGTCATTCTCATATTGTATAGAACTTGTTTTGACGGATATCCAAGCTGCATAGCGCTTGAAACTTTCCGGCAAACGCGGTGAATAGAGAACGGTGAGGTTCGGTTCGGGAGAAGGTCCCATATTCTCCAAAGTATGGAGGAAACGGAAACAGTTCTTTGTTACTTGGTGGCGGCCGTCCTGACCAATGCCGGCCACTTCGAGAGTTGCCCAGACAGGGTCACCAGAAAATACTTCGTTATATGATGGAATACGGGCGAATTTTACCATGCGGAACTTCATTACCAGATGGTCAATCAGTTCTTGTGCCTCCATTTCTGTAAGTGTGCCTTCTTTAAGGTCACGGGTAATATAAATATCCAGGAAAGTGGAAACGCGACCAACTGACATTGCCGCACCATTTTGGGTTTTGATGGCAGCGAGGTATCCGAAATACAGCCACTGAACAGCTTCCTTCGCGTTCTTGGCAGGCTGGCTAATATCATAACCATAGATTTCAGCCATTTTTTTCATCTCCTTCAAGGCTTTGATTTGCATGGAGATTTCCTCGCGCAGACGGATTATATCCTCGCTCATCTGGCGCTTTCCGCAATTGTATTTGTCAATTTCCTTCTGCTCAATCAGGAAATCGATACCATACAGTGCTACACGGCGGTAATCACCCACAATGCGCCCACGTCCGTAAGTGTCAGGCAGGCCGGTGAGTATGTGGTTGTGGCGCACTCGCTTCATCTCGTCTGTGTATGCATCAAATACGCCGTCGTTGTGAGTCTTGCAGTACTTGGTAAATATTTCGTGAAGCTTGTCAGATGGCTTGTATCCGTATGTAGTGCAGGCTTGTTCAGCCATCTTAATACCACCATACGGCATAAAGGCACGTTTCAGAGGCTTGTCAGTTTGGAGGCCGACTATCTGCTCAAGCTCTTTGGTTTCTGGATCTATATACCCGGGGCCGTAAGCGGTCATGCTTGATACCACCTCGGTCTCCATGTCAAGTACTCCGCCCTTGGCTCTTTCTTGGCGCTGCAGTTCCTGTAACTTGCCCCAAAGCGTGTTGGTGGCATCTGTCGGGCCGGTAAGGAAACTCTCGTCTCCGTCATAAGGGGTGTAATTGTTCTGGATGAAATCGCGGACATTGACTTCATCAATCCATTTGGTTCCTTGGAACCCTCTCCATTCTTCTCTCATAAGCGGGATTTGTGGTAAATTAAAAAATCTTGTTACTTTTATATTTTTTTGCGGCGCAAAGGTAGTTATTTTCTGTTTAATAGCAAAAGAAGAAGCGCTAAATCATCTTTTATGGGTATTTAGGTATGTTATTTATAAATTAATGTGTACCTTTGCGGCCATGAAAAAGGGAACAATACGCAATATCCTGTTTTTTATTGGTCTCGCAGCAGTGGTAATCATGCTGTTGACTTTCGAGGTAAGTTTCCGGCAACTGTGGGCTGATATCTGCCGTGCTGGTTATTGGCTGTTTGCCGTAATCGGTCTGTGGCTTATTCTTTATACGATGAATGCCTTCGCATGGCTCGTCATCTTACGGGAGAGTGGTGAAGTAAACATCTCTTTCGTACGTATCCTGAAGATTACGATATCAGGATTTGCCCTGAATTCAGCTACCCCAGTAGGCCTTCTCGGAGGAGAGCCATATAAGATAATCGAAATGACTCCGGTAGTTGGTGCTCAGCGTGCCACTTCATCTGTGGTGCTTTTTGCCATGATGCATATTTTCAGTCATTTCTGGTTTTGGCTGACTGGAGTTGTTCTCTATCTTTTGTTTATGCCTTTCCAGTCCGGCATAGCCATTTTGCTTGCGTTGGTTGCATTATTTTGTTTTGCTGGCATCTACCTTTTCGTTAAGGGGTATAAGAATGGAATGATGGTAAAATTGATTCGCACTTTGTGCCACATACCAGGGTTACGCAACTGGGCCCAACGTTTTGAAGAGACCCATGCAGAATCGTTGCAACGGATTGATGGGCAGATTGCAGCCCTTATGGGACAGAGTAGTCGCAGTTTCTATATCTCTCTTGCTCTTGAATATTTCGGCCGCATGATGCAAGCGTTGGAGATATTCTTTATGCTGCTCATCTTTGATGCCGATGGGGCTTCATTCCTTACATACATCCATTGTGTCCTTATTTTGGCCTTTACCTCTCTATTTGCCAATATGCTCTTCTTCATCCCGATGCAGATGGGTGGCCGTGAAGGTGGTTTCGCTATGTCCACAGCACAAATGGGAATGACCAATGAGATAGGACTGTTCATCTCAATAATTAGCCGCGTTCGGGAATTGTTCTGGATGGCCGTTGGGCTCGCTCTGATAAAAGTTTGCCCTACAAAAGATAAGTAAATAAGTAAAGTAATCACATTTAGATTCAAATGAAATTCGCTATACTCGCAGCGGGCGAAGGTTCCCGTCTGGCAGAAGAGGGCATCGCTCAGCCCAAACCTTTGGTCCCACTCTTGGGGGAACCGATGATTGATCGCCTGATTCGCATATTCCACAGCTGTGAAGCAGAGTCCATCACCATCATAACCAATAACCTGACACCGCTCACCAAGGAGCACTTGCGTCAGTTGCAGTCCAATGACCCCATACTGCAAGTTATTGTCAAAACCACACCTTCGTCAATGCATAGCTTCTATGAGCTAATGCCTTTGCTCGGAAAGGGGCGCTTCTGCCTCACCACTGTTGATACCATATTCCGCGAAGACGAATTTAGGGAGTATATCCATTCTTTCTCCGAACCGGAAGGGCATTCGGCAACTGCATTTACGTCTGAAAAAACTGACCTTGCTGCCAATCCGCAGTCGTCATCGCGAGTGGCGGTGGACAGCGAGCCTTACGTACCAACAGTTGACGGTCTGATGGCTGTGACTGATTTTGTGGATGACGAGAAACCACTATGGGTTTCCACAGCCCCTGATTTAAGTATAACAGGGTTTCACGATTCTTATGATCAGTTTTCCCAAAGTACTGCTGGAAAGGATGGCATTTCGGTGTGCCGGTTTATATCTGGCGGAATATATTGTCTCACAGATGCGGCATTCCCGACTCTTTGTCGCTGTATAGAAAGCGGGCAGAGCCGGATGCGTAATTTCCAGCGGGCTCTCGTCAGTGATGGCCTGCATCTCAAAGCCTGTCCCTTTACTAAGATACTTGATGTGGATCATGCCAGTGATATCATCAAGGCTGAGGCATTCCTTACAACCAATAAACCACTCTAATGAGAATTATAGGTATAAGACGTGATGTGCAATTCTCTCCTAATATGAGGGATGCAGACTCAGCCATCTTCGAGGCCGTGGCAACCCGTTTGGAGGCGATGGGGCACGAAATTGTCCTAACCGACGACGAACACGCCATAGATATTCTAACCAAAGAAAAAGAATCTGGAGGGCGTGGTGCCAGTGCAGTTTTCTCTATGTCACGTAATACTGATGTGCTGCAATTCCTTAGCAGCGATCATGTCTGGAGTAGCCGTAGATGTGTTAATCCGGGCCGTGGCGTACTGCTCTGTTCTGAGCGTAGCTGTGTCAACGAAGCTATGCTGCGGTGTGGCATTTTGATGCCAGAGACATACGTTCTCAATACCACGGCATCCCTGCAAGAGTCCTTTATTCCCACCTTCCCATTCTGGATGAAGAGGGACAAAGGCTACTCTCAAGTGCGGGAGGATGTAGTCATGGTGCACGATTCTCACGAGGCAGAGTCTGCTCTGCAACAGTTTCATGCCCGGGGAGAAAAGTCCGTCCTCTGCACTGCTCATGTACAGGGTGATCTCGTGAAGTTCTATGGTGTTGCTGGCATTGGTTTCTTTGATTGGGATTATGCCGATCCTTCTCATAGCAAGTTTGGTCTGGAAGCAGCCAATGGGGCACCGAGCCATTTTGATTTCAATCCACAACTGCTGCAAGATGGGTGTGAACGTCTCTCTAATGCTCTCTCCACTCCGGTATATGGCGGTGATGCTATAGTTAAGTCTGATGGGTCCTTTGTTATAATAGACTTCAATGACTGGCCCAGTTTCAGCCGTTGCCGTGATGCCGCAGCTAAAGCAATAGCCCACATAGTGGTTTCTTAATCCTTGCGACATATTTTATAGTTATAAATTTAAAACCAATAATACAACAAATTATTTATTGTCTATCATGTCCACACCGTCAATAACCTCAACTTACAAGTCTCAAGACACAGAAGAATGGTTTGATAAAGTGTTCAACCGCCCTATCGGATACCGTTGGGCATTACTGTTTGCCCGTCTCGGAGTTCACCCAAACACCGTAACCGTCATTTCCATGGTGCTAGGCGTTGCCGCCGGAGTCTGTTTCTGGTGGGATGCCGACACAACTAACGGACTAATTATTAATATAGTGGGAGTGCTGCTACTCGTATGGGCTAATCATTATGACAGCGCCGATGGCCAGTTAGCCCGAATGACAGGGCAGAAGACTCCCCTTGGACGCATTCTCGACGGGGCTTCGTCAGACGTATGGTTCATTCCTATTTACTTTTTTATTTGTCTGCGGCTATTTGACAAGCCCATTCCCTTCTTCCCTGATTACACATGGGGCTGGTGGACTTTCGCCACAGCCGCCGTCAGCGGCCTTATCTGCCATACATATCAATGTCAATTGGCTGACTATTACCGCAATATTCACCTCTTCTTCCTCAAAGGCGACGGAGGTAGCGAGTTCGACAACTATGCAGAGCAGAAGGCCAAATACGAAGCTATGCCTTGGCGCGGTCATCTGATTGAAAAGGTATTCCAGTGGTTTTATGTGAATTACACCCACACACAAGAGCTGGCTTCACCTCAATTCCAACGCTTTTATCGTCTGCTTAAAGCCAAATACAATGGCCATTACCCGCAGGAGGTTCGAGACCGCTTCCGCGCTTTGAGCCTTCCGCTGATGAAATGGACCAATATCCTCACCTTCAACACCCGCGCAGCAGCTCTTTATATAGCCGTTCTCATAGACGAACCTTGGTTGTGGTGGGCATTCGAGATAACTGTCCTCTCTTTAATTTATTTTCATATGCGCCATCAGCATGAGTCTTTCTGCCGGCGTTGGGCAGATGAGCTGGAACGTGCATAAGATGGTTTCATTATAAATGGTTTTTTCACAGTGAAGTCACCAACAGCAATAATCTTTGACTACGGAGGCACTATAGACACGGCCAGTGTCCATTGGAGCGAAGTGCTCTGGGAAGCCTTTCAGGCATCTGATATAATTGTGTCCAAGGAACAGTTCCGCGAGGCTTATGTTCACGCAGAGCGTACCTTGGCACGTATGCCTTTGATTCAGCCCCAACACAATATGCTCGACTTGCTTAGGATAAAGGCGGATATAGAAATCGCCTTCCTCGAGGACAATGGTTGGTGGATTCCCGGCTCTTCAGTGACGCCACCCCACGTGGAGCCGTCTGCCCACTCATCCTCGCTTCAGCTCGTGCCCTCAACCCGCAAATGCGCTGCTGATGCCGTGGCAACATATTGCTATGGTTATGTGCAGAAGGTACTGGATGTCTGTCGACCTGTCCTTGCTGCTCTTGCAGAGCGCTACCCGCTATGTCTCGTCAGTAACTTCTATGGAAATATTCAGGCTATACTTACAGACTTTGGCCTGCGTCCTTATTTCAGCCATATCATAGAGTCAGCTGTAGTAGGAGTGAGAAAACCAGACCCGCGTATCTTCCAACTTGGTGTCATTGCCCTCGGTGTTCCTGCTCAGGACGTAGTAGTGGTGGGAGACAGTTTTTCAAAAGATATTGTTCCTGCCAGAGCAGCCGGATGCCAAACCGTTTGGTACAGGGGTATCGGGTGGGGTAATGAACAAATTGATGAAACCTTGCCTACAGCTATTATTGATGACTTCAAGCAACTAATACCTCTTCTCTTATCGTGATGTGTTATACCTAATCATATAGATATAGCCTCAGAATCAACGATCTGAAGATAGGAACCAATTGTCCAAGTCCTATAATTTCCTCCTTCGGCTAATGATTATTTAATGCCAAATCAAGTATTTGGGTATCGTTTTGTTCTTACAAACCATTGGTGTCAGATAATTGTTAGTTTGCTTGATGAGTTAATTTTTGCTATTTTTCTATGATGATTATATAGTTTTGCTTATCTTTGCAAATTGAAATGGCATGGATTGAGAAGGCTCTCATAGATATGGATAAATACTTTATTTGTTAAATATATATTAAAATGAAACTGAGAAATCTGATGCTTGCGTTGCTTCTGGTATGCAGCGCTGGCGTAAATGCACAGACCCCGGAACAGCTGGCTCAGGCACAGCAGATGATGCTGATGCCGTTGCCTGTTGATAAGGCAGTGCGTGTGGGGCATTTGGAGAATGGCCTCACTTATTACATCCGAAAAAATCAGTATCCTGCCGGCCAGGCTGACTTCTACATCGCACAGAAGGTAGGCTCCATTCAGGAGCAGGACAGCCAGCGCGGTCTGGCTCACTTCTTGGAGCACATGTGCTTCAATGGAACAACAAGTTATCCGGGCAACTCGCTTATTGAGTATCTGGAGAGCATTGGCGTGAAGTTCGGCGAACAGCTTAATGCTTACACCAGCGTCGAAGAGACGGTTTATAACATCAACTCTGTTCCTGTGGCCCGTGAATCTACAGTGGATAGTGTGTTGCTTATCCTGCATGATTGGAGCCATGACTTGTTGCTCACAACAGAGGAGATCGACAAGGAACGCCCCGTGATTCAGGAAGAATGGCGCATGCGTTCAAGCGGTGCGATGCGTATCTTTGAGCGTCAACTGCCCCGTCTGATGAGTGAAAGCCGCTTTGGCTATCGCCTTCCTATAGGCACAATGGATGTGGTGATGAATTTCCCGCCCGACACGCTTCGCGCTTATTATCACAAGTGGTATCGTCCCGACCTTCAGGGTATTATTGTGGTCGGAGATATTGATGTGGACAAGATTGAGCAGAAGATAAAGGCCCTCTTTGGCCCGATAGAACTGCCTAAACCTTTGGCTACACGTGAGTATATTGGTGTTCCGGACAATGCCGAGGCTATCGTGGTTAGTGACAAGGACGTGGAACTCACTTCACAGAGCATAAGCCTGATGTGGAAACACCCCGCTACTCCTGACAGCCTGAACAATACTTTCGGCGTATATGTAGAGAAGTTTATGAAGAACGTGGCAATCAGTATTCTGAACCAACGTCTTAACGAGCTGTCTTTGAAACCAGAATGTCCTTATAATGGTGCAGATGTGGATGACGGCGAATTTATTGTTTCTTCCAAAGTGACGGAGTCATTTAATGTCGGAGTTTCACCCAAGCAGGGACGTGCAGCCGATGCTGTTAAGGCTGTTCTTGCAGAGGTTTATCGTGCCTATATGCACGGATTCACCCAAGGCGAGTTGGATCGTACAAAAATGGAAATTTTGAGTCATTTGGAGAAACTCTTCAATGACCGTGCAAAGCAGAGAAGCAATCCTTATTGTCGCGAATATGTGCGTGCTTTCCTCGATAACGATGCAATCCCCGGCATCGAGATGGAATACCAGTTGGCACAACAGCTGATGCCTAATTTGGGTGTTCAGCAGCTGAATCAGGTCTTCGCATCTTTGGTAAGCCACAGTGACAGTAATCTTGTTGTGTTGGCTATGACCCCAGAAAAAGAGGGCTTTGAAGTTCCCTCTGAGGAGATGCTTTTGAATACCATCCACGAAGCCCAGAAGATGCAGCTTGAGCCTTGGATTGACAACGTAAAGACTGGTCCGCTGGTTGAGAATCTGCCTCCTGCAGGCACAATAAAGAAAGAGACGGCTGGCCCGTTTGAAACCAAAGTGTTGACTCTCTCCAACGGAGTGCGTGTTATTATGAAGAAGACTGACTTCAAGGATGATGAAATCCGGATGAACGCATGGAGTGAAGGTGGTTTGGGCAAATACGGTTATGCAGACCGCATCAACCAGGCGGTGCTGAGCAATGTCATCGCTTCGTCTAAGATAGGCGGATTCACACGCATTGAGTTGGGTAAGGCATTGGCAGGTAAGCAAGTAAGCTGCGGTCCTAACATCAGCGCCCGCTCCGAAGGCCTTCACGGGTCATCGAGCGTTAAGGATGTAAATACCCTGTTCGAATTGATTTATCTCCATTTCCAACCATTGGAGCGTGACGATGAGGCTGTAGAAAGCTTCAAGGACAGCTATCGTGAACAACTCCGCAACAAGGATGCCAACCCTCTTTCGAGCTTCAATGACAGTATTAGAATGACTGTGTATGATCACGACTGGCACGTATGGCCGCTGAAGGAGAGCGATATTGACAAAATCAATTATGACCGTATCCTGCAGATCTATCACGAGCGTTTTGCCGATGCCTCTGACTTTACATTCCAATTCATTGGCAATATTGACGAGGCAAAGATTCGTGAGCTCTCATGCAAATATCTGGCTACACTTCCTCAGGTGAAGCGTAAAGACAAGGCTTCCGACAGCAAGATGCGTATGCACAAGGGTGCTGTCACGAACAGTTATCAGAAGAAGATGGAGAACCCGATGGTGTATATGGTGTCTATGTGGAACGGACCGATTAAGATGTCAGTTGAGAATGAAGTGCAGATGGATATCTTCGGACAGTGCCTCAGCACTATTTATCTGCGTAAGATACGCGAAGAACTCGGCGCTGCTTACAGCACTCAGGCTGAAGCTGAAATCAGTCGTGATGCCGCTGACAAACCTCAATACTCTGTCGTTACAGTATTCCCGCTCAAACCTGCTCTGGCCGACACTACGGCAATTATTGTTCAGCAGGTGATGGAAGATGTGGCAGCTAATGGCGTAGCTGAGGAGGACATCAATAAGGCTAAGGAATATCTGCTAAAGACATATGACCAGAACTTGCGCGAGAACAGCTTCTGGATGAACCGCATTATGGCGATGGACTATCGCAAATACGACCCATTCAAGAATTATAAAGCTGTCGTGACGGCTACTGGGAATGCAGATATGAAACGACTGGCTAAGAAAGTGCTTAAGGACGGCAACCGCGTACGGGTAATCCTCAATGGAACCTCGAAGTAGGTTATAGCTGACCCATTTCGACCTGAACGACGATCCGCTCTATAAGGCGGTCGTCGCCTTCTGGGTCGTACTTCTTCTTCAGGCTGGCCTTGAATGTCCAAGCGAAAATCTGATAGAAGTTAGCGCGGAATGGGCCGAGAAAGGCTTTCACAATCTCAAATGAACTTTGGTTGCATTCACGGTCAACCAGTTTTATAAGGAGCTTACCTTGACTATAGGTAAGCTTCTTCATTTCTGGGGTGTATTTGCGCTTCACCTCTTTCTCTACCTCCACAATATGCCGGTCCTTGCTCTCCTTGTCGGGAAGGGATTCAAGCGCAGCATATGTCTCGTCCAATATTTCCAGCGCTTGCTTAGCCAGTGGGAGCACTCGCTTTACGTTGGCGACGAGGCGGTTGAACTTTTTGCGCTCTTTTTCCGAATGGAATACCAACGGAGCATATACAGGCAACTCTGGCAGTAGATAAGTCCACATGGTGTCGCCCTCGACTATATCAAATTTGTTATAGCGATAGCGTATCAGAGGCTTGCCGATGCCAAATGGGATCGGTTCTGTAGGCATGTCACCCACATCCTCTCCCTGAGCCATTAGGGTGGTGGACATCAGCGAGAGTAGCATAATATGTAAGAATCGCTTGTGCATTGTGCGTATGTTCCGTATTGCCGTGTGCGGGTGCAAAGGTACGAAAGAAAATGTGTTCCGAGGAAAAATATATGGTTAAAGTTTGTGGTTTTCGTCCATAAGTGTGTATTTTTGCACCCGTAAAGCACAACAAAATACTATGTCTTACCAATACCGACACACGAATCAGGTGCTGCTGATTTACACTGGTGGCACTATCGGAATGGGGGCGAACAGTCTGACAGGAGCTCTCGAGCCACTTGATTTCCGCGAGTTCCTCCGTGAAATGCCGGAGTTCGCTGCGATTCCTACTAAGGTTGATGTGTATCAGTTTTCCCCACCCGTAGACTCGAGCGATATGAATCCATCGCTTTGGGCTACTCTGGCAAAGGTGGTCGTTGAGAACTATGACTCTTATGATGGCTTTGTTGTGCTTCATGGCACCGACACCATGGCATTTACTGCATCTGCCCTTTCCTTTATGCTACGTAACCTCTCTAAGCCTGTGATCCTAACGGGATCTCAGTTGCCTGTGGGACAACTGCGGACTGACGGGAAGGAGAATCTCATCACAAGCATCGAATTGGCTGCCGACCATTACCCCGACGGCCGTGCAAAAGTACCTGAGGTATGTATCTATTTCTCGGGGAAACTGTTACGTGGCAACCGCTCCACTAAAATCAATGCTGACGGCTTCAACGCTTTTGACTCGTTCAACTATCCTCATCTGGCTGATGTGGGTGTCAGCATCAGATATCATGACCATCATATCCTCACCCCGGATTATGCCAGTCCTCTGCGCTTCTGTCCGCAAATGGATGCAAATGTGGTCGTATTTACCCTCTTCCCTGGTATTCAGGAAGGTCTTGTGCGTCATATCTTCGAGGCAAAGGAACTGCGCGGCATCATTCTGCGTACCTACGGCAGCGGGAACGCACCACAGCAACCGTGGCTTATTCGTCTGTTGGAGAAAGCGGGACAAAACGGGCTTGTAGTTGTAAATATATCTCAATGTGCTGCTGGCACGGTTGAGATGGCACGTTACGGCTGTGGTACACAGTTGGAATCTGCGGGTGTCATTTCAGGATATGACGGCACGGTGGAAAGCGCAGTGGCAAAGCTGATGCATCTTCAGGCTTTGTATTCTGACCCCTCACGGATTCGTGAACTCATGCGTCAATCATTATGCGGAGAAGTGACGATTGATTATTAGGCAGGGACGTTTCTGGGGTTGTTGAGTATTTAAGTCCTTGTCCTTTGCACTTTATTCCTTAGCTGCTGTCGCTAACTTTTTTAGTTAAAGCGTTCCTTTGTACTGCATAAAACCTCGATTTTTTTTGTTGGATAGAAAATATTACATACTTTTGCACTGCAAAACCAACAGGAATAACAGTAATTTATTAACGCAGACTATCTATTATGACAAAGACCAAGACGCTTCTGGTGGGACTTATTGTGTTGCTTACCGCTTCGTTGCAGGCACAGGAACGTTTCGATTTTAGTGCTGTTGCCTATAATGTTGACGGCCTGCCTAACAGCATATTAAGTATATCCATCAATCCGGATGGCCCGGGGGCAGACGGTACGAAAGCTATTAGTCAGAAGTTGGCTGCCCACGATT
Source organism: Bacteroidaceae bacterium (assembly GCA_024699495.1). Taxonomy (GTDB): domain Bacteria; phylum Bacteroidota; class Bacteroidia; order Bacteroidales; family Bacteroidaceae; genus Physcousia. The sequence continues at coordinate 26,237 of JAILPK010000037.1, read as the reverse complement.
GGGATTTGATAGGTGTGAGTGAAGATTTTAATTTCCACAGTGAACTCATGTCGTCACTTACTGACTACAGCGCAGGAACCCATAGAGGTGGAATGGGGTTAGGTAATATGTTTGATATCGTTGCCAGAAATGCTATTGATACCGATGGCCTGAACCTTCTTTGGCATAACAAGTGTTCTGTATCAGGAGAATATATGGAACGCTGGCAGAAGAGCTACGGTTATGACAGCAACGGCAACGACGAGATGGTGAAGAAGGGCTTCCGCCGCTATGAAGTTGCTTTCAGCCAGGAGGCTGTTGTGGAGGTTTATGTCCTGCACATGGATGCAGAAATAGATGCGGAAGACAATGCTGCACGTGAGGTGCAGTGGTCACAACTGTGTAACGCCATTTTGCAGCGTGGCTCACAGCGCCCCGTTATAGTTATTGGTGATACTAACAGCCGATATACCCGCGACAAGGTTAAGTCTCTGTTCATTGATCCTATAAATCAGATTTCTAACCTCACTGTTCAGGATGCATGGGTGCAACTGAAGCGGGGTGGGGAATACCCGTTGCTTGGCAGTAACGCATTGATGGAGTCTGAATTGGGTGACAAGGGCGAGGTCGTGGATAAAATCCTTTATATAAACAACACGCAGAGCCGCTGCAAATTGAAAGCGAACAGCTATTCTCTGGACAGGAGTATAGTAGATGCCGAAGGTAACCAGCTGGCTGACCACTACCCTGTAGTTGTTGACTTCACGCTGACTGTATCCAAACCCAGTACATACCAGCTTCAGGCTGGTCAGTATTACATGCAGAACGCAGCCACCGGACAGTGGCTGGATGCCGGCGGCGCTTGGGGAACTCATGCTCTTACCTCCGGCGTGGGCCATCCCGTATATCTTGAGCCGCTTTCCGAGGCCACCTCTAATGTGAAGTATAATGTGAACACCCATATAGGCAATGGCGAAGGCCTCTCATATCTTAGCCAGGGAGATTCATATATGGATAGTGAGGCTGCCGCGTGGCGCATCTCCGTCAAGGACAAGAGCCGCCGCGCTTATACAGTACTCTACACATCCGACGGCGCGAACTATGCTCTCGCAGCCAATGCTGACGGGGAGGTGGTATGCGAGGCCTATGATGCTGAAAATGAGCATCAGCTATGGATATTCCGCACAGGTGAAGAGCGCAATGAGATGTTCCAGTATGCTAATGCGGCAAACCCAGTAGATGCCACTTATCTCTTGCCCGGAGCTGGATTCGGCAGAAATGACAGTGAAGCCAATGCTCTCTGGCAGGGTAGCCCGACCATAGGATGGGCAGACTATGTATGGGATGCTTGCAATTTCAATGCGGAGAAGTTCAACGGGCAAATCGGCACTTTGAGTTCTACTAAGACTAACTTCGATGTCTATCAAAACATTACGGTCCCCAACGGACTTTATTATGTCTCCCTTCAAGCCTTCTATCGCGACGGAAGCATCAGCCATGCCGACAGCGGTCGCCTCGGAGGCTCGGAAATGATACATTCTGAGTTCTACCTGAATGACAAGTCTGTCTATGTGCCATCAATCTTTGAAGCTTCGCAGCAGGAACCTCTTTTCACAACTGATGCTTCATCCTCATTCGGATATATTCCTAACGACCAGCCTGGGGCTGCTGTTTATTTCAGCCGCGGGTTGTACACGATTGGCCAGTATGTAAAAGTCACTGACGGCAACCTGCGTATTGGCATACGCAAAGACCATACGAAGACGGAGTCCTGGACTTGCTTCGACAACTTCCGTCTTACTTATTTCGGGGATGCCGAGGAAGAGGATGTGGCTAACGGTATCAGCGCAACTCACGCCAATGGCCCGACTGCTACTGAGTACTTTACTCCCGATGGACTGCGTGTTAGCCGCCCCGGCCGCGGCCTGCACATAGTGAGGCAGCCGCTTCCCGGAGGAGTTGTCACAGTAAGGAAAGTGCTTATCAGATAAATAACCATATCAATTAACTTTTTTATTAACCATTAAACAGAAAAAGCTATGAAAAAAATGTATTTTATTGCTCTGGCTGCTATCGCTATGAGCTTTGCTTCATGTGGAAACAAGACTGCCAACACGGCAGAGGTTGATTCTCTCGCAGTTGACGAGGTTGAAGCTGCTGTTGACGAGGCTGAGGCCGCTGGTGCTGAGGCTACCGAGGCCATTGAGGCTGCTGGCGCAGATGCTGCCGAGGCTATCCAGTCAGAGGCTGAGGCTGCTAAGAGCTCCGCTCAGGAGGCTGCCGAACACGCTGCTGCTGCCGTAGAAGCTGCTAAGGCTGCCGTAAAGGCTGCTCCGGAGGCTGCCAAAGAGACTGGCAAGGGTGCTGCCAATCAGGCTATCGACGACGCTGCTGCTGCAGCTAAGAAAAAACTGGGCCTTTAATCCCCTCGCGCGTACATAATTATTAATTATATAATCTTAGTTTCTGATAATCATATAAATGGCAAACGAAAATCAATCCAAACAGGGACAGGTTCAGGTAAACATGACACCTGAGGTGGAAAAGGGAGTGTATTCAAACCTTACCATCATGGGCTTCACACCTACCGAGTTCATAATGGATTTCGTGTTCCATCACCCGGGAATGCCGCGCGCCAACGTACAAAGTCGGGTCATCATGTCGCCATTGCAGGCCAAACGTCTGATGAGACTGCTCGAACAGAACATGGCGAACTATGAGAAGACTTTTGGTAATATCGTTTTGGAGGAGGAGAAACATCAGACGCCACCTTCTGGCCCCATTTCGCCCTTCAAAGTGAACTGATTATAGTTAAATAAACTTAAATCTTTGTGTATTAATGCCTTCGGGAGGTCAGAAACCGCCCGAGGGCATTGTTTTTTGGTAGAAAGTCTGTACCTTTGCAGGCCATTTAGCCGTATTGTGCCCTTTTGCGGACAGAATTCGGCCCCGAATAGACTTATAAATATATTAAATATCAAAACAAAAAATTATTATGCCAACAATCTCACAGCTTGTAAGAAAAGGCCGTAAGGTGTTAGTGGACAAGAGCAAGAGCCCCGCGCTCGACTGCTGCCCCCAGCGTCGTGGCGTGTGTGTCCGTGTTTATACCACTACCCCTAAGAAGCCTAATTCTGCAATGCGTAAGGTAGCCCGTGTGCGCCTTACCAATTCAAAGGAAGTAAACAGCTACATCCCCGGAGAGGGACACAACCTTCAGGAGCACAGCATCGTGCTGGTACGCGGCGGTCGTGTGAAGGACCTGCCAGGTGTACGTTATCACATCGTGCGCGGCACTCTCGATACCGGTGGCGTTGCCAACCGCACCCAGCGTCGCTCAAAGTATGGCGCAAAGCGTCCTAAGGCAGCTAAGAAGTAATTAATCAATTAACAGTTTGGTTCGTAAGTCACGGTTGAGTAAATGTCGCAGAGGCGGCGTTGAAGAACGAAATCTCTACAGCCCAAACATTAAATTATCCCAAACGAAATGAGAAAAGCAAAACCAAAGAAGCGTCTTGTCCTGCCAGATCCCGTATATGGCGACGTCAAGGTCTCTAAGTTCGTCAACCATCTGATGTACGACGGCAAGAAGAGCATCGCTTACACCATCTTCTACGATGCGTTGAAAATCGTGGAGACAAAAATGCAGAATGAGGAGAAGAGCGCACTGGAAATCTGGAAGGAAGCTCTCGCAAAGGTTACCCCCTCTGTGGAGGTGAAGAGCCGTCGTATCGGCGGTGCCACATTCCAGGTGCCTACTGAAATCCGCCCCTCACGTAAGGAGAGCGTCAGCATGAAGAACCTCATCGGCTTTGCCCGCAAGCGCGGCGGCAAGACTATGGCAGACAAACTGGCTGCTGAAATCATGGATGCCTACAATGAGCAGGGTGGTGCATTCAAACGTAAAGAAGATATGCACCGTATGGCCGAGGCTAACCGTGCATTTGCTCACTTCAGATTCTAAGACTATAGTATGGCAAAAATCGATTTGCATCTGACCCGCAACATTGGCATCATGGCTCACATCGATGCCGGTAAGACTACGACTTCAGAGCGTATCCTCTTCTACACGGGCCTGACACATAAAATTGGAGAAGTCCATGACGGCGCCGCAACAATGGACTGGATGGCGCAGGAGCAGGAGCGTGGTATCACCATCACCTCTGCTGCAACTACGACCTTCTGGAACTGGAACGGCAACAAGTATAAAATCAATCTCATAGACACTCCGGGCCACGTGGACTTCACGGCTGAGGTGGAGCGCTCTCTTCGCGTCCTCGATGGAGCTGTCGCAGCATACTGCGCTGTGGGCGGCGTTGAACCGCAGTCCGAGACAGTATGGCGTCAGGCTGACAAGTACAACGTGCCCCGCATGGGTTACGTGAACAAGATGGACCGCAGCGGCGCTGATTTCTTTGAGGTTGTCCGTCAGATGAAGGATGTGCTCGGCGCAAAGCCTGTGCCCATCGTAATCCCCATCGGTGCCGAAGAGAACTTCAAGGGCGTCGTTGACCTCATCAAGATGAAGGCAATCCTCTGGCACGACGAGACCATGGGTGCCGAATATTCCGTAGAGGAAATTCCTGCAGACCTCGTTGCAGAGGCTGAGGAGTGGCGCGGAAAGATGCTGGAGACCGTGGCTGAGTACAACGACGAACTGATGGAGAAGTTCTTCGATGATCCCTCAACCATCACAGAGGAGGAAATCCTGAAGGCTCTGCGTGCTGCAACCGTAAGCATGGATATCACTCCGATGCTCTGCGGCTCTTCTTTCAAGAACAAGGGCGTACAGACTCTCCTTGACTATGTTTGCGCATTCCTGCCCAGTCCTCTCGACACTCCCAACGTTATCGGAACCAACCCCGATACCGGAGAAGAGGAAGACCGTCGTCCGGATGAGAACGAGAAGACCAGCGCGCTGGCATTTAAGATCGCCACAGACCCGTATGTCGGCCGTCTGACTTTCATACGCGTTTATTCCGGCAAGGTGGAGGCAGGCTCATACATCTACAACACCCGTTCCGGTAAGAAGGAGCGCGTAAGCCGTCTCTTCCAGATGCATTCCAACCACCAGAATCCCGTAGAGGTTATCTCTGCCGGCGATATAGGTGCAGGCGTAGGCTTCAAGGACATCAGAACTGGTGACACCCTCTGTGACGAGGATTCACCTATCGTACTTGAGAGCATGGACTTCCCTGATCCCGTTATCGGTATCGCCGTGGAGCCTAAGACTCAGAAAGACCTTGATAAGCTGAGCAACGGCCTTGCCAAGCTTGCTGAAGAAGACCCGACATTCACAGTCCACACCGACGAGCAGAGCGGTCAGACCGTCATCAGCGGTATGGGTGAGCTTCACCTCGATATTATCATCGACCGTCTGAAGCGTGAGTTCAAGGTAGAGTGCAACCAGGGCAAGCCTCAGGTGAACTACAAGGAAGCCATTACGCGTCAGGTCAACCTCCGCGAGGTTTACAAGAAGCAGTCTGGTGGCCGTGGTAAGTTCGCTGACATCATCGTCAACGTTGGCCCGATTGATGAAGACTTCGAAGGCACAGGCCTGCAGTTCATCAACAGCGTCACCGGAGGTAATATCCCCAAGGAGTTCATCCCCGCTGTTCAGAAGGGCTTTGAGAACGCCATGAAGAACGGTATCCTCGGCGGCTTCCCAATGGACAGCCTCAAGGTAGAACTCGTTGACGGTTCGTTCCACCCCGTTGACTCCGACCAGCTCTCATTTGAGATTTGCGCCCTTCAGGCATACAAGAACGCCTGCGCTCAGGCCAAGCCCGTACTGATGGAGCCCATCATGAAGCTCGAGGTGGTGACACCGGAAGAGAACATGGGTGACGTTATCGGTGACCTGAACAAGCGTCGCGGACAGGTCGAAGGCATGGATACAAGCCGCAGCGGTGCACGCATCGTGAAGGCTATGGTTCCCCTGGCTGATATGTTCGGATATGTTACCGCACTGCGTACCATCACCTCCGGACGTGCCACCAGCAGCATGACCTACGACCACCATGCTCCCGTCTCCAGCAGCATCGCCAAGAGCGTGCTTGAGGAGATCAAGGGCCGCGTAGATTTAGTATAAAGTGAGGGGCTGCCAAGCAAATGACTCTTTGGCAGCCCAGCCACTTTAAAGATAACAGAAAACAAAACAGTCAAACAGAAAATCAATCATGAGTCAGAAAATCAGAATCAAACTGAAGTCTTATGACCACACTCTTGTCGACAAAAGCGCTGACAAGATTGTGAAGACAGTGAAAGCTACCGGCGCCATCGTGAGCGGACCGATTCCTCTCCCCACACACAAGCGCATCTTCACCGTCAACCGCTCTACATTCGTAAACAAAAAGAGCCGCGAACAGTTCCAGCTGTGCTCCTACAAGCGTCTTATCGACATCTATAGCAGCACCACACAGACCGTGGACGCTCTCATGAAACTCGAATTGCCCAGCGGCGTCGAAGTAGAGATCAAAGTCTGAAACCCCGAGAACTAGTTATTCTAGATAAGTAACACACATCAATCAATTAAAGAAATGCCAGGATTATTAGGAAAGAAGGTCGGAATGACCTCAGTCTTCAGTGCCGACGGCAAGAACGTGCCGTGCACTGTTATCGAAGTTGGTCCTTGCGTGGTAACACAAATCAAATGCGTAGAGAAGGACGGCTATGATGCCGTTCAGCTCGGCTTTCAGGAGGCGAAGGAGAAGAACACCTCCAAACCCCTGATGGGCCATTTCGCCAAGAGCGCTACCACTCCCAAGAGACACTTGGCCGAGTTCACAGGTTTCGAAGGAGACCTGAATCTGGGCGACACCCTTACGGTGGAGCTCTTCAATGACACAGCATACGTGGACGTAATCGCTACCAGCAAGGGACGCGGCTTCCAGGGTGTTGTGAAACGCCACGGTTTCGGTGGTGTCGGTCAGAAAACCCACGGTCAGGACGACCGTCTGCGCAAGCCAGGTTCCATCGGCGCCTGCTCATACCCCGCTAAGGTGTTCAAAGGCCTTCGCATGGGTGGTCAGATGGGTAACGAACGCGTTACCACCCAAAATCTGCAAGTGTTAAAGGTGATCCCCGAGCACAACCTGCTCCTCATCAAGGGCAGCGTGCCTGGATTCAAAGGTTCAATCGTAAGCGTTATTAAGTAAGATGGAACTCAGTGTATTGAATATCAAAGGTCAGGACACCGGTAAGAAGGTGGTCCTCGACGATGCAATCTACGGTATTGAACCCAACGATCATGCAATCTATCTCGATGTGAGACTCTTCCTCGCCAACCAGCGCCAGGGCACAGCCAAGGCTAAGGAGCGCTCAGAGATGAGCGGTTCCACCCGCAAGCTCGGACGCCAGAAGGGCGGCGGCGGTGCACGTCGTGGTGATATCAACTCTCCAGTACTCGTAGGCGGTGCCCGCGTGTTCGGTCCCAAACCACGCGACTACGGTTTCAAACTCAACAAGAAACTGCGTCAGCTCGCACGTCGTAGCGCCCTGAGCTACAAGGCACAAGAGAGCGCTATCATCGTGGTCGAGAATTTCACTCTTGAGACCCCGAAGACAAAAGATTTCATTGAAATCATAAATAACCTTAAAGTTGACGGCAAGAAGAGTCTCTTCGTCATGCCAGGTGCAGACAAAGCAGTATATTTGTCGGCTCGCAACTTACAGCGTGTCAACGTGATGACTGCGGCTGCGCTGAACACCTACAAGGTGCTCGACGCAGATGTCCTTGTGCTCACCGAGGGTGCAGTCGAAGTCGTTGCCCAAAACCTCAATAAGTAAACAACGAAGCAATGGGATATATTGTAAAACCTCTGGTCACTGAGAAGATGACCAAGATTACAGAGAAGCAGAACAAGTTCGGCTTCATTGTTCGTCCTGAGGCCAACAAGCTGCAGATAGCTCAGGAGGTGGCAGCACTCTACAACGTTACCGTTGTCGCAGTGAATACCGCCGTCTATGCCGGCAAGAACAAGAGCCGTTACACCCGCAGAGGCCTCGTAAAGGGCCATACCAACGCCTTTAAGAAGGCTATCGTCACCCTCAAGGAGGGCGATACTATCGATTTCTATAGTAACATTTAATAAAAGATGGCAGTACGTAAATTCAAGCCCACAACTCCGGGCCAAAGACACAAAATTATAGGTACGTTCGAAGAGATTACTGCATCTGTACCTGAAAAGTCTCTCACTTGTGGCAAGCTCTCCACCGGCGGCCGTAACAACACCGGTAAGATGACAATGCGCTATCTCGGTGGCGGACACAAACGTAAATTCCGTTTCATCGACTTCAAGCGAGAGAAGGATGGAGTTCCAGCTGTCGTGAAGTCCATCGAGTACGATCCTAACCGCTCGGCTCGCATCGCTCTTCTCTTCTATGCAGATGGTGAGAAACGTTATATCATTGCTCCCAACGGATTACAGGTAGGACAGACTGTTGTTTCAGGCGCTGACGCCGCTCCCGAGGTAGGTAACACCCTCCCGCTCGAGAATATCCCCGTCGGTACTGTGATTCACAACATCGAACTGCGCCCGGGACAGGGTGCTCTCCTCGTCCGTTCCGCTGGTAACTTCGCTCAATTAACTTCCCGTGAAGGACGTTATTGCGTTATCAAGCTTCCCTCAGGCGAGACTCGCCGCATCCTCGGTACCTGCAAGGCCACCGTCGGCAGCGTAGGCAACAGCGACCACGCACTGGAGGCTTCCGGTAAGGCAGGCCGCAGCCGCTGGTTAGGCAAGCGCCCGCACAACCGTGGTGTTGTCATGAACCCGCATGATCACCCGATGGGTGGTGGTGAAGGCCGTCAGAGCGGTGGACATCCTCGTTCACGCAAGGGCCTCTACGCTAAGGGTCTCAAGACTCGCAGCCCGAAGAAGCAGTCGAATAAGTATATAATCGAGAGAGCCAAGAAGTAATAACAGTTAATTGAAGAAGAAATATGAGTCGTTCATTAAAAAAAGGTCCATATATCGCAGTCAGCCTTGAGAAGAAGGTTCTGGCCATGAACGAGAGCGGCAAGAAGAACGTCGTAAAGACGTGGGCCCGCGCTTCAATGATCAGCCCCGACTTCGTTGGCCACACCATCGCAGTGCACAACGGGAACAAGTTCATCCCCGTTTACGTCACTGAGAACATGGTAGGCCACAAGCTCGGTGAGTTCGCTCCGACACGTAAGTTCGGAGGACATGCCGGACAGAAGAAAAAGTAAGCATGACCTTTCAAACTCAACGAATTAAAAGAGTAATAATATAATGGGAAAAAGAAAAAGATTGGCAGCCGAAGCAAGAAAGGCTGCACTCAAGACCCAGTATTTCGCCAAGGCGAAAGGCGTACCCTCCTCCCCTCGTAAGATGCGTTATGTGGTGGATTTGATTCGTGGCATGGAGGTCAACCGCGCCCTCGCTACCCTGCACTTCAACAAGAAGGCCGCCGCAGCAGATGTGGAGAAGCTCCTCCGCTCAGCTATTGCCAACTGGGAACAAAAGAACGATCGCAAAGCCGAAGATGGCGAGCTGATCGTCAGCAAAGTGTTTGTCGATGAGGGTGCTACCCTCAAGCGTATGCGTCCGGCTCCCCAAGGCCGCGGTTACCGCATCCGCAAACGCAGTAATCATGTCACCTTGTTTGTTGACACTAAAGCAAACGTTTAATCAGTAAAAGTATGGGACAAAAAGTTAATCCAATTAGCAACCGTCTTGGCATCGTACGCGGTTGGGATTCCAATTGGTATGGTGGTAAGGATTTCGGCGACGCCCTGCTCGAGGACAGCAAAATCCGTAAGTACCTAATGGTACGTCTCGGAGATGCAAGTATCTCACGCATCGTCATCGAACGTACTTTGAAGCTCGTGACCATCACCGTGTGCACCTCACGCCCGGGCATGATCATCGGAAAGGGCGGAGAGAAGGTTGATGCCCTCAAGAACGAACTTAAGAAGGTCACTGACAAGGAAATCCAGATCAACATCTTCGAGGTCAAGAAACCCGATCTCGATGCCAACATCGTAGGTGCCAACATCGCAAAGCAGGTGGAAGGCAAAATCGCCTACCGTCGTGCCATCAAGATGGCTCTCGCCAACACCATGCGTGCAGGCGCCGAGGGCATCAAGGTGCAGATATCCGGCCGTCTCAACGGCGCAGAAATCGCCCGTTCGGAGATGTTCAAGGAGGGACGTACCCCCCTGCACACTTTCCGCGCAGACATCGACTATTGCCAGACCGAGGCTCTGACCAAAGTCGGACTGCTTGGCATCAAGGTGTGGATTTGCCGCGGTGAAGTCTATGGTAAGAAAGACCTCGCCCCCAACTTCACCCAGCAGAAGGAGACCGGCCGCTTCGGCGGTGAACGTGGCGGACGTAACTTCCGTCGCAAGAAGAACAACAATCGTTAATTTTTGAACATAGGTTATTATGTTACAGCCGAAAAGAACTAAATATAGAAGGCCGCAGAAAGGCCGTTGCAAGGGCAATGCACACCGTGGCAACCAGCTTGCATTCGGCTCCTTCGGCATCAAGAGCCTTGACACCCACTGGATCACAGGCCGCCAGATCGAGGCCGCCCGTGTCGCAGTGACTCGCTATATGCAGCGTGAGGGCCAGGTGTGGATCCGCATCTTCCCCGACAAACCAATCACCAAGAAGCCTGCAGATGTACGTATGGGTAAAGGTAAGGGTGACCCCGTAGGTTACGTGTTCCCCATCACTCCCGGACGCATCATCTTCGAGGTCGAAGGTGTACCCTATGAGACAGCAAAGGAAGCTCTGCGCCTCGCAGCCCAGAAGCTCCCCGTTACGACAAAGTTCATTGTTAGACGAGACTACGACAAAAACGCTTGATTATGAAGATTGCAGAAATAAGGGCTCTCACCGCTGAAGAGCTGGTTGAGAAGATAGAGTCGGCCAAGGTTGAGTACCAGCAGATGTTGCTCACCCACGCTGTTTCCCCACTGGAAGACACTTCCCGGATTATGAAGGCACGTCGTGACATCGCCCGCATGAAGACCGTACTCAATGAGATTCAAAAAGCCAAATAATGGTCCGAAACATGGAAGCAAGAAATTTAAGAAAGACGCGCACAGGCGTCGTTGTCAGCGACAAGATGGATAAGACCATTGTAGTGGCTGCTAAGTTCAAGGAGAAGCATCCCATCTACGGTAAGTTCGTGAGCAAGACCAAGAAGTATCACGCACACGACGAGAAAAACGACTGCCACGTAGGCGATACCGTCCTCATTATGGAGACACGCCCCCAGAGCAAGACCAAGAGATGGAGAGTAGTATCAATTGTTGAAAGAGCTAAGTAAATATGATACAGACAGAATCTAGATTAGTTGTTGCAGACAACAGCGGTGCAAAGGAAGCCCTCTGCATCCGCGTGCTGGGTGGCACTCGCCGCCGCTATGCAACCGTAGGAGACGTGATTGTCGTTGCTGTAAAGAGCGTCATCCCCTCCAGTGAAATAAAAAAGGGTGCTGTGTCTAAGGCGCTGGTTGTACGTACGAAGAAGGAAGTCCGTCGTGCTGACGGTTCCTACATCCGCTTCGACGACAACGCATGCGTATTGTTGAACAATGCTGGTGAACTTCGTGCCAGCCGTATCTTCGGCCCTGTTGCCCGTGAGCTGCGTGCTGTGAACATGAAGGTAGTGTCACTCGCACCTGAGGTACTATAATCATTTAAGATTCATCTAAACTAATGGCTAAGTTACATATTAAGAAAGGCGACACCGTCTATGTGCTCACCGGTGAGGACAAAGGCCAGACCGGCAAGGTGCTGAAGGTGCTCGTCAAGGAGCAGAAGGCCATCGTCGAGGGGCTGAACATGGTCTCTAAGAGCCAGAAGCCTAGCGCTAAGTTCCCTCAGGGCGGCATCATCAAGATGGAGGCTCCAATCCACATATCCAACCTGAACGTTGTGGATCCTAAAAACCCCAAGAAGCCGACCCGTATCGGCCGTAAGTTGAACGCAGAAGGCAAGCGCGTGCGCTATGCCAAGAAATCAGGAGAGGAGATTAAGTAATGGCAAATACCGCAAGACTGAAGCAGGAGTATGCAGAGCGCATTGCTCCCGCACTGAAAGAAAAGTTCGGCTATACATCTGCCATGCAGATTCCCGTTCTGAAGAAAATCGTTATCAACCAGGGCCTCGGCATTGCTACCCAGGACAAGAAGATCATCGAGGTAGCTATCAACGAGCTGACCGCCATCACCGGTCAGAAGGCAGTGGCCACAGTCTCCAAGAGAGACGTCGCCAACTTCAAGCTGCGTAAGAAGATGCCCATCGGCGTCATGGTTACCCTGCGTCGCGAGCGCATGTATGAGTTCCTCGAGAAGCTCGTCAAGGTCGCCCTCCCGCGTATCCGTGACTTCAAGGGTATCGAGAGCAGACTCGACGGCCGCGGCAACTATTCCCTCGGTATCCAGGAGCAGATTATCTTCCCTGAGATCAACATTGACACCATCGACCGCATCGTCGGCATGAACATCACCTTCGTCACCACGGCCAAGACCGATGAAGAGGGCTATGCTCTGCTCAAGGAGTTCGGTCTTCCCTTCAAGAACGCTAAAGATTAAGAGAATATGGCAAAAGAATCAATGAAAGCCCGCGAGGTAAAGCGCGCAAAACTCGTTGCCAAGTACGCTGCAAAGCGTGCAGCCCTCAAGAAAATCATCAACGCCGGCAACACCAGCGACGAGGCTGCAATCGAGGCTTATGAGGCCGCCCGCAAGCTCCAGGCTCTTCCGCTCAACTCCAATCCTATCCGCCTGCACAACCGCTGCAAGATCACGGGCCGTCCAAAGGGCTATATCCGCCAGTTCGGACTCTCCCGTATCCAGTTCCGCGAGATGGCATCACAGGGACTCATCCCCGGCGTGAAGAAGGCAAGTTGGTAAGTCTGAACCGAATCAGCACATCTATTTTATTATTTAATATTGTCGGCGCAGTGCCGATTAATTAAAAACTATTTTTCAAATGACAGATCCTATTGCAGACTATTTGACACGGTTGCGCAACGCCATCATGGCCAAGCACCGCGTGGTTGAAGTGCCCGCGTCAAATCTGAAGAAGGAAATCACCAAGATTCTCTTCGAGAAGGGATACATCCTCAACTACAAATTCCTTGAGGATGGACCTCAGGGCACCATCAAGATCGCCCTGAAGTATGATCCCGTGAACAAGGTCAGCGCCATCAAGAAGCTGATCCGTGTCTCTTCACCCGGTATGCGTCAGTACACCGGCTACAAGGACATGCCACGCGTCATCAACGGACTCGGCGTGGCCATCATCTCCACATCCAAGGGAGTTATGACAAACAAAGAAGCCGCAGAGCAGCGCATCGGCGGCGAAGTACTGTGTTACGTTTATTAATTTGGAGGACTAATCATGTCAAGAATAGGTAAATTGCCCATTAGCATCCCTCAGGGTGTTGAGATTTCCCTGGACGGCCACAAGGTGACGGTCAAGGGCAAGGAGGGTGTTTTAACCCAAGAGGTTAATCCTTCCATCATAGTTAATATAGACAAGGAAAACGGTCAGGTCACCTTCGACATCGATGAGACCTACGACCCCATCAATGTCACATTGAAGCAGAAACAGGCCTATCATGGTCTCTACCGCTCACTCATCAACAACATGGTTGTCGGAGTAAGCAAGGGATATGAGAAGCAAATGGAGCTTGTCGGCGTCGGCTTCCGCGTGAGTAACAAAGGCAACATCGTCGAGTTCTCGCTCGGTTACACCCACAGCATCTTCATCCAGCTGCCCCAGGAGATCAAGGTTGAGACCAAGTCTGAGAGAAACCAGAACCCTCTCATCATCCTGCGCTCTTGTGACAAGCAGCTCCTTGGTATGGTATGTGCCAAGATTCGTTCTTTCCGTAAGCCCGAACCGTACAAGGGCAAGGGTATCTTGTTTGTTGGCGAGCAGATTCGCAGGAAATCTGGTAAGTCTGCCGGTGCCAAGTAAGTTTCACCCTTAAAATCGTAAACATCATGACTACGAAATCAGAAAGACGAATTAAGATTAAGTACAGAGTTCGCAATAAGATAAGCGGCACCTCCGAGCGTCCGCGCATGTCCGTTTTCCGCAGCAACAAGCAGATCTACGTCCAGATCATCAATGACGAGACATCCAAGACCCTCTGCTCCGCCTCTTCACTCGGCCTGGAGAAGATGCCGAAGAAAGAGCAGGCTGCCAAGGTAGGCGAACTCATCGCGAAGAAAGCCATTGAGGCTGGTATCACAACAGTTGTATTTGACCGTAACGGTTATCTCTACCACGGACGTGTGAAGGAAGTGGCAGACGCAGCACGTAACGGCGGACTTAAATTCTAATCATTATTATGGCAATCAAAAACGTAAAGATTAATAGCGATGTCGAATTGAAGGACCGCCTCGTAGCCATCAACCGTGTCACCAAGGTGACCAAGGGTGGCCGCACCTTCACGTTCGCAGCCATCGTCGTCGTTGGCGATGGAAATGGAATCATCGGTTATGGACTCGGAAAGGCCGGTGAGGTCACCGCAGCCATTGCCAAGGGCGTGGAAGCCGCCAAGAAGAACCTGGTTCGCGTTCCCGTCCTCAACGGTACAGTACCCCACGAGCAGGCCGCCAAGTTCGGCGGAGCCGAAGTGCTCATCATGCCGGCATCCACCGGTACCGGCGTAGTAGCCGGCGGCGCCATGCGTGCCGTGCTCGAGAGCGTCGGCGTGCGCGACTGCCTCGCCAAGTCAAAGGGCTCTTCCAACCCCCACAATCTGGTCAAAGCCACCATCGCAGCCCTCGCCGAGATGCGCGATGCCCGCATGGTAGCCCAGAACCGTGGCATTTCCGTTGAAAAAGTGTTCAGAGGTTAAAATTAAGGAGGACTTAAGACTATGGCAACAATTAAGATTAAGCAGATTAAGAGCCGCATCGGTGCTCCCAAGAACCAGAAGAGGACCCTCGACACTATGGGCCTGCGCAAGATGAACCACGTCGTAGAGCTGGAGGACACTCCCGTTGTACGTGGCATGATTCAGACTGTACACCACCTCGTGAAGATTGTGGACTGAATGTCCTGAATACTATTCATTAACGCTAAAATCCGACATACAAATATGAAACTAAGTACTTTGACGCCTGCTGAGGGTTCAACCAAGAACCGCAAGCGTATCGGCCGTGGTCCCGGCAGTGGTCGTGGTGGCACATCCACCCGTGGTCACAAGGGTGCAAAGGCCCGTTCAGGCTATAAGAAGAAAATCGGTTTTGAAGGCGGTCAGATGCCGTTGCAGCGCCGTCTGCCCAAGTTCGGTTTCAAGAACATCAACCGCAAGGAATATCAGGCAGTGAACCTGTCCACACTCCAGAAGCTCGCTGACCAGGGTCTGACCAAGGTCGGCATCGCAGAGCTCATGCAGGCCAGCCTGATCAAGAAGGGCACTCCGGTGAAGATCCTTGCCAAGGGCACCCTCACCGCCAAGATTGAGGTTGAGGCAAACGCCTTCTCTGCAGCAGCAGAAGCTGCCATCACAGCAGCCGGCGGAACCGCAACAAAACTGTAAGAAAGAACTGATATGAAAAAGTTTTTTGAAACACTGAAGAACATATGGATGATTGAGGATCTTCGCATGAAGATTCTCATCACCATCGGTTTTGCCGCTATCTACCGCTTCGGCTCCTTCGTGGTACTCCCGGGCATCAACCCCAACCACCTGGCTGCCCTGCGTGCGCAGACCGATGAGGGCCTCATGAGCCTCCTTAATATGTTCTCAGGAGGTGCATTCTCCAACGCTTCTGTATTCGCACTGGGAATCATGCCGTACATCTCAGCCTCCATCGTCATTCAGCTGCTGGCTGTCGCTGTGCCTTATTTCCAGAAGATGCAGCGCGAGGGCGAGAGTGGCCGCCGCAAGATCAATCAGTACACCCGTTATCTGACCATCTTCATCCTCCTCTTCCAGGCTCCCGGTTATCTCGTGAACCTGCGCATGCAGGCTGGTGGAGCCCTGGCCCCCTCAATCGGATGGACCTCGTTCATGATTACCTCCACCATCATCCTGGCTGCCGGTAGCATGTTCATCCTCTGGCTGGGCGAGCGCATCACAGACAAGGGCATCGGCAACGGTGTGTCATTGATAATCATGTTGGGTATCATCGCCCGCCTGCCACAGGCGTTCGGTCAGGAGGCCGTGAGCCGTCTGAACAACCTTGCCGGCGGCGGTCTCGTGATGTTCCTCATTGAGCTGGTCATCCTCTTCCTTGTCATCATTGCTGCTATCCTGCTCGTCCAGGGTACACGCAAGGTGCCTGTGCAGTATGCCAAGCGCGTGGTCGGCGGCCAGCCACTCGGCGGAGCCCGCCAGTACATCCCCCTCAAGCTCTTCGCAGCCAACGTGATGCCTATCATCTTCGCACAGGCCATCATGTTCATCCCCATCACTCTCATCCAGTATGTCAGTGGCGGTGAGAACCCCTCGGCTGTGCTCATGGCTCTGAGCGACCACACCAGCTGGGCCTACAACCTCCTCTTCGCCGTGCTCATCATAGCCTTCACGTACTTCTACACAGCCATCACCATGAACCCCGTTCAGATGGCAGAGGACATGAAGCGCAACAACGGATTCATACCTGGCGTACGCCCGGGCAAGGACACAGCCGACTATATAGACAATGTGATGTCACACATCACACTCCCCGGCTCCTTCTTCCTCGCAGCCATCGCCTGTATGCCCGCATTCGCAGGCCTGTTGAACGTGACACCCGAGTTCGCACAGTTCTTCGGCGGCACATCACTGCTCATCCTTGTGGGCGTGGTTCTCGACACCCTGCAGCAGATTGAGAGTCACCTCCTCATGCGTCACTACGACGGCTTGCTGGAGTCCGGTCGCATCCATGGACGTAACATGAGTGCATATTAAATCTCGGTCATGCTATTTCTGCCATGATATACCTGAAGACAGAGGATGAGATAGAATTGCTCCGGGCCGCCAATCAGCTGGTAGCGACCACCCTGGCCGAAATAGCCAGAATCATACGCCCGGGCATTTCCACTGCCGAGATAGACAGAGTCGCAGAGACCTGTATCCGTGACCACGGGGCCGAGCCCACATTCAAGGGCTTCCCAAACCCCTACGGCGGGCCCTTCCCCGGAAGCGTCTGCACATCGGTCAACGACACAGTGGTCCACGGGGTACCGAGCGAGAGCGAAATACTCAAGGACGGCGACATCATCTCTGTTGACTGCGGCACCCTCCTCAACGGGTATAACGGTGACTCCTGCTACACCTTCATGGTCGGCGAGGTCAGCCCTGAGGCAAAGAACCTCCTCCGCACCACCAAGGAGTCCCTCTACAAAGGCATCGCGGAAGCCATCGCAGGCCACCGCATCGGAGATATCGGCTATGCCGTACAGAACCATTGCGAAGCCCAGGGCTACGGAGTAGTCCGCGAGTTCGTAGGCCACGGCATCGGGCGCGATATGCACGAGGACCCCCAGGTACCCAACTATGGGAGACGAGGCCAGGGAAAGCAGTTGCGCAACGGCCTGTGCATCGCCATCGAGCCGATGATCACCGAGGGCAGCCATGAGATATACATGATGCCCGACCGCTGGACCATAAAGACCCGCGACGGCCGCCTGGCAGCCCACTTCGAGCACACCATCGCCATACATCATGGCAAGGCAGACATCCTCTCCTCCTTCGAAGAGGTCGAGCGGATAGAAGCAGCAAGACAATAACAGACCAGATAAAATCTACAAGAATGGCAAAGCAATCCGCTATAGAGCAAGACGGACAAATCATGGAGGCGCTGTCCAACGCCATGTTCCGCGTGGAGTTGGAGAACGGCCATCAGATCACAGCCCACATCTCCGGCAAGATGAGAATGCACTATATCAAAATCCTTCCCGGGGACAAGGTCAAGGTGGAGATGAGTCCATACGACCTCACCAAGGGACGTATCGTTTTCCGCTATAAATAAGAAAAGAACAAATATATGAAAACAAGAGCATCTATCAAGAAGCGTACCCCCGAGTGCAAGATCGTCCGCCGGAAGGGTCGCCTGTATGTGATTAACAAGAAGAACCCCAAGTACAAGATGCGTCAGGGGTAAGGTAAATCGTAAATCGTAAAATCAAGATATGGCAATAAGAATTGTTGGTGTCGATTTGCCTCAGAACAAGCGAGGCGAAATCGCTTTGACCTATGTCTATGGCATCGGTCGCAGTAGTTCCGCAAAGATCCTCGAGAAGGCCGGTGTCGATAAGGACATCAAGGTCAAGGACTGGACAGACGACCAGGCCGCCCGCATCCGCGAGGTCATTGCGGCTGAATACAAGGTGGAGGGTGACCTCCGTTCCGAAATCGCTATGAACATCAAGCGTTTGATGGATATCGGCTGCTACCGTGGAGTCCGTCATCGTCTCGGTCTTCCCGTCCGCGGTCAGAGCACTAAGAACAATGCCCGCACACGCAAGGGCAAGAAGAAGACCGTTGCAAACAAGAAAAAGGCAACTAAATAATCGATAGATATGGCAAAGAAACAAGCAGCAGCTAAGAAAAGAAACGTCAAGGTCGATGCACTCGGCCAGTTGCACGTGCACAGCTCGTTCAACAATGTCATCGTGGCGCTTGCAAACAGCGAGGGGCAGATCATCTCCTGGTCCAGTGCAGGCAAGATGGGCTTCCGCGGTTCCAAGAAGAACACCCCATATGCCGCACAGATGGCCGCACAGGACTGCGCCAAAGTAGCATACGACCTCGGCCTGCGCAAGGTCAAGGCTTATGTCAAGGGTCCCGGCAACGGACGTGAGTCCGCTATCCGCACAGTGCATGGAGCCGGCATTGAGGTCACCGAGATCATCGACGTCACTCCGCTTCCACACAACGGATGCCGCCCACCGAAGCGTCGCAGAGTCTAATCATTAGCGTTATATCCAGATAACGTTATATCGTAATTACGAATAAATTTATAATCAATGGCAAGATATACAGGTCCAAAAACTCGTATTGCCCGCCGCTTCGGCGAGGCAATCTTCGGCCCGGACAAGGCATTGGCAAAGCGCAATTATCCTCCCGGACAGCATGGTAACAACCGCCGTCGCAAGACTTCCGAGTATGGCATCATGCTCGCAGAGAAGCAGAAGGCTAAATATACCTACGGCGTGCTCGAGAAGCAGTTCCGCAACATGTTCGAGAAGGCAGCTCGCACCAGTGGCATCACCGGTGAAATCCTGCTCCAGATGCTCGAGAGCCGCCTCGACAACATCGTCTTCCGTCTCGGCATCGCACCCACACGCGCAGCTGCACGCCAGCTCGTCAACCACCGTCACATCGTCGTTGACGGCAAGGTAGTTGGCATACCCTCTTACGCCGTAAAGCCCGGACAGGTCATCGGCGTTCGCGAGAAGGCCAAGTCTCTCGAGGTCATCGCTGCCTCACTCGCCGGCTTCAACCACAGCAAATACCCCTGGCTGGAGTGGGACGAGAACCTCAAGGCAGGCAAGTACCTCCACAAGCCCGAGCGCGCAGACATCCCTGAGACAATCAAGGAGCAACTCATCGTTGAACTTTACTCTAAATAATAATTAAGAATGGCGATTTTAGCATTTCAAAAGCCTGATAAGGTGTTAATGGTGGAGGCCGACGACAAATACGGCAAGTTCGAATTTCGTCCGTTGGAGCCCGGCTTCGGTATTACTGTAGGTAATGCTCTTCGCCGCATTCTGCTATCTTCCCTCGAAGGTTATGCCATCAATACCATACGTATCAGTGGCGTAGAACACGAGTTCGCATCGGTACCAGGTGTGAAGGAGGACGTGACCAACATCATCCTCAACTTGAAACAAGTGCGCTTCAAGCAGGTGGTCGAAGAATTCGAGAACGAGAAAGTGACAGTCACTGTTGAGAACGCTACAGAGTTCAAGGCAGGCGACTTCAACAAGTATCTGACTGGATTTGAAGTGTTAAACCCTGAATTAGTTATTTGTCATTTAGATGTCAAAGCAACGATGCAGATCGAAATCTCCATCAACAAGGGCCGCGGATACGTCCCCAGTGAGGAGAATCGCGAGTTCTGCTCAGATGTCAATGTGATTCCTATTGATTCAATTTACACTCCCATTCGCAATGTCAAGTACGCCGTAGAGAACTTCCGCGTAGAGCAGAAGACCGACTACGAAAAACTCGTGCTTGAAATTACCACCGACGGCTCCATCCACCCGAAGGATGCCCTCAAGGAGGCTGCAAAAATCCTCATCTTCCACTTCATGCTCTTCTCCGACGAGAAGATAACACTCGAGAATTCCGATTCCGACGGCAACGAAGAGTTCGATGAGGAGGTGCTGCACATGCGTCAGCTCCTGAAGACCAAGCTCGTCGATATGGACCTCTCCGTCCGCGCTCTCAACTGCTTGAAGGCTGCCGACGTAGAGACCCTCGGCGACCTCGTACAGTTCAACAAGACCGACCTCCTCAAGTTCCGCAACTTCGGTAAGAAATCGCTCACTGAGCTTGATGATTTGCTCGAGAGTCTGAATCTGTCGTTTGGAACCGATATTTCAAAGTATAAACTCGACAGAGAGTAGCAGTCACGCTACTTCCTGTCCCAAAGAAAGACTGTCACAATGAGACATAACAAGAAATTCAACCACCTCGGTCGTACTGCACCCCACAGGGCATCCATGCTCAGCAACATGGCTGTATCCCTGATCATGCACAAAAGAATCACTACGACCGTCCCCAAGGCCAAGGCTCTCAAGAAATACGTAGAGCCCCTCATCACCAAGTCCAAGCAGGACACCACCAACTCACGCCGCGTGGTCTTCCGCTACCTCCAGGACAAGTCCGCCGTAACGGAACTCTTCCAGGAGATCGCCGCCAAGATCGCCGACCGCCCAGGTGGCTACACCCGCATCATCAAGACCGGCTTCCGCCAGGGTGATATGGCCCCCATGTGCTTCATCGAACTCGTTGACTACGACGAGAACATGGCAAAGACCCCGAAGACTGCCAAGCGCACACGCCGCAGCCGCAAGTCTGCTGCCGCACCTGCCGCCGAGGCAGCTGCAACCGAGGCAGTAGCCACCGAAGCACCCGCCGAAGCCCCTGCAGAGGCTCCTGCCGACACCACTGCTGAATAATTCTGATTTACGATACCAAGAGAAAGGGCGACCCGCGACGGGCCGCCCTTTCTTTCTTCGCCACACCAATGCCACTTCCTCTATATTTCTGAACAATAAATAGAAATTCCTGAATATTGGTTAGCGATTAGTCGGAAACAGAAGCGTTCAGCCCGTTTTTCTTGTCAATTTGGCTTCACTTTTGGTCCTTTTGGCATGGTTATTCTTCAACTTTTAGCTTTGTTAAAGATTATTAACGCAGTTGCTTTGCCTACGAATTGTAAAATTATTTATATTTGCCACGATTTGAGCCATATCAGGTCACATTTTTAATTACATATAAATCAACTTATTAACATAATTATTAACTCATTATGAAGAAAATCAAACTCTTCTTGGCCGCTTTCGCGGCTATGATCTCGCTGGGCGTCAATGCTCAGACGTGGACGGGTAACGATGTTGCAGAAGGCAGCTTCTACTTCTACAATATCGGTACAGGTAAATGGCTCAGTACCGGTAACAACTGGGGAACCCAGGCTTCCGTGCTCGAAGCTGGTGGTTTCTGCTCAACGCTTGAGCTGTCTGATGGCAAATATGCTATCAAGAACACAGAAACTCGCACAAATAAAAAGACTGCGGGTCCTGGTTATCTCGGCACCAACGGATTTATGGATGGTGAGAGCGCTACTTATTTCACCTTTACTGCAGCATCTCGTGAAGATGGCGTAAAAGCGTACTATATTCAGAACGAAACCAACAATCTTGCCTATACAGGCACGGGTACAACCGTTGGGTTTAGCACGGAGACCGGCGACAATGCCCAGTGGGTTCTTGTTACTAAGCAGAACCGTTTGGATGCAATGGCTGCTGCTACAGAAGCGAACCCTGTAGATGCCACTTTCTTGCTGAAGAATCCTGAATTCGGCCGCTATAAGTTGAACTTTGACAGTTGGGTCTGGACTTTCCCTGGCACCCAGAACAAAAACAATGCCGGTGACAACACCAACTTCTGCGTGGAGTCATTCCATGCTGCATTTGATTTTTGCCAGACGGTTGCTGATGCTCCCGCAGGCTACTATGCAGTTCGTGGTCAGGCTTTCTATCGTCAGGATGGCAGTGATACTGAAAATCTTCCTTATTTCTATGTGGGCGACGAAACAGTTGCATTCCCTGCATTAACAGGAACCGAAAATAGCATGTCTCTGGCTTCCACGTCCTTTCTTGCAGGCAACTATCAGACTGAATGGAGTGAAAAATTCGCATGCACTGACGGCTTAACAGTGGGTGCCCACCTCAACACGAACACAGCCCTATGGTGTATTTGGGACAACATCCAGATTCAGTATTATGGTCCTGTCACAGACCTTTCTGCCTATCAAAAGGCTTTGGCCAACGCTGTTTCCGCTGCTCAGGCTGTTGAAGGCAGCGTACCTGCTGCATGCTACACAGCTATTAATGCTGTCGTAACAGAGTACAATAAGGAATACAGCACAGCAGATGAATACACTACTGCAACATCTGCCATCAACACCGCTGTCAGCACCTATGCTTCAACAGCTATCGTCGCTAATTATAACCGTTACAATACTATTAAGACTGCTGCATTGGCTATCAATCCTTCACTCGGCGTTTCATCCGCTGATGCCGCGGCCGCTGCTGCTACAACAGCCGATGAAGTGACTTCTGCAGTGAACACCGTCCGTTATGTTTTCGTTTCAGCCATCGGCGAAGTTGAAGTTCCCGAGGATCCTGGCTACATCGATGTAACTGCTGTCATGGTGGACAACGCTTCTGTAAGCACCAATACCGACTATTGGACTGCCGTAGAAAACGGTTCCGCAAAGACCAGTGGTAGCTGGGGTGTCTGCAACTACGGTGAGTGCGAATTCTACAACAATAACTTCAAGTTCTACCAGACTCTGGGCTTGAATGTAGGTACATGGGAGTTCGGCGTAACGGGTTTCCACCGCGCCGGTAACCACAGCACCTATTTCTATGCTGGCGACGACAAGATCCTCATCCCGGGTGTAGCAAGTTCAGTGGTGAACTCTATGGCAGAAGCCAAGACCTACTTCGATGCTGGCAATGGCCAGGTGAGCCTGAAGTTCATCGTCGAAGAAAATTCCGACATCGAAATCGGTATTGACAACACAGACACCGAGACCGATAAGTGGACCATCTTCCGCAACTTCACCTTGAAGTACTATGGCGCACCCGACTATTCCATTTATATTGAACAGTGGAATGAGGCCGTAGAAGATGCTGAAGCAGCTAAGATGAATTATCCCAATGTAACAGGCGATGAGCTGACCGCTTTGAACAATGCAATTGAAGATGCTCCCGACGGTTCTTCCAAGGCCAACTATTTGGCTAAGATCCAAGCTCTGCAGACAGCTACCAACACCTTTACTGCTGCTGCTCCCAGCTACGACAAGTACGCTGCTTATCGTGCTGAGACTGTAGCCCTCTTCGGTGAGGAACTGGCAGCTGAAGCTGTTCCTGAGGAGCCCACTTCTGCCGCTGAAGCTGCAACTGCCGTTCAGAACCTGAACGTCGCACAGTATAATAAGGTAACTGATGAATACACCTTCTCCCTCAATGGTCTGATTGGTGACTTCGGTTCTTGGACCGCCACAGCAACTGTTGCCGGCGAGGCTGCTACAGCCAACTATCTCACCAACGAGCACTGGAGTGGTACCACTCACGCTTACTACGAGCAGGCTGCTGCTGGTTGGGGCAATGCAAATGGTTGGACCATCAAGTACGAGAAAAAGTGCACGTTGCCTGCTGGTAACTATGTACTCAAGGTTGCTGCCCGTTCCTCTGCAGGTACCACAAGCCTTGTCAGCTGCACGGCTACAGAGACTGAAATCAGTCTGCCCAATGTTGGTGCTGCTTCAAGAGGTATCACCGATAATGGCGTTGCAAGCTGGGATGACAGCTACACCTATGCAAATGACAACACTGGCTTCGGTTGGCAGTGGCGCTTCCTCCCCTTCACCCTGGATGAGGAAACAGAAGTAACCATGACCTTCAATGCAGAAGCCAGCACGCAGTACCAGTGGATGTCCATCGCTGACGCCGAACTCCTCTCCGACGCATCCAAGGGCAAAGACGTAGCCTACGACGAGAATGAAAACAACACCATCGAGAATGTTGCCGTGGCTAACGTAACGATCACCCGCGAAATCATTCTGGACTACAACAGTGTAGTACTTCCCTTCTCGCTGACGGCCAACCAGGTAGCTCAGGCATTCGGCACTGGTTCTGCCGTTTACAACTACTCTGAGACAAAGATCAGCGACACCGAGTCTGAAATCAACTTCACCGCAGGCGACGGTTCCATCACCGCCAATGTGCCCGTCCTCGTTAAGGCTACTGCTCAAAGCAATGAGCAATACTTCGAGGGCGTTAAAATCGTTGCTGCTGAATCTGCAGAAGTCGAAGGCTCCAACTTCAACTACACCGGTTGGTATAAACCCGTTTCCTTGAGCCTTGGAGACTACTACTACGACAGTTTCTACCAAAGTTATTATGGCGGACCTCAAATGAGTCAGGGTACTGGAGATATCTGGGCCAACGCTTTCCAGGCTTACTTCAAGGATGTGAATCCTGAAGCAGGCACGAAGACCGTGACCGTCAAGATTGACGGCATCGCCACAGGCATCGCCACCATCGAGAAGGGCAAGCTGAACATCCTGGAAGGCGCTATCTACAATGCTGCCGGCCAGCGCTTGAGCAAGCTCCAGAAGGGCGTCAACATTGTCAATGGCAAGAAGTACATCGTAAAGTAAACACATCTGAGAGCTGCAATGGATGTGGCATCCATGCCATCAGGTAATGTGATGCCACAACCAAGCTCAAAACAGATGTAACACACCACAATATCATGATACCGCACGTGCATTCAGGCATGTGCGGTATTTTGTTAGGTACCCACCTCTCCCGCTTCCAATATATTTGTGAACTATTGATGGAAATCCTATATATCTGCGAACTATTAATGGAAAACAGAAGCCTTCAGCACGCTTTTTTTTGTCAATTTGGTCTCAGTTTTGGCTCTTTTGGTATGATTTTTTCTGTGCTTTTAGTTTTTTAATCATTATTAACATTGCCGCCTCGCCTGCGAATTTGCAATTTATTTAAATTTGCAGCCGATTTGAGCCTTGACTTATGTCAAGCCGCATATTTAATAACGTATATCTACAACTAATAAACAAATTTATTAACTAATCATGAAGAAAATTAAACTCTTCTTGGCCGCTTTTGCGGCTTTGGTCTCGCTGGGCGTCAATGCTCAGACGTGGACAGGTAACGATGTTGCTGAAGGAAGTTTCTACTTCTACAATATCGGAACAGGAAAATGGCTCAGTACCGGTAACAGCTGGGGTACTCAGGCCTCGTTGGTAGAAGCTGGTGGTTTCTGCTCGACACTTGTGTTGTCAGGTGACAAATATGCTATTAAGAACACAGAAACCCGTACGAATAAAAGTGCGTCAGGTCCTGGCTATCTCGGTGACAACGGATTTATGGATGGTGAGAGCGCTACTTATTTCACCTTTACTGCAGCATCTCGTGGAGATGGCGTAAAAGCGTACTATATTCAAAACGGAACCAACAACCTCTCCTATTCTGGCACTGGTACAACTGTTGTGTTTAACACTGAGACCGGCGACAATGCCCAGTGGGTCCTTGTGACCAAGCAAGACCGTTTGGATGCAATGGCTGCTGCTACAGAAGCAAACCCTGTAGATGCCACATTCTTGCTGAAGAATCCTGAATTCGGCCGTTATAAGTTGAATTTTGACAGTTGGGTCTGGACTTTCCCCGGTACAGAGAACAAAGCTAATTCTGGTGACAACACTAACTTCTGCGTGGAGTCCTACCATGCTGCATTTGATTTCTGTCAGACTGTTTCTGATGCCCCTGCAGGCTACTATGCAGTTCGTGGTCAGGCGTTCTATCGTCAGGATGGCAAGGATACTGAAAATCTTCCTTATTTCTATGTGGGCGACAAAACAGTTGCCTTCCCTGCAAAGACCGGTAGCGAAGGTAGTATGGCAAATGCTTCCGTCTCTTTTACTGCAGGCAATTATCAGACCGATTGGACTGAAAAAGATACCTATGCAAGCGGTGGCCTGAAAGTGGGTGCTCA
>JAILPK010000061.1 GCA_024699495.1 Bacteroidaceae bacterium | reverse complement strand
ACATTCTCCAACTGCGACAGGTAATCGACGGCGGCCATGAAGTCCTCGGTGTTGATGTCGGGCGATGCCGTGCGGCGGGGTTTCCACCAAAAGGCCGGTCGGTGAAGGCGTCAACGATGAAGTACCTCATTCAGTAGGTTTCCCGGCTTGCTTCCAGGCATTGAGGCCGCCGTCGAGGTCATAGACAGTGCAGCCTTGTGCGGCGAGTTGCTTGGCGGCCTTGAGGCTGCGCACACCCTTGACGCAATAGACGGCCACCGTGCCCTCTATGCCCTTGATTTGCTCGGCGAAGTCGTCGGCCTTCACGTCAATGTTCTCGGCCCCTTCGATGTGCTCCTCGGCGTATTCATCCGGTGTGCGCACGTCGACAAGGCGCACGCCCTCCTGTGCTATCGCCTCGGCGAATTCGTCCACGCCCACAGTCATTACCGCAGCCTCTGCGGGCTCCTGTACGGGTTGTTCTGTCTGCTTGTTGTTGCCGCATCCCACGGCCATCACGGCGACTAGCGCCATCATCATAATACGTTTCATATTGTACTGTTTTATTATTATTATTTCCTTTCAGCACCGCCGCGAGGCGCGGAGCACTTCGGGGGTGATTTCTTCGTGATAGAAGTAGTTGACCACCACGGGCGGCTCGCCGTGGCGGGCACGCTGGGTGTCATCGTTGCGTAGGTATGGCAGCCCCTCGTCGGTGCAGAAATGGCGCAGGTCGGCGTCGAGTTCGCTCCAGTATGTGCGGTCGCGGCGGGTGTAGATGTCGCGGTAGAGGCTGTCAAGGTGCGGATGGTGCTCGTGTACCCAGTCGAGGATGCGGCCCCTGTAATCGCCGCGCAGGTTGAGGTTCTCAAGCCACACGAGGTTGCAGAAGCCCCGCGCGCGACGGATGATAGCCTCCACGTCGGTGATGCCGGGGAAGATGGGAGAGATGAAGCATGTGGTCTGCACGCCCGCCTCGTAGAACTGCCGCATAGCCTCCAGCCGCCGCTCGATGCTCACGCCGCGGTCCATCTCGCGGCGGAAGTCCTCGTCCAACGTGTTGATGCTCCACGACACGCGGGCGTTGGGGAAGGTCTTTATCAGGTCGATGTCGCGCAGCACGAGGTCGCTCTTGGTGGCGATGCTGATGCGTATGCCGCTGCCTTGAAGCTGTTCCAGCAGGGCACGGGTGCGCTTGTATTTGGCCTCGCAGGGCTGGTAGCAGTCGGTCACCGAGCCGAGAAAAGCCTCCTTGCCGACATAGCGCTTTGCATTCTTGATGTCGGGCCACAGCGTCACGTCAATGAAGTCGCCCCACGGCTCGGGGTGGTTGGTGAAACGCTTCATGAACGAGGCGTAGCAGTACTTGCAGGCGTGGGCGCATCCTACATACGTATTGACCGAGAAGTCAGCCACAGGCAGGTTGCTCTTGGTCATCACCGACTTTACATTGATTTCTTGTATTTTCATTGCTCTGTAATCTTGATTTCGCGTATTGTTTTCGCGGGAGCATAGCGTTTCAAATCATCTCTGACAGGTATTTCCCCGTTTTAGACTCGCTGCATTGCAAAATCTGCTCCGGCGTTCCTTTAAATACAACTGTTCCTCCACTGGAGCCGCCTTCCGGTCCCATGTCGATAATCCAGTCTGCCTGAGAGATCAGTTCCATCCGATGCTCGACCATGACAACAGTATTGCCATTATCTACTAGTTTGCGAAGAAGAGCCAGAAGACTTTCAATATCATTTGTGTGAAGGCCCGTGCTCGGCTCGTCCAGCACATATATCTGGCCCTGCTTATGAAGTTCGCTTGCCAGCTTTACCCGCTGAACCTCGCCGCCAGAAAGTGTGCTTGTCGGCTGTCCGAGCGTCAGATAATCCAGACCCACATCAATCATGCTCTGCAGGAGTTTCTTGATTTTTGCGTTCTCAAAGAAATCATATGCCTGTGCAATCGTCAGATCCATCACCTGTTCGATGTTCATTCCTTTATAACAATAAGAAAGCGCAGTCGGATTATAGCGATGACCTCCACATTCCTCACAGGTGACCACGACCGGCTCCGCAAACGCCATCTCATACGTTATCTGGCCTGTACCTTTGCATATAGGACAGCCGCCTTCCGAGTTGAATGAGAACCATTTCGCGTTTACTCCGTTTTCTTTTGCAAAAACCTTACGGATCTCATCCATAACCCCCGTGTATGTTGCAGGTGTGGAACGAATAGATGTGCCGATGGGTTTTTGATCTATTACAATAGCATCCGGATACGCCTTCGGAAACTCATAGCGCATCAACGAGCTTTTTCCACTTCCGGCCACACCGGTTACCGCTGTCAGTACACCTTTGGGAATCGTCACATCAATATGCCTCAGATTGTGGCAGTGAGCATCTTTTATCTCATATCCTTCTGTCCACGGAAGCGGATGGTCATTGACGGTAATCTTCTGATTGATCGCTTTTGCCGTCAGCGTATCGGCTCTTTTCAATTCTTCAAGGTCTCCTGAGAACACAAGGTTTCCGCCCTTTGTTCCGGCGAGAGGCCCCATTTCAATGATATGATCTGCTAGTGCCAGCATCTGACGGTTATGCTCAACGACCAGCACATTGTTATGCTTGTCGCGCAGTTCACAAAGCATTCTGCCAATCCGGTCTGCGTCTGCGGGATGAAGTCCTGCTGTCGGCTCGTCAAAGATATAGGTAATATTATTGAGGTAACCACCGAGATTGCGTACCATCTTGATGCGCTGCGCCTCACCGCCAGAGAGTGTGTCGGTTTTGCGAGATAAGGACAGGTATCCGATGCCCACAGCGATCATTCTCTGCAGGTATTCACCGATCTGTCTTGCAAGTGATGCTCCCCTCGGATCGTCGATGGTTTCAAGAAAAGAAAGCAAATCACTGGCTGTCATGTTCATGCAGTCCACGATGTTCTTGCCGTTTATCTTTGACGCAAGCGCCTTTGGATTCAGCCCGGTTCCTCCGCAGGTTTTACAAGGTCCATGCTGCACATGGCTCATGATCTCATCCTGCAACTTCTGCTTCAGCTTTGTGATATCGCGCTTCAAATACAGTCTTGTGAAACGAGGAATAACACCTTCGTATTCCACATCCCATTTACCGCCCGTATTATTGGAATTGATCTGCATCTGCATATCCGCATCTTTGGGTGCTTCATATTTCAGGATCTGCCATTCCTCCGGCGTAAAATCCCGCAGCTTCTTATTCGGATCAAGAAGCGGGTTCTGCTGCCAATATACCGTCTGCCAGCCGGATGAGAACTGACTGAACAGGATGCCGCCCTCGTTGATCGACTTGTCAAGATCAAACATACTGTCTTCGTTCAGTTCCATCTGCTCGCCGATGCCGGTGCAGTCCGGGCACATACCTGCAGGGTGGTTAAAGGAATATGCCATCGATCCGCCTGCGCTCGGCTCTCCGACACGAGAAAACAGCAGTCTCATCAGAGGAGCCACATCCACTGCGGTTCCTACCGTTGACCTTGAGTTTGCGCCGATGGCATGCTGATCCACCACAATGGCTGGTGTCAGTCCGCGTATCTCGCCCACACGAGGCCGCTCATAGTGCGGCATCTTGTTGCGCAGGAACATGGGGTACGACTGCTGCCACTCGCGCGCCGACTCCACGGCCACCGTGCCGAAGGCCAGGCTCGACTTGCCGCTGCCGCTCACGCCCGCCAGCACCACCAACTGCCCCTTGGGT
>JAILPK010000062.1 GCA_024699495.1 Bacteroidaceae bacterium | reverse complement strand
GGCCTCCCTCGTCTTTTTTGTCGGACTGGCCACAGTCTACCAGCTGACCACACCCAAGGTGTTTACTCGCTCCACCTCTATCCTCATTAAGGAAGATAGCAGGAGAGGGCCTGCCTCTTTCACCTCTGAGCTGAGTTCATTCTCAGGAATGGGTATTTTCAACACAAATACGAATGTGAACAACGAGCTGATTTCCATCCAGTCGCCTGATGTCATTTTGGAGGTTATTCGAAGGTTGAACCTTGATGTTAACTATATGACCGATGGGCGTTTCCACAAGGCTACGCTCTATGGGAGGAGCCTGCCATTAAAAGTGGAATTCAAAGACTTGGCCTATAACGACTTCAGCTCTTTTACCATTGTGGTCAACAAGGATAGCACGCTCACTCTCTCCGACTTCAAGTTGAATGGGAAGAAAGTGGAAGACGGTAAAGTGATAAAGGTGAAGAAGAACACAGAGTTTCAGTCTCCTGTCGGCAAGATGATTATCACTGAATCGCCTTATTGGGCAGAGAGAGCAGAGGCAGGTATGAAAGTCTATGTCGGTCGTTCGGGACTTCTCGCTACTATAGGAGCATGCAAGGCTAGGATGAATGCGGCTCTCAACGATGAGAAGGCTACTATCATCGATATTAGTTATAAAGATGTGAGCATCCAGCGGGCGGAGGACTTCCTTAACACGCTGATTTCTGTCTACAATGAGAACTGGGTGAAGGACAAGAACCAAATTGCAGTCAGTACTTCGCAGTTCATCAACGAGCGCCTGCAAGTTATCGAGAATGAACTGGGAAATGTGGACAGCAATATTTCCAGTTATAAGAGCGAGAACCAGATTACGGATATGGTGACCTCCTCGCAGATAGACATGACCACAGCCAACCAAGCCAATATGCAGATTACCGATCTGAACAACCAACTTTATATGGCACGTTATATTCGTGAGCATGTGAATGACAAGAACTCTAAGGACCAGCTTTTACCCGCCAATTCAGGCATCAACTCCGCCATTATCGAAAAGCAGATTAATGAGTATAATGAGAAGATGCTGCAGCGCAACAGCCTGCTTGCCAACAGTAGTGCAGAAAACCCGCTGGTGGCAGATTTGGACCAAAGCCTTAGTGAGATGCGCAAAGCTATTGTTTCGTCTATCGATAACCAGGTCAGCACACTTAACACTCAGATACAGGGCTTGCGTGGCATACAGGGGCTCAGCACTTCGCGCCTGTCGAACACGCCCAAGCAAGCTGAATATCTGCTCAGCATCGAGCGTCAGCAGAAGGTGAAGGAGGCTCTCTATCTGTTTCTCCTGCAGAAGCGTGAAGAGAATGAGTTGTCACAAGCTTTTACTGCCTATAACACGCGTGTTGTCACATCGCCTACCGGACAGATGGTACCCACTTCACCAGACAAAAGACGCATCTTTTTGGGCGCTATTCTACTGGGTCTGCTCGTACCAGTTGTCATTATCTACATCCGTGAGAATATGAACACGAAGATACGTGGGCGCAAAGACATTGAGAAACTCACTATTCCGTTTGTGGGTGAGATTCCATTGCACTCGCATAAGAAGAAAAAGTGGTTCTGGGAACGCAAGAAGAAGAGAAGTGAAACCGACACCTACGAGATCTTGGTTAAGCCAAAGAGCCGCAACGTCATCAACGAGGCCTTCCGCGTGGTACGTACCAATATGGAGTTTATGTCGGGAGCCGACAATGCCAATAAGGTCATCATGCTTACATCGGTTAATCCTGGGTCAGGAAAGACATTCCTTACGATGAACATCGCTGTGTCTTTCGCCATTAAGGATAAAAAGGTGGTTGTGGTTGACCTTGACATGCGCCGTGCCTCCCTCTCGCAATATGTCAATAAGCCAAAAGTCGGTATTTCTGACTATTTGAACAGAAAGATTGACGACTGGAGGACGGCTACAGTTCCTGTTGAGGGATATGACAATGTTGAGGTGATACCCGTTGGTACGGTTCCCCCAAATCCCGCCGAGTTGCTTTTTAGTGAACGTCTGCAGAAGATGCTTGACGAGTTGCGGGAGGAGTATGACCTCATCTTCCTTGATTGTCCTCCTGTGGAGATTGTGGCAGATGCCAGTGTTATAGCCAAGTTTGCAGACATGACCGTTTTCGTCATGCGTGCCGGCCTGATGGAACGCGAGATGCTTCCTGTCGTAGAAGGCTACTACGAAGATAAGAAATTCAAGAACATGTCGATGCTGCTCAATGGTACCACAGCTGCTGGCAGCCGCTACGGATATCACCGCTATGGTTATCACTACGGCTATGCTTACGGCTATGGCTATGGCAGCAAGGGGTATGGCGGTTATGCTAAAGACGATGAATAAATAATTTTTTTAACATTAAAATGGATAACATTAAAATTGGCGTTGTCGGATTAGGTTATGTAGGTCTGCCTTTGGCTAGACTTTTTTCCACAAAATTCCCTACGGTAGGTTATGACCTCAACCAAAAGCGTGTGGATGCCCTGATGGCGGGACATGATACTACGCTTGAAGTTCCCGATGAGCTTTTGCAGGAAGCTATAGATAAATACGGTTTCAAATGTACAACAAACCTTGATGATATACGCGACTGCAATTTCTATGTGGTTGCAGTCCCTACACCGGTTGACAAGAATAATGCACCCGACCTGCGTCCCCTCTATGGTGCCAGCGAGACTGTGGGCAAGGTCATTTCCAAAGGCGATATCGTGGTTTATGAGTCGACCGTCTATCCCGGCGTGACAGAAGACGAATGTCTGCCTGTTGTGGAGCGTACTAGCGGTTTGAAATATAATGTGGACTTTTTTGCCGGCTATAGCCCAGAGCGCATCAATCCAGGTGACAAA
>JAILPK010000059.1 GCA_024699495.1 Bacteroidaceae bacterium | reverse complement strand
AAGTGCCAGTCTGCCAACTTTGCTGCGCAGATAGCAAGCACGTCCCTCGTGGCACTCCAGTACAACATACTCTCTGTCGTGAAACGTTTCATGGACTACGAGACCATAGGCGAACTCTTCAGACAAGTGGCTCAGGACAGCCACGAGCTGACTGTCAGTGAAAGAATCTGGCAGGTCATTCTTGAATTCGTTGCAGCTATCACCAAGGTTTTCTCCATCGACGATGAAGAAGTGCTTGATGCTCTGGTCAATGAATCTGATGAGATTGCCCATATCTGTGAATTATATCAATGTAAAATGGCGAGTTAAGAACTCCCGAAACTTCAATAATGTAATTTATGTGCTGTTTTAATATTCTGACAGTATGTTTTTTTTACGCTATTGTAATTATTCAGACGCTATCATTTTTTTATGCATTTGTCAAATAAGGTGGGAGATGCTAATTTTATCAAGCCTATGGTTGGAAATTTGCTAGAACACGCAGCCGGTCGGTTTCATTGTCCAGAAGAAACAGATGCGGCGAGCGGACATATCGTCCTCGGATGTCCTGATGGCTGTGTAGGCAGAGCAACAACCGTCCGCGCCAGTCGTGGAATATCATACCGTGTCCGTAGTTTGGAGGAGTAAGAGGACGCGGCTCTTGAACCCAGGGCCCCATTATAGTGCCCGATTTTGAATAAGCCACACCCATAGTATAGTCTCTTCCTACCCAGCTTGTCCAAATCATGCCTAGTTTTCCGGTTTTAGTGCGGAATAAAAAAGGCCCGTCGGTAACTCGGTTGGGAATCCATCTCCGCTTTACGGTTTGCCGTCCCTTGGAGTCAGTCGTTACAGTGCTGTCTACGAGATAAGGTCCGCTGCCGTCGCGATGGAAGAAGCGGTGGTGGGATGGTGACTTGTCGTCGTCTGCCTCACGGCTCCATGGAGAGTCGCTTGCTCGAAAAAGTATTTGTCCGTTGCCTATTGTGCCGTCCAAGTCCTTTGTCATGCGTATAGCTTCGATTGTACCATCGCCATTCTGCAGCCATTCGTGGCAATAAACCATATAAGGTGTGCCGTCATCCTCAATCCAAAGTGTGGCATCAAGAGTGGCCATATGCTGTGGCAGAAACACGGGCTGGCCGTATGGCCGGTAAGGTCCGTCGGGCGTGTCGCTTACAAACACGTGGCATGCTCGTCGTGGCACTCTTCTTCCGTCAACGCTGTCTATTTTAACTGAGTTGTTTGTGAATGTGGCAAAATAATAGTATTTATTGTGGTATTTGTGTATTTCTGCAGCCCATATATCTGGCCGTCTGCCCATCCATGAAGCCGTGTCGATCTCAACTACCCTGCGCGGACCGTCCCATCTGCGCAGGTCTTTCGATGTCCACAGCAGTCCTCCCGTGCCGGTCATATAATAAGTTTTAGTCACAGAGTCCGCCATGATGAATGGGTCAGACAGGTAGATGCTATCCATCGGTACGTTCGTGCGCATTCTCTGTGCGTTGACCTCTGGTGGTAATATGGTGTTTATCAAAAGAGTACAGATGAAAATGCTGAAAACGAGATTATTTAAACGGGATGTCTTCATTGCGATAAGATTCGTAAGAGTGGTTTCTATTGCGTTGCAAAGTAAGTCATTTTTCCTTATAAAATTCAAATAATAGGCAATGAATTTTGTGCTCTCGTTAATTTTTTGTTATTTTGCCGCAAAAATTAAGATATACACCATGGATCAATTTTCGGATATAGTCAGAACAAGGCGTTCGATGCGTAAATTCACAGCTGAACTGCTTTCTTCAGAACAGGTTGCAACACTCATGCGCAGTGCGCTCATGTCCCCTTCAAGCAAGGGCAAGCATGCTTGGCATTTCGTGATAGTAGATGACGAGCAAGTGTTGGATGCTTTGTCACGTTGCAAGTCTGCAGGTGCAAATTTTCTCTCTGGAGCCCCCCTGGCCATAGTTGTTGTCGGCGACCCCTCTGAGAGTGATGTGTGGATAGAGGATGCCTCAGTTGCCTCCACAGTATTACTTTATCAAGCTGAGGACCTTGGCCTCGGAGCATGTTGGATTCAGATTCGTGAGCGCTTCACCGAAGATGGTATTCCTGCCGACACCGTAGTGCGTGACATTCTTTCCATCCCTGAGCCTTTGCGTGTGCTTAGCATTATAGCAGTTGGGCATAAGGGCATGGAGCGCAAACCCTTCAACGAAGACCGCCTCCTTTGGGAAAAAGTCCATCTGGGGCTATTTACGAACTAACCTGCTTTGTTTCCATGCGAATTACAATAATAGGTGCTGGTCGAGTAGCCTCTTCCTTTGCTCCTGCCCTTGCTGCATCCGGTTGCAGTATATGTCAGGTGTGGAGCCGTACTTCAGTATCAGCCCGGCAATTAGCAGCCCTGGTAGGTGCAGAGGCCATAAGTGGAGACTTTTCAGCCGTCATTCCCGATACAGACCTGGTTATAGTCTCCGTAAAGGATTCTGTTCTACGCGATGTGGTGGACGAGTTGCGTGTCAGAACTCACGCTCCGATTGTACATACAGCAGGTTCTATGTCTGGCGATATCGCTGACGGTGTGCTTTATCCTCTGCAGACATTCTCCATGGAGCGGCAGGTAGATTTTGCCCACGTCCATTTCTTCCTCGAAGCAGCTGATAAAATTCTTGAGCAGATACTCGTCGGTCTATGTGGGCTTGTTACACCCGCGGAAAATATTCATCTGCTTGACAGCGCCGGGCGTTCACGGCTGCATTTGGCCGCTGTCTTTGCCTGCAATTTCGCCAATCATTGCTGCACCTTGGCCGAGCAGATACTACATTCGGTGGGTGTCGATTTTGATGTTCTTCTGCCTCTGGTCGAAGAAACTGCTGCCAAACTGCGCGAACTGCCCCCAAGTGTTGCACAAACAGGTCCCGCCGTCCGGGGGGATGAAAATATTATTGTTTCCCAGTCTACTATGCTCGACCAGATGTGCAAAGACGGGGACAACACGCTTCCGGCAGACATTTACCGCCTGATGAGCAGGAGCATAATGCGGGTTGCCGCAGATTCAGCAGTCCGGCATAATCATTGAATTTTTATTCCTCGAGAAAATGATAAATTATGATTTGACACGTTTGCGGGCATTGGTTTTTGATGTAGATGGGGTGTTGAGCGCAGAGACGATACCGCAAGGACCTGATGGTGAGCCGCAGCGCTCTGCAAACATCAAGGACGGCTATGCCTTGCGCTTAGCCGTTATGATGGGTTTGCATGTTGCAATAATTTCAGGCGCCCGCTCAGAGAGCATACGCCGCCGCTATGAATACCTCGGTCTAAAGGACATTTATTTGTCATGTTCTTACAAGACACAGACATACAATGAATTCAAATCCAAATATGGCTTACAGGATGAGGAAGTGCTGTATATGGGCGATGACATACCCGACTATGAGCTGATGTGTCAGGTGGGATGTCCGGTATGCCCGTCTGATGCGGCTCCTGAAATCAAGGATATCTCCTTATATATATCGCATCGGGCAGGCGGCTGCGGCTGTGTACGCGACATCCTGGAACAGGTCTTGCGTGCCCAAGGTAAATGGATGGCAGACAAGAAAGCATTCGGATGGTGATGTGGAAAATTATACTTGCTTCCAACAGTCCACGGCGCAGAGATCTGATGTCTGGTCTGGGGCTGCCTTTTAAGGTAAAGGCTTTGTCGGGAATCGACGAATGTTTTCCGGCCGGTTTGCGCGAAGGAGACATCCCCCAATATATATCACGCTTCAAGGCTGAAGCCTATCGCTCATCGTTGCGGCCCGACGAACTGCTTATAACAGCAGACACCATCGTGTGGGTGGACGGGCAGGTGTTGGGAAAACCTGCCGATGAAGAAGATGCACGCCGTATGTTACGTATGCTCTCCGGCAAGACACATCAGGTATATACTGGGGTGACTCTGACCACATCTGTCAAACAGGTTGCCTTCCAGTGCCGCTCTGATGTGACCTTTGCCACTCTCGAGCAGTCTGAAATCGACTATTACATCACCCATTTCCACCCGATGGACAAGGCTGGGGCTTACGGCGTTCAAGAATGGATAGGATATGTAGGTGTTACACAGCTTACAGGTTCGTATTTCAATGTCATGGGGCTACCCATACAAAGATTGTATAACATGTTAAAGAAAGAGTTTAATATTACACTATAATCAGCAATGAAACAGCTTTTTATTCTTCCAGTTATTACCCTATGCCTGCTCTCCGTCGCATGCTCGGAAAAGGCAGAAGACAGTTATCCGCCTGTATATGAACGGATGACATTCACCCCTTCTACTGCTCATCCCGGCGATTCCGTTACGGCCACTGTAATCCAGAGTTCCAAGGGGCATGGGCTGGCTTCTACCGATTACGTATGGCGGATATCATATACTTATCTTGTCGCTGATATGGCAGCCAGGGACACCACGGTTCAGATTTCCCAGCATACTAATTATGACGGCTTGGATAACGGTAACCCGACACTGAAATTTCTCGTGCCCGAGAACTGTGTTTCCTCCTCGGTAACCGTACGCTTGAATGCCGATTTTGACTCCTATATAGGATACGTCCTCTACATGAAGCAGGAAAAGAGTGGCGTCCTGCCCATACGCTAAAGGCTCAGCGTAATAATATATATGAATATAAAGATAGTAACACTTTTGGCCGCTGCCGTGATTCTTAACATGAATACTGTAGCAGCACAGCAGGAGGCCGGCTTCGCCTATCATTTTGAAGATTCGACCCTCCGCATAGATTATATTTTCAGTGGTACGAATCGCACTCAGCATATAGCCGTTGGCGAGTTGTCCAAAACTGCCGGCTGGTATGGGCGGCGGCATAATCTGTCTCGTCTGCCGCTTTTGGGTAATGGCCAGCTCACCGTTACCGACGCGTCCTCAGGCGATACGCTTTACCGTCATTCTTTCTCCACTCTCTTCCAGGAGTGGCAGGCAACCGCCGAAGCAGTGAATGTAGAGAAATCCTTTGAGAACACCTTTCTCATTCCGATGCCTAAACGTCCCGTGATTGTAGAGTGTTGTCTCAGAGATACTCATCAGAAGCCTCAGGCCATATTGCGCCATAGGATTCATCCGGAAGACATACTCATACGTGACCGCACACACGTGAAGAGCACCCCTTGGCAATATATCCGTAAGAACGGAGACCCGCGCGAAAAAATCGATGTCTGTTTTGTTGCCGAGGGATACACCGAAGCGGAGATGCCGTGCTTCTTGTCACTTTGTGACAGCAGCATCAGCGCAATTCTGGTCCATGAGCCTTACACCTCTCTCAGCAACCGCTTCAACTGGATTGCCGTAATGCCTTTCTCAGCAGAGAGCGGGGTGAGTATTCCGCGCCGCAATATTTGGAAAGACACCCCTCTGAATTCCAGTTTTGACACCTTCTATTCAGACCGCTATCTTACCACCCTCCACCTGAAAAAACTCTATGACATAGTCTCGGGCATTCCTTGCGAGCATTTCATCATTTTGGCCAATACAGCAGAGTATGGAGGGGGCGGTATATATAATTCTTATAATATGTCTTCCGGCCACAGCCCGCGGTCAAAGTTTGAGGTAATCGTTCATGAGTTCGGCCATTCATTCGGCGGTCTTGCAGACGAATATGATTATGATAGTCAGGAAGAAACACTTTATCCCGCTGATACCGAACCATGGGAACCCAATCTGACTACATTGGTCGATTTCGACTCCAAATGGTCGGATATGCTCCCCCCTGGAACCCCGGTGCCAACAGTACCTGACGGCCGCAAACCGACCACTAAAGTAGGTGTCTATGAAGGCGGAGGCTACCAAAAGAAGGGTGTGTACCGCCCAGCTCAGGAGTGCCGGATGAAAGTGAATCAAGTAAGAGAGTTTTGTCCTGTATGCCAGCGTGCGCTGAAGCGTCTGATCAATTTCTATACCCGCCCATGAGTAATCAAGAACTGGATTTGGCACGCAACTATGCGTTCTACACTAACCGCAACATTTTCCTTACGGGGAAAGCGGGAACGGGGAAGACCACATTCCTTAGGGAACTCGTGACTACATCCCGCAAACGCATTATAGTCACGGCGCCGACTGGGGTGGCTGCAATTAACGCCGGAGGAAGCACCATCCACTCCTTCTTTCAGATTGGCCCAGGACTTTATCTGCCAGACGGGCACATGACTACAGGCCGCGATGCCAAGAACCGGTTCTCATTCAGCAAACAGAAGCTCAGTATTATACGCTCTCTTGACATGTTGGTAATCGATGAGATTTCCATGGTGCGAGGAGACCTGTTGGATGCCGTTGGCGAGGTGCTACGGCGCCATCGCCGTAACGACAAGCCCTTCGGCGGTGTGCAGCTGCTTCTTATTGGTGACCTGCGCCAGCTGGCCCCTGTGGCAACAGATGAGGAATGGACACTGCTGCAGCAGTTCTATGATTCACCTTATTTCTTCTCATCCCACGAACTGATGCGCACCGATTTCGTCTGTATAGAGCTGAAGAAAGTATATAGACAGGAAGATGCCGTTTTCATAGACATCCTTAACCGCGTCCGCGAGGGTAAGGTGGACTCTGATTCACTGAGGCTTCTGAATTCTCGTTTCATGCCACATTTCAGCCCACCTGACGGAGGTGATTGGATAACACTAGTAACACACAACTGGCAAGCCGACCGTCTCAACGGGATGAAACTCGATGCGCTGACATCCCAGCCTTATGTCTTTGACGCTCGGATAAAAGGTGAATTTCCTGAACTGAGTTATCCCAATGACATGCGCCTCACACTCAAAGTAGGCGCTCAGGTGATGTTTTGTAAGAATGACCCTTCGGCATCCAAAGAATATTACAACGGCAAAATAGGGCGCATCCTGCATATTTCCGGAAACACAGTCACTGTCGTATGCGGCGAACAAAAGATAGAAGTGGGCAGGGTAAACTGGGAGAATATTCGTTACACGACAGATACAGCCACAGGTGAGATTCGCGAGGATGTTATAGGTTTATTCTCACAGATACCGTTGCGGCTGGCATGGGCGATAACCATACACAAGAGCCAGGGACTCACCTTCGAACATGCTATTATCGATGCCGGGCGCGCTTTCAGTCATGGGCAGGTGTATGTGGCTCTCTCTAGATGTCGCACTATCAACGGGCTTATCCTCTCTTCACCCATCTCTCCATCGGTCATTTCTGCCGACCCGTGTGTGACACGCTTCGGGAAGGAGGCTGAGCAGCGCATACCTACAGAAGATACATTCGCTGTCGACCGAAACTCTTTTGTGCTGGAGACCCTCTGTTCTCTGTTTGACTTCACCTCGATAAGTCTTCGTCTCCGCAGTTACACCCGTTTCGTCGGAGAATATCTCGGACGAAACAACCCCTCGTATGTCGAGGCTACTGCCACAGCATCTCGCGAAGTGGATGAAAAACTCTATTCTGTGGGCTTGCGTTTCCAGGGTCAGATCAGACGTCTGATGCAGCTGACTCCAGCTTATGAAGACAATAGAGTGCTTCAGGAGCGCATCAACAAGGGGATAGTGTATTATTGTAAGGAGACTGCAGCTCTATTGGGGCATTTCCTTGATGAGGAACCTCCGGAACTCGACAACAGGCAGCGGCATGAGGTCCTGCAGCGCGAATATACCATTATCAAAGAAGATTGTCAGACCAAGATTGACATCTTCATCGCCTGCATCAACGGTTTCTCTCTTGCAACCTATTGGGATGCCAAGGCCAAAGCGGAGATGAATCCTGCAGGGAGCAGCCGAAACAAAAGCAAAAACAGGAAAAGATAATTATAAGAAAACATAACAGATGAAGGCAATGATATTTGCGGCGGGACTTGGAACCCGCCTTGCACCGATCACTGACAGAATGCCCAAGGCATTGGTGCCCGTTGGTGGCACTCCGTTGCTTCAGCTTCTAATTGAGCGTCTCAAAAAAGCCGCAATAACGGATATTGTTATAAATGTGCATCACTTCGCCACGCAGATAGTGCGGTTCGTTGCACAAAACAATTCGTTCGGAGTGAACATCTCTTTTTCCGATGAGACAGCCGCACTTCTTGAGACTGGAGGCGGCATTAGGCATGCTGCGCCTCTGCTCAGACCGGACACCAATGCCGCTGACGAATGGTTCCTTATCCACAATGTGGACATCTTGAGCAACTTGGACTTGCGCAGCTTCATCCAGAAAGCCGACCGGCAGGCTGAGGCCGTCCTCTTGGTCAGCCAGCGGCCCACTAGCCGTTATCTCCTATTCAGTCAGGACAATCGCTTGGTCGGATGGATTAATACCGCGACCGGCGAAGTCCGCTCGCCCTATCCCGATCTTAATCCGCTCAAGTGCCGGCGGTATGCATTTGCCGGCATACATCTCATGTCAACATCTCTGCTGCCGCTGATGAGCGACTGGCCCGACCGCTTCTCCATCATCGATTTCTATCTTAAGGTCTGTGCCGGACACGCCATCGTGGGCCATCCTCAGCCCGACTTGCAGATACTTGATGTCGGCAAGGTAGAGGCTCTGCGTGAAGCAGATCTCTTTTTGAGAGCATGCGGGAGTTCCATATAACTATTATTTTTAATCACCTCCAGTACCTCCAGAGACGCTTGCCTACAAGTTTTTCAGAGTAATTTTACCAATAGACAACAATATGCAGAAAATTATAATTCTCGACTTCGGTTCGCAGACCACACAGCTTATTGGCCGACGGCTTCGTGAACTTGACACCTTCTGTGAAATTTTACCATACAACAAGATGCCGGTCAACGACCCCGATGTCATTGGGGTTATTCTGAGCGGTTCCCCGTTCAGCGTCTATGACCCGCAGGCGTTCAAGACGGACCTTCAACAGATTCGTGGACGCTATCCAATACTAGGAATATGCTACGGCGCACAGTATATCAGCCACGTCCTTGGCGGACGGGTGGAACCTGCTGGCTCACGGGAATATGGGCGTGCCAACCTCTCCTCGATAGACTCTTCAGACCCGCTCTTCAACGGCTTCACTCCAAACTCACAGGTGTGGATGAGTCATGGAGACACGATAACTGCTATTCCCGACGGTTTCCGCCTGCTTGCCTCTACAGACACCGTACACTTTGCTGCATACCGCGCCGAAAAAGAACCGATATGGGGCGTTCAGTTCCATCCGGAAGTGTTCCACTCAGTCGAGGGTAAAAAGCTCTTATATAATTTCGTGGTTAACATCTGCGGCGGCAGACAAGATTGGAGCTCAGCTAATTTCATAGAGCAGACTGTGGCCGAACTGCGTGGACAGATCGGTTCTGACCGCGTCATACTGGGCCTCTCCGGCGGAGTAGACTCCTCTGTAGCTGCCGTGCTGCTCCACCGGGCCGTGGGACATCAGCTCACCTGTATCTTCGTAAATCATGGCATGTTGCGCAAGAATGAGTACGAGGACGTACTGCGCGACTATGAATGTCTCGGCCTCAATGTTATCGGGGTTGACGCCTCGGACAAGTTTTTTGCCGACCTCTCCGGAGTCACAGACCCCGAACATAAACGCAAGATTATAGGACGTGACTTTGTGGAGGTATTCAATCAGCAGGCAAAAGCCATTGTCAACGACCACTCCTCGTCCATCCAGTCTCCCTGCAGATGGCTCGCCCAGGGCACAATCTATCCCGACCGCATAGAGAGCCTGAATATCACAGGCAAGACAATAAAAAGCCACCACAATGTCGGCGGATTGCCTAAGGAGATGAATTTGCAGCTCTGCGAACCCTTGCGCTGGCTCTTCAAAGACGAGGTGCGGCGCGTAGGCCGTGAACTGGGTATGCCGGAACATCTCATCAAGCGTCACCCATTCCCGGGCCCCGGACTTGCCGTGCGCATCCTTGGGGAAATTACGCCGGAGCGTGTGCGTATTCTTCAGGAGGCTGACGATATCTTTATTCGCGGTTTGCGTGAATACAAGGTCCGTCTGAACGGAGACGATGCACGCCGTGTGCTCGCCGCCGGAATACCGCTAAACCAAAATCCGTCGGCTGAGGAAATCGAAGTCTCCCTCTATGACCAGATTTGGCAAGCAGGTGCAATCCTACTTGGAACAGTTCGCAGTGTAGGAGTCATGGGGGACGAGCGTACATACGAACACCCTATAGCCCTGCGTGCCGTTACTAGCACTGATGCGATGACAGCCGACTGGGCACAGCTACCCTACGACTTCCTCGCCAGCGTATCCAACGATATAATCAACCACGTCCGCGGAGTAAACCGCGTATGCTACGATGTCTCATCCAAACCGCCAGCAACAATAGAGTGGGAGTGA
Source organism: Bacteroidaceae bacterium (assembly GCA_024699495.1). Classification (GTDB taxonomy): domain Bacteria; phylum Bacteroidota; class Bacteroidia; order Bacteroidales; family Bacteroidaceae; genus Physcousia. The sequence continues at coordinate 22,266 of JAILPK010000059.1, read as the reverse complement.
GGCTGCTGCTTAAGTACTTCTGGCGCAACTAGAACTTCATTGCGCCGGTCCAACCTGTAACCTGTAAACGCTTGCGGCTTCATATTACTTCGGTCGGCCCTGCCTTTGTGCCAGCCACCCAGTAAATGGTAAATAGCGCTCATCCGTCATTACTTGCAACTCATTAAAGCAGCTTACTATTTTCCAATGTGGTTTACGATAAGTGCGATTGCTCCGTCGCCCGTTACATTACAGGCTGTTCCAAAGCTGTCCATAGCGATGTAGAGAGCTATCATGAGGCCGCAATCCTGTTCGGTGAAACCAAGGACAGATGAAAGAACGGCCAGCGATGCCATGATGGCTCCCCCCGGCACTCCTGGCGATGCAACCATCAGCACTCCAAGCATAAGGACGAATCCTACAAACATTTCTGTGGTGAATGGCATCCCCTGCATTATCATAAGTGCGACAGCGCAGGAGGTTATTTTCATGCATGAGCCGCTCATGTGGATAGTGGCGCAGAGCGGAACGGTGAATCCGGCAACGTCTGCAGAGACCCCCATCTTAGTTGTCTGGCGCAGGGTTACTGGAATTGTGGCAGCGCTTGACGATGTGCCCAGAGCTGTGAAATATGCCGGCAACATAGTGGCAAGCAGATGAAGAGAGTTTCGACGGGTTATTGCTCCAACGATGGAATATTGAATGAGCAAAAGTATAATATGCATAGCAAATATCACCCCTATCATAGCTGCGAAATTCTTCAGCACGTACCAGACCTGACCGGTAAATGTGATATTCAGGAAGATACCGAAGATGTAAATCGGTAGCAGGGGAATGACAGCTACATTAATGCATTTTGTCACTAGATTCTTGGTCTCATCTGCTATGCCTTTCAAATTCGATAGGCCCATATACGCTATGGATAAGCCGACCAGAAACGATAGAATCAGTGCGCTCATAACATCGGCAAGTGGCGGAATGGAAATGGTGAAATAAGATTCGACGGTTGCTGTAGTAATGTCAAGGGAAACGGCTGATGCACTGCTTGTTATTAGGTTAGGAAATATGCTTGATGATATGCCGAAAGAGAATAGTCCGGAGAGAACGGTGCTACTATAGGCTATGGCCACAGTGATTAGTAGCAGCCGGCCGGCTGACTTGCCTATATCAGCTATTGCGGGCGTTACAAGACCGATGATAATCAGGGGAATGAGGAATTTAAGCCATGATGAGAACAAGGCATTGAAGGTTGTGAAAATGCCTATTGCCCACTCAGGCAGCATCAGTCCGAGTATTATGCCCAGGATGATGGCGATAACGATGCGCGGGATGAGACTTCCAAAAAATCTCTTCCATCTGGTAGATGTACGCGAAGTTTTTTCCGTGGTGGTAAGAGTTGTATCTTTCATCATTTCCAAAGTTTTCTCCTGGTTAAGTCGCTCTGCGCCCGGATTGCAACTTTTCAACCATAAGTTTAGCTGCGCGCCCGGGAGCTCCCGGAAGGCCGATGGCGGCGGCCACCTCTTCATATCCGGAGAGCTGTTCGGAGCGGGCATTGCCACCAGGGAGGATTGTGACAAGATGGCTGCGGCAGTTGGCTGCAGTCATCTGCTCGCCGAGAAGTTCGGGAACGATTTCTCTGTTTGCTATGAGGTTGACTAGAGATACGTAAGGAATGCGGATGAACAGGCGGCGGAAGAGCGAAGCAAATACCCCGCCCTTAGAGTGGTAGCACACCACTTGGGGAACCCTGAAGAGCGCGGTCTCCAGTACAGCCGTGCCGCTGACGACCAGGGCCGCAGTTGCTCGTGAGAGCAAAGTGAAGGTGTCAGTGGTCAGGAATACGGTTCCGCTTTCGGGCGCTATGTTGTTGGTTGTCTTTGGGGAGGTGTATGTAGTTGGTTCGGGAACATCAGACGGGAGGCTTCGGACTCGGAATCCGGCTTCGGCAATTATTGAAGAGTAGGTCTTATCGTCAATGTTCGGGGCTTTGGATATTACTATATGACAGCGTGCAGAGAAGGGCATGGTAGCCTTCAGCATCAGGCGCAGATTGTCGGAAATCTCATGTCTGCGTGAGCCGGGGAGAATCGCTATAACGGATGTAGTGTTACGACCGTCGGCCTTCCTGTCAGCCACGGCGGCATAAACTGGGGCTACCTCATCTACAGTGGGGTTGCCCACATAATTGATGGGGTATCCGTGTTTTTTTTCGAAGAAATCCACCTCGAATGGCAGAATGGAGTAGAGGGCATCGACGTCCCGTTTGATAGCTTTTATCCGCCACTCTTTCCACGCCCACAGTTTTGGGGCAATGTAATAGAACACAGGGCAGATCTTGTGTGAGTGGACATATCTGGCAATCTTCATGTTGAAGCCTGGATAATCGATGAGAATGACAACGTCGGGTTTCCAAAGGGAGATGTCCTGTTTGCATTGGGCGAGTCCCCTGATAATAGTGCGTGCATGAAGGATTACAGGAATAAAGCCCATGTATGCCAGGCTGCGATAGTGGCGTATTAGTGTTCCGCCTACGGCCAGCATCTTGTCGCCGCCAAAGAAACGGAACTCCGCCTGCGGGTCTTCGTTTATCAGAGCCGCCATCAGACGTGACGCATGGAGGTCTCCGCTGGCTTCACCTGCTATAAGATAGTAGCGCATGTTTGTAAATCCGGGTTAAAAATGGGATTTGAGTCAATCTGTCAGGATAATATATTACTAATCTGCTCCATGGCATAGTGGGCTGTCATGTCAACAGTTATGGGGACTATAGGGCAGAAGCCGTACCTTAGAGCAGCGAAATCGGTGTCGTTGGCGTCTGGTTCGAGGTCTGTGAATGTGCCGATTAGTGAGAAGGCGTCGGAGCGGCCAGGTATATCCTGCCACTCGGTATTCCACGATCCGCGCGCCTGACGGCAGAGTCGGAAACCGCTAAATGGCTTGTTTGCTGGGCAGTTGACATTCAGACAGATTCCTTGCGGCAGTCCTCTGTCGATGATCTGCCGGCAGAGCTGGGCAAAGGCATCGAGGGTGTCGGCGGATACAGGCATATCCTCGTATCTGGAGCCTTTGGGCATCCACATGGAAAAACCGATTGAGGGTACATCCTTGAGGCATCCCTCAATTACGGCCCCCATAGTACCGCTGTAATGCACGCTGATGCTCGCGTTGTCACCTGCGTTAATGCCGCTGATGACCAGATCAGGACAGCGTGGGACGACACGTTCAAATGCCAGCTTGACACAATCCACGGGAGTACCGGAGCAGGCATATATGCGCGGTGGCGGACAGGCGTTGCTGTCGCGCTGTGTGCTTTGGGAGGAAGAAACGTCGGTTGCGGAAGTTATCTCGCGAATGGTCACGGGCTTGATGCTCGTTATGGAGCAAGCTGTTCCGGAGCGTGGCCCGTCAGGTGCGACGACCCACACTTCGCCTAATGCGGCAACGGCCCTAGTCAGGTCTTTTATTCCTGGCGCATCGTAACCGTCATCGTTGGTGATGAGAATTAAGGGATGATAGGGTGAATTGTTGTACATATACAGTTGTCATTTTTATTACATTATTACTTTACGCTTATTTCCGAGCTTGCGGCATGTGCGTTGTATTCAGGTGCATAGAGACTCTGCAGACGGCACAGTCCGGCGCTGTACGTTCCTCTGCGGTCTGCGAACGTGCGTTCTTCTATCACATAGGTTCCCTTAGGCAGACGGTCAAAGAAGTATTCCGTGCGGGCATCGCGGACAGCACAATAATATCCCAGCCCTCCCTGCCAGTTGTAGCCGGAGATCTGACTGGACGGTTCGGCACAAGCGGGGCGTTCAGAACTAAGACAGACATATTCGTAGTCGCGGTCTGCGGTGATGACATAACGAATGGTTAGCACATCGCCCACTGAAGGCGAGAGGGAACTAAATTCGCGGCGTACTTTCAGTCCGCCCTGACTGGCTGAAACGGCGGAAACAGGTGACATATACTGAGCATATACGGCGCCCCATCCCTCGGTGGAGCTGTGGCGCTCAACCGTTATTTCCTCTACTGGCAGCGGGTCGCTGATATGTTGTTTTATGTACCCGAGAGCTGCGGTGGAGTTTGCTGAGGCATCCGATACGACGGTCATTTTCCCGTTTTTGTATTTTAAGCAGAGCCGGTCGGTGACGTTGGAACTAAGTACAGACTTGGTGGTTGGAGCTGCTGCGTCAGGACTATCTGCCGGGGAACTGATCAAGGCGAATATGGCATCAGCACTTTCCAGCGGGCTGGCCCACATTTGGGTACGTTTCTGGCGCAGCAGCCACCTGCGCATCTGCGACAGTAGCTGATGGTCGGAAGGCGACACGGCCCGGATGGCCTCGATAGCGGCAGTGTGCGTGTGCAGTTTGCGGTTAATGCTGATAAAGGAACCTCCGGCATAGTCTAAGAATGCCCCTTGGTTACCTGTTGTCATGTGTTCCTTTAGGGAATTCAGATATGCTCTTGCATCTGTTTTACGGCCTAAGGTCTGCATTATTATGGCGCTCATGGCTCTTGCCTCGTTGTCCATGTCCCCAGCGGCTGCAATATGTCTGAGGATATAGTTTATGTCTGCGTTCCGGGAGTTGTCAAGAGAGATACCTGAATGCTGTGTTATATAAATATAATGAAGGAGGCTGAGAGAATTGATGCTGACAATTTCGCCTTTTTTCTCCATCTTCTTCATGTCGTCCACATCTCTGGCAGTTTCTGAGGCAAGGAATGTCACCGCTCTGTTCAGAATGTCATCGGTTTGACTGGAAGACGGAGCACCGGCAACGTCAAGCTGTCCGCAGATACTCTTCAGACGGGTGAGAAGCAGAGCTATATTCCTAGTGACGTATTCGCTACCCTTCATTCCCGGGAACCAGCTAAAGCTCCCGTCGGGATTTTGCCGTTCGAGCAGTTGGGCTATGGATTTCTCCATGCGTGCCAGCTGATAGTCGTCCTGGAAGAGTTCTATGAGGCTGCGCTTGCGTTCCTGGTCGCTTTCTGCTTCACGCAGCCAGGGCGTTACTTCGAGTATGATATTCTTCAGTTCTTCGTTTTGCTGCAGCCGCGAGCGGAGAGAGGGACTCGCCTCCTCCTTCTGCCATATCTCCACAATGCTCTTTATCCGGGGTTCGGATTTGGCGATGTGGACAGCCAGACGGTTGGCATAGAAGTCCGAAGCCACCGAGAGTGCGTCGCTATAACGCGGTTCACGCAGGGCGGGGAGTGCCTGAATGGCATACCAGATGGGATTTGTGGTGTATTCAACAGTCAGACGGCGGTCGGTGGCAGACTTGCTGTTGTTGTTGAAGAGCGATTTCAGACCGGTGTGGAATGTCCCGCTGCTGTCAGCTCTCATTTCCACGGACTCTGTAATCTGTTCTTTGTCTGAGAGGATAGCCAGATAGTGTTGTTCTCCGTCGCTGAAATCCTTGCTTTCGGCAGAGAGGCGGACGGCCATCAGTCCGGTTTCTTTTGGCATGTAGGTGAAAGAGAGAATCTGTTCGCTTTGGGCCTGCATGCTGAATTTTGTTTTCTGCTTGCTGATTACACGCTCAGTTTCGGGATTGAATATCTCGAGTGTTACTCTTCCATTTATCGGCTTATCCGTAAGATTTTGTATTGATGCAGTCAGAACAGCCCTGTCGCCTACACGCAGGAATCGTGGCATGTTTATCTGAGCCATCAGCTCTTTGTGTGTGACGATTTCGGCCTCTATGGAAGCCTGGTCGAGCTGGTTAGTGTGGGCTATGCCCAGCAACCGCCATGTGGTAAGGCTTTCTGGAAGAGTGAACTGCACAGTTACGACACCGTCGTTGTCGGTATGCAGATGTGGTATGAAGGCCGCCGTTTCGTTGAAGTCAGTGCGGATATATTTGGCTGCAGATGAAGCAGTCTGTGGGTTTGCATTCTCATCCGGAAGCTTTTTGACATCCATTTCAGCCATTGCTTCGGAATCAGCGGTCTGAGTTGCTAGTCCGTCGGCAGATTTTACCATCATTGCATCTGAATTAAATTCCTGAAATACAGCTGCGCCAGCAATAGCCGGTGTGGCAGCTTTTTTCATAACCTGCCCCGCACGGACTGTATAATATAACGTATGGCCGCCGGATGTTCTGCTCCTTCTGCCGAACATCCCTGCGAAAGCCAAGCCTTCAGTCCAGCGGGGGTTGAAGTAGTCGAGACAAAAATCTGGGTAGCGGAGAGATTTGTTCGTGTGGTTGATATAGACGGATGCCGAGGGGATGCGGAATCTGTCATAACTCCATCTAGCCGAGGGTATGTTATGGTAAAGATAGGGCTGAAACGGCCATGAATGTCCGCGAATAGCGTCGAGACTGGCGTCATAGACAGTTGCCATCATGTTGGCAGCAGCCGGTTTGCCATCGTGGTGTGTCAGACGCAGAGTCCATGTCTCACGGTCGCCCGGATGCAGTCTGTCACGGAAGGAGCGCCACTGCCATTTCAGACGTTTCTCCGGCAGGGCACGGTAGAGCCGTTGAGCCTGAGAATAGACTTTGCCTCTCTTTACAAAGCAGACATTCAGCGTTACTCCGTCGCCATAGGCCGTGTCGTAAGGAATCACGAATGTCATGACCGAGTCAGAAAACTGAATGAGTTTCTTATCATATTCACCACGGGGGGTAATTATGGAATAATAGAGACTCACGTCATGCAGGCTGCTTCCCACCTGAAAGGAAACGGGCCTGCCGACCTCGAATGTGTCCGAGGGGCAGTAGCTCCAGAATTCCTTGGGGCTTGGCAGACGGGTATCGGTGAGGCTGAAGAGATAGAAACTGGATTCTGCCCGGGCGGAGTCGTTGATATGTCTCGCCAAAGCACTCATTTTGTAGGAGCCTGAGGGCAACTGACTGATGGTCGGTAGAGGGTCGCCCGAAGTCCATTCGGTTACAGTCTCGCCCTCGTGATTGTCTATGCGCCAGAAGATGTCTGCCGGGACTGGTTCGCCTGTGGATGAGACGGCGTTGAAGCGTATGGGCTTCAGATCCGAGCGTTCCTGCTGTGCTGGCATGATTATGGACAAGCGAAGCGGTTTGATGCATACGGGTATTCTAGTGCTGCCTTCGCGTGTCTCTCCCGATGCGCTGGTTACAGCTATGTCGAGAGATATGACGAATCCCTTTTTCAGTTCGTCTTCTTTAATACCCTTCAGAGGCAACCGGATGGAGAAGCGCCCGTCGTCGCCGGTCCTTACGGTGTCTGCAAAAAACAGTTCGGATGCGGGGTTGTGATACCAGAGGTATGGATATGTCAGACGATAACGACTGACCACCTTTCCATCGCGAATTGGTACACCATTGTAGCCCAGGGCGCGGCCCGTGACGGTAATGCTGTCCTGTGGCCATATAAGAGCTGGAGCCTTGTCTGTTATGACCTCGAATGTGGGCCGTTTATATTCTTCCACAGAGAAATAAAGCGAAGCATTCATATCTCCTGATACGCTGAATGAGCCAGGAAGACAAGAGGGTGGGAGAGGGAACTCGGCTGAGAGCACTCCCAGGGAGTCGGTGCGTATAGTCCGGCGACTGATTTCCTTGTAATTAGTGTCGCGGAGAGTGAGACTTATCTCCCTGTAGGCCAATACGTTAGTAGCCCAATGCAGTTGCTCGTAAGCAATTCCGCTGATGCGGACTGTCTGTCCGGGGCGGTATATGGAGCGGTCGGAAAAGAGATGCAGAATCTTTTGACTTTCTTCAGTGCGAGTGTAGGAGCTGTTTGTCCAGAGACTTCTTGATGGCAGGAACTTATCCTCACCTTTGGTAACGCTTAGGATATACTCTGCGCTTTTGTCTTCGGCATTAAAGTGTGCGCGTCCCTCGCGATTCGTGCTGACGGTTTTTGTTGGAAGCCGTTTGTTTCTGTCTTTTCTGAAGACGGACACCGAGGCTCCCTCTATGGGAGAGCCTGTCTCGGAATCCACGACAATCATTTCGGCGGTTTTTGTCTCATCAATATATCGAAAGAGCAAATGCAGGGTTGAGACAGCAAAGAATTGTATATCCTGAGCCTTCTTTGAAGTGACATTTCTGCTGTCGGTGGTGGAAGTGACAACGAGGGCGTATCTTCCAATCTGAGGTGTTTTCCACAGAACGGAGTCTGCAAGGAGCTTATATTCGGAGCAGTTGTGTGTCGGGTGCCTGAGGCTGTTTATTAGGGCGGCATGAGCCTTGAGGTATTTCATTCTGTTCTTGCTACGGTTGAACAGCCCCTCGTCGAAGTCTTCCGACAGACGGAAGGTCTCGAGAGTAACTTCACTGACATTCTGCACCTGCAGGCGCAGACGAGTTTCCTGTTCGGGATAATAGACCTCGGCTGTATTCAGAATGGCTCTTGGCTGACGCATGGAATATATTCTCTCACGCAGAAGGTTGGACCGCTCATACCGCGGATGCTGCTGCAGGGATTCCTCGGCCCAGCTGACGGCGAGCGTGTCTCTGCTGTTGTCGAGAAGTGACAGACAGGCCTCAACGCTCACCGGACGGTCACGGAAATCCCGAATGAGAGTCTGAAGATTCGTTGCGCGATGTGAAGCGGGGAGTAAATTGACAGAGTCGAGAAGCATCAGCATCTCAGCATCACGATTCTTCCGGCTGCGATATACTGATATGAATTGGGTTATTGGCAGGCGTCTTGACTCTTTGCTGTCCATCATGTCCAGGGCGCGGGTCCAGAGGAGATGCAGGAGGTCGTGACCGAAGTATGAAGACTGCTCACCCTTGCTGATAAAGGGCAGCCACTCTTCACTCTTTTCTTCGGCTAACTCAAGTGGGTAGGACAGCGAGAGGCGGAAGTTCTCAGCAGAGGCGGAGTCGTACTGCTCCTGTGTCCATTCCCTGATGTCTGAAGCCTGGAGACGCAAGGCGGATGCCTGACTGCGGTAACGGTTACTCCTGTAAATTTCCCCAAGCACAGAAGCGTAAACGGAGCGTGTCACATGGTCGGTGGCTGCCGCTCGGGCAGATTCGAGCATGTGGATGTCTGTGAAGAAGGAGTCTGGAGCCCACTCCTGCCGCAACGATGCACAAAGCAATCGGGCGCTGATGAGCTGCCCCTTGGCATTCTCATGCTCCGCCTTCTTCAGAATATCCGAGGCTATTCTGTAGGCTGTCTGTGGCGTACCAGCCTCCTGCGCCTTCTGCACACGTTTCCACATCTTTGAGTAGGACTCAGCCACTGCGCTTGCAGGAAGAAGAAAGAACAGGAACAGAGACAAAACGGCAGACAGCCTCCCCGTTTCCCTCAGCAGGGTGGAGATTAGAAGTGGCCGAAAGAATGCTCTCAAACTGTTGGCCGAGAATAATATATTCTTCTGTTTCATGGTTTCCAGGTCTTATGTGTCTTTATTTCCTCCCTGCAGATGTGGGAGCGGGTGAACGGGGATCTCCTCTTAAGATTATAAAGTGAAGAGTGAAGAATCGGCCGGAGCCGTTTTTTATTATTTTAGTTTTGGGTCTTTCTTATGCTGACGGAATCTCTGCCAGCAGCTGTTTCAGAAATTCCCAGAAACGGCCGACAGATGCTATGTCGCAACGTTCGTTGGGGGTGTGGGGCGAACGAAGTGTGGGGCCGAAACTGACGAGGTCCATCTTTGGATATACCTCTCCGATGAGCGAACATTCCAATCCGGCATGCACAACTTGAACCAATGCTTTTTTCCCGCTCATGCGCTCATACAAAGCCGCCATCTGAGCAGCAATGGGGGATTCGAAATTTGGCTGCCAGGCACCATATTGTCCGCCAAACTCAACCTTCATCCCAGCCATTCCGAAGACGGCCTCGAACATTTCCTGCTCATATTCCAGCATAGAGTCTGATGAAGAACGGGCAAGAATTAGGATTGAGGCTTTGCCCTCTCCGATATTGATAATGGCGAGATTGGATGATGTCTCAACGATGTCGGGCATCGACGGGATGTTACGCAGGACACCGTCGTGACAGGCGAGGATGGCATCCACGAGATTGTCTTGAATCTCCTGCGGCACCTGTTTCTTGGGGAGGTCAACGAGTTCGAAGTCGAGGGCTATTTCCTCTTCAACTCCGTAGAATTCCTCTTTGAATATGTTTAGGCAGTAAGCAGCCAGTTCGCGCAGGTCTTCTTCATTTTCAGCAGGAATGGTGAGTATTACGGATGCTGTGCGCGGGATGGCATTGCGCATGTTGCCGCCGTTCCATGTGCATAGGCGTGCGTCATCGTCAGCAATGGCCTGACGGACGAAACGAGCCATCAGTTTGTTGGCATTGGCGCGACCTTGGTTGATTTCCAGTCCGGAATGCCCTCCTTTGCAGTCGCGTATGGTTACACGTACGGCGATGTCTGCAGATTCGGTGTCCACTTCCTGATACCCCATCGTGGCTGTTACATTAATACCTCCGGCCGAACCGATGACAAATTCTCCTTCGGTCTCGTTGTCGATATTAAGCAGGATGTCACCGTGAAGAGTGTCGGCTGCGAGGTGATTGACACCCCACATGCATGTCTCCTCATCGCTGGTGATAAGGGCTTCCAATGGGCCGTGTTTCAGGTCGTCTGACTCGAATACGGCCATGATGGCAGCTACTCCCATGCCGTCGTCGGCTCCGAGTGTGGTTCCTTTTGCTTTCAGCCATTCGCCGTCAATCCAGGTCTCAATAGGGTCTGTCTCGAAGTTGTGTGTGCTGTCGTCGGTCTTCTGTGGAACCATATCCATGTGAGCCTGCATAGTGCACGTCTTGCATCCTTCCATGCCCGGAGTTGCGGGCTTGCGCATCACGATATTGTCTCCTCCGTCCTTGTAGGCTTCAATGCCGCGTTCGGCAGCCCATTGCAGCAGGAACTGCTGGATTTTTTCAAGATGCCCGCTCGGGCGCGGCACTTGAGTCAGTTTGTAGAAGTTCTCAAAAATCGCTTTTGGTTCTAAATCTTGGATAGTCATGTCTGTTGATTATTTATGTTAGTATGTTTTTTGATGATAGTATGCTGTCAGATGTTTAGTGAATCACTATGCTTAGGATGTCTGTTTAACAGGTTTTATATTGCTAATAATCTTTATATTAATAGTTGTTGTATGCCGTCGGTTTTAAACCGGTTTTGCTGGGAGAGGCTTTGTCAAGCCAAGAGCGGCTGCAGAGTAAACCCCCAGGGCAGCCACGAGCAACGTCTGAATAGAATGGACGAGCAGGGCGAAGATTGCAGCTTCGCTACCTTTGACGCCGTAAAGCATCAGCACAGTCTTTACGGCAAAATGCCAAGGACCGGCTCCGTTAGGTGTCGGGACGATAACGGCAAATGTTCCCACAACAAAGGCTACGACTGCCACGTTTATGGAGAGGGACTCGGTGAACTCGAAGCAGAAAAAGGTAAGATAAAAATGCAGGAAATAGCAAACCCATATAGCCAGACTGTAGATGAGAAAGAGCCAAATACTGGCCACTTTGCGTATAGAGAGCAGTCCGCTTATCAGGTCTTGCAGGAAATCGCGTGTGCGGGATAATATGCGCGCTCTTCTGATAAGCCAGAACCCCATGGCCAGAATGAATATGACGCAGGTGACTGTAACAGCCCAGCCGACTGTGGTGAAGCGCCCGGTCAGCGAAGAAAGCGACAAGCCAGTCTCACGAACGAAATTGAAAAATACAGGCAACTGAGCAACTACGACGAACAACGAAAGGATGGCTATGATTACCATATCTATCACCCGCTCTGTTACAACCGTTCCGACGCCTCTTGTAAACCCTATTCCATCGTAGCGTTTCAGCACTCCACAACGCAACACTTCACCCACTCGGGGAATCACAAGGCTGCTGGCGTATGAGAGGAAGACGGCATTGACACAGGTACTGATACGCGGATTCTCGCCCATGGGCTGCAACACCTGACGCCATCTTATCCCACGAAACACTTGGGCCAGGATTCCGAACGGGAAAGAGAGCAGCATCCATGTCCAGCTCATCTCGTCAACAAGCGTCCCATGCAGAGTCTGCCAGTCAAAACCGCGATACATCCACCATAGTATAGCGGCGCCAAAAATCAGCGGCAGGGCTATTTTTAATATCTTGTTTAGCACTTTTTCAGAATAATGTTGTACCTTTGTGCCTGCAAAGGTAATACAAACCAACCGAAGCACCAAATTTTTCACAATTCATAAAGCATATTTCACGCTATGAATTATAAAAGCGTACAACCGAAGAAAAGTTTAGGCCAGCATTTCCTTACGGATTTGTCTATTGCAAGCAGAATCGCTGACACAGTGGATGCCTTTTCAGAACTGCCTGTTTTGGAGGTTGGACCCGGAATGGGGGTGATGACACAGTTTCTGATGAAAAAGCCAAGAGAACTGAAAGTTGTTGAGATAGACGATGAGTCGGTTTCTTTTCTACGTCGCAATTTTTCAGAACTTGAAGATAAAATTATTGAAGATGATTTTCTTAAGATGCATCTCTACAACGTGTTCGGCGGCCGACAGTTTGTGCTAACTGGCAATTACCCTTATAACATTTCTTCGCAGATTTTCTTTCGTGTGCTTGAACATCGTGACCTAATTCCCGGTTGCACAGGAATGATTCAGAAGGAGGTGGCCGAACGTCTTGCCGCATCCCCGGGGACAAAAGCATATGGAATATTGTCTGTGTTGCTTCAGGCTTGGTATAAAGTTGATTATCTCTTCACCGTTGAACCGAATGTGTTCAATCCGCCACCAAAGGTGCGCAGTGCAGTAGTTCGGCTCACACGTAATGATGTGCAGGATTTGGGGTGTGACGAACGTCTGTTCAAGAGGGTGGTAAAAACCACTTTCGGCCAGCGGCGAAAGATGTTGCGTGTTAGTCTGCGCCCTCTGCTGTCCGAACTCGGCCTTTCGCTTGCGGAAAATACCCCCTTTGCAAAACGTATCTCAGAATCTTTTGATCTCACCCGCCGCCCCGAACAGCTTGGCATACCTGAATTCATAGCTCTCACCAATGCTATCAATTCCTGTTCGGAAAAAGGACAATAAGTATTTGTTTTTTCAGTGGGCTGTCTCCCAATTTCCAGACTATGTTTCTTGTGCGCTAAATAAGGATTTGGGTCTGATGTGGCTGCTCAGAATACGCCATGCTTTGGGATAGAGGTTGTTGGCGCGGTTGCCGATGTTCTTTACCAAGCCCAGACGTTGATTGCTGTAGCAAACTTGTACTATACCCTTTGGAACATAGCCCTCGAGTACGAGACTTTCACCTCGAAGGTAGCGAAAAGCATCTTCTATATTGAGCTCCACTCGTGGAGCTTCCGGAGAGTCTAATTGGTTGGTGGGCAGCAAGGCTAGATGCTCTGCCATTTGGTCGGCAAAGGTTTTTGTCCGATGGTCACGCTTGGCGCTTTTGCTGTTTCCCTTTTTTGCCCGTTTGTCTTTGGTTGAATGTCTGTCATCCCAACTTCTGACTTCAGCTCTATCAATTACCGACTCTTCAGTTCCTTCGATATTTGTTTCGCCACACTTTCTGATTGCCGCACAGAAGAAGCCTTCTCCACGTACACTTCCGGGCAGGAAATGGAAACATGGCAGGGTTCCTCCTGGGCGCAAATCGCCATCTATATTCCATTCAGCTTCTGTAGCGATTGGCACCACTTCGCCCCCGAGTTCGCTGACTATCCATTCCACGTTGTCCTCGTCTTCTTCATGGTTGAACGTACATGTGGAATAGATTAGAAAACCTCCTGGACGCAAAGTAGGCCAAATGTCGGCAATAATTCCTTGCTGTCTCACCGCACAGTCAGCAACCAACGCTGGTGACCACTGAGCTACAGCTTCATCTTCTCTCCGCATCATTCCCTCGCCGGAGCACGGCACATCTGCCAGAATCAGGTCGAAAGAGTCATAAAACGGGGCAAAATCTGCAGGATAAGCTTGTGATACAAATATGTTTTTCTCTCCCCATTTCGCTACGTTCTCTGCCAATACAAGGGCGCGTGTCCGGATGGGTTCATTGCTTACAAGCAGACAATCAGAAGGCAACACAGAGCGTAGCAGTGTGGTCTTCCCCCCTGGTGCAGCACACAAATCCAGACATCGTGCCCATGTCCGGCCAGCCTGCGCCATGAGGGCCTTTACTACGTGGCCGATGAACATCGAACTTGCTTCCTGAACATAATAAGCGCCTGCATGAAAGAGTGGGTCGGCGGTGAACACAGGGCGTTCTTTCAGATACAAACCGTATTCAGACCAAGGCACAGGTTCTGAACCGCTGATCTCCGGCTGGAATCCTAGTGCGGGGTTGAGTCTGATACTTACGGACGGCTCCTCTTCCAGTCCGCTAACCAGGCGTTCCACAATGCTCTCTTCCATTGTGGATTTAAGATAATTATAGAATGCTGACGGGACTCTCATGGCGCAAAATTAGAAATAAAATGTTAATAATTTATGGTAATATGTAAGAAAGTAATTCGGAAGGCGTATTTTTCACTTTAATTTGAATTTTATCTTTATCTTTTTCTTTTTTCTCCCAATTTGTCCTACCTTTGCAGCCAAATGAAACAGTACCTCGATTTATTACAGCGAATCCTTGATGAAGGAGTTCGCAAGGAAGACCGCACTGGGACCGGCACATTAAGTGTTTTCGGTAATCAGATGCGCTTTAATCTTGAGGATGGCTTCCCACTTGTAACCACCAAGAAATGCCATCTGAAAAGCATAATTTATGAGCTGCTTTGGTTTTTGCAGGGCGATACCAACGTTCGCTATCTCCAGGAACACGGCGTTCGCATCTGGAACGAATGGGCAGATGAAAATGGCGAACTGGGGCCTGTCTATGGTCATCAATGGCGATCATGGCCTGACTATGACGGCGGAACTATAGACCAGATTCAGCAGGTGCTCGACCAGATTCGCAATTCCCCCGATTCCCGCCGTATGATTGTCTCCGCGTGGAATGTGGCAGAAGTTAATAAAATGGCACTGCCTCCATGCCACACTTTGTTTCAGTTTTATGTGGCCGAAGGCAAACTTTCTCTTCAGCTCTATCAGCGTTCTGCCGACACCTTCCTCGGAGTTCCGTTTAATATAGCCTCCTATGCTCTGCTATGCATTATGATGGCGCAGGTTACTGGCCTTCGTCCAGGTTGGTTTATTCATACTACAGGTGATACTCATCTGTATCTCAATCATTTAGAGCAAGCCAGTTTGCAACTTACACGAACTCCCAGACCTTTGCCGCGCATGGTCTTGAATCCAGATGTGAAAGACTTGTTCTCTTTCCAATATGAAGATTTTTCGCTTGAGGGTTATGACCCTTGGCCACATATCAAAGCTGAGGTTAGCGTATGATTTCCATGATTGCTGCCGTAGCCGAAAACGGAGCCATCGGCTATAAGAATCGTCTGCTCTATTGGCTGCCTAACGATTTGAAGAGATTCAAGGGGTTGACTTCTGGACATACTATCATCATGGGGCGGCGTACATTCGAATCTCTGCCTAAAGGAGCGTTGCCCAACCGGCGCAATATTGTACTTACACGGAACAGTTCGTTTTCGGCTCCAGGTGTGGAAATCTTTACTTCGCTCCATGAGGCTCTTTCGGCATGCAGCTCAGACGAAGAGGTTTATATTATTGGGGGGGCCAGCCTTTATTCAGAAGCTATGCCTTATGCAGAGCGCCTCAATATCACTCATGTGGCAGACATCCCATCTGAAGCAGATGCCTTTTTCCCAGTTATTGATCCCGAGGTGTGGCATATAGAAAACGAAGAAAGGCATGAAGCTGATGAACGTCATGCCTTTCCTTATAGTTTCGTTGATTATTATAAACTATCAAAAAGATAATACCCAAACGAATTAGTGTTTTTTGTGTGGGCAGCAGGTTAATTCCCTATACGATAGCCGCCGGTAGTTTTGGTAGTAGTCTTCTTTGTTTTCTTAGTACTCTTGGTGCTCTTTGTGCTCTTGGCAGTAGTGGGAGACAGCGTAGCATTGTAATAGTTCATGGCATCCGGCAGGTGCTTTTTAATATTCTCAATGCGTTTCTCATCCGATGGGTGGGTGCTGAGGAATTGAGGAGTACTGCTCGATGTGCGTTGTGACATACGCTGCCAGAAACTGATGGCTTCATTAGGGTTATATCCAGCCATCGCTGTGAATACGAGTCCCATGTGGTCCGCTTCGCTCTCGTTGCTGCGGGAGTATGAGAGTTGAGTCAGACTGTTGCCGAGGTTATAGAGAGTTGCAGCGCTGCTTACAGTAGCACTACTTGCGCCGGCAGAGGAAAGAACAGAACTGAGAATCTGTCCTCCATATTGGGCTTTGTATTTTGAGCTCATCTGCTCGGCCGAGTGGCGGGCTACTGCGTGCGCCACCTCATGTCCCAAGACCACAGCCAGACCGGCTTCGGTTTCAGTCAGAGGTAATATGCCTTCATATACCACAATCTTTCCGCCAGGCAAACACCATGCATTTGCTTGTCCGTCAGCCACAAGATTAAATTCCCATTGGTATTTCTGCACTTCACTGCTGTAGCCATTGTTGTTCAGATAAGTCTCCACAGCGTTGGCTATTCGTTGACCCACACGCTTCACCATTGCAGTCTGTGTTGCGTTGGAACTTAGTTTGGCCGACTGCATATATTGGCTGTATTGCTGGAAACTCAGGGCCAACACTTCCGAGTCATTAACTACCAGACGCTGCTTGCGTCCTGTCACGGGCACTTTGTAAACGGTGCCGCAAGAGCAAAAGGTGGCCACGACAAACGTGACCACCCATGTGCGTAATATTGTTGATTTGAATTTCATCATTCTTCAGTCTGCGTTGCTTCGAAGTCTTTGATGAGCTGCTGTTGTACATCGGTCGGAACAAGCTCGTATGAAGAGAACTTCATAACAAATGAAGCACGGCCGCCGGTGAGAGAGCTCAGCGTAGTGCTGTAGCTTGACATCTCTTTCAGAGGTACTTTGGCTGTGAGCTTCTCATAGCCGTTCTCTGAAGTCATACCCATAATCATACCGCGACGTCCCTGCATGTCTGACATTACATCTCCGAGTTTCTCCGAGGGAACGAATACCTCAACGTCATATATGGGCTCAAGGATTTTCGGACCTGCTTGTTTAAATGCCTGACTGAAGGCATTGCGGCCTGCCAGCATAAATGAGAGTTCGTTGGAATCAACGGGGTGCATCTTTCCGTCATATACGATTACGCGCACGTCGCGGGCATATGAGCCTGTCAGCGGGCCCTGTTCCATCTTGGCCATGACTCCCTTGAGGATAGCCGGCATGAAACGGGTGTCGATAGCTCCGCCTACTACGCTGTTGATAAATACGAGTTTTCCGCCCCATTCGAGGTCTATTATTTCCTCGCTCTTGGCGTTAATGCGGAATTCCTGACCTCCGAATTTATATACTTCCTGAACAGGCATTCCGTCGCTGTAAGGCTCGACAATCATGTGTACCTCACCAAACTGTCCAGCACCGCCAGACTGCTTTTTATGGCGATAGTCGGCACGAGCGGCTTTGGTGATTGTTTCGCGGTAGGGTATGCGCGGCTCGTCATATATCACTTGCAGTTTCTCGTTGTTTTCCAGACGCCATTTCAGTGTGCGCAGGTGGAATTCGCCCTGACCCTTTACCAGAATCTGGCGCAGTTCCTTTGACTGTTCTATGACCCATGTAGGATCTTCTTGGCTCATGCGCTGCAGGCAAGCCATCATCTTCTCGGTCTCGCTCTCGTTGGCAGCGCGAATGGCGCGGATATATTTCGGTTCGGGGAACTTGATGAAATTGAAGCGGTGGTCGCAGCCGTTGCTGTTCAGCGTGTTGCCTGTCTTTACATCCTTCAGTTTCACTGTGCATCCTATATCACCTGCCACCAGCTCTTCAACCTTAATGCGGTTGGCACCGGCGCAGCAGAAGAGCTGAGCCATGCGCTCCTTGGAGCCGCGGTCGGCGTTCGTCAGGTCGTCGCCTTCATGAACCTTACCGCTCATCACCTTGAAGTAGCATACCTGGCCGATATGCGGTTCTACGGCAGTCTTGAAGAAATAGAGGCTGGTCGGACCATTGGGGTCAAGAGTTACTTCTTCGCCGCGTGTGTTATGCACTTTGGGCATCTCGTCAACAAACGGCACCACATTACCCAGGAATTCCATCAGACGGCGGACACCCATGTCTTTTGTCGCGCAGACGCAGAACACGGGGAACATGCCGCGGGCGGCCAGGCCCTTGCGGATGCCTTCGCGCATCTCGTCTTCGCTAAGCTCCTCACTCTCGAAGAATTTCTCCATCAGAGTCTCGTCATGCTCCGCAGCAGCTTCTACCAGAGCCTTGTGCATTTCCTGAGCTTTGTCCATCTCTTCTGCCGGGATGTCCTCTATGATTGGAGCGCCACCTTCGGGCTTCCAGGAATACTTCTTCATCAGAAGTACGTCAATCAGAGCGTTGAAGTCCGGACCGGTTTTGATTGGATATTGTATGGGAACGACCTTTGAACCATATACAGATGTGAGTTGTTCCAAAATCTGATCATAGTCACAATTCTCGGAATCAAGTTGGTTTACGAGGAAAATGACGGGTTTGTTGAGTTTCTCCGTATAGCGGAAATGGTTCTGTGTACCAACTTCAACACCATACTGCCCGTTGATTAGGATGAGTGTGGTGTCGGTGACTCCCATGGCAGTCATAGCAGCACCTGCAAAGTCGTCACTGCCCGGGCAGTCAATTATATTTAGCTTTTTGTTGTTCCATTCGCAGTGGAATACTGTAGAGAATACGCTGTAGCCATACTCCTGTTCTACAGGGAAATAGTCGCTCACAGTATTCTTCATTGTGATGCGTCCACGGCGACTAATGATACCGCTCTCGAAGAGCAGCGCTTCGGTGAGGGTTGTTTTGCCCGCACCATCATTACCCAGCAAGGCAATGTTCTTGATTTCTTGCGTCTGATAGGTTTTCATGTGATGGTAAGATAATTATTTTAATAGATTAATTGTATCGGTTTTATGTGGCAAAAAGTCTCTTTTATGACTTAAAAACACACTTTCGGGGTGCAATTTAGTGATTATTTGTGAAACGGCGTGCATTTAATCGCAAGTTTTTTGCAAGAGAAGCAATATTTGCCGTTTTTTGACTACCTTTGCATATATCAAACCTCAATTCTGCCTCATTTTTTATGGCTGGAATATACGTTCATGTGCCGTTTTGCTATTCGCGTTGCATTTATTGTGATTTCTACTCCACTACTTCTGCGAGTAGAAAAGACGAATATGTTGACGCCCTGTGCCGCGAAATAGGTTACTATTCGCAGATTTATCCTCACGCGTGCGCGCACACAATATATATTGGTGGTGGAACTCCATCCCAGCTTTCTCCTAAGCATATTGCAAGCATCCTGGCTGCCGTTTGCGAATATTTCACACCTGTTCCTGATGCCGAAATCACTATGGAGATGAACCCCGACGACGTGACCGCAGATTACCTTTGCCAACTCATATCCCTTTCGCCGTCCCAGGCAGCTGTCAACCGTGTGTCACTCGGCATTCAGACTTTCAGCGACCCTATACTCCGTCTTATCCGCAGACGCCACGATGCAGCTACGGCCATTTCTGCCGTACGCAATCTGCAGCAAGCCGGAATCAGGAATATAAGTATTGACCTTATCTATGGCCTGCCAGGTCAGAGCAGCGATGTCTGGCAGCATGACTTAGACATAGCATTCTCACTCGGGGTTAAACATATCTCAGCCTATGCCCTTATGTTCGAAGAGGGAACACCGCTGTGGCGGATGAGAGAGCGCGGCGAAGTGTCCGAGGCCGACGAATCTCTCTCTGTCAGCATGTATCAGGCACTTTGTGACAAGGCCGAAACAGAGGGTTTCCATCATTATGAGATATCCAACTTCGCCCTACCGGGATATGAATCCCGCCACAACTCTTCCTATTGGACTTCAAAACCGTATATTGGTTTTGGTCCGGGTGCTCATAGCTATAATGGCGACCGCCTTCGATGGCTTAACAGGCCTGATCTTGATGAATATATATCTTGCTGGAAAAACACGCCAATATCAGACTTTAAAAAACATCATCCCGACCACCAAATTCAACCTACTGCTCATCTGCCCATTCACTATGCTACTCAGCAGACCGAACTGACTGACGATGAAATATACAATGAGACAGTGATGTGTGGTTTACGCACGTCAGTTGGAATAGACCTCCATTTCATAGAACAACGCTTCGGAAAGCAGCGCCTTGATTATCTTCTTCGCATGGCTGCACCACACATCACTTCCGCCATGCTGATAAACTCTCAGGGCCGATTGCGTCTCTCACGCCAAGCGCTAATGGTCTCAGACGATATCATGAGTGATCTCATGCTTGTGGGGTTGTAAGTATCTGAGTTCGACAAGGTTAAGATTAAAGATTAAGGTGAGAGAGGGTTTGCGCGACGGGGACCTTCAGTCTTTATTGTGCGACAAGTCAACGAGTGTTTTATTTGTGTTCGGTTTCGTAAATATAAGATCTTGCAAATATAATCTCTATTGTTGTTTTGCCTTTTCGATTGAATCCTCCCGCATCTGTTCTATGTAGGCATCCATCAATAGTTCATTGAATGTCTTCAGTTTTTCGAAATGGTCCAGATTGAGCAGACGTTTTTTGCGCCGTTTTTCCCGTTTTCTGTCATTGAAGGCAAAGGGGTGCAGGATTTTGTCGTTTAGGGTGGGAGAGAGCTTGTTTATGATATCGCTAACTGTCGGGATATGTGTTTCCCCTTCTCTCTTTTTCTTGAGACTTCTGTCTATGGCTTTTTTCACAGGCAGTCCTTGCGGACTATATATAGTCACCTCACGCATTGTGTCCGTGCGCATCGTGTCCTTTACAGTTGTGTCGGAAGCCAGATATAGAGATATAATCAGAGGCAGTAGCATAAATAGTCAGGAAAAGTTATCCGGTTTAATAACAGCTCATTTCCGCTTTAGCCTACATGTTGTATGGAACTCACGCCACATAAATGTTACAAAGTGAGTCTTAAAAGAAAAGATTTTAAAGTTGATAAATGTAGCTGCTCTCAGGTCAGACAGTATTCTCTATACCTATGTTCTGATCCTCTTGGAGCTATGAACTTTACACTTTGTTGTTTCCACACGTGAAATTCAATTCCCCACGTTTAGAGATCTTCAGGGCGAATGTCCAATACTTTCCCGTTGCGACACACAACGAGTGTGGTGCCCATTAGCTTGGCCCGCTCCACGAGCCGCTTCTGTGCAAGAAAAATACCCTTGTCGATACTTTTCTGCATTTCTATTACTTCGCGCTCACTCATAAGTCGGTCTGTATTTGATTGTATTGCTCGAAGAAAGCCTGATACTTTTCTTCATTCTCTATAGTCACGCGTGCATCCTTCCATCCGCAAGCCAGACGCTCGCTCGGAACAGTGGAGTTATCGTACAGAGCCCAGTAATCAACTACGGGTATATACAGTTGGAACAAATTCTGCAAGCCGGCGTGATAACGGCGCAGAATCACTTCGGTCGGAATATTATGACCTCCTTGACTGACTCGTTTTGCCACACGTGCCACAGCCTGTTCGGGAGAAGAGAGCGAAAAAAACAGAAGCGTTATGAAATAGCCGCGTTTCTGGGCCCGCTGAATCAGTTTTACATACGAGCGAGTAGCCAATGTGGTTTCGAAAGCAAACGTTTCTCCCTCTTTCAACAGATGTATTATGCGGTCTATCATCAGTCGGCCTGCCTGAATGGCTACGCCCTCGGGATTAAATGGCGAAAGACCTTTTGCGATTTCGTCTGCGTTTACAAATTCGCGGCAGTTGAGCATCTCTGGCAGCACAGTGAAAGAGGCCGTTGTTTTTCCTGCGCCGTTGCATCCGGCGATAATGAAGAGATTTAATTTCTTGTCAGCCACTTTGTATAGTTTATGATTAATTTATTAGGAATGATTGACATCTTTATTTGGCAAAGGTAGTTGATTTTTTCATTTGGCTTTTGATAATTCACTTCCTAGTGACCAATTATCCTCCCTTTTTGGGATTATTTAACAGATTAATCCTCTTTTACCTCTTTTTTTGATTTAGTGAGGCTTTGTCAATTAGTTTATACCGGTGTCTGGTAAAGCACATGTGCACATGTTCGTTAAGTTTTGCATTTTGCTAAACACATGAATGCTTATATAACTCTACTTAAGTTTCGCAGGTAGCAATAGCCCTGCATAGTTTAACATAAAATAGGAATAAAAAAGGCTTCAAAGTTTGCTCAACTCATTAAAAATGAGTAACTTTACAATCGCCAAACCGTAAAGTTCAAACTTAGAAGCCGTG
>JAILPK010000049.1 GCA_024699495.1 Bacteroidaceae bacterium | reverse complement strand
GGCAATGAAGTCACCTCTTTCTGAGGATGTGGGTGATTCAACCATCTTAGGCTCGGGTTCCTTTCCAAGAGCCTTATTCAAGTTTTCAACGGTAAGGGGAGTACCTAATATTTCCATCGCTTGAAGAATATTCTCATAACGCGACACTTCTTCTTTTACAGATGGCAATTCAGCATAGCCTTCCCATTCATCAGGCGTAATTTCGCCCAATGTTATGAATTTGCGCACATCGTGATTTAGATAAATACGCAGTTCAACAAATCCCTTGCCTTTCTTGGCAACTCTCTTTTTTCTGTCAAAGATGACAGTTACACGACTCTTTTTCATAGTCTTACGTGTTTTTTTGCCCATCTTTTGCTCCTTTGCGAAATGTTAAAGAAATATAAATATTTCTAGTTGCCCGTCATTTTGCAGTTTTTGAGAGAAAATCGCCCAAATTTTGCGGTACCTCGTTTTTTAGGTACCGCAAATACCAGAATTGGTACCGCAAATTAGCGCATTTTAACGCATCGAAACGCAGACAAGCGCAGTTAATAATGTTAACTACCTTGACAGACTGAATAAAAAAGAATTGTGAATTCTGATGTCTCTTTGATAAGGGAAAATATATTTAATTCGCTGATAATCAGTATATTAAAAATAATTCCGATTGAGAGATCCTTTCGTTTTTGGCTTTTGTTCTGTTCGATTTTTTCGTACAGAGACAAAAAAAGGGGAATTTGTTAAATTCCCCTCTTGTAGCGCCTACGGGAATCGAACCCGTGTTCCATGCGTGAGAGGCATGTGTCCTAGCCGCTAGACGAAAGCGCCATGATATAAAACATTTGAGAAAAGTCAGACCGCTTTATGCGGTGTTTCTCAGAAATGCGGTGCAAAGGTAGATGTTTTTTGTGATTTGTGCAAACTAATTGATAAAAAAATAATATCTTTGCCTCAAATTTCATAAATAATGAGGGATATAGCTTCTTTTTCAGGCTCTAAATCGGGCTCAGATGCGTCAGCTGAGGTTTGGCCAAGTGGTGTTGTGATGGTTGAGTTGCCGGATATGCTGGACGAGCGCGGCCGACTGAATTTCCTTCAGGGTGGACTAGATGTACCCTGGGAGATAAAGAGGGTGTTCTGGATTACTGATGTGCCCGACGGACAGACGCGTGGCGGACATTCTCATCGTACTTGTCATGAGGCGGTCTTCCCGGTGGCCGGGTCGTTTGACATAACAGTCAGTGACGGAGTGCATGAGGTGAGAGTCAGAATGGATGATGCCAGATTTGGAATAGTTATTCCAGCCGGCATTTGGTGCAATCTGGAGCATTTTGCTCCCGGAACGGTCTGCTTGGCGGTGGCTTCCGAGGAATATGACGCTTCGGGGTATATCAATGATTTTGACGAATTCCTTGGGAGCCGTGCCTGATGTCTGTTTTGCGGACCGGGCTTGAGCCCACGTTGGCGATATTAGGCGAGAGAGATTCGGATCTGGATGTTGACGCCCTGCGCATTGTAGCCGAAGGCGTTTTCAGTGAGTCTGTCTGAATCCCGGCCTTTAGGGGGCAGCATATCTGTACCCGATTCTTTTCCGGACTGCTCTCCTGTGTTGTATGCCTAAAACTGGAGTGTTGGCGCCACAGACTGTGAGATATATTTGTGGTTTGTATGTGAGCCTTACTCCTCGATATTGTCGTATTTGCTGATGTCTTTCACCCATTTCTCGGGCAGGGGAATGGTCTGGCGCTGATGCAGATCGTAGAGCACCATGACTGATATGCAGCGGCTCTTTACCTCGTTGGTGTCAATGTCAAACAGTTCCTGCTCGAGACGGAAACTCTTGTGTCCGATGTGAGTTACGCGTGTGCGTCCGGCGATGTGGTTGTCAGCTTTCACCTGTGCTACGAAGTCGGCTTCTATGTGTGCCACGATGATAGCCATCTGTTCCCAATCGACGTCCTTGCATACTGTGGCGAAGTAGTCTGTCTTGGCAGTGTCGTAGAATTGGAAGAACACGGTGTTGTTTACGTGTCCGAATTTATCCACGTCATTGAATCGAATTTGAAGCGGGATAATGTGTCGGAAGCCTGTATTCAATTTGTCGGCCTTGTCGGAGGTTGCTTCAGAATGATTTCCGGTGGTTGTATTCCCTGTTTTTGTCAATTCCATTTTCGTTTTATTTTCTTTGCCGGTGACGTCTCTTTTGTAGAATCACCTTGTTTGTGTATCCTGAGTTATTGCTGCTTTCATTCAAGCTGACGGGGTAGGATGGTGCAGAGCCGTTCCCGCCCTTTATTCTGACCTCTGTCTTCTGATCGTTATTGAAGTCGGGGCAGGCTACTAAGCAGCGTGTGTTTAAGTATTATTCCTGTGCAATTATGTATGCATCAGTAAAGCGTTATCCATTTAGGTGTACATACCAATGTCCAATGCTCAATGTCCAATTCAGGTGCAAAGTTACGAAATAATTCTAACTTGATGATTATAAATCGGAAAAAACTTTTTATTTTACAATTTCGTACGCTTTATTACATCAGCAGACACAAACAAATACACCTTGATGTATTTGTAATTACACCTCGATGTATTCGCTTGCGTCACTTATTGTATTCGTCTGCGCTGCTTCTTGAATCAAAGGCCTTAACTTTATGCGCATTATCTTCAGATATTTTTTTGCGTTGGAGCTCAGCCTGCTTGTACAAAGGTTTCATGAATTTATGAGACTGAGGATACAGAACCCCCCTTCATGGAGACATGGAGTCCAGGCCATGAGGGGGGGTATTGGGAATGCTTAGGAGAGTTTTGCTCTATATGACCTCTATGCCCTGTTCTTCGCAGAGTTTAAGGCTTAGTTCCTTAAGCTTGAACTTCTGAATCTTGCCGGAACCAGTGAGAGGGAAGCCGTCAACGAAGAAGACATATTTAGGAATTTTGTAACGTGCGATTTTACCTCGGCAGAATTCGCGTACGTCCTCCGGGGTAATATTGACATCCTCGTGCAGAATGATGAATGCGCCGACTTCCTCTCCGTATTTTTTCGATGGCACAGCTGCCACCTGCACATCTTTGATGCCAGGCATGTGGTAAAGGAATTCTTCTATCTCACGCGGATATATATTTTCGCCGCCACGGATAATCATATCTTTGATTCGTCCAGTAATTCTGTAGAATCCCTGTTCATCTTTGATTCCGAGGTCGCCGGAATGCAGGAATCCGTTTTTGTCAATGACTTCAGCAGTTGCTTTCGGATTCTTGTAATAACCTTTCATCACGTTGAAGCCACGGCAGCACATCTCACCCTGAACGCCCACAGGACATTCGTTACCAGTCTCTGGATCAAGCACCTTGACTTCTACGAACGGGTAATCGCGGCCTACGGTGGTGCAGCGCTGTTCGAAGGAGTCGTTCAGGCAGGTCTGAGTCATTCCGGGAGCCGACTCGGTAAGTCCATATACGCTGGTGATGGTCATGAACATCTTCTCGCTGACCTGCTTCATCAGTTCTACAGGGCAGAGGCTTCCTGCCATAATTCCCGTGCGCAGGCAACTCAGGTCGAACATGGAGAACAAAGGGTGGTTGAGTTCGGCTATGAACATGGTCGGTACGCCGTAAACAGCTGTGCATCTCTCTTTGTGAATTGATGCCAGGACGACGAGCGGATCAAATTTCTCTACCATCACCTCGGTGCAGCCGTGGGTCAGGCAGTTCATTGTAGCCAGAACCACTCCGAAGCAATGGAAGAGAGGAACGCAGACGCACAGTTTGTCGTCCTGGGTGAAGCCCATATTCTCACCGGTGAAGAATCCGTCGTTGGCTATGTTGAAATGGGTCAGCATAACGCCCTTGGGGAAGCCTGTGGTTCCGCTGGTATATTGCATATTGCAGACATCGTGGCATGTCACTTCGCGTTTCATATCATCCAATGTCTTGTCCTCAATGTTTTGCCCAAGCAGGAGCAGTTCTGCGGTGTTGAACATGCCGCGGTATTTCTCCATACCGATATAGACCACATTCTTCAGATATGGGAATCGCTCGCTGTTGAGATGCCCGCGTTCGCAGGTCTTCAGCTCAGGCAGCATGGTGTAGGTCATATCTACATAGTTACAGTCCCAGGTGCCATCGGTGATGCACAGGGTATGCATGTCCGAGTCTTTGCAGAGATATTCCAGCTCGTTCTGCTTGTAGTTTGTGTTCACGGTGACCAGCACAGCGCCAATCTTAGCTGTGGCATAGAGAAACGTGAGCCAGTCGGGTACGTTTGTAGCCCAGATGCCTACGTTCGACCCTTTTTTCACGCCAATGCTGATGAGGCCTTTGGCCAGATTGTCCACGCGCTCATTGAATTTGCTCCATGTGAACCGCAGGTCACGGTCTGAGTAAACTATGTATTCCTTGTCCGGAGTGGTCTCAGCCCAATGCTCGAGCCATTGTCCCAAGGTTCGTTCGTGGAGCGTATATCCCTCACTTCCCGTTTCTGCGGGGTAACTTCTGTCAGGCAAGGGCCTGCCAGCCATGTCTAATTTCACATTGCTCATCCTCAGTCAGCTTTTAGAATGGAATATACACCATAGCGAGAATCTTGGCAGCTTTGCCCGGAGCACCGTGTACATGGTGCTTCACGATGCTGTCATAGAATATGCTGTCGCCCTCCTTCAGGTGATATGTCTCCTTGCCATAGACAATTTCAATCTCCCCCTGCATCACGTAGATGAATTCCTCTCCCTCATGGTCTGAGAGTTGGTATTTTAGGCTCTCTTCAGGGTGTATATCGATGATGAAGGGTTCCATGTGCCGGCCTGCCTTCTGCTGAGCCAGAGGGTGGTATTCCATGTGTTTGCGTGCATCCGTCGCGTCGTTGCTGAAGCTGATACTGGTTTCTTTCTCGCGGTCGGCAGCGCGGCAAACCACAGGCCCGAGTGCGTCATTGTCGTCCATGAACGTGCCGAGGCGGACACCCAGCGCGCGGGCAATCTTGATGAGCGGACCGAGCGAAGGCAAGGTCTCATTGCTCTCAATGCTGTTGATTTGCTCCACGGAGAGTCCGCTGCGCTGCGCAATCTCCTCCACTGATATGTTTCTGCTCTCACGGAAGCCGCGTATCTTGGCTCCGACAACGTTCTTGCTTTGTTGCATTTGTGTTATCCGATAGTT
This sequence comes from Bacteroidaceae bacterium, assembly GCA_024699495.1. Taxonomy (GTDB): domain Bacteria; phylum Bacteroidota; class Bacteroidia; order Bacteroidales; family Bacteroidaceae; genus Physcousia. The sequence continues at coordinate 8,413 of JAILPK010000049.1, read as the reverse complement.
ATAAGATAGTTATATTATGTCTGACAATTTACTGAGACGTCTCAAAAATTGGCTGCAAAGTTACAAACAAATAGCCAATCGGCAATGAAAAGGCATGTTAAAAAGCAAAAAAGGACAATATCATTGACATTAAGCAATCTTTTTGTATTGGGGCTGAAGGGTTTTGCCTCTTGTGGATCAAGGGATTTTCTGATTCACTTGACTTCAAACCATTTAAGTTTAGGATCAGAGAACTGTTCCCCGATCCAAGTTTTTTGAATGAATAAATGTTAAAATCCCTCTTTTTGTACCAACTTTGTTGGCACACCAATTATTGTTCATACCCAAAATATTCCGATATTTGTACAAAAGTTGAGGCGACGTCTGCAGCTTCGCATCAACGACAGCGGACAATGGGCATCCTGGCGCGATGAGGCCTTTGGCTGAAGTCTGAGGTATGAAGTATGTCTATCACGATGGAGCTGCAAAAAAGTAAAAAAATATGAGCAAAGAATTATTAAATCAAGTGTTGATCCAATGGGCCGTGGTTGTGTTTGCGGGCCAGGTATATGGTTATTCTCGATGGTGTGTACTACCTCTTCGATTCCATCGGCGCCGGCTTAGGCGAAAGCCCCTCCTCTTAGGCCCCTATATAAGGGGCCCTAGAGGGGGGCTTAGCCAAAGCTCGGCGGGAGACCGGAATTTTAAGGGGAAGTTTATAGTTTAAAGTTTATAGTTTAAAGTTTATAGTTTATAGTTTAAAGTTTAGAGTTTAATGTTTAAAGTTTTTAGTTTAAAGTTTAGAGGTTGGAGGTCGGAGAAGCGACCTGCAGCCGTAGTTAAAGGGGGAAAGAGATGGAAGAGAGATTTTGGCATAGACAGGGGGCCATGGGCTCAGTTCAAAAGTAAAACTATCAGCTTACATGCGCAGGCACAACCCTAAACCTGTAATCAGCATTAACCCTAAGCCAAAGCTGTAGGCTCGATAAACGCCGCTTAGCGGCTTCGTCCGTTGACTGTTGACTGTTGACGTTAGGGCATAGCCTCAACTCCTGTAAGCTGTAAGCCGTAAGCCGCGATGAGCCTAGGTCGAATTTACGGTCTTCCCAAGTAGTCGAATATAAGTCGCACCTGGTATGAGGTGAAGAGCTTTTGGGTTTTACGGTATCCGGAGCGGTTGAGTTGTTCGGTGAGTTCGGGGTTGCGTCGAATCCAATCGATCAGTCTGTTTACTGCGGCATTAGTGGTGAGGAACGGTGCATAGGCTACGGCGATCTCAGCTTTGCTCATCGGCTTGACAGTCCAACTGCTTATTTCGTCTTTTTCTTGTAGCATAAATGAGATTCTTTTAGGTCTGTTAAGTAGGATCTTTCAAACGCAAAGATACTCATTTTCTGCCAATTATCATAATAAATCCATAGGTTTAACGTACAAATACGTACCGTATTCTTCAGTTTTGTACCCCGCTCTATTCATGCGTAATTTTCACCAACTCCAATCCAATACCTTTGCATCAACATCCCGGAAGTCCATGGAGTTAAGCCACAAACCCCATAGGGTTATGCCCCACACTCCATAGGGTTTTAGCGAAAACCCCAAGGAGGACAATGGAGGTGAGGTAACCTAATCGACAACAGACTATAGGAGTTCGCAGAGAGCCCGTTTACCGTTTGCAGGAGTTGAGGTAAAGCCTCAACTTCAAACATCGTCCAGCTTCATATTATAACTTCTGTCTTGGTGTCAGAATTAGAAATATGTTGGATTCAGACATCAGCAGTTCGCTTCCGATAACGGTAATAACATATAACAAGGTATCGATCTATTTGGGTAGATCTTATTATTCCATGAATGTGTAGTCAGAAGGTGAAGTTCACTTTTTCCACTCCGGGGCCGTAGATGGTTACGAAATCATTTTTCATGGAGATGACGTGGTAACCCGCTTCTCGCCATTGATTGGCGAGGTTGAGAGCTTTTTCGCGGTTGGCGTGGTCACGCACATCATCGTCGGCGATGAGCATGAAAGCTGCGCTTCGGTGTTTGCTGTTGCTCAGGCAGAAGTTATGCATGGCGCAGTCACCGCCGCTGTTGCCGAATGAGAGAACAGGTACTTTGCCAATCTCCTGTGAAATCTGCAACACCTTGTTTGTCTTCAGGTTCTTGATGAGCAGACTGTCTGTGCGCACCAGATTTTCCTCCTTCTCCATAGTATAGCTTACGCCAGCCTGTTCGCCTTGCTTGCTTGACACGAGTCTGACATCCATTCCGATAACCCTGTTGGGCCCGATGCCTATAGACTCAACCAGCGCGCGGCAGATGAAGCGGTCGGAGCCGGAGACTATATAATAGGTGAACCCGTTGTCTTTGAGATATTCGAATACCTCGAGAATAGGTTGGTAGAAGCTGTTGCCGTAGGTCATTCCCCTAAAACCGTTGGCGGGTTTGCTGCCGTAATCTTTCACGTAAGCGTCAAACTGTTCAACGGTCATCCCGGCATAGGCTTTGGCAGCAGCCCGTGCGTGCCGCATGTCGAATTGTGAGGGCAGTGGGGTGCCGTTGCGGACGAAATCCCTTATGTTTTGGGCCACTTGCCGAACGTCCTCTGGAGCTTTGTCGCGATAAGCTGTATCTTCGAGGACGCGATACTCCAGCATGTTATATTCGAAATAAGTAGGGTAGAGTTCGCCGACAAAGGTTCCATCCATGTCGAAGGTGGCAATGCGGTCGTCAGCACTGATATAGTTTGGAGATGCCGGGTTGGTCACATCCTCCACAAATTCCTTCAGGGAGGAAAGCGCATCGCAGTCATTCCAATACTTAAAATACTCTTTCTTAGCCGGTGCCATAACATTTTCATTCGAGGAGCACGACGTAAGAATATTGGCACCACAGATCATGGTGAGCATCAGAGCTATGGTAAGCAATCTTATTCTCTTGATGAGATTCATAATAGCAATGATTTATATGTTAATTGATTATTTCGCGACAAAAGTAGGTTGTTTGTATGAGCAGGGGCGGGAGAGGCTTCTTGAACTCTTGATATCAATCTTTCCGACTTGGGTTATTTGCTGAGTTGCATTCCGAGAAAAACGGCAAGGATTCCCAAGGTGACGCTGAGGCCCACATAGAGAGACATGAGCAGTATGTCGCCGGCACGCATCATGGACAGAGACTCGTTGGCGAACGTGCTGAATGTAGTGAATCCGCCGCAGAAACCAGTTACCAACAGCAGCCGCATCTCGGGTGAGAGACTGCCTTTTGTTGCCATTCCAACCAGAAACCCTATCAGTAGCGAACCGACAATATTCACGGTGAGAGTGCCCCAAGGGAAAGACTCTGCGGGAAATATGGAAATGAGAAATCGGCACACGGAACCAGCGGCTCCGCCTATAGCTACGAGCAATATGTGTTTTATAATCATAGCTTCTTTTATCTATTCTCTACTAAGTCTTCAAGGAATCAGTAAGTTCGTTTATAGGCAGGAGACAAAGAATCTTCCTGGGAACAGGCGGCTTATCTTATGGCATGGTCAGCTTCAACATCTATGTTGTTCCATGCTTTCCTGGCAGTCCAGTCGGCAGCGGGATTGGCCCAGAAAGGGTCGGTTGCCGGTAAGCCAAGTGGGAGGTAGGCTGCTGTGCAGAGATAGAGGCTGCCGGTGTTTATATATGACTCTGACATACGAATCTGACTGCCTGTGAAGCCGATGCGCAACCATCCGTTATTGTCAAATGTGCGCGGTTGGCTGAGCTGGCGCTGCATTACAGCAGTCAGTGCGCAGCGTACTTGTGCCGGATTCACGTTTCTCGGCAGAATATGCAGCAGTGCTGCATCCGCCAAGGCATGGAAAGAGCCGAAACGGTAAACTATAGAGCGGCCTGTTACGGGGTAGCTGCCTTCGGGGGATATCATGCGTTCCAGTTCGGCAGCCAGGCGTCCCTGACGTTCTTTTTGTGTGTTGAGGAAATCGGCACCAGGCAGATTGTGTTTCTTCAGGACTTGCAGGGTTTCGGTGAACATGGGGTGAATGACGAGGCTGTTGTAGAAGTCAAGATGAAAATCCGGTCCGTCGCCATACCAGGCATCCCCTTTATACCATTCGTTTCGGAACCGGTTGACTCCATACATGAGACGTTCCATGTCACATTCGCCGGTGAATTCGAGCAGCGCGGCCTCGATGATTGAGGCAAAGAGAAGCCAGTTGCATTCGTACGGTTTGATGCCACGTGATATCTTCCATTCGTCCACGAGCCATTTCCGTGTCTGTTGGTCGAGCCTGCCCCATATTTGTGTGGGAGCACGAAGGATGCCTTCTGCCAGGAATGCGGCGTCAACCAGCGGCTGCGAGTGGCGCTTGTCGAACATCAGATGGTCGGGAGAATCGGGGTTTACACCATTCTTCAGACCTCTGACCACGAGGTCAATGAAATGTGCGCGTAACTTGCCTTCTGCTGTATTGTCTGGTCCAAGCTCGAGCCATGGGGCTATGCCGCAAATAGTGCGGCCGACGGCTTCCAGATATGATACTTCCCTGCGCAGGGGTTCGTCGGATAGCGACTCGAATGGCATGTTCTTCTTCAACGTTCCTGCAGCGAGGTTTTCCAGAACCGGACTGGCAATCTTGGTCAGCTGTTCCACCCATAGGCGGCGGTCGTCCTCGCCAGAAGGCTTTGCCAGCAGCTGTTTCATCCGCATCAGTGCTTCAACATAATAATAGTCACCGTAAGTTAGAGGCACATCAACTTCGGCACCGGCCTGGTGGTGTCCTACGCCGTGTTTGATGATGAACCCTCCTTGCTCTCCCTCGGCGGCAAGGTATTCCGGTGATGTCAGAGTGCGAATCTGTTCTTCTGCAATGCCCAGCCATTTGGATGCCATATCGCTTGGGTCAAGCTGGCTGAGTTCGATGAATGCTGAGGCCATGACGGCAGCGGCAGATGCGTCGCGCTTGGCGTTTGGAATATCTGGCGCGTCATAGTCCCAATAGGGGATTTTGTCTTTAGGCAGGCGCGGATGATTGATTAGGAATGTTCCTATCTGTCTGGCTTGTCTGAGGTAGATGGGGTTCAGAGTCTCGCGGTACATCATGGTGTAGCCATAGAGTCCCCAAGCCTGACCACGCGACCACGAACTGCCGTCGGCAAAGCCCTGTGCGGTGTTTTTGGCATGCGGTTTCCCGGTGATGGTATCATAGGATACTACGTGGAAGGTGGAGAAATCTTCGCGGAAATGATTCCTGATTGTGGTCTGAGCGTGCTTTTCGGCAATGCGCTCGTATTTGCGGTCGCCATATTCGCGGGTCATGAAACAGAGCATCTCCAGATTCATCATATTGTCGATGATTACAGGATATTGCCATCTGGGACCGCTCTCCCAGGACTTTATGACTCCGAGTTTCTCGTTCCATCGGGTAAGCAGGCTCTGCGTGCCCTCGTTGATTACGTCGAGATAGTGCTTGTTACCGGTAAGGCGATAGCCCTGCCCGAAGCTGCAGTAGAGCATGAAGCCAAGGTCATGTGTGTTGGTCACGCGTTTGGCCGGTTCTACGCGAGCAGTATATTGTTCGGCGTATTCGCGTAGTTTCCGGTCCCCGTTGTTTTCATAAAGCATCCAAAGCACTCCGGGAAAGAATCCTGATACCCAATGATCGTAGCGTATGGTTTGCAGGCGGCCCTTCTCATAGGTTCGCGGTAGAGCTTCTTTTTTGTCTTTTAGCGCTTCTGCCAGAATCAGTGACTGGCTCTTGGCCCGGCTTAGACCCCGTTCTATCACTTGGCTGACGGGTTCCTCGTTCTGTGCATATATTGAGGAAGTGGCCATAGCCAACATTGTAAGGAGCATCAGCGTTTTTTTCTTAATCATATTGTTTCCTGTTTTATAATGTGTTTGTTTTGTGTGAGCTGTGAGGCAGATGAGAATACATTCGCCCCCAACAAAAATCTTTTTGCAATAGTTCGGTAGCAGAAATTCCGGCTTGAGGGAATGTATGCAATCTGTTGGCTGCAAATATAGATAAAATTTTTCTAAGACACATATATTTGGGTGGAAAATCAAAAAAAATCAGCCGCATTCTTACGGCTGACTGTCTTTTCCACTATTTCAGGAACTATTCTGCTAATGTTTCTGACAATATGGATTGTGATGAAATGTGGTTATGCTTTCATCCCGGTAATCGTGGCATAAGATGGTTTTTTGCGGTGAATAGCCGTCTGAATGAATCCCGCCTTGTCGAGCATGTCTTTCAGTTGTTCCGGAGTATATGCGGTCATACCCTGCACCACATTTGTCCATATGGAGTCGCCCTCGATTACTTCCACCATGACGGCAAATTGTCCGCCTGGTTTCAGGACGCGGAGCACTTCTTTCAGACAGCCTGGCAGATTAGGCCAGAAATATACAGTCTCAACGGCAGTGACAATATCAAACACGGCATTTTCATACGGAAGACTTTCCGCAGAGCCCTGGCGGATGAATATCTGCTTGTCGAGCATGTCGGCATTCGTCTTCCTGGCTTTTGCCACGCTCTCCTCAGAGATGTCGATGCCATAGACTTTTGCGTTCACGCTTCGTTTCATCAGACGTTTCAGTGTGGCACCTCCGCCGCAGCCGATGTCGAGCATCATCATTTGGTCGTTGAATTTCAGAAAACCCAGTCCCCAGTTGGTGAGGGGGGCGTGCCCGAAGTTCATAAACCGGAGCATCATCCGTCCCATCCGCCCTTGAGGATAGGCGCAGTTTGTGAAGAATGTCTTCAGAAGTCCCATAGTGTTGTTATTTAGATATGCTAATGAATGTTTTGGTTTTGCTTTACGCCTGCAAAGTTAGTGCGAAACGGCGACGTGTGCAATACCCAAAACAGAGCATTTCCACCTGCTGCCCAAGTGCGGGTCGGCAGGAGTCTCGTAATCCTAAATAGGTATTGCAGAAGTTGCTTTTGGAAGTGTTTTTTTTCCTGCACTTGTGCTTATATATAAATATAATGTGTATATTTGCAGCGGAAACGCTCCAGCATACTGGCTGAGACGGTCTGATATTCGGGGCATATCCTAAGCTTATTTATTGTTATATTATTCTCAGATTATTATGAAGAAAAATCTTTTCAGCGCTGCGGTCCTGGTTGTGTGCTTGTTTGTGTCTTTACCGTTGTCGGCCCAGGAAGACAAGGGTTATAGGAAGATCAATGTAGTACAGGAGTTTGATGACAACGGATTCCAATGGTTCAGAGATGCCCAGCTGCTTGCTGCCGGCACAAAAGAGAAGAGCAATGCCATGACTATAGGGTGGGGTGGTATCGGCACGCTTTGGGGACGTCCTGCGCTGACGGTTTATGTGGCAGAGAAGCGTTATACGAAGGAATTTATGGATAGGGCTGAGTACTTCACTGTGATGTCTTTCGATGTGAAGGATAGCAAGGTATTAACGTATATGGGAACGAAGAGCGGGCGCGACGGAGACAAGGCTCAGGCTCTCGGATTGCATACGGCCTTCACAGCCAACGGCACGCCGTATTACACAGAAGCATCTGTGGTAATAGAATGTAAGATTATGTATGCAGCGCCTTTTGACCCAAAGAGTTTCAAGGGGGATGTGCCGAAAAATCTCTATAGCAGGATGTCGGCAGGCATCCACACCATGTATATTGGTGAGGTGGTAAATGCGTGGAAGAAGTGAATGTATTAAATCTTGCACCTATAGCTCAATTTGCAGGATGGAACATCTCTCCAGGTCCGATAAACACAGGTTTTTTGGACGATTCAAACGTTTCCGAGCCCAACTTGAGGGTTGAAATTGCTCAATAGCTCATTTTGCAGGATATAACACACCTCTAAAGCCTATATGTACTAACTTTGCGGGCATTTGAAAAGCCCAAAAACAGAGTTGGGGGAGCAAGTATAGGTTTTGCGTCCCACAAAACCACGGCTCAAAAAGCCGATATTAGCCAGATGTCCTATCCAGCATTTTACAACGTATGAATCCCCAAACACCCAAAGATAAGAGCAGCAAGGGCGGTCGCCCCAAGAAGCCAGAGAACGAGCTGCGCCTCTATCCTGTGAAGGTCTATTTCGACGAAGCGAACCATCGCAAGCTGGTGAACCGAAGCCGCAGGACGGGACAGCCGTTGTCAACCATCTCCACCGTCTGCTCGTCACTGATATAGCGTCGGCACACGCCCCTCATCCTTTGGGCGTATGCCTTATACAGTCCTGCGAGGGCATCCGCATCCCCCTGTCTGCACCGTTTTATCAGCCTTGTTACTTCCATCGGAAACATGATGTCTCTATTTATATAGTCCTACGACGGAGAAAAAGACTGCACGGCCACCCGCATTTTTTGATATTTTTTACTCCTTTAGCAGAAAAAGGGATTCTCGTGTCTATTCTTCTCGAATCAACTGTTCCTTTATCCTTTCAGTTATAGGAAACATTCCAGAATACTT
>JAILPK010000044.1 GCA_024699495.1 Bacteroidaceae bacterium | reverse complement strand
TTGGCTGTACAATTAATAACATCTATCCCAGCGTTTTCCAGAATTTCCTGTTCTTTGAGAGCGTCATAAAGTTCTTGTGCTTCTTTCGTGTTGTTTACGAATATAGCAATGGATGGGACTTTCTTGTAAGCGTCAAAAACTTCAAGGACACGTTTCGCCATCCACTCGGCCTTTTCGTTCATGTCATCGCTCTCATGCCACAATGGGTCGGGGGTTTTCTTCTCATCCCTCAAGTAACAACTATAGGGCGCACGTTTTCCAGTAGCCTTATGGTATAGGTAATGTGCCAGCTTTATAAGTTTCGGACCTTGACGATAAGACATACGAAGGTGTTTGACATCAACATTCTTAAAGAGAAGAGGATGCTGCAATTTTTTCCAATCCTTGATGCCATACTCATTCATACTCTGCATCATGTCTCCGCATAGCGTAACAGCGGAAACCACATGATGTCGCAGCGAGTTAATAGCATAATAATCAATAATACTATAGTCAGTCGCTTCATCTACACCAATTACTGCCTTACGATTTTTCTTATAGGCTGTGGCAAATCTTCCGTTAAAGCCATCAAAGCGTTCCTCGCTTATTCGTGCGACACGGGTCAGTATACTGTTAATGGTTCCTATCAGCAAACTACATTCATCGTGGTGAATATAGTTCTTGGAAACAGTTCCAACCATACGTCCCAGAATGTCAAGGTTCCAATTGGTGTCTTGCATTTCTAACCTATTCTTTCTGAATGCAAGATATGTATTACAGAAAAAATCAATATTCAAAAGGAAAACTTCTGCATTGCTGATACATGGATACACTTCTTTGTTAAAGAAGGCAATGTCTGAAATTTCTTTCAAATCTTCACGCTTAATTTTATCTTTCAGTAATGAATACAGTTCCTCATAAACAGGTTCTATAACGAGCGATGCATTGTCTTTGGAAGATGCGATACGGCGAATCAATCGTTTTATGTCTTTTTGAAGTTCAATATAAATGTCATCGGACTTGTCAATAGTATCTTCTTCATCAACATCAACCACAGAAACTGTTGTGTCATCTGTATCAAGTATATCTTCCTCACAGTCTTGCAGCAAATCAAAGAAATCCTTATTTTTCTTCCAATCAACTAAATAGCGACTAGTTAGTTCGTCAATCTTCTTTTCGTAAGTGGCGACAATCTCTTTAGCAGTAGGCATACCATTAGGCAATGTTAACTCTTTGTAGGAAGACAGTGAAAACAGGAGTCTGCATATATCAGATATATCCTTTGCTTTTTCTGCTTCCATGCACCGCTGTGCAATCATTTTGCCTATGATTTTCCATGAATATTGAGAGGTATCAATAGAAGCCACTTTAAGAAGCCTGTTCTTTAGAGTTTGCAAATAGTACATCTGGAAGTCATGTGCTATTTGTATTTGGTCGCCTACAAACAATGTGTCTTCTGCATTATTCTTAGTGAAAACAAAGCGACACTTGTTACCCGCAATTTTGTAATCTTCTCTAATGAGAGTTTTTCGCAAAAAGTCTTTCCAAACATGGGTCTTATCCTCGTACTGAGTTAACCCCTCGTAGCTCATATCTTCCTTCAGATATTTACACAATAAATCCGTTGGTGAGAAGAATACCCACGCGTTTCGAGTTGAAACAATATTAATTTTCTGCTCTGTGAGTGGGGTGTTGGGATTGTTCAGACGGTAGTCATTCAAATCTTCAGGGTCAATCAACAATTTCATGCGCTGAATGAGCGTAGTACTTTTACCTGTGCCAGGGCCTCCTTCAATAACGGTGGTCACACCATCATAAATATGTGAAAATTTTATTTCGTTCTGTAATGGGTCAAGACGTGGGTTGAGACGCAACGAAGCCTGAGTGCGGATAAAATTATAGGTTTCTTCATATTCTTTGGCTTGTTGCTCGCGCTGTATATTTTCTTCTTTATGGCGCTGGATTTCTTCCTCCATCTTTCGCCTTATTTCTTCTGCAAGACGAATTTCTTCCTCACGTTTTAGTCGTTCCTCTTCGTCAATAGCAGCTTGAGCAGCAATCTTTGCTTCTTCTTCAGTTTTACGATGCGCTTCAAGTTGCTTTTCACGCAAGGCAATCATCTCTTCAGTCTCACGTCTGTCCTGAATGAGTTTCAAATATGTCGAATGCGCTTTTTCAAGAGTTTCAAAATTCAACCTTTTATCCTGACCTGCAATCCCAACGGATAAGTCATATACACTTTTACGTTCTCTTTGTTGGGTATAGTAAGAAGAGTTATAGATTTCCATTGAAAGACGACCAGCAGGAGCAACATATTGATGAGTACCAGAGTAGTTCTCCATCAGTATACGACCTGGAGCTGTATTCTTTGAAATAACGACACCATCTTCTCTGTAGGTATGGACTGTACCATTATTTACAGATTCCACCCTTCCATCCCAGGTTCTGGAGTGTGTGTGTGTTGATTGATAACCAGCATTTGCAACCCAAAGTGTCTTTTCACCATGCCCATCAATTTTTACACGTCCTCGACCTATAGTGCGATTTATTGCACCTGTATCGGCTTCAGCAGATGTATGTTTTTTAATACTCTCAAGTATATCTTTTAGTTCCTCTTTTGCCATAGTCTTTTTTTGAAAAATCAATACTATATAATGTATAAGACGAGCACAAAAATACAGATTCCTTATAAAACACATATTTCTTTTAAAGAAAATCAAATGATGAGTCATTATAAGTCCTGTTCGCCTTGCTAATGAAAGATCGAATCGAACATAATAAAGAATTCTCAATAAGTTCACGCTATTCCTTTTTATCCTTCAGATATTGCAATCTTATCCGCGACCGTCAAGAAAGTCGTCTGCGCTTCACTTTCGCATAGAGAATGTACAGAAAATGTGGATTTTCGACAGATGTTGCAGGTTATTAGTATAATTCGTGCTATTTTTGCAAAGCAAATGTGCGCCTATGCTTGCGGGGGTTCTGAGTTTATCCCAAACTTGAATGTTGGGCGAAGACGAAAAACCTATGCATCGGCGGCGCAAATGCACGGAAATGGCAATGAAAAGGTGACGGAAAAACTCCATCCCTCAGGTTGCTCGAGAGCACTGCGACTGTTCCACTTGGACAACGACAGCGGAAACCGCAATTAACACCGCAATCAGCGAGTGATACTGGACCTCATCCCCGCCTTTCGTTCCTATTTTTTTGAGATTATAAAACTTAATATTCAATAAGATGAAGAAACTCTTTACGCTATTGATGTTCTGCATAGCCCTTACTGTTGGCGCGCAGACTTACACCATCTACCCCATACCGCAAAGTATGACGGCGGGTTCGGGCACCGTTAGTTTCACCACTGAAGTGAACGTGGTGTGCGAGGACGGCATTGACCAGGCTACGAAGAACCGTTTGAACGGAATCCTTTCCGAACACGGACTCACGGCCAGTTATTCTGCTAGCGTGGACAATGCTCAGGCAAACATCCTGCTGGGTGTCAACGGCAGTGGCGGTGTGGCCAATGCACAGGCCAGCAGCATCAGCCTTGACCGCAGCGCACTGACCGCTGAAGGCAAGTACGACCGCCATGCCATTGGTTTGTGGAAGAGCGGCAATTATGCGCGCCTCGTCATATTGGGCGAGAACACCGACGCTGTGTTCTTCGGACTGGCCTCATTGGAACAGATGATGGACCAGTACGCTCCCGAAGCGATGCCCGCAGTGACCATCGGCGACTATGCCGACCTGCAGAGCCGCGGACTGGTAGAGGGTTACTACGGTTACCCCTATAGCATCAGCGTGAAAAAGGACCTTTTCCGCTTCATGATGCGCTACAAGATGAACACCTATCTCTATGGTGCGAAGAGCGACCCCTACCACTCACAGTATTGGACGGACGCCTACCCCACCAGCATCAGCGCCGACCAGGAACAGAAAGGCTGGATGACCCAGCAGATGCTGCGTGAGATTGCTGAGGAATCGGCCGCCACTAAGGTGAACTTCATCTGGGCTATCCACCCGGGAAACAACTTCATCAGCAGCAGCACGGTGGTGAACGATATTCTGGGCAAGTTCGACAAGATGTACAAATTGGGCGTAAGGCAGTTCGCTATCTTCGTGGACGACGTGGGTCTTCCCAGCAGCAGCCAGTACCAGTTGAACGCTGACCGCCTCACCGCAGTGCAGCGCGGTTTGGAAACCAAGTACAACGTGGCCGGCGCAGCTCCCGAGGACACAGTACGTCCTGTCCACTTTGTGCCGCAGATTTATGCCACAGGTTGGGTCAACGCCACCGAACGCGAGGGTTTCTACACCGCACTGGCCTCCACGCCGAGCAACGTAGTGATCTACACCACCGGTTGGGGCGTGTGGAGCATTCCCAACAGCAGCGACCTCAACGTAGTGCGCCAATACCTTGGCCGCGACGTAGCATGGTGGTGGAACTACCCCTGTAACGACAACAGCGACGGTCAGATATACACCAAGGACATGT
>JAILPK010000033.1 GCA_024699495.1 Bacteroidaceae bacterium | reverse complement strand
CTGGCGCTTGGAGGTCTTATAGGGTCATTGTTTTAATGGTTAGAATTATTAATTACCTTAGAGAGTCACCCCGCAGGCTCTCCCCTCCCTTCACGGGAGGGGTCGGGGGTGGGTCTTTTAATTCTTATAGTTACGCGTTTGTACCTTAATTGCTTCGTACTCGAGGGGTTCCTTGATGAGTTCGGGATCTTTGTCTGCACCCCGATACTCCCAGCAACCTACGTAAAAGTAGTTCTCATCGTCGCGCTTGGCCTCGCCTTCCTCCGTCTGATATTCCTCACGGAAGTGTCCACCGCAGCTTTCGTTGCGGCTGAGGGCATCGTGAGCCACGAGTTCGCCCATCGTGAAGAAGTCGCGGAGATGGATAGCTTTGTCGAGTTCTACGTTGAGACCTTCCTTAGAACCAGGAACGAAGAGGTTCGTGTCGAACTCCTTCTGCAGTTCCTTCATCTTCTGGATACCGGTCTTCAGCCCCTCGGCGGTGCGACCCATGCCTACATATTCCCACATGATGTGACCCAGCTCCTTGTGGATGCTATCTACGGAGCGCTTACCCTTGATATTGAGCAGACGGGTGAGCTCGGCATCTACAGCCTTCTCAGTCTCTGCAAATTCGGGCAGGTCTGTGGAAACGCGCGGCCAGATAGCCTGGTCAGCGAGGTAGTTCTGAATGGTATAAGGTAATACGAAGTAACCGTCGGCCAAGCCCTGCATCAGAGCAGAAGCGCCGAGGCGGTTGGCACCGTGGTCTGAGAAGTTGCACTCGCCGATAGCGAACAGGCCGGGGATAGAGGTCTGCAGCTCGTAGTCAACCCACACACCGCCCATCGTGTAGTGGATAGCGGGATAGATCATCATGGGCTTGTAATACTTCACGCCGTTGATCTCATTTGCGACATCACCGGGGAAGACGTCAGTAATCTCCTCATACATCTCGAAGAGGTTGCCATAGCGCTGCATGATAACATCGATGCCGAGGCGGTTGATGGACTCGGAGAAGTCAAGGAAGACGGCAAGACCAGTGTTGTTCACGCCGTAGCCCTTGTCGCAACGCTCCTTGGCAGCTCGACTGGCCACGTCACGGGGCACGAGGTTACCGAAGGCGGGATAACGGCGCTCCAGATAGTAGTCGCGGTCCTCTTCGGGAATCTCCCAACCCTGCAGCGTGCCATCCTGCAGTTTCTTGGCATCCTCCAACTTCTTGGGCACCCAAATACGGCCGTCGTTACGCAGTGACTCGGACATAAGCGTCAGTTTGGACTGCTTGTCGCCGTGAACAGGGATGCAGGTGGGGTGAATCTGAACATAAGAGGGGTTGGCCATGTAAGCGCCCTTGCGATAACACTGAACAGCAGCTGTGCAGTTGCAACCCATAGCGTTGGTAGAGAGGAAGTAAGCGTTGCCGTAACCGCCGGTGGCGATGACGACAGCGTTGGCGCTGAAGCGCTCGAGCTTACCAGTCACAAGGTTCTTGGCGATGATACCGCGGGCACGGCCATCGACGATGACGACATCTTCCATCTCATAACGGGTGAAGAGCTTCACCTTGCCGGCCTGCACCTGTGCAGACAGCGAGCTGTAGGCGCCGAGCAGCAACTGCTGACCGGTCTGACCCTTGGCATAGAATGTGCGGCTCACCTGAGCGCCACCGAACGAACGGTTGGCCAGCATGCCGCCATATTCACGGGCGAAGGGAACACCCTGTGCCACGCACTGGTCTATGATATTGTTCGACACCTCAGCCAGACGATATACGTTGGCCTCGCGAGCGCGATAGTCACCGCCCTTCACAGTGTCGTAGAACAGACGATAGACAGAGTCGCCGTCGTTCTGATAGTTCTTGGCTGCGTTGATACCACCCTGTGCAGCAATGGAGTGCGCACGACGGGGGCTGTCCTGAATGCAGAAATTCAAAACATTGAAACCCATCTCACCAAGTGAAGCAGCAGCGCTGGCACCAGCCAGACCTGTTCCTACAACGATGACATCAAGTTTCAGTTTATTCTTGGGATTCACCAGACGTTGGTGAGCCTTATAATTTGTCCATTTGTCAGCAACTGGCCCCTCGGGAATTTTGCTGTTTATCTTCTTAACTTGTTCTGACATAGTTATATTATTTTAATAGTTTCAAGTTTTAAAGATTAGCCGCAGATGGGTGCTCCGCCCCAAATAGCAAACTTCAGCAGAACGGCGTAGAACATCAGGATAACGATAGTGCTCCAGATGAAGCCAATGCACTGCCAGCGGTTCTGCCAGATCTTGCCGCTCCAGCCTAAAGTCTGGATGGCGCTCCAGAAACCATGGTTGATATGCATCCAGATGGCTGCAAGCCAAATAGCATAAAGCACCACGAATACGGGCTGCTGGAATGTCTGCTCAATCCAGGCATAGCCGTCGCTGGGCGAAGGCAGTTGGGTATAAGCGTTGCCCATGAGCTCGCTCCACATCATGTTATACCAGAAATTGTAGAGATGCAGCACGAGGCCGAGGCAGATGATGATACCCAGCAGCAACATGTTCTGGCTGGCCCACTCTACTTTCTCTGGTTTGTCGGTTACAGCATAATTGTCGGTGCCACGGGCCTTGCGATTCTGCAAAGTCAGGATGATGGCGAAGACGAAGTGAAGTACCATCAGAGCCGCCAGACCCATAGTTGCGACTACTGCATACCAGTTGGCGCCGAGGAATTCGCAAATCATGTTGTAACCTTCGGCGCTAAACAAAGCAACGACATTCATGCAGGCATGAAACGTCAGGAACAGGATCAAGGCCAAGCCCGTCACGGACATGACCACTTTCCTTCCGATTGATGAATTAATTAGCCACATAAAAAATTAGAATTTTGAGTTTAAATTGATTGTTCTTAATGAATATATTAGGTTAATGTGGGGCAAAAATAGGACAAATTGGCGACTGGGCAAAGAAAAACCTAGCATTTTTAGCATAAAAACTTATAATCAGAGCTGTTGCATATCATTTAGATGCTTATAATGGCCTCCCATGGCTATAAGTTGGGCATGCGTGCCGCGCTCTACGATATGTCCGTCATGCAAGACACATATTTCATCGGCATTCTTTATTGTAGAAAGCCTGTGGGCTATTGCAATCGTCGTGCGACTGCGCATAAGCCGTTCCAATGCCTCCTGAACAAGTCGCTCGCTTTCGGTGTCCAGGGCCGACGTGGCCTCGTCAAGAATCAGAATCGGGGGATTCTTGAGTATTGCGCGCGCAATGCTGATTCGCTGGCGCTGCCCGCCCGAGAGGCGGCATCCTCTGTCCCCGACCATTGTATCATATCCCTGCTCCGATGCCATTATGAATTCATGAGCATTGGCTATTTTGGCAGCTGCCACCACCTTGTCCATCGTGGCGTTTTCCACGCCAAAAGCGATGTTATTGAAGAATGTGTCATTGAAAAGTATAGCCTCCTGATTTACGTTGCCTATCAGCCGTCGCAGGTCGTGTAAGCCAAGTTGTCTCACATCTGTGCCGTCTATCGATATGAAACCGTCTGTCACGTCGTGGTAGCGCGGCAGCAAATCAACCAAAGTGCTCTTGCCGGAGCCGCTTTGCCCGACCAACGCTATCGTCTTCCCCCGGGGAACTGTAAGACTGACTCCGCGGATGACCTCGTTTTCACTGCCGGAATATGTGAAATGGACGTCGTGAAACTCTATATTTTCCTTCAGCGTATCAATTCTCTGCGGGTTTTCAGCCTCCCGAATCGGGTTTTCCGCCATCAGAATCCTGTCTATCCGCTCCATGGAAGCCAACCCTTTCGGGATGCTGTAAGAGACCCTCGACAGCTCCTTAAGCGGCGTTATCATAGAATAGAGGATAACCATATAGAAGATAAACGTGGGAGCATCTATCGACGAGCGGTCGGAGAGGATGAGAGTTCCACCGAACCAAAGAACAATTACTATGAGACATGTGCCGAGGAATTCGCCTACTGGATGGGCCGAAGCCTGACGTATTGCCACCTTGCCCGACGAGTCGCGGTAGTCATTGCAGGCTCTCCCGAAACGTTCGCTGATCTTCTCTTCTGCTATGAAAGCTTTGATTATGCGCAAACCGCCCAGCATCTCCTCCAACTGAGCCATTGTGTCCCCCCAACGCTGTTGCGCCTTGAGGCTTCCGCTCTTCAGTTTCCGGCCTATGGCGCCCATAATCCATCCCATCAGCGGAAGGATTATTATAGTGAAAGCCGTAAGTTCCCAACTGACAATCAGTAGCGTGGCAAAATAGAAAATTATGAGAATCGGATTTTTTATGAATGAATCCAGAAGAGAGGTGATGCTATTCTCAACCTCAGTCACATCCCCGCTCATCCTTGCGATGATATCTCCTTTGCGCTCATCATTTATAAATGCGAGCGGAAGGTGCAGTACTTTATTGAACACCTCTATACGTATATCCCTGACTATGCCCGTCCGCAAGGGAACCATCACCGCCGCCGACAGGAAGTAAGCCGACGTCTTCAGCAAGGTGGTGACAATCAGGAAGAGGCCCACAAGCAGAAGAGCGGTGCGGTTGCCATAAGTGTCTATGAGGGTGTTTGTATAATAGTAGAGATTATTGACTGCTATATCTTTGATGCCGTTCCATTGCCAGGGCATATATTCATAGGATGCCGTATCCATTCCGAACAGCATATTCAGCATGGGAATCAGCGACATGAAGGAGAATATGTTCAGGAGCGCAGAAAGCAGGTTTGCCCCTACGGACCCTAACATATAATACTTATATGGCATCGCATAGCGACGTAGTATTTGAAGGAACTCTTTCATCGGCAGCGTCCAGTCATTCTATTTTCTTCCAAAATCAGCAGGTATCTCACCCCACTGCTCAGTATCCCATTTGCGCAGCGGAAACGGAATCCCGTTTTTTTGTAACCAGGCCTCAGCGCGCGCCACTAACGCGAGCAGCGGGGCATTCTCGCTGGTGCGCTCCAACGTGGTTTTAGCCTTTTTCTTTGTGACCCAGATTATCGCCGTTCTGCTGTCTGAATAAACAGGCATTGCCAGCCCCTTTTGTTTCATCAGCGCCATGGCGTGAACAATGGCAAGGAACTCCCCTATGTTGTTCGTGCCATGGACGGGGCCGTAGCGAAATATCTCCTGCCCTGTCTTAAGGTAAATGCCGCGGTATTCCATAGGCCCTGGGTTTCCGCTGCATGCAGCATCCACGGCGATAGCTTCGGCAGGAACTTCCAATGGGATCGGAAGCACCGTGTCATGGCGATAGTCTGGTGGATTTGTTAATTTCACTGTTATTCGTTTTGAAATGATTTCCAATAGTTTTCTATCCCCTCGCAACCATATTTCCATGGGCTGAAGGGGGGGAAGACCTACATCCGCTCTGGGACCTCTATGCCAAGCAATCTCATAGCCAAGCGAATGACCTTAGCCACACACTCACAGATAGTGAGACGCAAGGCACGCTTGCCCTCGTCGGGCTCCTTCAGCACCTGAAAATCATGATAGAAGCTATTGAAATTCTTGGCCAAATCATAGGCATAGTTGGCTATGATGCCGGGGTTATAGTCCGACCCGGCCTGAGCGACAGCAGTTTTGAAGGCCGCTATATCCTGAATGAGGGAAATCTCGGCTGCATCCAACGCAATATTTTTCGGCAGTTCTATATCCAGTCCGGGCATAGCGCCTCCAGCCTCCGGGCATTCCGTTTCCGGGTTAACCAGTTGGGAGTATTTGCGCATTATGCTCCTGATTCTTGCATAAGTATATTGAATGAAGGGGCCTGTGTTGCCATTAAAGTCGATGCTTTCTTCCGGATTGAACAACATGTTCTTGCGGGCATCTACCTTCAGAATAAAATATTTCAGGGCGCCAAGTCCCACTATGCGTGCTATCTCGGCCGCCTCTGCCTCGCTTATGCCTTCGAGTTTGTTCACCTTGTCCCTGCTCATTGTGCGGGCGTCCTCGATCATTTTCTCTATGAGGTCATCGGCGTCAACGACGGTCCCCTCACGGCTTTTCATCTTTCCGTTGGGCAATTCCACCATGCCGTATGAGAAATGCACCAGATCGCGGCCCCACTTGAATCCCAGCGTGTCAAGCAGGATGGAGAGCACCTGGAAATGGTAATTCTGCTCATTCCCGACCACATATATCATCTTGTCGATGGGGAAGTCCTGAAAGCGCAACTTGGCTGTGCCGATGTCCTGCGTCATATAAACGCTGGTCCCGTCGGCCCTGAGCAGCAGTTTCTCGTCCAGGCCCTCTGCCGTAAGATCTGCCCAGACGCTGCCGTCATCGCGGCGATAGAAGAAGCCCTTTTCGAGGCCTTCCATCACCTTTTCCTTTCCTTCCAGATATGTCTGGCTTTCATAGTAAATCTTGTCAAAGGAGACACCTAAGGCCTTGTAGGTCTCGTCGAATCCGGCATAGACCCAGTCATTCATTTTCTTCCACAAGCCTCTCACTTCCTCGTCGCCCTGTTCCCAGCGCACAAGCATGTCGTGAGCTTCCTTCATAAGCGGGCTTTCCTTTTCAGCACGCTCTTTTGCGGCTTCTTCATCCATGCCCTCAGCCATAAATCTGGCTGTCAGGTCACGAACCTCCTCGCGATAATGCTTGTCAAAAGCCACATAATAGTCTCCGATGAGGTGATCTCCCTTTTTGCCGCTACTCTCAGGGGTTTCTCCATTGCCCCACCGCAGCCATGCCAGCATTGACTTGCAGATATGTATGCCGCGGTCATTCACAATATTTGTCTTGACAACTCGATTGCCGTTGGCTGCCATTATCTGAGCCAGAGCCCAACCGAGCAAATTGTTGCGCACGTGACCGAGATGCAGCGGTTTGTTAGTATTGGGACTGGAATACTCTATCATCACCAGAGGCGAATCAGCTGTTACCGGGACGAAACCATAGCGTTCTTCTTTACTGATATCTGCAAGAAGATCAAGCCACTGCACATCAGCAATGACCATATTCAGGAATCCCTTTATGACATTGAAACGGGCCACCACATCAGACAGATTTGCCACCAGATACTGGCCAATTTCCTGGGCCGTATCCTCCGGGCGTTTGCGGCTTATCTTCAGAAACGGGAAGACTACCAACGTCAGGTTGCCCTCAAATTCTTTCTTCGTCGCACCCAATTGCACCATGTCTGCTGCTACGTCCTGCCCATATAGTGATTTCACGGCGTCCTGTATGCCGCTGATGAGTTTGTTCTCGATTCCCATTTTATCTGATATAATTCTATTTATAAATAATATATGTGTGATTTGGGTGCAAAGGTACAAAATAATTAGCATTCAAGAGCTATGATGTGGGATATTTTGCACAAAAAGGAGGCCACCATACACTGAGTAGCCTCCTTTTCTTTGTTATTAATAACTTTATCTCACAAACTTCTCCTTTGCGGGAGACGGAGAAAAACTTACAGGTTGGGATTGTCCTTGCCCCAGTCCTCTACAGCTGGTATGATGCCGAGACTGATGATTTCGTCGCGCATCTTCTGCAGATGCTCGTATGAAGCCTGAAGAGCGGCCATCTCCTCGGCTGTGCCCTTGGGCTCTGTGAAATGCACACCGTCCTTGTCTATTACAGAGGGCATTGCCATCATCACATTCTTGAAACCGTATGCATTCACATAGCAGCCGGCAGGCCATGTGAAAGGCTCACCACCCATGGCACCCTCGATCATCTTCACAGCCTGATAAGCAGGGCTCTGGAATGAAGAGCGGCCGCGCAGCTTGATGATGTTGCTGCCGCCCTGGGTCGTCATGTGTTTGATTTCTGCCCAGCGCTCGGCGGACAGAGGCAGTTCTGCCAGAGGCTTGCCGTCGATGAGGGCCTTGCTGGCAAACACAGCCATCTGCTCTCCGTGACCGCCATAGGTATATGCCTGGGTCACCTTGTCCTGCTGAACTCCGAACTCCTGAGCCAGCTGCTGCTGCAGACGAGTGCTGTCCAGAGCGGCAAGAGAAGTCAGCTGATTGGGTTTCAGACCCGAGTGAATGAGAGCGGTGAGAGCGGTGACATCTGCGGGATTGAAGATCACCACCACATGATTTACATTGGGGCAATACTTCTTGATATTCTCTCCGAAGTCGGCTGCTATCTGGCAGTTGCCTTTGAGCAGGTCCTCGCGTGTCATGCCTTCCTTACGCGGAGCGCCGCCACTGGAGATGATATACTTTGCACCCGTGAATGCCTCAGCAGGATCTACGGTATAAGAGATGTTTGCGCCGGGGAATGCGCAGTGGCACATCTCGTCATAAACTCCATGAACGCCGGGTTCATAGATATCATACAAACAGATGTTCGGGGTCAGGCCCAGCATCAGAACGCTTTGCACCATGTTTGAGCCAATCATGCCCCCTGCTCCTACAATCACGAGCTTGTCATTTGTCAGGAATTTCATAAGCTTGAATTATTTAAAGTGTTAGAGATTAATTAGTATCAAATGATTTCTTATAGGCTACGTCAGTTTTTACGCTGCAAAAATAAGCATAATTCCATAATCCGCCATTCATTAAACGAAATAATTTTCGCTTTGTGCCATTTTTCTTCAATTTTGCCTACACCTATAACAAATAAATGCTATCTTTGCGAAGACAAACACCCAAACAAAGCCTCCTATGAACATTATTTCCGAAAGAGTAAGCTCTCTGCGACGCTGGATGAGCGAACATCAGTTATATGCATTTATCTTCCCCTCCACCGACCCGCACGCCGGCGAATATGTGCCAGACCACTGGAAGACGCGCGAGTGGATTTCGGGTTTTAACGGATCTGCAGGAATCGCAGTGGTAACTGCCAATAGCGCAGCCCTATGGACCGACAGCAGATATTGGCTGGCAGCCGAAGAACAACTGAGCGGGACGCCATTCCAAGTCGTTCGCTGCAGCCGTAACGTGGCTACTCCCGAAGAGATTGAGGCGTGGATTTCTAATGATTGGAACGAGACTGAGGAAAAAGAGCCCACCGCCGCCGGTCTTTCCCGACAGGACTACAAAAACGTCAGGATTGGCATGGACGGGTGGTGCAATTCCATCGAATTTGTCAAAGCATACCAGAAAGTGTGCGGAGCCATTGTGGTAACCAGCCTCGACCCTGCACCCGAATTGTGGAGCGGCCGGCCCGCCCTGCCCAACTCCCCGGTAGAAATCCAACCATTAGAGTTTGCCGGACGAGACGTAGCTGATAAGATGAGAGATGTCAGAGAAGTGCTCAAGCAACATCGCTGCACCCATCTTGTCATCTCCCAACTGGATGAGATTGCATGGCTGCTAAACCTTCGCGGCAACGACGTTCACTGCACTCCTGTTTTCGTTTCCTACCTCCTTCTGTGCCCCGAAGAAGCCCGCCTCTATATTGACTCTGATAAGATCACAGCGCAGGTCAGAGAATACCTGAAAACTTACGGTGTGCAACTGCGCAACTACTCCAGTCTTATCACTGATCTTAAGATGTTGGGAGAAAATACAGACAGTAAGCAGCACCCTGTTATAGCAGCCGACCTGTCCACTCTCAACTATGCCATTTACGAAGCCTGCGGCGACTGCACGGACCTGCCCTCGCCAATCGCCCCGCTGCGTGCTGTGAAGAACTCTTCCGAGATTGCCGGATTCCGGCAGGCTATGCTGCGCGACGGCGTGGCGATGGTTAAGTTTCTCAGAAGACTGAAGACCGCATATAACCTCTATCCCGCAGCGGACGCCAAGACATCTAATACTGATTCAGAGACGAATCCAGCCCCCAAGGAACTCTTTTCTGAGATGTCTGTCGATGCCTTGCTCACCGCACTTCGAGCCGAACAGCCAGGCTTCCGCGGACTCAGTTTTGACACTATTGCAGGCTACGGCTCCCACGCTGCCATTGTTCACTACGAAGCCACGCATGAGACTGACATTCCACTTGAACCCCACGGACTTCTGCTTCTGGACAGCGGAGGACAATATGACTGCGGTACAACTGACATCACTCGAACCATCGCTCTCGGACCGCTCACCGACGAAGAGCGGCGCGACTATACTCTCGTTCTAAAAGGACATATCCGCCTGGCCACAGCTGTCTTTCCCGACGGGAGCAGCGGCACACAGTTGGACGTCCTCGCCCGCTACGCCATGTGGCAGGACCATAAGAACTACGGACATGGCACTGGCCACGGCGTGGGGTCCTTCCTAAGTGTTCACGAAGGGCCTCACCAGTTTCGCATGAACTGGATGCCTGCCCCACTCCGCGCAGGGATGACAATAACTATTGAACCGGGAATCTACATAGCCGGCAGTCACGGCTGCCGCACAGAAAACACAATGCTAATCGTTGAGAACACACCGGCCACCTGCCAGCAGGCATCAGACATCCAGTCTGGTAACCCACCTGAAAATAAAGGGCAGCAAACTGGCTGGCTGTGTCTTGAACCTCTCACCCTATGCCCAATTGACACCACGCCGATTGTTCGTGAGATGATGCTTGACGACGAAATTCAATACCTTAATAAATACCACGCACGCGTGCGCGAAGCTCTGCTGCCGCTCCTTGACGACGAAGCAGACCGCCAATGGCTTATTAAGGCAACAGAACCTTTCGGGTCGTAAATTCCTTCCCCCGCCCGATTAGCCGCCTCGAAAGCATGTTAGAAACTATGGATTCTTCCTCCTTGACCGGAATCTCATAGCTGCCCTCAGCTGCCTTGACGATAATACCGCATCCTGCTTTGACGTCATAAATGCGGGTAATAATCACCAGGGCAGTGCTTTCGATGTCATCAAATACATTGCCACTCACAGAGGTAACTCCGCTGCCAACAAGGATGCTGGATTGCTTCTCACGTCTCACAACTCCGCTTCTCACGACTCTCAACTACACTTCTCACGTCTCACAACTCCGCTTCTCACGACTCTCAACTACACTTCTCACGACTCTCAACACTTCATGAATCAGCATTAATTTGATCTGAGACAGCCGTCACCTGAATCTGAGACGGCCGTCACCTGAATCTGAGACGGCCGTCACCTGAATCTGAGACGGCCGTCTCAGATTAAATATGCCTCGACACACTGTCTCTTCACTCTCGTTCAATGAGGTCGTGGAAATCGTCCTAAATAGAGTTATATAAGCATCCATGTGTTTAGCAAAATGCAGAACTTAACAACAGGTGAACATGTGTTTACCAAACACCAATAATAAAGAACCCCGAAAGTGCTAACTTCCGGGGTTCAATTCATTGTTACGCTCCATCGATTTTACTGCTCTGGAGTTTCATCTTGCCATTGATCATCCCAAACACTATACGAATTATTGGAGCGGACAAGAGCCTCGCCTGCATCAACCTCGTCGTCAGGGTCATTGGCAGAAATGTTTATTTGGTCGCCAGACGAAGCGATGATTTCAGTGGGCAGGGTCTGTAGGACCTCCAGCTGTGGTGCTATATATTCTTTTCTTTTCATGTCAGATGATGTTTACTTGATGAATAATTTCTTGCCACCAACGATGTTCACGCCTTTCTGCAGACGGCTCAGGCGTTGGCCATTCAGGTTATAGATGGCATCCTCTGCAGCCTCCTGCTTCTCAGGCGCCTCAATACCCGTAGCCAGCCCTTCATCATCGAAGACCAGCATCAGTTTCACCTCTGCAGCAGCAGGTAATGCTGATGTGAGCAGCGGCAGATAAGCCTTGTTGGCGCCCAACGTGCTGCCGTCAGTAACGGCATAGAAGCCTAATACATCATTCTTCTTAGCCAGGATATAGTTAGTGTAGTCACCCTCCACCTTATTTAATATAGTGGGTTCCGTCACGCCTCGCAGCATGTTGGAAACAATCGTCTCTGCTGCCTTCACAGGAATTTCATAACTACCTGCCGCCGCCTTCACCACAATACCCGTTCCTGCCTTGACGTCATAGACGCGGGTAAGAATCACCTGGGCAGTGCTGGGTGTGAAGCCTGATACTATATACGCCCTTGCGTCAGAATCTGTGAAGTCGAGGTCGTAAGGGCTGCAGTAGGTTGCCATTCCTGTAGAGCCGACGGTAATTGTGATAGGTAACTCTTGGATCTCCTTAAACTCCTTCCAATAGTTTGCTGCCTCATAAGCAGACTTACAACCTTGTGGGACGTAAAGGGTCGCGTTGGCACGATTGGAGAAGGTATCAGAAGAAATTGTGATTGGGGTAGTATTGAGTGCTGTAACGGAAGTTAGGCCGCTGCAACAAAAGAACGCACTAATTCCTATACTGGTCACGCTCTCGGGGATGGTGATGGAGGTCAGGCCGCTGCACTCATAGAATGCATACACTCCGATGCTGGTCACACTTTCGGGGATGGTGATGGAGGTCAGTCCTCTGCAATAATCGAACGCATGATTTCCGATGCTGGTCACGCTCTCTGGAATGAATGTGTTCTGACACCCTGCAATAATAGTGTTGGATGATGTCTCAATAATCGCATTGCAATTGTTGCGTGAATCATATACCGTATTTCCATCTGCAACGATGACGGAGGTCAGGCCCCAGCACCTAGAGAACGCACCTTCTCCGATGCTGGTCACGCTCGAGGGAATGGTGATGGAGGTCAGTCCTCTGCAAAACTCGAACGCATATTCTCCGATGCTGGTCACGCCCTCGGAGATAGTGATGGATGTCAGGCCACTGCAACCATCGAACGCCTGATATCCGATGCTGGTAATACCCTCGGGGATGGTGATAGAGGTCAGGCCGGTGCAACCAGAGAACGCAGCATTTCCGATGCTGGTCACACTCGCGGGGATAGTGATGGATGTCAGGCCGCTGCAACCAGAGAACGCATAATCTCCGATGCTGGTCACGCCCTCGGGGATGGTGATGGAGGACAGACCGTTACAACCTGAGAACGCACTCTCTCCGATGCTGACCACACCATCGGGGATGGTAATGGAGATCAGGCCACTGCAATAAGAGAACGCATAATTTCCGATGCTGGTCACACCCTCGGGGATGGTGATGGAGGTCAGGCCGGTGCAACTATAGAACGCAAATTCTCCGATGCTGACCACACCCTCGGGGATGGTGATGGAGGTCAGGCCGCTGCAATCATAGAACGTACGATATCCAATGCTGGTAACACCATATTTTGTTCCATTATATGTGACTGATGCAGGGATGGTGACACTGCCCGTGTATTCATTATCATAGTCATAATAATAAGTACCCCTATACGTGACGCTCACGGTGAGATTCTCTTCGGATGTGATTTTGTAATAAATGCCATCCACCTCGAAATCGTGGGCGGAGGCGACGCTAGCGACCATGCTCATGAGCAGGGCTAGCAAGAGGGATAAGTAATTGTGTTTCATAAATAAAAAAAATATAAAATGGTTATTGAATATTTTTGCGTGTGTAAGCGGACACAAAAAAACGTGGACTTTTTACTTCGTCTACGTTTACTGAGGTATCGCCAAACACCTTTGCACCATTTACGAGTAAAAGCCCACGCCATCGGCGTGAGCATCTGCTTTTACTCTTGGTGCTTACTTAATTTGGCGATTTTCAGTAAACAAGAATCAAAGCGGACGCTTCTTTATATGTCCTTATTAATTAGTTTAATTCATTGGCTGGATGATGTTTTTGAGTGGATGAATGTATGCCCAAAAGCGGAGCGTTTCGATGAGGTCAGCCGTGAGGTTGCTGCGGCTCTCTATGTGGGGCGTGTCATAGCAGGATATGATGTATTCGCTGATGAGTCATAAAGCTCTTTGGCTTGTTTTCTGCTGCAAAGATACATATTTATTTGATTCCCTACGTTTTTCAGCAAAAAAAAATTTATTCATGACTATTACATTCACCCATTATTGGTCATTCGTGTGAAAAAGGGATGCCCATCACGAATGACCACGAATACATTTCACGAATGACCATAAATAACTTTTCACAAATGACACTTTCCTTGTGAAGATGTTAGGAGTGGGCCTCTACTCGTAAACTAAGAACCCCGAAAGCCAAGCTCTCGGGGTTCTGCTCTTATTCTATCTTAGATTAAGGTGTTAAGGGAGCCACACCCTTAAACTCTTAAACTTCTTAAACCTGCGGACGAAGGCTGTGGAAAACAGTCTTTTACCTCTTATGCGCATTTAGGACGACCTTTTGGCCATTCTGAATATAAACACCTCTTTGAGTGGGTTTGTAAATACGCTGACCCTGCAGATTGTAATAACGTTCCTGCTTGTCACCGGCGCCTACATCCGAGATGCCTGTGGCCGTCTCCATCCGCAGTTGCAACGGAGCCTTGAACGAACCAAGGACGTCGGCCTGGAACGCGATGGGCACGACGGTGTCGGATGATGGCAGGACGGTGGTCAGTTCATACTCCTCTTCTGTCTCGGCATCGATGGCCTTGAAGGAGATGTTGCC
>JAILPK010000027.1 GCA_024699495.1 Bacteroidaceae bacterium | reverse complement strand
AAGTGGTCTGCGTCCGCCTCCCTTGCTTCTTTACCGTGCATCTGCCGCTGGCAGGCTTGGCGGCGGGCTGATCCTCCGGCCTCCTATGATGTGGTCTGTTTGACGTGTTGCTTGTACCGAGCTTACCGTTCCTCGTCCTCTGTTGGCATAGTGCCGCAGCTCCTATGTGCTTTCGATGGTGTTTTTCCCTCCCCCAACGCTCCTCACTTCGCCAGTCCTGGGGAATGGCGAAGCGAGGGCGTTTGTTTTGGGGAGTTTTTTGCCTAATGTGCTCGATGTGCTTTTAGGACTGCAACTGCATCGTGTGTCCCACAATGTTCGCAACCTTGTTGAAGCGGCCGTCGTCCATTCGCTTCATCGAGTGAAGAATACGTCGCTGCACCGGTTTGAAACCGTCGCCGATATGCGGCACGGCACGTTCCAGAATAACGTACGAGGCATAGTCCAAGAACCAGTCTTGGTACATTTTGTTCAGATGATGCGTGATTCCCTCTTGCATCAGAGTTTTTTCTTCCATTAAGATGGCTTTTAGGCTTTTCGCTCGCAAAGATACATTATTTTTGTGGATAATTAACGACAAAGACACTTTTCAACAATAAAAAACGGGATTTTTTAACGGATTAAGACGAAATACGGTACAAATAAGACGAAAATTCGGATAATTTGAGGAAAAATGCACCAAAAATTTTTCAATTTATAACATTTCACTTAAATTTGGGGTGCATTTATCCTACTTTGTATTCGACTAACCTAAATAATTTTGCAATTTATTCACTTTTAAAAGTATTACATTATGAGCATCAAGAAACTTCTAACAGCAATGGCACTGTTGCTACCGTTGGCAGCAATGGCGCAACATTGGACGGCTCCGACCTCAACCGCCTATCCGGATGAAACACCTGTCTGGGTGCAGTTGTACATAAACGGAGAGGTTGCTACGAACACAACCGTTGTGGAACTGGCCGCATTCATCGACAACGAATGTCGTGCGTATGTCACCACCCCAACGCCGGCTGGCGGAGGGTATTGGTATCAAATTCGCGTGCGCGGCACGAAAAATACCGCCGGTGACTATAACAAGGACATAGTTTTCCGTGCCTTCTACGATGGTGTGGAATATGAGTTCAACACTAAAGTGCCCTTTACGGGTGAGACTTACGAGCCCACGCCACTCGTGCTGAACCTTGATGCCGTAACGGGTATTAGCCTGCCTGCAACAATCGAGGTTCAGGATTATCTTGCCAACTTCCCTGACACGCTGGTTGATCTGAATAAGAACATTTTGTTTGAGTACGCACCACAGGCAGGAACTTACACGCCGTTGAACGAGAGTAAAGTTGTGAGCGAATTCAGTTACGTTTGGAGTTCAAAAGTTAATCCAGCCATGGTGACTATCCATGAGGACAGTTTGATTATTGCTCAGGCGTTTGCCGAATCCGAACCCCAATTCACACTGACGGTGGATTGGTTCAAGGATGGTATGGCAGCCGGACCCGACGGCTCCGCCCAGACTGAGGTGCAAGTCACAATCCTACAGGTGCCTGTAACTAATGTTTCATGCGATATCACCGACACTATTGTTTACGCCTTTGATGACTTCGCTACGTCTCTCGACCAACACATCAAGATTGAGCCCACCGATGCCTCCATTAAGAGCTATCAATTAACTGGTGCAGGAGAAGCTTTGGTCGGTGGCCAGTTCCAAGCCGGCGGACTTTACACAATAACCATTAATCCGGATGACCCTGCATTCACGGGTACAAAGCCACAGGTTAACGTTTCTGTCTATGTACGTCCCTCTAACATCGCCGCCCAAAAGGCTGATATCGATGTGAACTACGGCGACAATGTATTTGAAGCTATCGCAGCTAACCAGACACTGACTTGGCCAACTGCTTCTGACCCGGGTACCTATGGCAAGAGCGCAGTAGGCTACACCTATGGTGCAGAAGGATATGTTGATTCTGAAGGCAAGGCATGCAAGCTCGGTTCTGTTGTGGTGACAGTAACTCTCGTTGATGGAATCACCACTCTTCCGACATTCGTGGGCCAAGCCAGCTACAATGTAACTGTACACATCAACAGCCAGTTGACAGTAACGGCCGAACCGACCACTGACCTGTATTACGTGAAGAACGGCACAGAGGTCAGCACCACCTCACCTGCAAAGGTGTATGTGCTGAATCCGGGCAACGAGCCCTTCAGTCCAGACGACCTGAAGATTACGTTCCAATCTCGCTATTCCACTACAGCCAGTGAATTCCCCTACGCCGTACAGAGCTCATTGGTAACTGAGGGCAACGATCCGCAAAAGGGAGATATTTATAGCTTCCGTATCCAGCCGCTCTATGTCGGAAGCCCCACCTTCAACGTTACTTACCAAGGCTTGGAGCTTACCAATGGCAGTATTACCATTGACAAGCAGGAAACGTTCAGCGCAGGGTGGACCTGGTTGTCATTGGCTACCGATGGCGGCTCTGTGAGCAAGCTCTTTACCCAGGAGGATCTCGTGGAAATCCGTTCACAGGAAGAACTGCTTTGGAACGACCCGACCTATGGTTACATAGGTGCCCTCACCGACCTCTCTGGAGACTTCGGAATGTATAAGGTCAAGACCAACAAGGCCACTTCAATTTATTGGAACGGAAATGCTATAATGGCTTCGTTGCCCTCTGAGACTTATAACAAGGCCATCGTACAGGGCTACAACTGGGTGAACTATCCGTATGAGTTCAGTCTTGAGCTGAGTCGCATCCCCGAAATCTTCGGAGCAGATGACAACCCAGCCGATGGCGACCGCATCATCACGCAGACCGGCTTTATCGTCTATAGCACAGCTGATAATGGTTGGACTGGTGACATCGACTTCAAACTGAATGAAGGTGAAGGCTTCATGTATTACCGTAACTCCGCAGACGAAATCAACCTGAAGTTCCCCGCAGCTCTGGTTCCGACTGCCTCTAATCCCACATCTGGTGTGAAGCGCTTTGTTCCTCAGAACGCAGCCGACGATGTTCTCCGCTATGACGTGCACGCCTTTGCAGACAACATGTCCATGATTGCTGAGGTCAAGGGTCTGGAGAATCCTGAGGAATACACTCTGGGCGCATTCGTCAACGACGAGTGCCGTGGCCGTGGCCGCGTGGCCGTGAATGGCAAGATGTTCGTAAGTGCCGTAGGTAAGAGCGGCGAGTACATGAGCTTCAAGCTGGTGAACAACAACACCGGTAAGGTTCTGCCTGTTGACGGCGTCGTTTCCTTCAGCCAGATCCAGGGTTCGCTCCACGCACCGGTGAAGCTCACTATGCCTATTGCAACCGGCATCAACCAGACCGGAGAATCACTGCAGCCCACCGAATCATACGACCTGAGCGGCCGTCAGATCCAGGGCAGTCAGCGCGGCATCAGCATCCAGCGGATGTCCGACGGCAGTGTCCGCAAGGTGGTGAAGAAATAACCCCTTCACCGCTTATCCCAATCTGCACGGCCGTCGGTCTGACGTCGGCGGCCGTGCAGACTTCCCTTCTTAATTATTAATAGGTAGCGCGCACACGCGCGGAACGCATATATGAAGAAAATCCTGGCGATTCTGCTGCTCGCCACTCTCCCCATAACGGTGCCGGCTGGAAATCCCGTCACGGCATCCCCCCCAATGGCAGGCGGCTTCAGTACCGTGGTCGTTGCACAGCTGTTTAGCGACACGACCGACGTGACGTCTAACTCAGACTATGAGGTGAGAGCCCTCATCGGGGGTGAAGTCCGTGCCGTGGGCTCTACATTAGAGCTGCCAGACAGCACCGCAATTCTTGTGTTCCGCATCTGGGGAGAAATCGGTATAGGGGGTATCGATGAGACGGGACAAACCATCACTTTCATTATGCATAATCGCGCCACAGGCAGAGATTATGACATCACCACGGACGACACCATCACGTTCCGTGGCGATTACACCTATGGACAGCCAAGCGAACCTATAGCGCTTCGATTCAGCTTTGCCCAGGATATACCTATCGAAGCGCTCAGAGCCGCCTCCGACCACATTATTGTTTATCAGGAAGAAGGCGACATACACGAGCGTCTCGACTCGCTCATCACCATACTGCCAGCCGAAAGCAAGCAGAAATTCCATTGGGAAGTGGTGCGGACCACCGTTCCCAATATGATTACGTTGGACGAAGAAACGGGCTTTATCAATGCCAAGGCCGATGGCTACGCCACCATGGTCGCTGTGGCAAATGCAGACCCGACCGTACGCAGCCAGAACATTACCGTCAACGTAATCAATCCGGCTCGCTCACTAACCTTTGCTGAAGATGGCCTCATCGTTTATATGAACGGGCTGGAGGCCCTCGATATAAGCGATGACGTAAACAACCGCATACACATCAGTCCCATTGGCTACACCAGCATTGACATAAGCTATACTTCAAGCGACCCCGATGTGGTATCTACCCGCTACGACCAGGCTAACGACCGACAACTGTTCCAAGCACTCAAGGCAGGGTCTGCCGTCATCACCGCATCGCTGACCTATCTCGACTGCTTCACCGAGGCCGACACCACCGTCACCCTGGACTTCACTATACATGTCTCCCTCCCCCTCACCGCCATCACCGTCAGCACCCCGACTCTTCAGGTGTGCCGCGACAGCGTGGTCACACTCACGCTGAGGGCTCAGCCCGAGGGAGCTGTCCTCACCGCGAACAACATCAACCTGACTATTGCCGACACACGGTTTGCCCGCGTGGGCTCCTTCGAGGTAGCGGATGGTGCATCGTCCGTCGAGGTGCCTATCGAAGGACTCTTCCCTGGAACGACAGAAATCCTCAACGCCATTCAGCCCGACGGCCAGGCCAGCAGACTGGCCACAGTGGATGTGGTTATACCGATGCAGCTGTCCGAGGGTTGGCAATGGGTGACCTGCTACCAGCCGACGTCCATTAGCGGCAGCGACCTTGAAGCGGCCTTCGGAGCCAAGCTCACCGAGGTGCGTTCGCAGGACAAGACCCTCTTCAACGATCCCGACTATGGCTACATAGGCTCGCTCTATGAAAGCGGCCTGCGACAGAATGAGTGTTATAAGATAAACATGGCCGCCGATGCCTCCCACTTGTTTGAGCGGCCAGAGGGTGACGTTGTGCCCTACGCCGGAGGCTCCATAAGAATCAACTCACGCTGGACTTGGATTGCCAACCCATATTATTGCAGCCACCCCCTTCTGGACTACATTTCCGGTGCTCAGGAAGAAGACATGATTGTAAGTCAGGATGCGTATGCCGTATATTACGCCGGAGAATGGTACGGCTCACTTGAGACGTTGCGCTATGGCGAGGCTTACATGTATTACTCCGAATTGGGCTATGGCACGTTGGAATTCAAGGAAGAAGGATATGTGAGCGATAACATTGACGAAAACGATAACGAAGAGGAGGAAGAAGTGAAGGCATTCAGGCCCATAGGCAGACGCAAATACATGGACAATATGTGCCTGACAGCCAAGCTTGACCTTAACGATAACCTTAATTCCACATCTCCCGCCGGGGGATTGCAGGGGGCCGATAACTGGCAGATCGGGGCCTTCGTGGGCAATGACTGTCGCGGCACGGCTCGCTGCAAGGGCGGCCTGTTCTTCCTCTCCGTTCACGGTAACGTCGGCGAGACAGTAAGCCTGAAACTCTATGACAAGAACTCAGGCACCTATTACGATATCCAGGAAACGACCGAACTGCAACCGCGCATCGGTTCAATGCGCAGCCCACTCCAGATTCGCAAGGGCGATAACGGCCATTTGACTGTGGACAATGGAGAAGCAACCGAGGACTACTATTATACGCTGCAGGGCATACGCCTGCGTCAAGCCCCACGTAAGGGTATTTATATTCACAACGGACAAAAAGTGGCAGTAAGATGAATAGATATATATACCTTGCACTGGCACTGCATATCCCACTACTGTTCGGGCTCGGAGGGGCCTCTGCCCAGAGCATCGACCAGATTGTGAAGAGCGACCCGCTCATCATCACGGGCGCTATAGGTACGCAGAACACCTATTACCACTCGTCGATGGGCTATGACGGACGCTCGCAGCTGTCTAACACTATATATGCCAACCTGAACATCTCGTTCTACGGCATCAATATGCCATTCTCCTTCTACCTGAGCAACGGTAGCGCCTCGTGGAACTACCCACATTTCTCACTTAGCATGAGCCCGTCGTGGCACGACTGGACACTTCACCTCGGTGAGCGTTCTATGTCATTCTCCAACTACGTTTATAACTCGCCTTTCTTTGGCGTAGGTGTAGAATATACAGGCCACCACGTCCGGTTCGGCGCTTTCTATGGCAGACTGAAGCGCGCCATCAGCGATGACCCCACCGATCCCGCTGCCCGTACGCCACAGTACTCGCGCTACGGTTGGGGCTTCAAGGTGGGCTATGGCTCAAGTCAGAATTATATAGATCTCTTCTTGTTCCAGGCCAAAGACCGCATCGGCAGCATCGACGAACATTGGCAGAACACCATTGTCCCGCAGGAGAACCTGGCCATAGGTTTGAAGGGGCGCGTCAGTTTCCTGAAACATTTCTCACTGACGGCCAACGCGGCTGCCTCGCTCTTCACTTTCGACACCCGAGCCGAAAACGTGCCTGACAGCATCATTGGCAAATGGGGCAAGATCTTCAATTCCAAATACACCAGTAATGCACGCTTTGCCGGAGATGCCGCGCTGAATTACAGTATGCGAAACTTCAACCTCTCTCTGCAATATAAATATGTGCAGCCCAATTATGCTACTTTGGGAACGGGTTATGTGAGCAACAACTACAGCAGTTTCGGCGTGGCTACAAACCTGAACCTCTTCAAGGGGCGTGTGACCCTGAACGGCAATTTCAGCCACCAGCAGGACAATCTCAGTCACGACCAGCTTTATACAACCAAGGGTCTAGTCTATAACGGAGCTTTGAACTGGCGTGTGAGCAACAATTTCAACCTCAACGCCGCATATAATGGATACCAGCAGCGACAGAAGGACGGTGTGCTACAAGTTACCGACTCCTCCAAGGTGGATCGTATAATGCATAGTTTCACTTCTTCTGCCAATTATAACATCCAGACCAACAAGCTCCTGCATGCCATCGGTGTGAGCTACAACCTCTCAAAGAATCTGGACCGCAACATAATTACCAACGGTGCAGGCGACGTGACGACCCACGCTATCGGCACGAACTATTCAATCAGCGTTGAACCATGGGATATGGCCTTCAATCTGGGCTACAATCATCAGAACTCGAAAAGCCAAGGCGGCAAATTCACCACCAACATGTTCTCGCTCAGCACTGGCCGAGCCTTCTTGGAGAGCAAGGACCTGCGTCTCGATGCCAGCCTCAGCTATGCCATAAACGAAGCTCAAGGCACAAAGACCAACACCTTCGGCTGTTTCCTCTCATCGAGCTATGCCATAAAGGAGGTGCACCAGTTCAGCCTGTCGGCAGGCTATAACCACTATACTCAGACATTCGCTATGGCAGAAGGAAGTGCCAAATCCAGAAACTGGGATGTCAACGTAAGCCTAAACTATAACTACACCTTCACACTCTTGGAAATCAAGCGGAAGAGCAAAGAGAAGTAGAACCAGATAAAATGAGATATATCATGTCAGCAATACATACTCTATACAAGCAGCTCAGCCACATTTGGCTAACCATCACCTTGATGTGCACCGCACTCTTCGGGATGGGCAGTCTGGTTCAGGCCTCCAACGAGGTTATGGTGAGCCTCAGTGCCATATACGACATTATGCCGCCGGAGGCCAGTGTATATAAGGAGACGCCGGAGAAGTACTTCGTGGTGAATATCAACAACCCGCAGGACCACACTCTCACCATCTATCTGACGATGAAATTGGAGAAGCTGACTGGAGAGAAATTCATCATGGAACAGAAGGTGAGCGCCAAACCGACGAGTCCCATGTTTGCCATCACTCTGCCGGCATCCACGTCGATAACTCTCACATCCACTCAGCTGCACAACCACTTCCGCCATCTGGGGCTGGGTCATTTCAATATCACCGGTTCGCTGCTCGGAAACGTGATGAGCAGCAACTTCGGTCTGCTGCCCGAAGGAGACTATATGGCGACGCTGACTGCCTACGAATACAACGCCTCGGAGCAAATCGTCGAAAAGACCAAGGAAGCCATAAGCGACCCCAAACTCTCAACCACTCAATTCAAGATCTGTTACAGCGTCAAGGCTCCGGAACTCCAGGTGCCGCTGGGCGTGGTACAGCCCGTTGATCCAGAAGCTGAAGAGGAACCGGCACCTACGTTTGCCGGGGTTGATTACAAGATCCCAGATATCAACTTCAAATCTCCTACAACCTGGAACTGGCTGCATCTCATGGAGGTGTGTGGACAGCTGCCAAGCATGAACTATGAGCTGGAGTTCTTCAGCATGAAGAACGGCTCCAAGGGATATGCCACCAGCCCGGAGAATGCCATCGCGGAATTCAACGACCGCGTTCTGCTGTATCCCGGTGTGCTCGGTGCCCCGCTGCGCAACGTGCAGAGTGCCCCCATAACTATTCCCAACCCGGAGTCGTATTTCCAGGATGGCGAATACTACGCCGTGCGTGTTCACGCCACGCCCGAAGGTGGCGTTGGAGCGACAAAGAACGCCAAGCTCGCCAACTTCCGAATGTACGAGAACGACGGTTACAGCCGCCCCATCGTTGTGAGGGCTGTCTATGGTAGTCCTATTCCCGTAGTTCCTGA
The DNA here is from genome assembly GCA_024699495.1 of Bacteroidaceae bacterium. GTDB lineage: Bacteria > Bacteroidota > Bacteroidia > Bacteroidales > Bacteroidaceae > Physcousia. Next base: position 19,227 of record JAILPK010000027.1, on the reverse strand, counting down.
AGAACAGGAAAAACCGAAAGAAAGTGGGTGGAAAGCCACTGTCACACATCCCAAACTCACCTTCCCCGACAACGAAGGCAACTGCTTCGGAGCCGTATATATAGAGGCGAACAAGGACTATGATGCCACTTGGAATAAGCCGGAGTTCGTTGATGGTGACCAGAAGTTTGTTGAGACACTCACTTACACATATAACATTAATATATATAAGGCACCGGCAGATGCGGCTTCGTTCGAGGACATCATCAAAGAGGATAACAAGCCGCTCTACACCGCGACCAACCTGGAGTTCAAGGAGGATGACGAGCTGAAACACACCGTTCCATGGGAAAAACTATCCAAGGACGAAGACAACAATATCACCCTCGGTGGTCACTATTTCATTGAGGTGACAGCCAATCCTCTGCCCACACCAGGTGAAGGACAACTGGTCTTCTGCGGACGCGGACAGAACTGCTGCACATACACCATGTTCCTCACCGAGGACATTGTATATGAGGACTGCGGAGCCATTGAAGACTATAAGGACAAGGACGTGGTGAGCCACGGAGAAACTATCACAAAGAAGCAGGCTGAGATGAACGGCTTCCACGTGGTGTTCACCGAACTGAAAGCCACCGATAAGGACAATACCACCTATTCGGGAACGGGCTATGTCAAGTGGCAGCCCCTGAACATGGGGACCTACATCGCCATGACCTTCACTGGCATACGTCTGAACAAGAATATGCAGGTGGTTGCGGGTAAGGCTTCGGCACGCAAGATGTCCAACGCCGACGTTATCCCCTATGACCTCATCGACTACGCCGCAGCCAAGGCCGGAAACTGGGTTCAGAACACCGAGGCATACAAAGCCATATCGTCAGCTGCTTCAAAAGTGGGCGAAGCTGTACAACAAGCCGCACAATGGGTTGACGGAACAACGGGTGCCGGAGCCGAACAGAAGCTCAATGAGGCACAACAGGCTGCACAAAACAAGGTGCAACAGTTGTACGACGCTCATATAACCAAATGGCGCGACCCAGACGAGGTGGCCAAGGCCTGTGGCGACTACTGGACTAAATACGTTATGCCTGGCCGCAATCTGGGCAACACCGCATTGAACTGGATTAACTCCGGCTCATACGACGAAGTAGATACGGATGCCAGTCCCACCTTCCTGCCATTAGGACTGCCGCAGAGTTTCCTGCCCGACAGCCTCGATATGGACTTCCAGGTGATGCAGTTCGACCTTACTCCCACCAGAGCATCGGTCGGTGTTGCTGCATTCTTCTATATGCCCGATGCCGTGCGCATCGACAAGGCCGGCGAAGAGGTGAAAGACGGCACCCGACTGAGTACCGTGCTGGCTTTCGCAGCACCACGTCTGTGTGTTAAGCCTACGGAAATATGGGCCAAGGAGGGCGAGTTCGGACTGCTCTATGACTTCGCTATCAAGGACATGAGCACTGGCTACACCTTTACGTTCCTCGCTCCGACCGATTACACCAAGCTCAACGACGGCTGTGCTATCCACTGGGAGCAGGTGAAGGGTGAGACGAAGGTGAACATGATGGTGCTGGATGCCAAGATGACTATTCCGGGACTGCTTAATGAGGACCGCTCACGCATGGCAGAGCTGCGCATCGGCGCCCGCATCGACAACTGGAGCGACTGGATGGCCTGGCTTCAGATGGATGCTTTCCAGGTTGAAGACCTCGAAGGTTATGTCTTCAATGTGACTGGCACCAACGGCATTCGTCTGGACCACTCGCGTGTGAAGAACCCCGACTTGAAGGATGAAAAGGGATCGCCTGTCACCATCAGCTCCATATTCAAGGACGTGCGCCGTGGCGACAACAGCGGGTTGAAAGGCTACAACTGGGCACACCCGAAACTCGGGTTCCAGGGCGTACCTGATGGCAAGGATCCAATGAACTGGATGGGCCTCTATATCGATGAGGTATCCATGACCTTCCCCAAGGGACTCAATATCACCGACAAATCAGACCCGGAGAGTAAGTCATTGAAACTGGGACTGCGCAATCTCCTGTGGGATAACTCCGGCGTGAGTCTTACGGCCTTCGTGGGTTCGAAGCAGAATCCCGTGGTGAAATTAGAGACCGGACGCCTCGGCGGATGGGCACTGAGCCTCGATGAAGTGGCGATTAATGTGCTGCAGAGCAACTTCAGCGACTGTCACTTCAATGGAATGTTCGAGGTGCCGCTGCTCAAGGGAACCTTCGACTACGAGTGTAAGATGAACTATGTGTCGCAGGAGGAGCTGGGCAAGCTCTACGAGCAGCACAACGCCAAAGATTACAAGACAGACGAGAAGAAGCTCCATCTCACCTTCAACACACAGCAGCGCGATGACATGAGCCTGGACTTCTGGGTTGGCGATGTCCATCTGGACAAGAACGGCTCATGGTTCAACATAGACTATTTAGACGGCGACACGCAGGTTGAGTTCATGGCAAGCGGTACTGTTACCGTGGGCGAGGCCAATGAGAACAAGACTGGCGGCAAGGTGGGAGATTTGCCCTTCGATATTCCCGGAATACGCTTTGCCGGTCTGCGCATGGCCAATTTCAAATATGACACCAAACGCGATTTTGCAGAACAATATGCCGAGAAACTGGCCAGTACCACTTACAAGGATAACAAGAAGTTCGACAAGAATCTCTTCCAGGCTGGGTTGACCAAAGAGCTCTCCGAGGCCGATTTCGAGGGCAGCAAGGAGCACCCCTTCTTCTTCAATATAGGCCGCTGGAGCTTGGCCTCTGAGGAAAAGAATATGTGGGGCTTCCCGTTGGGTCTGAAGGACGTAGGCGTAGAGACCGACAGCCAGAAGAAGCAGATTGGACTGAAGTTCACTGGCACCCTGGGACTCATAGGTGGCGAAAACAAGCTGGAAGCCAATGGCGAAGGCGAGGACGAGACTTGGAACTTCTCTGCCGCGGCCGGGATGACGATTTGGGCCAACTATGAATTCAACGGATTCGACGATTTGGCCAATGCATCGTTAAGCTATGACAGATTCGAGTTCCATAGACTCGAAATCGATGGTACCTTTGGAGGTGGAAAGGTATATCTTTATGGTCATCTTGATTGGGAAGACAGCGATGAGAAGAAAGGATTCGATGGCCAACTGAGACTGGAGCTTCAGGATTTCTTCTCAATCTGGGTGTCCGGTGGCATTTGGGAGATGAAGAAAGACAAGTACAAGAACGGTTACTTCTACGCCAAACTGAGCGATATTACTATACCTGTCGGTGCTGCCAATATCAACAGCCTTGCCTGCGGCTTCTTCTGGAACCGCAGCTTACCGGCCAACACCAAGCTGGACGATAAAGATAAGTTCGCAAGTGCTATGGCGAGCGGCGGAGTTCCTCGTGAGAAAAGCTTTGGAATAACCTTGGGATTGGGTATGGAGTTTGCAGACAAGAGTCTGTGCAGCGGTGAATTCAACGGCTTCATGGCTTACGACCTCAAGAACGATGCTCTGTCGCGACTCACTCTGCTTGGCGACATGGATGCCCTGAAAGGCCCGGATTCTGAAAAGGGTCTGGTCAATGCCCGAGTGAAGATAGACTACGAGGATAATGTGGCTGAAGTGAAGACGGCTCAGGCACAGGTAGAGGCCGGAGCCAAGGGCGCGAAAGCCGTAGAACGTTGCCAGAGCTTCACGCTCAGTGCGACTGTTGATTTCAAGGGCGACACGAAGCAAGCCATAACGCAGTTCTTCGGAGAGGACATCACTACCACTTTGGAAAATTCGCTCACCCAAGCGGCTCAGAAGCTGCAAAAGGAGGGTATGGGCGAATTCTCTGCCGATGCGGCCGATGAGGATAACAAAGGCGACGGAAAGACCAAAGGCAAGGACAAGGCAAAGGATAATCTCACCGTTTCGGCCAGCGCAAAATTCAGCTTCGAGTTCCAACTGCGCCATTATCCGGATAAGAAGGATACAAAGTGGCACGTTTATCTCGGCGAGCCCTCGCGCAAGAAACGCTGTGAGGTTGTGTTCATCGATTTCACGATGGACACCAAGATAATCAAGGCGTGGGCCAAGGCGTATGCCAATGCTTATCTCTGTCTCGGTAACGAGCTGCCGGCAGACGAAAATGGCGTATCGGGCGGTCTGCCTGCTCTCCCGGATAAACTCATAGAGATTCTCGAAGACAACAGCTCCGGCGAAAGCGTGGAGACAAACGTCGGGAGTATGTCCAAACTACAGGCTGAACGAGCCGAACAGATTAAGAACGGACCGTCTGGAAATGGCATCAAGGGCGGCATTCAGTTCGGCGCTGAGCTCGGAGCAGAATTCGGCGTTGAGGTGCCGCTGGGCTATGTCAAAGCCGGTGCGCTCTTGGGCTTCGACGCTATTCTGAAACAATACGGAGAGTGCGCATGTAGCGACGGCTCACTACTCGGTGGTAAGAACGGCTTCTACGCCATGGCACAGATCTATGCGGCCCTCTGGGGCTCAGCTGGCGTACATCTGGACTTCGGTTTCTGGAGCGGCGACTTCCCGTTGGTTGATGTGGCGTTCGGAGCCGTGCTCAAAGGCGGCTTCCCCAACCCCACTTGGGTCTATGGTAAGATGCGTGTGAAGGGAAAGGTTCTCGGCGGACTAATCTCCTTTAACAAAGCCATGGAACTGCGTATGGGTAAGGTGTGTGTACCCGAAGTGGCCTCCCCGCTCGACAATATCGACATCTTCAGTTCCTACACCGTGGGTGAAGAGACCAAGGAAGCAGGTTGGGGCAAAAAGGGCAACGGCGATGGTGCAACCCTGCAAGACCCGTACGTGATGCCCTCGTTCACCACCAACATGAACATGGACAGCCAGCTGCGACTCGTTGACGAGAACGAGATGAACTCCAAGGCCGGATTAGACGGCGACACCCGTGCAGCTCAGGCCACATCGACAAAAAACTTTGTCTTCCATCTCGAACGCAATGCAACACTGCAGGCCTACTCGGACGGCGGCGTCGCACAGGGCTTACCCAAGTACTGCGACATGACACCGGCACAGAACAGCCGCACCTCGTTCACAGTCAACACCGGTTCGTTCAACCAGAAGCAGAACTACATGCTTCACGTCCGCGGCTATGTCAAACAACTCATCGACGGACGCGAGCAGGATCCTATGATTCGCAACTTGGAGACCCACAAGGACGAGCGGAAGCCGTGGGGACAGAATCTGGACCTCTATTTCCGCACCGGCCCGTGGAGCGAAGACTTCTCTCAGGAAGTCATGCTCTTTATTCCTTTCGACGAGACTGGCGTAATCCTGCAGGATGCTGGAAACCCATACTTCAGCATCGCCAACGACCGTCAGGATATGTTCAACTCACCCGATAAGGAGTGGTACGTGAACATGGAAGAGAACAAGGGTACGGCGAACAATCCCAAATGGTGCTACCCCGACATCAAATACGATGCCGCCGGCAACCGCCAGACTAGCGAACAGTCGAAATGGGAGCGCATAGGAATAGAGCTCACCACAGAGTACGATGGTGACTCCAAGTACTATACAGTGGGTCTGGTCACCCCGCCGGGAACCACCGCCACCATAAAGAAGAACACTCAGTACCGCTTCTCGCTCTACAGCGTGGATAAGAAGCAGATGAACGACGACCTCAGCAAGATCAAGGAGGCTCGTAAGAAAGTGGTCTCTGGAGAAGCCGATGTGGTTCAGGCCCTGACACTCTTGGCTTACGATGAGGAGGGCAAAATGACAGATCTGGGCAAAGACATGATGGCGTGGTACAACGAGCAGACCGAGAACGGCAAGCAGTTCTCCAGCCTCGACCAGGTAGATCAGGTCATCAACAGCTTCGAGAATGACAAACTCAGCGACTTGAAATACACCTCACTGGAATTCCAGCGTGTGTTCACCACCGGCAGCTGTAACACCTTTGCCGAGAAACTGGCAAGCTCCGACTATATCTACCCGTCGCAAACCCTCAAGTTCAAGAAGAATACTGTAACCCGCAGGGGTGGCGTTGTCTCTGCTCGCATGAAGGAGGGCAACAACCAGCTCGATGCAAGCAATGCAACCAACCCGTACTATATGCTTAACTGGTGGAATAGCACAGCCTGTGTGTCCTCAATGCCAGCCCATCGCTTCCTGAGTAAAATGGGTGATGAAAAGGCATATTTCAAGAAGGATGCCGACCTCATCACCTTCCAATTCAGCCCACAGTGGCACGGCAACCACGTTCCGACTCCGAAAAAATGGGGTAACGGTGCTTTCGAAAAAGAAGTGTCACCATTCTTCGCTCAACAATGGCGATTGCAGAACACGAAATCGGCCGTCACCGGTAAACAGCTGTGTCAGAACATGGTTGACAGCGTGTGCACGGTGCTCTATGCCGACGGCAAACTGGCCGAACAGATGCCGTCAGTCTATCTCCGCTTCTATTGGAACACATTGGAGACGTCTGTGACCAAAGGCAATGTGAACTTGAGCAACGGCGTAAACACCATACGTGACGCAAAGGTAAGTTGGGAATGGATAACAAAGTCTGCACGTTATGACTATAATGAGTCGTCTATGATTTCCAGTCTGCGTTCTACAAACCGTTCTGGGATTGATGAAGATATGACAGGATACCGAAAAGCCTTCAGTTATGGTGACACCAAATGGACAATGAAGATGTCTCAGCTGTTAAGCATCTTCATCTGCGACGTTCATGACAACGCCAAATTTATTCCACTTTGGGATTTCTACATCACACGTGACACCTATACCGGCTCCTGGTGGGGACATTGGGGCAAAGGCACTACGTTAAGCTATCACACTAACAACGTCTCGCGCCGCGGTGCCACCGATGCCATATACTGGATTGCAGGCGAGACAGCTCCGGACGGAAGGGCCTATCCCTTCAGCATGAGCAAGTATCTGGCTTCAATCAAGAAACTCGTATTTGAGATACGCCGTCCTACAGGCTACGATGCCAACAACAGCAGATTTGACCTCCGCCCCAGCACCCGATTCGGCAACACTGTGGAAATGACACAGAAGGTGCAACTCTCAGAATACAAAGGTGTCTCTCTGGATGTGACCAATAACGGTTCGCCTTCGATGAAGGAGGACAACGACGTGCATTTCGACGATGAGAACTTCAAGCAGTTCATCCTTGCCAAATTTGACACGAACCGCGACGGTAAGCTCACTAAAGCCGAAGCCGAGAAGATTAAATACATCAAATACAACGGTAAGTACCAAGGCGCTGCCAACGGCTCGTCTGCTGAGATACGTAACCTGCATGGCATCGAGGCTATGACCAATCTGGAGAGCCTCACCATGGATCGTGTCACATTGAAAAAAGCCTCAGACGCGAACCTCTGCAACAACAGGAAGCTCAGAAACGTACAGTTCACATGGAACTGGACAGACAGAACCACGAGCAACGGCATCAAAGAACTGCCCAATCTCGCTTCGCTGCCTGATTTGGACACTCTCGTTATCAAACATCACACATACGGCTCTACAGACGTACCATCCGAGAACTTCGGCGGTCTGCCTGGCACCATTGATGTCAGTGGACTGAGTCATCTGAAGTATCTCGACCTCTCCGGAAACACTCTGGGCACAGTCAAGGGGCTGAATAAACTCACCCGTCTGACCTACCTCAACCTGAGAGGTAACCGCTTGACCTCCATTGTTGATTGTAGCGAACTGTCTGATGTGTACATTTATGTGGGACAGCAGTACAAGTATTCTGCAGGAACGTACAAGACACTCGCTTCGAACGACAACTGGGTGAAACTGCAGGTGCCGATAACATACGCACGTGAAAGCACTCTGACAAGCAGCGGAGCCAAGGTCGGCACGAATGCTGGCAGTTCCGATAAATCCATGTCGAACTACCACGTGACTGTGACCAAGACCGGTAATCTCAAGAACCTCATTGCCCAAATCCCCGAGCGCAAGATTATCACGTACATCGTGCAGAATTACAACTCGAGCAGCAAACGCCCGAAGGGAGAGACAATGGACGACTTTGCCAAAGGATTCCCGAACAGGGACGATGAATATATCGCTAGGCAATGGCTGGCCTGGTTCACCCTCAAGGAGGATGCAATCGTAAAAGCCTCTTCTCTGAATGTCTATAAGCAAGGTATCAAGACGCTGCAGGGTCTGGAGAAGGTAATGCCTAACCTGACCTCGCTGTATTGCTCCAACAATAACCTCGAGGAACTCGACCCATCGCTCTTCCCGAACCTCAGCACGCTGTATTGTGACAATAACCGCATCGTCACGCTGAAATGCGGAGAGAAGATCACCAGCCTCAACTGCTCGAACAATGCGTTGACAACGTTGGATGTGAGCAAGGCCAAGAACTTGTCCACCCTCTATTGCAACAACAACGGACTCGAGGAACTCATTCTCTCCAACAACACGAAACTGGGTACTCTGGAATGTCAGAACAACCGGCTCAAGAGCCTGGATGCAAGCAAATGCACAAGCCTGAAGACTTTGGACTGCTCCAACAACGCCGATATGTCATACGTGCGTACGGCCGGAGGTGCACTCTATGTGGCACTGTATGTGCCGCAGAGCCTGGAAAAGCTCGTCGCACGCGGTCTCTATTCCAACAACCAGGGATTCTATTCGCTGACGCTCAATCTGCCCAATCTGAAGTGGCTCGACATGAGCGATAATGCTAATATAACCGGATACATAACCACCACGTCATCGACGAAGCTGGAGCACCTCGACCTGCATAACACACGCATATCCAGTTTGAAGAGTGACACGAGGAATCTGAATTATCTCGACCTCTCCAACTCCAATTTCGCCGGCGATGGGAGTAAGACGTTCAAGGTGGACATGAACACTACCTACTGGCAGAAGCTAAAGACGCTCGACATCTCTGATACTAAACTGTACAAGGTGTATGTGAAGTCGTATAAGAATTCCACTACCCCAACCACACTCTATGTCGGTGCGCCCAACCGTACAGAGGGCATCAAGGTAGAGCTGCAGATGGACAACATGATTTCGAACCGTTGGGAAACAACATGGAAAAACAAGCCGAAGAACAAATATGTCTATGCACATGTGGGCAACGGCACAACGTGGTCCAGTCTCTACAGCGCTGAAATGACGATGGAAAATCAGACCAGAGACGACAAGACCATGCAGCGCAACCTCGGCCCGACTCTCTACGAACGCCTGAAGAAAGAATATGCACCCAATGAAAGATGGCTGCATGTCAGGACCGTGGCAAGACAGGTGAAGGAACTGGACTGCTCCGGTCTGGACATCACCGACATCGACAGTATCGTTATGTGGATGCCAAATCTGGAACGTCTCGATTGCAGTCACAACCACATCACCAAGGCCACATTCAAAAAGCTGAATAACCTGAGAGAGCTGAAGATTAACCGCAACGAGAATCTCACCAGCTTGACTATGCCCGAGAACAACGTATATACTTACGACACCATAGATGTGAGCTACACCAAGCTGGCGAAATATGTGGTGACGACGCTGATGTCTAAGAGTAAGGCGGTGCGCGCCAACGGCGTGGAGGCTCTCAGCGGTACTATGTACGTGTATAACAATTACCCGTTGACGTATCTCGAAGTGCAGCACACCAACATCGAATGTGTGGATATCTATAGCCCCATAATCGAAAAACTCGTTGCAGGCTACAATCCCAAATTGAATTTAGTCAAGTACAGGAACGGGGCTGCTAACTTATCTGCTGTATGCGGTGGAGTCAATTCAGACGTAGAGGTGCAGCTGTCTAATCAGTCTATGGCCAAAAAGTGGTTTGACAACAGTGCCAAGAATCCGCTCAACAACCGCGTGATGCCCACCTACTTCCTGACGTTCGTTGATGGCAAGACGAAGTGGGTTCCGGTCGTCTCGGCCGAGAGTGCCACAAGTCTTTACAACTATTGCAAGAACAAATATAGCTCCAGACTCGCTGTCAAAGGCCGTGAGATTACACTGACCATGAACGCAACGGAACTCAACAATTGGTATGCCAATGGCTACGACCGTGTCAACGACAACGTGAATATTGAGACGATGGTCAACGTGGGCGGAACAATCAAGTATTGTCCTGTCACCTCCTTGCAGGGAGCAAAGGCCATCGCAGCCATGGCATCTACATTCACCAGCAGCAATCAGCTCACCATCAGCAAAAACAAGATAACAGTGATCTGTAACAAAGCTGACGAATTGAAGAAATGGTTCGATTCCTGCCATGAGTTCTTCCCAGATGCAGATGTTCGTTTGCGTGTGACATTAAAGGACAGAAAGACAACCACTGTCCCAGTGACACAGGACAACTACAAAGCACGTACCGCCATGCTCGAGTTCTGCAAGAATATTAATGTGGACCAGCTATTCGTAACCACCGCAGACGACATATACCTCTTCCTCCTAAGCGATGAGAGGAATATGTGGTATGGCAAGAAACAAAATGGATATGGTCTGAACCAGCGTACGCTTACAAACTACTCCACTGGCAACAGTGATGTTAAGGTTTACGACTATTCACGCAGGCGGGCTGCAATCGCGGGCCTCCAGGCAAATGCTATTTAAGTTAAAAAGTTAAAGGGTTAAAAAGTTAAAGAGATATATGCATAAAAGAAGAAATAAGATGCTCATGCTTCCGCTCCTGCTTATCCCACTGGGAGTGGGGGCTGCCCTCACATCAATAGGGCAGCCAAGGGTCATGTCTGACAACGCTTACGTTGCGACTATCCAGACTGACAGCATCGTTCAGGACACCACGAGCACCAAGGATGGGAAAGAGCCCTACGGCTCCATAATGAACCCATACATATTCCGCTCAGACAGCACCATTATCCCAGAGGACAGCGTCGCACTCTTAGACACCGTGTCTCGTAAGCGCCTGGAGTCTATTCCCACCATGCTCACGACCCGTGCCTATGGCGACAGCATCGTGCTGCGCTGGGCTCACACGGAATTTGCACCGTGGCGACTCGGCCTGAAGTATGGCTACTGCATCACACGCATGAGCTCTGACGGTGAAACGGGCCGTATGGACACGCTTGTACGGCGGTTTATGCCACTCTCTTTGGAGCAGATGCAGAAACGCTTCCTGCCCACTGACTCTATGGCTGGCTTAGCGGCACAGTTGATGTGGAAAGCCGGCAATAAGATGGAAGATGTCATGAAGAACGCCAAGGCTACGGGCCAGGGCAATGGTATGTCGGCAATTATGGATCTCTATGACGAACAGCAGACACGCTTTGCCTACGCACTGATGATTGCCGAGTTCCGTGCCGACCTGGCCGAAGCCATGTGTATGCGCTTCACCGACCGCAACGTAGTGCCGGGACAAACCTACTACTACTTTGTCAAACCGCTTATTCCCACGCAGGAACTCAATGTCACAGCCGGCACAGCGCAACTGGAAAATGTCCCGTACGTACACCCGCCCTTCGAGCCAGAGATTACCGACAGCACCAGCTCCGGCAGGGATATTATCATCTACTGGCCGCTTAATGCAGGCGACTATACCGCCTTTGACATCGAGCGCCGCACACCCGGTGGCGAGTGGCAGCAGCTGAACAAAAAGCCGTTTATCACTTACAGCAGCGAGGAACGCCCCGCCTATCAGAACCAATTCACCGATAAAGTGGAAAATCAGGGAACCTACGAATATCGCATCCGCGGCTATGACAGCTTTGCAGAGAAAGGCCCCTGGAGCCCCGTTCACACCACTGTTCTCGGCGATATCATCGCCCCGATGCCGCCTATGATTACCTTCATGAAAGTGGATCGCAGCGACAGCGTGGATGTGTTTGTGGACGTACACTTCATAAAGGATTCACTCGAAGCCGACCTCATTGGCTACAAGATTTTCTATTTCAACGAATTGACTGCCAACGACTGGATTCCGCTCCACGAGGATCTTATCCCTCCGGGCGACTCGGTGAAGCGTTTAAAAATCAACGACTTAACCTCTGGCATGGTGGTTATTGCCAGCGTGGACAAAGCCGGAAACATGGGCTCGTCTATGCCGAAGCCCATCGTGCTGGACGATGTCGTTCCGCCCGATCCACCCACCGACCTGCGCTACACCATGCGTCCCGACGGTATCGTGGAATTGCGCTGGGCTCCCAATCAGGAAAAAGACGTGCGAGGCTATCAGCTTTATGTCGCCAACGACACCCTGCACGCTTTCCTTCAGGTTACGGGACTTGGAGTCATACGCGACACCGTGGCTTACGACACCACAGTGGTCACCGGACTGAACCAACGCTACATCTATTACCGTCTGAAGGCTGTGGATTACGCTGGCAACTCGTCAGAGTTCAGCGATATCCTTCAGGTGCAGCGCCTCAGCTATGACAAGCCCTTCACCTGTGTCGCAGACTCCGTTTGGCAGAACGACAGCACTGTGTTCATCAACTGGCGCACCCAGGCCGAACACAATGTTATTGCCTATCGCATGTACCGGCGACAAAAGGGTGACGATTCGCCTTGGATTATCGTTCAGGTTGTGGATGCAAACCGTGTGACAGACAACATCGTTCACACTCAGGATATGCCGCCTGCTGACCGCAAGAACCGCTACTTCTACGCAATTGAGGCCGTAAGCACTGCCCACATCGTCAGCGATTTGAGCTATCCCGTAGGCATCCGGCACACCGGTCCCGACCTCATCAACGTACCCGTGACACTTTCGGCTTCATACGACGGCAAAGCGCGCCAGCTGACATTGGACTGGCAGACAACCCCGGATGCCCCCGAGGGCTACTGGTGCTATGTCGAGATAGACCGTGGCAACGGACAGTTCGAGCCGTTGGCAAGCTTTGAGGCTAATGAGAAGAATGCACGTATCGGACGCCTCAAAGGCATTAGCAGCGGGATGTCTGTGAACGTGCGTGCACAACTCCGTTGGTTCGACGACAGATACAGCCCCATGAGCAACGTGGTGACTGTTAAAGTGAAAGAAGATAATTGATTTGACTATGACACACATTTTCCATAACAATCATAAGCCCCATCGTTTCACCCGCTGGCTTGTCAGTCTTTTCATTGGGTCTGTGGCGCTCTCCTCATGCGAAGTCTTCGAGGATGAACCGATTGCAGCTCTTTGGATGGAATTGGATCGGGACAGCGTGGTGCTGATGTTAGGCGACACCTGCCGCCTGAACATGCGCTTCTTGCCCGATACCATAACCAACGTAACAGCCTACTGGGAACTGATTGACAGCACTGGCGTAATTAATGTGCTTCAGAACGGATCGGTGATTGCCACGCAGGTCGGAGAGGCAGACGTGCGGGTGACTACAGTCAACTCACGCCTCGAAGATGCCTGCCACGTGACAGTCATCGACAACTGGCGGGAGCTGAATGAGACCTATCCCTACGACATGATTGTCTATGCTGATGTCAACGTCCTGGATTATCACAACGATGCCGAGGGGCTGCGCATCGCCGCCTTCATAAACGATGAATTGCGTGGCTACGGTGAGGTTCGTACAGACCACGACATCACTTACACCATGTTCCGCATCTGGCATTCTCGTCCAAACAGCGGCAAGGTGAGGTTCCGCTATTACCTGCCTTACGATTTCGCCACGGGAGAGCTGGAATTTGAAATGGATTTCGACGGAGCCGTCCACGGACGGTTGAATAACTTAATATCAATCACACAATGAGACACATACTTCTTTTCATCCTCGCCATAATCCCATTCGGCCTGTCTGCACAAACGGATGATGAGCCGCGTTTCAACACCATGGTGATTACACTCACCGACGGAACCGTTGAAAAGGTGCCGTTGCTCACCGAGCCGCGCATAACCTATCAGGACAGCCTCTTCGTCATAACCACCGCCCTCAACACCAAGACCTTGCCGCGCAACAGGGTTAAGTTCTACAGGTTTACTAACGAGGATGCCAACGGTGTTGAGATTGTGCCGAAAACCCCTTTGCAGGTGAAATGGGAAGTGGTAGATCGCCAGCTCCGCCTCAGCCGCGTACCCAGTGGCGGCACAACCAGACTCTATACCATCAACGGTCAGCAGATAATGTCCACGCATCGCTCAGGGCATTTCATCATCAATCTGACTGGCCTCGCATCCGGAGTCTATATGCTTGATGTCAACGGACAGTTCCATAAAATCGTACTATTATGAAACGCCTACTGAATATACTCTTACTCCTCTCGTTAGCGCTGGGTGCTTCCACCACCAAGATACAGGCGCAGGAGCAGTCCCAGGAACAGACTGAGGACCAAGATCAGGTCCAGGAGTTGATGCCCACGGTGAAAAACGTGACGTACATCTATCGTAATGATGACCATTTTCATGGGTTTACCGACAGCGAGGTAGATAGCATCACATTCTCACGCATCGACGCCAATGGTGTTGAACACACAGACTATGTAACGCAAATCGTCTATACCCCAGACAGCATATACCGTATTCCGTTGGCCGCGATTGACAGCGTACTGTGCGAACAGCCCAAGATAGAGCTGCAGGACGATGTGGTGATGCTCTCGGAAGAGCAAAAGGCGTTCTTGCTACGTGCCGACAGTACATCCATCCTCTTCCGCAGGGATATTCCGCACCGTCTCTTACCCGAAAAGGGTGAGGTTGTGGTCGCCATGTGCACTGTTAACGGACAATACATTCAGTTTACCGGTAGGGTTCTGAGCACACAATACACAGCCGAAGGAGCCCTCGTTACATGCAACCCCGAGGTGGAGATGGGTGACATCTTCCGCCGTCTCACAGCTGTCATGGTTTCTGCACCAGTAGATGATTCCAATAATGAGAAACCCAAATGGGATGCCCCACATTCTGGCAACAGAGAGAATATCGACCCCTTCAATAAGAATTTTGTATGGAAGCCAGAGATGTTGACGTTTGTCAAAGAAAATGGAGAAGAGGAAACTTATTATCCAGACTATGTCACTGGTGTTCACTATGAAACGGAAGCCAAAGATATTAATCTGCTGAAGCTTCTTCCGAAGGATAAAAGGCCAGAATGGTTAAACACTGACAAACACTTCGTAGGTTTGAAGGATCTGAAATTTGAGTTCAACTATAGACAAAAACTAGTCGTAGATTGCTACTACGATAAGGATGACAATGTTTTCCCTTCGCTATATTTGTACTTTAGACCTACCATGCTGCCAATTGTTCGTGGCAAAGTGAACCTGAAAATCGAAGGTAGCGTGGGCCATACGTTTGAGATACTTAAGAAACAACCCGCAATTCCCATATTTACTCCGCCGATTCCCCCAGCTATTCCTCCTGTCAAAATCGGCGAGGTGGAAATTCGTGTCACCGACGTTTATGCGGAGGTCGGTGGAGAGACCGATATAGGCTATAAATTCAAGATACAGAAGATTGTTGATTTTGAGGTTGAACACAACAATTCAGGCCCCCATTTCACCGACATGACGAAACATGGCGGCTATAAGGATCAGTCTGGTTTGTATCCCGAAGGTTTCGAGTTTGGTGACTCTGACATCGGTGATGATA
Source organism: Bacteroidaceae bacterium (assembly GCA_024699495.1). GTDB lineage: Bacteria > Bacteroidota > Bacteroidia > Bacteroidales > Bacteroidaceae > Physcousia. The sequence goes on along the minus strand of JAILPK010000027.1, from coordinate 3,745 downwards.
TTGACCATCTTGGCTCCGCGTACCTTTGGCTCGCGTGGAATCTCAATGTGAACTTCAACCTCCTAGATAAGAGAGTATTCAATACTAAACTCGATTTCAAGATAGGTCCGTGGTTTCAGCTCAACATCGAAAAGACAAAAGAAGAGCCGGAGTATGAACCCGCACGCTTCTATACTAAGTGGTCACCTTCGCACATGTTCATAAAAGGGCGCGGCGATCTGGATTTAAAAGTTCAATTGGCTAAACATGATGTCTTCAGCGCAAAAGATTTCTTGATATATCTGGGAATCGTCAAACAAGAAAAAGCAGACGGATTCGATGTAACTGATCCGAGGTATTATGGCATCTTCCCCGGCTTCGGATTTCCGAAACTGTCTTCAGGCTGGGAAAAGAGCCTCAATAACCGAGGCGTCATCTCATTCACAACCCCATACAAGAATCCCAACCACGGTGATCCCCTTTACGAGAAGTTCCCCCGCACCTTTCTTAACGCTGGCCTCGGCTTGGGTATTTACAAGGTGAATGAAGACGGCACACAGACAAAAGTGGCTACCTCGTTCGAGCCAAAGAAAGAGAAGGGGTGGTTTAACAGTGACGAGGGAAACTACTCTACTGAATTCAAGAACGTTCCGCGAGGTATTTACAAAGTCGCACCACTTTTTGATCCTCCCTTCTTTGACCCCATTCGCGCTACACCAGAGTCAGATATCGTTATTCCGCCATCTGTATTTACCGAGGATGCCACTGGAGTTGCCAAGCACCATTGCGACATGCATGGCTATGCCCTGGGCCTTAAGGGATTTGCAGAAACAACAGAAAGTGAATATCAGATTGGATGGATTGTAAAAAAAGCAGAAAACAAGGATGGCTCTACTAATGCGACTCTCTTCTGCGAAGATAAAGACCTCGTACACAATGAGGTATTCGTTGCCAAAAAACCCGTAGAAGAAAAGAAGGAGGGCAAAGAAGACAAAGTCTCTTTCACAGAAAGGTGTGACTACCTTGAACCAAGCACCACATATATTTATCGCACTTGGGCTTCATATATCGAACGTGGGGCCAAAAAAATCATCTATGGCGACATCAAGTCATTTACCACTCAGCCGCCTGAAGAGAAGATGCGCTGTGCTACAGACCTCGGACTCACTGTAGAATGGGCGTGCTACAATGTAGGTGCAGCCAAGGAACATGAATATGGCAACTACTATGCCTGGGGTGAGTTGAAAACAAAGAAAGAATATACTGCTGACACCTACACACTTCCGGAGAAGGACAGTATCTGCGGCGATCCCCAATATGACGTGGCTGCCGCGTGGAATGTAGGTGAAAACGAGGGATGGCGTATGCCCTCTGATGAGGAGGTTGCTGAGTTGATTAAATACTGCAAGATGGAGTGGACCACCGTTAACAAGGTTCTCGGTATGAAGTTCACCAGTACTATCAACGGTGTCAGCATCTTCCTGCCAGCCGCCGGCAACAAATATGGCACAAAGCTTTACAGCAACGGCATCGGAGGCTGCTACTGGACAGGTGAAATCGAACCCGAAATGGAAGAAGTACAAAACGCCGTGTCCAATAAGATAGAACTCGAAGAAGAAGAGGAGGGCGAGGAAGGTATAGGCGAAGGCGATGCCAGGGAACTCACCAAGGAAGAGAAGACCAACGCCTGGCGACTACACTTCAACAATGTCGAGGAAGAAGGAGTACCGCACAACGAGGGCGGACGTTGCTTCTACGGACGCTCCATACGCCCCGTGAGGAAAATAAGGAAAGAGCCACTGGCTGTACAAAATCCATAATATGCATAATCATAAACTCATCACCCTGCTGCTATGCATACTGCCGCTTACGGCCTGCTCACATACCACCATGTCCGTAGGCTCGGCGGCGGCTGACTCGTCTGCTGTCGCTGAACAGGACTCTCTGCCGAACAACGGCAGATGTGTTACCCTGCGCATGAACGACGGCACACAACAGCTCATCTATCTGCGCACACATCCGGCTGTAAAACATCAGCCGCGCCAGACTCAAGTATCCACGATGCTCACCATCATCACCTACAATCAGGGCGATGTGGTGCGCTATCAGCAGGGTAAGGCTCTTCTGGCTGGCACTTCAACCAAGGGGCTTCCGGCTTCAGCCAAGAGCGCCAGCACCCTAAACGAGCAAATCCTCTTCTTCGGTCTGCCGCGCAACAGTCACATCACTATCGTCACCGACTCAGACCTCCAGTGGCGGGACGAAGACATTGAGGGTAGCACCTATGCCCTTTCGCTGACAGAACTGCCACGTGGCTCCTATCTCGTGACTGTGAACTCTACCACCTTCCGCGTGGAACTGAAATAAACAGAGAGTCTTTTTCTGATGAATAATAAACGTCCCTTACTGGATTACGAAGACACATACAACCTGCGTGGCATAGTGATGCTAATGATCATTGTGGGACATTCGTTTCTTCGCTATCCTGTGGGTGACGATGCTTATTACTTTCCCGCATGGCTCAGCCGGTTGCACATGGAGCTGTGGGGCAGTCTGGGTGTGAGCGTATTCCTGTTCTTATCGGGCTACGGGTTGTTTCTCTCGCTTAGCAAGCGGGCGGGAACCATTGACAAGAAGTATCTGCTCTCAAAAGTCAGCCGACTGTGCGAGCCGCTTGTAATCTATTGGATTGTGGAGTTGCCTGTGCTTTTCATCTTCAGCCGCAACGAACTGACCCCTCAGATTTTCTGGGAAATAATCACCTTCTCCATTCACCCGCATCTCGACAACTGGTTCTTCAAGGTTATCGTTGCGACGTATATCGTCACCATCTGCCTTTTCAAGTCACGACTCTCGATGGGAAAAATAGTAATCGCCTTGTTCGCGGCGACATTCGTTTATATGGTGACTATGGCTGCGCTGGGCTTCGGCGAGTGGTGGTTCAACACCATTCTCTGTTTCCCTCTGGGGGCGCTGGTGGCATATAAATACGATGCTTTTGAGAAACTGCCAACGCTCGTTGTCTGTTCAGCCGCGATGCTCGTTATCGCGATGCTTTATCTTGCGTTTTACAACCGCATAGTCCTGCATATCGCCTTTGTGTTCCTATGCATCTATCTGCTTCGTCTGGTCAATATTAAAAGCAGGCTCCTGTTCTTCATCGGGATGAATAGCCTGATGTTTTACTTCATGGCCAACCCGGTCTATTATCATATAATGAGATTCAGCTACACTAACTTCCCCCTCTTCTGCCTGCTGTCAATCGTGGGAACTTTTATCCTATCTTGGATTGTTACCCTCTCTCGGCCCAGTTGTCACGGTCGAGGTTGCGGTAGCCAATAGCCTCAGCGATGTGGTGGCTCTGCACTTTCTCAGAGCCTTCAAGGTCGGCGATGGTACGGGAGACTTTGAGGATGCGGGTGTAGGCGCGGGCTGACAGTTTCAGACGCTCCATCGCCATGCGAAGCATCTCCATCGAGGCGGCATCGGGCTCGGCAAAGGCAAAAGGGGACAGGAACTTTTTGCCCTTTCGTGAACTCATACCTAAAATCCGCAACTAATTGTTTCGGCTACTTAATGTACCGTTCTGCTGCGTCATTCTGCACTTTGTCTGATATAGCGGGATGATTATTGAAAGTATGCGCCCACCTTCCCCTTACCCCTTCAAGCATTACATGGGCTTTATGCTGCCGTTAACCCGCGAATTCGGTTTCTTAGCCGTCAGTGAGTGCGAAAGGGTTTTGATATGATTTGTTATCCGTGTAGA
>JAILPK010000024.1 GCA_024699495.1 Bacteroidaceae bacterium | reverse complement strand
TTCTTCAGTAACAGTAAAGAAGATGGTGTGGGTAGTCCAGCTGCTCTTGCCATCCATCCACTCAGTCTGTTCATCGGCAAATTGCTGTTCGCCGACAGTTACAAAGAACCGGTTCTCGTAGGTGGCCTTTGTAGTTCCGGCATTCACATTCTCCACGTCGAATGAGATAGAATAGTTTCCTGCTGGCAAATTAGCCTGTGATACCTGAGTGTACGATGCGAAGTTTCCAGCCCAGCGTGCCTCAACACCAATGCAATACTCTGTTTCCAGGTGGGTGTCGTCGACAGTGGCAGCGGGAATAAAGTCATCGGTACGAACACGGTAGGAACCAATCGCACCAGAGCCATAATCCCTGAAGCCCTCTGAAACAACGGCTGTCCAGCCATCGGTAGAAGAGAAATCAGTGTTCACAAAAGCGCTCTCTGTCTGAGCACTAGCTGAAATGAAAGCTGGCATCAATAATGCTGCGAGCAGCAAAATAGATGTAAAGACTTTTTTCATAATGTGAAAGATTTAGTTAATAAATATAGGTTAATAAAAAGCTTTTCTTTCGCTATAAGGCTCTTAAGAGGCCTTGACGTTTGTATCGGTTGCAAAGTTAGAGATTTATTTGCTAATGCCAAACGTTTTGCCTATTTTTTTTATCTGAAATGGAATTTTTAGAAAAAAAGTATATAATACGTACTGTAAAATAGCATATTAGAGTCTAAAGGCTGAGGGCTGAGGGCTGAAGGCTAAACAGTGAAGGCTTTATAAAATCACCTGCCCATCTCTATCACTTCGAGGTCGGAAAACTGCCCTGCGTCAACAGTAAAGCGGACTAGGGTTCGGACCTGATGCCATCCTTGGATTCCGGCAGCACCAGGGTTTATGTGCAGAAGACCGAGTGTGCTGTCATATTTCACTTTGAGGATATGGCTGTGTCCGCAGATGAACAGTTTCGGGGGCCGCGCATATAGCTGGCCTATGATGCTGCGGTCATAGTGTCCCGGGTAGCCCCCGATATGTGTCATAAGTACGTCGGCCCCCTCGCAGTCCCAGCGCAGGCGCTGCGGGAACATACGGCGCAGGTCTCCCCCGTCGCAGTTGCCTACTACGGCTCTCAGAGTCCGGAATGCGGCCAGTCGTTCAGCCACTTCTGTTGAGCCGATATCTCCGGCATGCCAGATCTCGTCACACTCTTCGAAGTATTCAAGATATTTATTATCCCAAAAGGCGTGGGTGTCGCTTAGTAATCCAATGCGTTTCATGGTTCGGGTGTCAGTTGTCTTCCTCCTTGCTGTTGGGTTGGAACATAGAGAAGAGAGGCAGGTAAGGTGCGACACGGTTGGCGGCAAAATACTGAATGCGCCGCGGCAGTCTCAGCAGCCCCATTCCCAGCTCTTCTTTGCCATGTCCGGCCGTCTGCGGCACAGGCGCTGCACTTTCGCCGATGGCGGCTCTTGTGTCCTTTATGTGCATATATAACAGCACACCGGCATTGAGCGCCGCCAGAGCATCACTTACAGGCAGACTGATCCATACGCCGTCCAGTCCCCAGAATCGTGGCAGGATGAGCAGTCCCGGGACAAGGAATATAAGCTGTCTTGTCAAGGACATATAAATACTTTTGCCTGCCTGGCCGATGCTTTGGAAGAAATTGCCCGTTACCATTTGGAATCCGATTATTGGGAAAAGAGCCATGTCAATCCTCATCCCCCGCGCTGATTTAGCGATGAGGTCCGGGTCGGTAGTGAATGCCTGAACTATGACTTCTGCAAAGAGTTCGCAGATGATGAAGCCCGTTGTCATCACTATGGTGGCATAGGTTATGGTGCGGTAGAGCACTTCGCGGACACGCTCGTGCAGTTGTGCCCCGTAGTTGTAGCCGGCAATAGGCTGCATGCCTTGGTTGAACCCCATCACTATCATGGCGAAGAGGAAGAGCACACGGTTAACTATGCCGTAAGCCCCGACAGCCATGTCGCCGCCATACTCCAGCATGCCTCGGTTGATGAGCAGAACGACAAGGCATGAGCACGCGTTCATCAGGAAGGGTGAGAGACCAATGCTCAGGATACCGCCCACTATACGCCCGCGCAGCCACAGTGTGTCGCGGCGTATAAACACCACCTCTGTGGGCCGTGAAAAAATATACAACTGCCAGATGAGAGACACACACTGAGAGATGACCGTTGCTATGGCCGCTCCGCGGATGCCGAGATGCAGGCCATAGATGAATATCGGGTCGAGTGCGGTGTTAAGTACCACGGTAAGAATTGTGGCATACATCGCCGTACGTGGATGGCCGGCAGAGCGCAATACGGCATTGAGGCCGAAATAGAGGTGGGTGAATACATTGCCGTAGAGAATCCATTCCATATACTCCCGGGCATAGGGCAGGGTCTGCTCTGAAGCTCCGAAGAAATAAAGTATATGGTCAAGAAAGGCCAGCACGCCGACCATGAATATCAAGCCGATGAGCACGTTTAGCGTTAGTGAATTGCCGAAGAACTGCTGTGCCTCTTCGCGGTTCTTCTGTCCCAGTCTCACGCTTATCATTGTCGCAGTGCCCACACCAACCATAGCCCCAAAGGCTGCGCTTAGGTTCATAAGCGGGAAGGTTATGGCCAGTCCGGCTATGGCCATTGCCCCCACTCCCTGTCCGATGAAGATGCTATCCACCATATTGTATAGCGATGAAGCCGTCATTGCTATAATGGCAGGAACGGCATATTGCATCAGCAGACTGCCTATGGGCTTAGTGCCAAGTTCTTTTGTACGGTCGTGGTTTGCCATCTTGAAGCATTATTCTAAAAGCCTTTCACATTGAGATATTTGTCAATGAGCATGCCGTCCTGTGGCTGGAGGTCAACAGTTCCGTTTTTCTTTGCCCGGAAACGGATAACCATCAGGGTACCATCCTCAAAATATGGTTTCTCCCCACAGTTGACAAAGGTCGGATAGAGAGCTTTCTGCCCATTGGTATGCAGGCGGTCACAAGTCAGGTTGCGGGCTTCTTTTGTGCCGTTGGGCTGAATACCCACATACTCGAATCTGCTTGCGTCATACGGAATGGCCATGCTGATTGCATTGGCGCTGACCAGGCCTTTGCCGCTCACAGTGAGTCTAATGATGTCTCCGGTTTGGGCTGTTTTCCTGTCAGTGGTCACCCTGATAGTGCCGGCCACAGGCTCCACACGGCGTGAGGAGACTCCAGTCTCCAGTTCTATGGCTACAGCGCTGATGTCATAAGCATCAATGAGGCCGTTGCGGTTCAGGTCCCCCCTGGAGATATATCCTTCGAAGTCGCCATCACCGTTGCGCAAGCCGGTGTAGTTCATGTATGATTTCAAGTCGTTCTCATCCACGCGGTTATCGTGGTTGATATCACCTGGCAGCATGGCCTCGGTGCCTTCTTTGCGGAATACATAGAGCTGTTGGCCAGAGCCGAAGCTTCCATGTGCATCATCCACATGCAGACGTATGTAGCGGATAGCCGATGGGGTGCTGAGTGTGAGCGTTTTGGTGCTGGCGTCGGCAGCCCACTGGAACTCCTGCTTGTCAGACCAGTTGATGCGGTCAATGCTTGTCTGGATGCTGCCTCGTGTAATTGTGCCGTTGCCTGCATCAGAGCGCGGGATATATTGCAGTTTGTCCACTTCGGCTATTGCATGCAGGTCAATCATCATGTCAAATGGTACGGCGGGCTGGCTCCATGCAGTATGCCAGATGGTCTTCTCGTCGAAATCAAAGAGGTGGCTGATATCCTGTCCTGGCTGATTGGGACAGGAGGTCTCTGCAGTCACGTTGTGCAGAGCAAGCCGAAGCGGATCGGCCACAGTGCGGAAAACAGTTGTGGCCCAAGGTGTTGCCCCGTCGGCATTGACGGCCCTGATTGCCACTTCGTAGCTTGTTTCCGGCTTAAGGTCATTAAATGTAAATGTCGTAGGACGCAGGGCCTGAGTGTCAGATTCGTCTGCTCCTACCTGAGTGTATATAGGTGTTGACACCAGTTCTGTGCCGTTCTCACCGCCGCTGGTCAGCTTCAATTCATAATAGTCTGCACCTGTGACACCTTGCCACGACGGGGTTATGGAATAGGCTTGTTGCTCGTCGCCCTGTCTCAGCACAGGCACAGAGATCTTCCCGTGCTTGTGCAGTTTTTTGTTGGAAGTGTCATATGTGTATCCGTCTATCTCCAGTGTCAGGGTGCTTTGTGTTATGTCTTTGTCTGCAATGCGGACATAGAGTCTCGGTGAGTGCTGCACACTGATTTCGGCCATCGGAGTTCCGCCCGTGGCAAAGCGGTTGTATTCAGGTGCAGGGTCGTAGAACCAGACATCGGTGTTCTCAGTGAAGTCTTTTCTGTTGTGGGCTTTGTCCAAATCAACCTTGTATCCGTCAACGCGTGCCACAATCTTCTTGGGCTTCTTCTGCAGGTTTACGATAAATTCGGTGGATTGGTTCTTCTCGAATCCCTTAAAATCGCCCTCGGTGGGATGGACGGTTATGGTAAGATACTTTTTCTTCTCGTTCAGTTCGCTCTCCACCTTTGTTGAAGCCGATGCGCCACTGCGATATTCCTCTGTAAGGCCGTCGTCATCATAAACCGTAATCTCGGTATGCTCCTTGGGATAGAACATGAATGTGCGCAACTTGCGGTCTATCTGGTTGGGATTATTGTGCGAATGTGTCAGTGGTATGATTGAACCTCGCCTGATAAACACCGGCAGTTTCCATAGCGGCGTATTGAAGCCGTTAAGGATTTGTCCTCCCTCATAGCATTCGCCGCTGAAGAAGTCTATCCACTGTCCTTCAGGCAGATAGATATCGTTGCGGATGTCATTTCCCTGCTCGTCGGCATCAGTATTCTGGTATATTGGGGCCACGAGAATGCTCGGACCGCACATAAACTGGTAGCGGGTGCTTGTGCCGAGAGTGAATGGGTTGGCCTCTTCGAGAAACATGGCGCGAATCATAGGCAGCCCGTCGGTAGCCTCATGGGCAACGGAGTAGAGATATGGCATCAGAATAGATTTCAGCTTCAGATAGGTGCGGTTGATGCTTGTGGCGGGTTCGCCCAGCGCCTGCGGATACTTGGCATTTGTTCCCCATCCGTCCATATTGAGCTGCATAGGCGTGAATGTCTTCCATTGGAAGTCCCGAACGTTTACAGCTGTGTTTTTACCTCCGAAGATGCCGTCCATATCTGAAGATATGTTTGGTTGGCCGCTCAGTCCAGAGCCTATGTATGTCGGTATATGGAAACGGATATATTCCCATTCGCCGCCAGTCTGGTCGCCGCTCCAGATGCCTGCATATCGCTGAGTGCCAGCCCATCCGTCGAGACTGATTATAAACGGGCGGGCATTGTTGCCATATCGGGGCATCACCTCACCCACATCCGCTACTCCGTTCAGTCCGAATGAGTAGCCAGCGCCAACCCATGCCACGTCGGTCTTCAGGACGCGGACTCCGGCATCGCGTACCTCTTTGATTATATCGCGCTGCAGCAGTGCCTCAACCCCCTCTTTGGGGTGTAGGTCGCTCTGTGTCCACAGTCCAATCTCAACGCCTTTGGAGCGCGCATATTCGCCGAAGCTCCGCAGATTGGCGATATTCCCGTCGAGGGTGGTTGTCTGTCCGTAGCCTGCGCCGTATCCGTCATTTGGCAGCACCCATCCCAGAGGCATGTCGGCAGCCTCGTATCTGTCTATGACCGCTCTTGCAGAGAACTGGTAATTTCCTTCCAGTTCGCCATTGAGGCTTTCCCGGATGCCGCCGTTGTCTGTTTGTGATTCTTTATAGTATCTGCCGTCTTCAAAGACAATTGCCCCCTGCTGCCCGTCGTCGGGTGATGTCATGGCTTTATGCATCTGGTCTGCAGAAGCGGTCTGAGCATCTGGAGTATCTGTGTCTTCAACAGGAGTGACATCCTTCCAGTAGTCTCTGTTATAGGCATTTAGATGCCCTTCATAAAAGCCGAATTTTGGCAGCAGGACAGGGTTGCCCGTAAGCTGATAGTAATCGCGCAACAGTGGCACGCAGCCCTCATTTACCATAAGGAAGAGGTCAAGATAGCTGCTGTTGTGGGTTAGGCGCACCTGGCTGGCATTGCTCGCTCCGAAGTCATATTTACCCGGACTGAATGTGTATGCCATTACAGCATATCCGGCCGTGCTCCAATAGAACGGGCTTGGGGATGCTACGCCGCCGTCCACCCAGTTGTTTGTGTTTTCGATGGCAATGACCTGTCCGCGATGGGAGAAACGTCCGTTCTGCACGCCTCCTCCGAAAAAATACTCCGAAGGCTTGCATGAGAGGGTCACGGTCGTCCGCCCCTGCTCGAACTGAGTCGGCTCCAGTTGTGTAACCACATGCCGGCCATTAGCGTCATTCAGTATTATTATGCCGTCGGCCTTGCGCACCCTCACTTTCATCTGGGCAGTGGTTGCCGACCAATATCCGTCGGCCGCATCCGCCACGCTTATCGTTCCAGCATCACGGCGCGGATTCCCAGTCAGGATTTCCGCTTGGGGCGTGGTTTGTGGCGAGCGCATCTGTCCGCCGGCAGGGTCAGAGAAGAGCCTTACGATGTTCGGCCCGTAGAAATCCAAGATACAGTGGTGCCCATCTGTGCAAGTGAAATCCACAGAGGTTGCTGTAGGGCGGGTAAATGATTGTGCCGAAACTATATCGGTGTTAACAGAGATAATAGCAAGTAAACAAACGGCCTTAAAAAATATCTGTCTCATGGCTAAGTAGTATTGTTTTCGGCACAAAGTTATATAATAGTTAGCAAAAATGAAAAAAACACAGAAAAAAAGTTTAAAAAAAGAAAAAAGTGCTTACCTTTGCCATGCAAAACCATTTTTCAACCTATTCAAATCACTCTATTTATGAAACACAAACTACTTCTTGCCATCGTATCCTTGATGACGCTTTGCACCACGGTCCAAGCTAAAGACTTTGAGTGGGGCACAGCAACATGGAATATCGATGACCAACAGACATTTCAAAACATCGACGAACTGAATCTGGTCGGGATAACTCTCACCTACACAAATCCAGCCAACTTTCAGCTTACCTTCTTCAATATGCTGGCAGTGAACTACGACTTGTATGTGGATGATGAAACAGAACCTATAAAGGCAATGGCATCCTCAGAACCCGGAAAGGGATTGGCTGTAAATTTTGACTACAACTATGTAGAGGGTCACAAATACCGTATCGTGACTACAGAGGCTCTTTTGGTGCAGGCCAATATAGCCACTCATACCACCGACACCCTCACCTCCAACACCACCGACTCCTACTCCATCTCTTTTGAGATTAAAGGCCCGGACCTGGTGAAAACCATCGAGGTGGAAAGCGTCATGTCTCTGGCAATCACCGACCAGGAGGCCCAACTCACATATTCCAAGCTTGATGTCAACGAGATATGTCAGGCTTTGGGTATAGAAACCATTACTGAGGCCAATGTGTGTGGGCTCAATGTGAACGGCTCATATTGCCCCACTGAATATAACAGTATCTTCGATGGCTGGCGAGATGCAGATGGCGAATATACAAAATGGGGAGGCGGTTGGGACCCTTATCACAGTCACAACGCATATCCCGCCGTCTATTGTGTTAAGATAAACGAAAGCAGCGACACTTTGAAATATTATTTTTATGATTATTGGACCACTTATGATCCTGAAAAGCCAGACAGCATCGGAGGCGGCTCCCTGCAGCAGGCCAAACGCCGTGCGCCGGAGACTCATTACAACAGCATTGTGTGGGATTGGGAGTGGACCGATTCTCTTGGAAACAAACAGGTTACTCAGTATGAGCGCAGATACCGCTGTGATGAGGGCTCAGACTACAAGGCAAGTTTTGCCTTTGTTGCCAACGACAAGATGGTTAGGGTAAATGCCACTATGCATTTTGTAAGTCAGGAGCAGTATGCCGAGTTAGTGACTGTGGAAGGAATACCGGCCTCTGCAGCTACGTTCTCGCGCAAGGGCATTTATAATATGTCCGGTCAGCGTGTCTCCACCCTTGGCCGTGGACTCAATATGGTTCCGGACAACTCAGGTTCTTACAGAAAGGTTCTGCTCAGATAGGGCATATCCATACCTCTATAATTATAATCAAGGCCCGTCGGTTCTTCCAATAAGGATGTCCGACGGGTCTCTTTGTTCACTTCCGTTGATGCCGAGGCATTCTACCAACACAACCAATGTTAAATATTTTCTTAAAGCGCCAAGGTATGGCGAAAAATCTGAATCTCGAGACACCAAACACGAAAAATGAGTTTTTTAATGAGTTTTTTGGGGGGTATCCGAAATACTTAACCGCCTTATAGACTGCAACTTACGTTCTGAAAAATGAGTTTTTTCCCGGTTTTTGCCGAAAAACTTTTATATTTACTTACTTTTAAAAAAATATTTTTTTTGAGAAAAATCGGGTAAAAACTCATTTCGGAAGCCACATTTACCTGTATATCAGGGTGATAGCATTTCCAGTTTGACCCCCAAAAACTCATTGAAAAACTCATTTTTCGTGTAAGCGTATCCTTTCCTTGCCACACTTCTATGCACCAGTCCTCAGACGGCATTGTCAGTTTTTTTAACCAATAGGCCAGACTCTCTATATTGACCTTTCGTTCTTTTCCAGCTTTAAGTAATCGCTCGTCGCCAACAGGCATTTTGCTTATGCTAATGTTGAAGTTCACGAAGTGGTCTTAAATCCGCCACCTTGACACCTCAACCTACATTGCTTGGCCTACATTGCTTAGACTACATTGCTTAGCCACATCTTTGCCTACAGTCTTTCCACCTTTGTCATTAGCGCCTTTTCCTGAGCCTATTGCTCTCGCCGAGACTTGGACAAGTTGACAACTTAACCTCATGTATTCATCGGCAATTATCAAATATCGCTTTGTCTCGGCCACAGTCATTAATGCTCGCTTTAACCTCAGCGAACAGTAAAAAAAAGCTCAGACCACACCACACATTATTCTGCATCTTGCATCCTGGCTCTACCCATTTAGGCCCACATCTCATCGCATTCAACAATACATGCAAATACACCTTGGTGTAAGGTGCATTAAGCCACGATGAAAAGTGTAACAGGCCTTGGTGTATTGATGCCTAACCCCCGATGTATTTTGGCATGCGTTTCTTTTAAACCAAATCGGTCATGCGTATGCAGAGGAGGGAGCTATTATGCTTTCTGCTGACAGCGATGAGAGATATTATATCCCGACGTAAATTCTGATGGTCTATCGGCTTATAAAGAGTTTTATAAGAATTGAGATATGCTCATTTTTTTGTGCCGGATAATTCACTTGCCCCACTGCGCAACAGCTATAACTACAGACAACAAAGCCTCCCCGGATAGGAAGGCTTTGTACGAAGAAGATGTTTAATTACTTAGTCTGTATATGTGGTTATGCGGTTGAAGCGCGTCTGGTATTATAGTTGAATCTGCTGCGATTACTGTCCTGGCATCTTGCCGTCGAGTACACCTACAAGCATCTCAAGAAGTTCGTCGGTGGGACGGGAGAGCCGCATATTGCCAACAGAGCTCTGCGCCTGTCGTTTGCCGGCTTTTATGAGTGCTATACGCTGTTGGAGTATGGCCTTCATCTGCTGTTTGTACTTGTTGTCAGTTTCAGGAGTGAAAGGCTTCACCCAGCGAGCCAGCTGCATGTCGTCTGCATCCAGGTTGGAGTTCGACAGATATTCGCGGATATAGCCGAGATAAGCGTTGTAGTCTTTCTTCTTCTCAGCCAGAGTTATCAGGGTGCTGAGACGATAGTGGTCAGCATTGGGAACAGCCAGATCCTTGAGCAGAGCCTGGAATTTGTCGAATTTCTCCTGGTCGAGAGTAACGCTTCCGTCAGCATTCTCCGTAATTACTTGTCTCTGGTAGTTGTTCAAAACATTCTGAACCTTCATCTTTACAGGCATTTCGCCGGTGGCAGCCATCAGGTTTTCAGGGTGCTTGGCTGTGTATATGAATGATTTAGCGAATGGGTTGGTGATATTGCGGAAGAATACCATGCGCAGGGTGCTGTCGGCGGCAAATGTAGTCTCCTTGTCCTCGAGCAAAGCTTCGGCTACATTGTTTGCGTCATTAGCCTTATATGTAGCTGTGAGGGTATTGAGGTAAGACATCAGGAATTGGGGGTCGCGGTCGCCATTGTCCCAACGGGCCTGCAACTCCGACGAACCGTCATCACGGCTTTTGTCCTGCACCTTCTGCAGAAATTCCTCTGCCTTACTGCCTCCGAGAAAACGTCCGATTTCCTTGGCATCTGCATTGAAGATGACAAAGGTCGGGTATGCCTGAATCTGAAGTTTCTTTGCCAGAGGCGCACCATAAGCGCTTTCCATGTCTATCTTGATGCTCACGAAACGCGGATTCATGTATGTTCCGACGATCTCTTGCGGAAAAACCTGGTTGGACATCATCTTACACGGGCCGCACCAAGTGGTGAAACAATCGAGGAAGATGAGCTTGTTTTCAGCTTTGGCCTTTACTGAAGCCTGCTCGAGAGTTGTTCCTTCCGGTTCGAAAGCGATGCCTTGGGCTGTTGCTGAAAGCGGAAGCAACATCAGTGCCATGCTCCAAACCATTCCTTGCAGATTTGGCAGCAAGTAGTTAAGAATTTTGTTTTTCATTTTCATCATGTGTTATGGTTGTTGTTTGTTTCCTGTTTGGTTTCTTTTATATGATGTTCTTTGGTTTGTTTGGTTTAAATGACTTCAGTCTGACCGAACTCTGCCGGCAGATTTGAGAGGTCCTTACTGCATGGAGAACTTCCATGCCATATCCTTGACGCGCCCCGGGATGGGATATTCGTAGTGGTTTTCAGTGTTTAGGATTCCTGATGCCGGGTTGATGAGATATTCATATACTCGTCCCTGGCTTGTTTCGGGATTCCACGTGGCTATGTGAATCAGATTGTCTGAAGTCGGCACCATGCCATAGCCGTAGATTGTGCCATGATAGTATTTCATGATGCGTACACAGGTGACCAGTTCGTTCTCGGTCTCTGCTTCCCATGCTACTGTTGCGGGCTGTTGGCTGTCGTAGGCAAAATCGTAAACCTTGTTTCCCGAACTGTAATAGATGAAGTTTCCGACATGGCTTGATGAGATGCTCGTAGCCTCGGTAATCCCCGGACAGAGGGCATTCAGCGGATAAAGCCCTACAGCTATATTATTGTCTTGCGGACCGGTGGTGGCGAAGTTTGTCACAGCCAGGTATCTCTCGTCGCCCCGTGACATCAGCAGGTAGTCATAAGGGCGTAGCGACACTCCCATGCTGGCTCCGCGCCCCCAGTCGCCCATTATAAGTTCCATGCCTGTGTTGTTTATGTCGAAGACGGCATCTTCTGCCTGCCCGGCAAATGTTTCGAGACGTGCCGAGTTGTATGCGGCATACCGGAAGCAGTGGTTAGTCTGGTCATATACCACGATGCCATAATTGAGGGTGTGCGGCACCTCAGCGTTCCATGGAGCCAGAGTTCCGATGCCATCGGCTATCTTTGGAACTCCGAAACGGGTGTTACGTCCTTCTGTTGCACTGAACGAATATGTGTTGGTATAGATGTGGTTGTCGTTGATCAGCACTTCCGAACTCTGTCCGCTCATAACTCCCGAGCCGTGCTGTCCATACCATGTAGGAGCCATCGTTGACGGCGCTTCGTGGAAAAACTCGTTGAATTCCAACGCTTTTTCAATCCCGTTTTCGCTTACGCCCATCAGGGTGTAGTCTGTGCAGAGGCCTACATAATTGTTTCCTGAAGCAAGCGACACGGCTATGTCAAGACAGCGTATGGGATGACCGCGCAGGGGTTCCCCGTTAGTAGTCTCATACAAGTTTAGATAATAGCGGTTATAGTTGACGTTGAGCTTCGTCCAAGGGTTGTAGATAAGGGCGAGGTCGGAATAGCCGGGCTTGTCTGCGCGTTCGTAAAACACCATCCATCCCCCGTCGAATACTTCGCTCACTGCCACTGGTATGCGGAAGAACTGCCGGATGCCGTCGTTGCGGTTGGTGACCGTGAGCTGCACGAGGTAGTTTCCCCCGGTTCTGGATATTACTGCATTCAGCACCCGCTCGTGCCCAATGGTATCAATCACGGCGTTGGCACCTGTCCCTGATGTGGCACTGAAGATTGTCCATTGGTAATCCAGGGGTGCCTGGTCTGGACTTGTAACCTCTTCGCCCTCGAAATATACTTTCGGGGAGAGAACGAGTGTGTCGAATCGCATGATGGCATACTCCGACTGCATACCGGTGCCAGCAGTATCTATGTCCACAGTCTCCAGTTCGTGGTATTCATAGTTGCCCAAATCATCATAACATGAGCTGAGCGCCAGACAGCAGCACAGCAGCCCATGTCCTACGAGGCTTTTCCACGATTCCCATCCTCTGTAGCGGGGTGTGAGGCGTTGACGGATATTGCGGGAGAAAGTATTGAGTTTATTCATTTTATATGAAGTTGATTACGTTATTTATGGTTGTTTGCCTTGCTTTATACTTGGTAATTCCCTGTTATGCCTGTGATTGTCTGGCTTGCATCGGGAGCCTTCTTATATAGGTGTTGTGCTGGCTGTTGATGCTTCTGTATCAGAATATCACCAGGTTCCCGAACTCATCCGTGAGAGGGGTGTCGTGTGTGGCATTATATTCTTCGAGAGCTATCTGCATCACCTGCTGCAGATGGACGGCATAAGCGGTCGAGACTACATTCAGTTCCTCGTCGTAGGCAGTTTGTGTGTTGTAGTTTATCTCGAAATCGATAAGGTGCAGATGCTCTATCATGAACTGATATTTCACACGGCTGTAGGTGCCAAAAAACTTTGATAGCGGTTGCCGTGGGAAGTTGGCAGTCTCCCAGTTGTCTGGTTTTGCAAGATAATTACGCAGACGCACCGTGAACTGCTGATGGTTCTCAGAGCCTAAACCGAACTCGTCCGAGGGCACAACACGGAAACTGATGCTTCCTTCGTTGGTGGTGAACAGAGCCGGGTCTGAGAGCAACTGTGTGTTGAACCACACATTATATGTGCCTCCGATCTCTCCGGCTGGAATAACATAGTCTTCTGTGCGGATGGTGGATACTACCAGTGAGGAGTCTCCGCCGAAAGGCTCTAACCGAAACGTGCGGTCGTGGTCTGCCGGCATACCGCTTATCTGTGCATAGAAGGTGACGCTGCCCTCCTCGTATGCATAGGAATAGTTGTATGTGGTAGATTCGAACACTGCTCCAACTGGGGTCCCGACCCATATATCAAGGCCAGTCCGGCTAGTGTCATAGGTAGAAACAGTTTCTTGGGTACATGAGGCTGCTGCCGTGAGCAATGCTACGGCAAGTGAGCAATGTATAATGTGTTTGGTTCGCATATAGATTCGACTTTAGTTTAAAGTTGATTGCGGCCGAAAGACTGGGCTATAGCCCGCTGTAGCCGCTTTATTTGTTGGCTTGTCTTTGGGCTGCTTCAGTTTCGGTGATAGGCAACGGGAATGTATATACTTTCTCTGCCACCGCGTCAACATCGGAATAGAGTATAACGGGGCGGTTGAGCCTCTTATAGAGGAAGAACAGCTGCCCTTCGCCGATGAATTCGCGCCGATATTCCCGGATAAGTTCAAGATAGAAGTCTGAGGGCAATTCAGACAGGCCGGGCAGATTGCGTGCCGAGCGCAGAGTGTTGAGGCTGGAGCGTGCTGCTTCAGTATCACCCTGCCGGTACTCCACCTCAGCCTTTATCAGATGCATCTCGCCGATGCGCATTAGCGGCAGCTTATACATATAATATATATCAGAACCTGATGACGCATCATATTTTGACAGATAGCGGTTGTTGGCATGCGTGCTTGTGCCTGACTTGAACAGGAATATGTAGCGGTAGTCCTGGGTCGCGTTGTCATAATATTCGAGCAGGAGGTCGCGGGTCACGGCAAAGCTATACTGTGAGCCGTCGTCGAAATATCGGTCTGCCACATCAACCTGAAGAGTCAGATCATTCAGTGCGAATATGTGTTCTGTTGCAAAACTGCGGTCGGTGCCAGCCTGCATCTCCTCAACCCTTGCCCAAGGAAACTGTCCGCTGTTGATTACTGTGTTCGCGGCTTGCAGAGCTTCTGCATACCGGCCAGTCCACATGAACACGCGGGCTTCCAGAGCCTTTACAGCGTAATAGTTGAGATGCAACTGACGGTTGGCCAGATAGCCGTTGTCCTCGTTTTCACTAACCTCGCGGCCGGTGGCAAGAGGATCTGTTGCGAGAAGCAGCGAGTCTGCTTCATGCAAGTCTTCCAAAATCTTATCTGCCACCTCGGCCACGGTGAGTTGAGGGAACACGCGGTAGCTGAGAGCAGTGCTGTAAGGTATTGAAGCCTGCTGTGGGTTTACGGAGAAGCTTACGCCAAAGCAGCGCAACAGGTCGAAATGAAGGAACGCACGCAGGGCCAGAGCCTCACCCTTGATGATATCGTGGTTGTCTGCGGCAAAGAGTTGCGGGCTCTCATCTATATGTGCCAGCAGATTGTTCACATTTGCTATTCCACTATAGTTGTTGCTCCATATCTCACGGATATAGCCTGTAGGGAAGGCGGCGTCGTAATTATAGGCTGCGGCATCATCATACTGGCTTGAATAATAGAAGTCCCACTCATGTCCGAGTATGCCGATGAAACCGTAGGTCATCTCCTTGGTGTAGGTTTTGGAAGACACCATGGATGAATATACGCCAGCCAAGGCCTCTTTGAATCCGCTTTCAGAAGTAAACAACTCCGTGTCTTCCACCTGTGAGCGCGGTTGCACATCTAACCATGAGTTGCAAGAGGAGAAAAGGGTGCTGCATCCTATTCCCACTGCAATGGCGGGGAGTAAGGTAACTGCCGCCAGAAGTTTCTTATATATGGTTTTTCTCATATTCATAAAATATATAAATTATGTTGTTTGCGGAATCCCGAACCTCTCATCCTTACTGCGAGGCGGGTACCCGCATTTAGAATGTTGCCGTAAGAGATAGTGAGTAAGTGCGGGCGTAAGGGTATGAGAGACCACGCTCGGCTTTGATGGTGGAGAGGTGGAAGACGTCGTTCATGTAGAATGTGAGACGCATCCGCTCCAGTCCGGCTTTCCTCAGCCACGAGCAGTATTTGAAGTCATAGTAAGCCGAGAGGCTTGTGAGATCGAGCATATTGTTGCGCTGTATGAAGCGTGTTGAGGCGTATGTTGTGGTTGGGGTGGATGAAATGTGTTTGTACAGGGCTACATCCCCCACTGTGTTCCATGTGTCGCTGAACACACGGCGGTCCACATTGTTTGCGATATTCACGTTTTCCACGCGGTCCACGAGCGTCTGATTGTAGAAATCGCCGCCCATCTGATAACTGAAGAGAAGACTTAAACCGATGCCCTTGACTTCTCCATTCAGGCCGAATGTGCCATGCACTTTGGGGTTGGAGTCGCCGGCAATGATGTAATCGTCGGTGGTGTAAGTGTAGGTGGTCGTGCCGTCCTTCTTCAAAAACATCTCCCGTCCGGTGGCGGGGTCAATCCCCAATGACTGGACAGCCCAGATGGCACTCATGCTTTGGCCTTCCTCATAGCGTATTATGGGTGATGTGGTAGTCTCAGCGTCCTGCTCGCGGTTGAAGGTGCTGAGAGCTTCGCTTATCTTGGTCACACGGTTTACATTGTGCGCAATACTTCCAGTCAGGCTCATATATGACTGCCCCTTCTGAAAGAATCGCCAGTTGGCAGTGGCTTCCACGCCTTTGTTTTCAACGTTTCCGAGATTTTCCATATACGAGGTAAAACCGGTGGATGTGGGTATGGACATGGCGATGAGGGCATCATGAGTACGGCTGTTATACCAGTCGAATCTCAGATTCAGCCGCTTCCATAGGCCAAGGTCCAAACCTACGGTAAAGTCTCCTGTCTGCTGCCATTTCAGGTTTGGATTGGGCATCCCCATCAGGTAAGCTCCGGAGATATTGTCGTAGATGATGCTGTCGTAGAACTTATATGTGGCTTTGGACTGATACGGCGAGAAATTCTGGTTGCCGGTGAGGCCGTAAGTGACGCGGAATTTGCAGAGGTTGAGCCATTTGGCATCGCTCATGAAATGCTCTTTGTGCAGGTTCCATCCGACACCTGTGCTCCAGAATGTGCCCCATCTGTTGTCTGAGCCAAACACCGATGAGCCATTGAAACGAATGCTGGCATCGAAGAGGTAACGCTCATCAAACGAGTAGTTTACGGCACCTGTGATACCTAACGAACGTGTGCGGCTCTCTGCCCCCGAAGGCTTTCCGCCCTCTGCATATTGCTTGGCAAAAGTAATATAGTCAACGTGGTTGTTCAGGAATCCCCAGGCAGTCATGCCTTCGGAATTGGTGCTGGCATTCTGCATGGAGTAAGCAGCGTTGGCAAGTAGCATATGCTTGTCCCACGTGTGGGAGTAGTTTCCTGTTATATCCAGCGACAGGCTGTTAGTCTCTCCATTATTTATATAATAGCTGCCGCGCTGGAAATAGCGATCGCCGGTCCAGTCGTAGAAACGTGTATGGTCACCGGGATAGAAGTCTTCGCGTTTGTTGTTCTGGTGGGTAAAGCCCAGGCGGGCGGTGAAACGCAGGTCATCTATAGGCCGGTATTCAAGATAGAAGTTTTCGACTATCTCAGTGTATTTGGACAGGTTCTTCGTGCCGATAGTGGCATTGTAAAGCGGGTTGTAGTACGTGGTGGTGCTTCCATTTGCGCCGGGCGAAGTATATGTGCCCAGCACTTTGGGGGTGTTGCCGAAGGCATCCCTCGGAGCATAGTAGGGATTTACCACCACATAATCGGAGAATGTGCCGTAGGGGCTGTCGTCTGCCGTGTTTCCTGTTACAGAAAGTGAGTTGCGGAACATCCACTGCTTATAGCGGTATGAGAGACTCACGTTGCCTTGCAGCGTCTTTCGGCCGGACTCTTTCATTACGCCTGCTATGTCGTTGTACATGAGGTTGGCTGAGTAGCGCATCTCCTCTGTGCCACCTTCGATAAATGCTGTGTGCTTGTGGCCGACTCCTGAGCGCAATGGCTGCGACAGCCAGTAGGTATCCACCCCGCGGGCGATATCTGCTGCTATGGAGTTATACTGCTCGTCGAGCAATGCCTGAAAGTAGGGTGAGCCGGATGAGTATCTCCCTGACTGCTGCTCCACCTGTAGCTTCTCGCTGGCATCGCAGAGGTTGTATGATGACAGGTCGGGCAATTCCACATTTATGTCGCCGGTATAGGTGATTCTCAGTCGGCCTGCCTCAGGCAAAATGGTTTCTACAACGATGACTCCGTTGCTGGCCTTGGAGCCGTAGATGGCCTTCGCCGCTCCGTCTTTCAGTATGGTAACACTCTTCACGCGGTTCATGTCGAGGTCGAATATCTGCTGTTGGGTAGCCTCGAAACCGTCCAGAATAAACAGCGGTGCATTGGGGTTGCCGCTGTATTCTCCCTGCAGTCCTCCGAATGAGGCATTGCCGCGAATGGTGATGTCAGCCATGTAATTAGGGTTGGAGCCCATCACGCTGTTCATGTCAACCACAAACGAGGGGTCGATGCTTTGTATTATCTTCAGCACGTTGTTGTTGCCAACAAGTTTCAGGTCTTCTTGAGAATAGGTTATGGCAGAACCGGTGAAGGTGGCGCTTCGATAGTCGAAGAGGCCGGTTACGACCACCTCTTCCATCTGCCCGCTCTCCTGCAGCACTATAGTCTGGTCCAGATGGTTGCGTTTCGTGTCATACTTCTTGACCAGCGGCTGCATCCCAACGAATGAGTACTGAACGGTCAGGTCCTTGCCCTTGGGCAGAGAAATGGTGAATTTGCCGTCGGCATCGGCTACGGCTCCGCCCTTGGTCTCCCGGATTCGGATATTGGCGCCGGGCAAAGTCTCTCCTCTGGTGTCTTTTATAACGCCTTGCAACAGGACTTCATCACCATGAGGTGTTCCAGGGGTGCGCTGTGGCGTTACAGAAGTCATTGGGACGGACTTTTGCGGGTCGGAAGGTGTCTGTGCTTGAGCATGAAGTGGGGTAAAAAGGGCAAGAACAAACGCAGTCATGCCATAGAGCCACTCATAATCTCCTCTTTTTTTGAACATATTATAGTTGTGTTTATGTCATTATTGGCGGCAAAATTAAAGAAATTTTCTTTTAATTGGAAATAATCAATTAATTTATTTATCTTTGCGCCGCAAAAAAGCTTAAAATATGAACCGTAAAATTATTTTTGCCCTTGTAGCAGTAATATTTATAGCCGTTATTGTTGGTGTTTCGTTTCTTGTATCCTCACTGAAGGAGCAGATAAAAGAAAACGAACAGATGCTGGAACTTGCAGAAATGGACAAGCTGGAGATGCAGAACGAATACCAGAATTTTGCACGCCAGTATGAGGAGATGAAAATGCAGATAAACAACGACTCGCTCATGGCCCAGCTGGAGGTGCAGGAGAAGCGTACGCAGGAACTTCTCGAGGAACTGCGCCGCACTAAAGCCAACGATGCGGCCGAGATTACCCGCCTGAAGAAAGAACTGGCCCGGATGCGTGAGGTGCTCCGTTCGTATGTGCTGCAGATAGATTCGCTCAACCGCCTCAATACGGAGCTCACCACGGAAAACGAAGGCCTGCGCCGGAGCAATGAGGAACAGCAGCAGCAGATTTCCACTTTGGCCTCCGAGAAGGAGACTCTGTCCGACAAGGTTGCTATAGCCAGTCAGCTCGATGCCACAGCAATCAGCATTCAGGCAAAGAACAAGAAGGGCAAGCCGGCAAAGAAAATCAAGGATGTCAAGAAGTTCCAGATAAACTTCACTATATCCCGCAATGTGACGGCAGCCGCCGGCAATCGCACAGTCTATGTGCGCATCCTTAAACCTACGGGTGAGGTTCTTTCCGGCGGAGGCACTTTCCCCTTTGAGAACCGCAATCTCGAATATAGCATCCGTAAAGACCTGGAATATGCCGGAGAGGAACTTCCAGTCACCGTTTATTGGGACGTGGCAGAAATGCTTGTCGCCGGTCAATATCGGGTGCAGATATTCGCCGACGGGTCAAACATAGGCAACGGGACAATAGTGTTTGAGAAATAACTGGACGATAGGGATGCCAAAGCTGTAACTATTCAAAAACTCCTTTCTGGTCTCTATAAATCTTATCAGAATTAAATCCCCTACCCCCATCAAACATAACTTCCAAAACATTTTACTATAAACTTTAAACTTTAAACATCAAACTAAACATTAAACTATAAACATCAAGCTAAACATAACTTCAAACATAAACCACATGGAAGCAGTATTCTCTTACATCATCTCGTTGGGCGCATCTGTAATGATGCCTATCCTCTTCACCATCATCGGCCTTTGCATTGGCCTGAAGTTCGGCAAATCGCTGCAGAGCGGTCTCTATGTAGGCGTCGGCTTCGTAGGCCTCGGCATTGTCACCGCTCTGCTGACCACCAACTTCAACACTCCGCTGACCAACATCTCCGATATTTACGGGCTGCAACTCAAGATCTTCGACATGGGTTGGCCCGCCGCCGCTGCCGTGGCCTATAACACAGCCGTGGGCGCCCTGATTATCCCCATCTGTCTGGGTGTGAACTTCCTTATGGTCATCACCAAGACCACCCGCACAGTGAACATCGACCTGTGGAACTACTGGCACTTCGCCTTCATCGGCGCCGTGGTGTATTTCGTCAAGGACGAGAGCCTCGCATGGGGTTATTTCGCCGCCATCGTATGCTATATGTTCACGCTCGTGATGGCCGACCTCACCGCCGAGAAGTTCCAGAAACACTATGAGCTCGACGGCATCAGCATCCCTCAGCCCTTCTGCCAGAGCTTCGTGCCCTTCGCCATCGCCATCAACTGGCTCCTCGACCGCATCCCCGGCTTCTCAAAGCTGGATATCGACGCCGAGGGCCTGAAGAAAAAATTCGGTGTGCTGGGCGAGCCCCTCATCTTAGGTGTTATCGTAGGTGCCCTCATCGGAGCCCTCAGCGTGAAGGAATGGAACGGCGATGCTGCCAAGACCATCCTCTCACTGGGTGTCATCATGGGTGCCGTCATGGAACTCATCCCCCGCATCACCAAACTGTTCATCGACGGTTTGATGCCTATCAGCCAGAAGACAAAAGAGGTGGTGGAGACCAAATTCAACGGCAAGAAGGTGCACATCGGCATGTCACCGGCCCTCGTCATAGGTCATCCCACGACGCTCGTAGTTTCTCTGTTGCTCATCCCCACAGTCCTGTTCCTGGCCGTCATACTGCCCGGCAACCAGTTCCTGCCCCTCGCCTCCCTGGCCGGCATGTTCTACCTCTTCCCCCTCGTGTTGCCCATCACTAAGAACAACGTGGTGAAGACCTTCATCATCGGCCTCGTGGCCCTCATCTTCGGACTTTACTTCGTGACGGACATGAGCACAGACTTCACGGCAGCCGCCAACTCGGTCTATGCAGCCACCCAGGATGCTGCCGCCCGCGTGCCCGAAGGCTTCATGGCAGGTGCCCTTGACTTCTGCTCCTCTCTCATCGGATGGGTTATCTTCCGCGCCTGCAAGAGCCTTGATTACATCGGAATGGGTCTCCTCGCCGGCTGCACCCTCGTTATGATGTTCATCAATCGCCGCCGTATCATCGCCGACGAGAAAAATGCTGCAGCTGCCCAAAAATAATATATATGGACGGCAACAGACAGGAATCCAAATAAACTCAATAACATTTTCATAAAACCAAAAGACATGAAAAAAATCTTTTTTTCTTTAATCGTTGCTGCCACCTCCGTGGTTGCCGTAGCACAGCAGAATGTCAGTTTCCAGACTGCATGCCACCCTGCTGATGTCAAGAACTATGACACCAAGACTCTTCGCGACCGATTCGTCATGGAGAAGGTGATGGCTGCCGATGAAATCAATCTGACCTACTCTCAGTATGACCGCTTCATCTACGGTGGTGCAATGCCTGTGACCAAAGACCTCAAACTCGAGACCTTCGATGCTCTCAAAGAGCCGTATTTCATGCATAGCCGCGAACTGGGCATAATCAACACAGGCGGCGACGGAGTAGTTATCGTTGACGGCCAGGAATATCCTCTTGGCTACAGCGAAGCCCTATATATCGGCCGCGGATATCTCGGCAAGGACAAGAATGGAAAATCCAAAGACACGAACCAGAACATCGTATTCCGCTCTAAGAACCCGGCAAAGCCTGCCAAGTTCTACCTCAACAGTGCCACTGCACACAAACACTACAAGACTCAGTGGGTGACTCTCGACGGCCGCAAGAACGGCAAGACTCAGTCCCTCAAGGCCGTGATTGTAGGCACTAAGGAGAAGCCCCTCGGAACTCGCGCCGAGAGCAACCAGCGCACCATCAACCAGCTTATCGTGAACACCGCTCTCGAAGAGGGGCCATGCCAGCTTCAGATGGGTCTCACTCAGTTGCAGGAGGGCAGCGTTTGGAACACCATGCCACCTCATACCCACGGCCGCCGCATCGAAGCCTATTATTACTTCAATGTTCCTGAGGACCAGACCGTGTGCCATATCATGGGCGAACCCCAGGAGAGCCGCGTAGTATGGCTGCACAACGAGCAGGCCATCATGTCTCCCGAATGGTCTATCCATTGCGCCAGCGCCACCTACTATTATACCTTCATCTGGGGTATGGCAGGTGAGAACCTCAACTACAACGATAAAGACGTCATCCAGCCCGCACAACTGCGATAGAATGGATAAATACGAAGCCTCAGAAAGCCGCTACACAGGTTCGATGTATTACAACCGCTGCGGCAGAAGCGGTGTGCTGTTGCCGGCAATAAGCCTCGGAATGTGGCACAATTTCGGCAACAACACACCCTTTGAGGTGTCGCAGTCGATTGCCCGCACAGCCTTCGACCTCGGCATCACTCATTTCGACCTGGCCAACAACTACGGTCCCGAACCTGGGGCTGCAGAGATGTTCATGGGCAAACTCATGCGCACTGACTTCCTGCCGCATCGTGACGAGCTCTTCATATCTACGAAAGCCGCCTATGACATGTGGCAGGGGCCTTATGGCTCGTGGGCCTCACGCAAGCATCTCATGGCCAGTCTCGACCAGAGTCTCCAGCGCATGAACCTCTCGTATGTGGATCTCTTCTATTGTCATCGCTATGACCCGGAGACCCCGCTCGAAGAGACTCTGCAGGCGCTTGTGGATATTGTGCGCAGCGGCAAAGCCCTCTACGTTGGTCTTAGCCGTTGGCCGCTCGATGCCGCACGCACAGGCTATGCATACCTGCGCAGCCACGATGTCCCATGCCTCATCTATCAGGGCAGACTTAACATCTTCGATCAGGCGCCGAAGAAAGAGGGCATCCTTGCCGACGCGGCATCAAGCGGAGCCGGTTTTATAGCCTTCTCCCCGCTGGCTCAGGGACTGCTCACCGACCGTTATCTCAACGGCATCCCCGCCGACAGCCGCATGGCCCGCGACGGCCGTTTCCTACATGCTGACATGCTAACCCCGGAGCGCCTCTCCCAGATACGGTCACTCAACGACATCGCAGCCGGCC
This sequence comes from Bacteroidaceae bacterium, assembly GCA_024699495.1. GTDB lineage: Bacteria > Bacteroidota > Bacteroidia > Bacteroidales > Bacteroidaceae > Physcousia. The sequence goes on along the minus strand of JAILPK010000024.1, from coordinate 38,742 downwards.
GTGGTGAGTCGCTCGCCTCAATGGCCCTCGCGTGGATTCTCCATCAGAAGGGAGTCACCAGCGTTCTCGTAGGTGCCAGCTCGCCAGCCCAGCTCAGACGTAACCTCTCATGCCTCTCCTCCTCCCCTTTCACCGAAGAGGAACTCGCAACCATAGACAGGATAGTAGGATAAGAGTCAGAGCTGATTGCAGCCGCTGGCCGCCTGCATTATCGTCTTAGTTGGTTTTGCCCACTAATTTAATTTCCACCTTGAGCCATCCCCCAAAATGTATATACATTAAGCCATAAGCATGCTCTTACCGCGAATGTATATACGTTAACCATTAAACACTAAACCAATTTAATGATAGTCTGTATTGCTGAAAAACCATCTGTAGCGCGTGACATAGCGCATATCCTTGGAGCCACTCGCGACTGCGGGGGCTACATGGAGGGAAATGGCTACCAGGTAACGTGGACATTCGGCCACCTCTGTGAACTTAAGGAGCCCGCCGAATACTCCACCATGTGGAAGACATGGAGCTTAGCCCAGCTGCCCATGATTCCCGCCCGCTTCGGCATCCGACTGAAGGACGACAAGGGCATACAAAATCAGTTCGCCATAATCCAGCGCCTGATACAGAATGCTGAAGGCATCATCAACTGCGGCGATGCCGGCCAGGAAGGTGAACTCATCCAGCGGTGGGTGATGCAGAAGGCCGGAGCCAAATGCCCCGTCAGGCGCCTTTGGATTTCCTCCCTCACCGAGGAAGCCATACGCGAGGGTTTCAATAATCTGCAGGACCAGAGCAACTACCAGAGCCTCTATGAGGCGGGCCTCTGCCGCGCCATCGGCGACTGGCTGCTCGGCCTGAATGCAACACGTCTATATACCATAAAATACGGGGGCGGAAACCAGAGTACCAAAAGGCAGTTGCTCAGTATCGGGCGCGTACAGACTCCGACCCTCGCCCTCATTGTCAACCGCCAAAACGAGATAGACAACTTCAAACCTGAGACCTATTGGGTGCTCACCACCCAATACCGCGATGTCACCTTCACAGCCGTCATGGAAGAGGGCGACCGAGGATTCCGAACCAAAGAGGCAGGCGAGGCGGCACTCGAAGCCATCTCCCCCCTCCCCTTCACCGTCACCTCGGTAGAGAAGAAAGCAGGCAAGGAGGCTCCGCCGCGACTCTTCGACCTGACCTCGCTCCAGGTGGAATGCAACAAGCGCTTCAGCTATTCAGCCGAACAGACTCTGCAGCTCATACAGAGCCTTTATGAGAAGAAGGTGGCCACCTACCCCCGCGTTGATACCACCTTCCTTTCCGACGACATCTATCCCAAATGCCCGACAATCCTTGCCGGTCTCGTTCCTTATGCCAGTATGATAAGCCCCATCTCGGGCAAGAAGCTGCGCAAGGACAAGAAATACTTCGACACCTCAAAAGTCACCGACCACCACGCCATAATCCCCACAGGCGTGAATCCCGCCACCGTATCCATGACAGATATGGAGAAGCGCGTATTCGACCTCATCGCACGCCGCTTCATCGGCATCTTCTATCCCGACCTGAAGTTCCAGCAGACCACAGTGCTCGGAGAGGTGCGCAGCGAGGGGCTCCACATAGCCTCATTCGACGACTTCATCCCCTTCAAGGCCACCGGCAAGGTCATCACCGACCCCGCATGGCAGGTGCTATGGAAGAAAGCACCCTCCAACTCCGCCAAGGCAGAGAATGCCGAGGATTCCGACGAGGCCCAGGCAGACAGCAGCAAGAGCGTCACCCTGCCGCCATTCCGAAAGGGGGAGAGCGGACCTCATCAGCCCAATCTGGCCGAGAAGCAGACCACACCTCCGAAACCATACACCGAAGCCACTCTGCTCCGCGCTATGGAGACTGCCGGAAAATTCGTAGATGACGACGAACTGCGCGACGCCCTCAAGGAGAATGGCATTGGGCGCCCATCTACCCGCGCATCTATCATCGAGACCCTCTTCAAACGCAATTATATCCGTCGCGTTCGCAAGAGCCTCGCCCCCACTGACACAGGAATCCATCTCATTTCCCTCATCCGCGAGGAACTGCTCAAGAGTGCCGAACTCACCGGTATCTGGGAGAAGAAACTGCGTCAGATTGAGCGTAAGGAATACAGCGCCCCAGCCTTTATGGAAGAACTAAAACAGATGGTTTCAGACATTGTTTTGGCAGTAATGCAAGATAACAGCAGCCGCATAAAACAATAAATACGCAACGCGCACGTTTATATATAGGAATATAAGAGCTATCATCAGTATATAAACGTGACGCAACACCCAGACAATACCGTCTTCTACACATCCCTCAGCCCCCTCATGGCCTCCGCACAAGCGGAGACAGCCTGTCGCGGGGTTGCGGACGGGCCCTCTCTGCCCCGGCCTTCGGAACCCACCAGAGGCCGCAGGCTCCCTGCCGGCAGGGGCTTGAAGCGCATTGTCTGCCTGTCTGGCGGCCGCAGCGCTGTAAGCACTCTCTTCATCCTCTTTCTGGCATTCCTCCTTACCGCCTGCAACGCTGAGAGCAACCTGCGCAGAGGCGACCAGTTCATGGCTCGCGGAGAATACTATGATGCCGCAGCCGAGTATAAGGTGGCCTATGCCAAGACTGCCACACGCGAGCGCACACGCCGGGGCGAACGCGCCCTGAAGATGGCCGAATGCTACCGTCTCATCAACTACACAGCCAAAGCCATTGGCGCCTATCAGAACGGCATACGCTATGTGGAGAAGGGCCACGCAGACCTCAGGAAGAGAAATCCTGATTACGTTGATGAAGCTGCCGACTCCTCTGTTGCCGTAACCTTAGCCGAAGCCACACTCAAGCTGGCACGTCTGCAGCATAAGAGCGGCGACTATAAGAACGCGCTTATCTCCTACCACAAATTCCGGCAGATGATAGGCACCGAAGCCCCCGGCCCAGATACAGAAATCCCCTACATAGCTGTATTCGACGGTTATCGGGCCCTCGACACCCTCGCCATGAATGGCATCACCGGATGCCGTCTGGCGCAACAGTGGAAACTAAAGCCCTCACTGCATACCATAGGCAAAGAACCGATCCTCAACTCGCGCCGCGCAGACTTCTCACCTATGCTCTTCGGCGACGAATGGGACCAGCTCTTCATAACCACCACACGCCCGCAGGCTCAAGGCGACGAGTTCTCAGGCATCACTGGAACCAAACCGGCAGACATCTGGCTCTCCAAAAAAGACGAGAAAGGCAAATGGCAGGCTCCGGAGCCGATCGAAGGCGAACTGAGCAGCGAACTCGACGAGGGCGTATGCGCCTTCAGCCCCGACGGCAAGACCATGTATCTCACACGCTGCACCACAGACCCCGACTACCCCCGCTACGCACGCATATACACATCCAAGCGCAGCGACGCTTCGTGGAGCAAACCCACCGAACTGGTCATCACCCGTGACACACTCTCCACCATAGCACACCCCGCTCCGTCGCCCGACGGCCGTTGGCTCTATTTCGTCAGCGACATGCCCGGCGGCCACGGCGGCAAAGACATCTGGAGAGCCGCACTCGATGGAGCAGTTGTCGGAGCAGTGGAAAACCTCGGCATGCCCATCAACTCCCCCGGCGACGAGATGTTCCCCACCTTCCGTCCCAATGGAGACCTCTATTTCTCTTCTGACGGGCACCCCGGCATGGGCGGACTGGACATCTTCTGCGCTCACGAAGACACCCTGACCCACCGCTGGACCGTCACCAACCTCGGGTCACCCATGAATTCCTCCGGCGACGACTTCGGACTCACCTTTGAGGGCATACACAACCGCGGTTTCTTCTCTACCAACAGAGGCGACGCCCGCGGGTGGGACCATATCATGTCTTTCGAATGTCCCGAGGTCATCCAGAGCGTCAAGGGGTGGGTATATGAACTCGACGGCTATGAGCTACCCTCAGGCCTCGTTTATATGATCGGAAACGACGGCACAAACCAGAAACTAAGCGTTCGCGGAGACGGCTCCTTCACCGTTGAGGTGCAGCCCACAGTGGACTATATCTTCCTTGCCTCATGCAAGGGCTACCTCAACCATGTGCAGAAAGTGCATATAGACACCAGCAGCGTCTCCAACGAATACACGCTGCAGTTCCCCCTGGCCAGCAACTCTGCCCCAGTTCTCATTTCCAACGTTTATTATGCCTTCAACAGCGCAGAACTCGACACCACCTCCTCCGAGGCGCTCGACCGCCTTGCAGTGCTCCTCACGGAGAATCCCAACGTCACCATCGAACTCTCCGCACACTGCGACTACCGAGGCAACGACGAATATAATCTCCTGCTCTCACAGAAGCGGGCAGAGAATGTGGTCAGCTATCTCATAGGCAAAGGTATCGAGGCCGACAGGCTCACACCAAAAGGATATGGGGAGAGCCGCCCCAAACGGGTAAAACGACGCAACGCGGAGCAAAACCCATTCCTTCACGAAGGCGACACCCTGACAGAAGAGTATATCATGCGCCTCACCCCGGAGCAGCAGGAAATCGCCAACAGCCTAAACCGCCGCACCGAATTCAGGGTACTCCGCACCACCTATGGACTTTAAACCATCCGCCTGCGGCCATTTAAAGAGGTAAGCTAAACCCTAAAAACGCGAAGCGTTTAGTGCGCGCTCTGTTTTTGACAGAGCGTCCCCGAGCCAGTCCTTTACCGCCTCAATGCAGCCATCTGATATAACACAAGCTGTAACTATTGTAGCATATTTGCTTCTTTGGAGCTCCTATCAACCTACGAACCTATTAACCTACTAACCTATCAACCTACTAACCTATTAACCTACTAACCTATTAACCTACTAACCCATTAAACTCGCGAAAGCGGATTTATACAATAATATTTTTTGACACGCTTGTGCTATTTCCCGAACTGCTCCCAGCTCCACTTTGCACTACACCTATCTTCACTTTCGACGTATAGCGACTCCACTTTGATCGACTCTCAGATCTTCATGAGCCAGCATTAATTTAATCTGAGACAGCCGTCACCTGAATCTGAGACGGCCGTCACCTGAATCTGGGACAGCCGTCACCTGAATCTGAGACGGCCGTCTCAGATTAAACGCCCTTATACACACTGGCAGATCTGCCCTATCGGACAAGGTGCTTAATGCTTTGGTAATTAGCAACATACAGACATCTACTGGCAGGCTTTTTGTTGTCAGCGAAAAGGGCTGTAATTTTACGTTTGATTAGAGGCTTCCTTACAAGTACAAATCAAAAGCCTCCTTGAGGTTTGGCAATGAGGTTGAGACGAGGGCTTGGATAATGTGTGGAAAAAAGGTTCTAACCGCCTGGCAATCACTTGCAGGATTTTTGACAAAGAGATTGCCGTTATGTTGTTGTCACAAGTGGCTACGTCTATCTCTTCTCCTTAAAGAAATCCCGCATCAGGGCAGCACACTCCTCTTCCAACACGCCGGGAAGGACAACAGTGCGGGGGTGAAGCGGCGACGGACTGAAGCGCGTGTATCCACGTTTGGGGTCGGCCGCGCCAAAAACGATGCGTCCGATCTGGGCCCAGCCCAACGCTCCAGCACACATCGGACAGGGTTCGACGGTCACATAAAGGGTGCAGTCAGGAAGGTATTTGCCACCCAAAGCCGCCGCTGCAGCCGTAACCGCCTGAATCTCGGCGTGGGCCGTTACGTCAGTTAGGCGTTCGGTCAGATTATGAGTGCGAGCCAGCACCCTGCCGCGACACACCACGACCGCCCCTACAGGCACCTCCCCCTCTGCGGCAGCGGCCTTGGCTTCCTGAAGAGCCATCCTCATAAAAGCCTCATCAGTCTGCGCCTGCGATTTTGCTTCTATTATATCCATATTGCATCTTTATTTTTGCAGAAAAAGCCGTCCGCGTTACCCCATTTATATGGTCAAGAAGTTCTTTTTCCAGTTTTGTGCGGGCGAAGATAACAAGAAATCACCTAAAAGAAGCATAAAAAGACTTAAATTTGCCGATATCTCGCTTAAAAGCCGTATATTTGCACTTCGATATTAGATAATCTATGGGAAAAATCATTGCTTTAGCCAATCAAAAGGGGGGTGTGGGCAAAACCACAACCTCCATGAACCTCGCAGCCAGCATGGCCACTTTGGAGAAGCGCGTGCTGCTGGTGGATGCCGACCCGCAGGCGAATGCCTCCAGCGGTCTTGGCGTTGATATCCGCGAGGTTGAGACTTCAATATACGACTGTCTCACTACAGGGGTTGACGCACGTGAGACTATATACGAGACTGACATCAAAGGTTTAGACATAATCCCCTCTCACATCAACCTCGTGGGAGCCGAGATAGAGATGCTTAATTTGGAACAGCGCGAACGTGTCATGACGCGCGTGCTGCAGCCTTTGCTCCAAGACTACGACTATATTCTCATTGACTGCTCACCCTCGTTAGGTCTGATTACTGTGAACGCGCTCACCGCAGCCAACTCGGTCATCATACCCGTACAATGTGAATATTTCGCTCTGGAGGGCATCTCAAAACTGCTCAATACAATCAAGATAATCAAGAGCAAACTGAACCCGAAACTGGAAATCGAAGGCTTCCTGCTTACGATGTATGACTCCCGCCTCCGCCTGGCCAACCAGATCAAGGATGAGGTGAAACGTCACTTCCAAGAGTTGGTGCTCAACACAATAATCAACCGCAACGTTAAACTGTCCGAAGCCCCGTCCCACGGTCTGCCGGCCATCCTCTATGATGCCGACTCCGCCGGCGCCAAGAACCACATGGCTCTGGCCGAGGAGATAATCAGCAGGGAGAAAGCCTGACCGGATAAAAAAAGGTGGCGTATTGATTTGCCGCCCTTACGGTCATGACCGGGAGAAGGCCTGACAACCAGGCATAAGGATAATAAAGACAACGAACAACTGAAAATGGCAGTACATAAGAAATATCAGACCTTAGGACGCGGTCTGGACGCGCTGCTCTCTACCGACGAGGTGGAGACGGGCGGCAGTTCGAGCATAAATGAGATAGACCTCTCTCTTATCCACCCCAATCCCAAACAACCTCGGCGCGAATTCGACGAGGACGCGCTGCAGGAACTGGCTGACTCTATCCGTGAGATAGGCATCATACAGCCCATCACCCTGCGCAAGATGGACGACGGCACCTACGAAATCATCGCCGGCGAACGCCGCTGGCGGGCCTCGCGGATTGCAGGCATGCAGACCATCCCGGCATATATCCGCACGGCCGACGACGAGAACGTGATGGAGATGGCACTCATCGAGAATATCCAACGCGAGGACCTCAATGCGCTGGAGATTGCCCTCGCCTATCAGCATCTGCTGGAAGAATATTCCATGACTCAGGAGCGCCTGTCGGAACGTGTCGGCAAGAAACGCGCCACAATAACCAACTACCTGCGGCTGCTGAAACTGCCCGCCACCATACAGATGGCGCTGCAGAACCGCACCCTCGATATGGGGCATGCCCGCGCTCTGCTCTCCCTGGACAACCCCACGCTGCAGCTCAAGATGTTCAATGAGATTACACGCCAGCACCTCAGCGTGCGAAAGGTGGAAGAGATGGTGAAGCGGCTCACCGAGGGCGAGACCGTGACCACTGCAGGCAAAAAGCTGCGCCCGCGCCGCGCCGCCCTCAGCGAAGAATTCACCATGCTGCGCACCAACCTCAGCCGCTTCTTCAACACCCGCGTACAGGTGACCTGCTCCGAAAAAGGCAAGGGCAAGATCAGCATCCCATTCGCCAACGAAGAGGAGTTGGAGCATATCGTGGCTATTCTGGACAAACTCAGATAATATCAGGCAGGAGAAGAAGGATGCTACGAGTGAAGATTCTGCAGAAACATATATATGCTCACGCACGGACTATGGCGCTGCTGCTCATGCTGACAGCAGGGCTCCACACATTCGCCCAGCAGCCATCCCTCCCAACTGCCGAACTGCCATCTGCAGCTATCAGAGTCGCCGGGGCTGATTCACTGCAAAACGCGCTGCCCGACTCTGCCGCCATCGCAAAAGCCGCGGACATAGCAGCCCCTGCGCCCGCAATTCTCGGGGGAAAGACCGACTCGCTACTCATCAACCACGCCGACACCCTGCTCCAGGAGGCAATGCATGCCTACGGACATCACTTCACCCCCAACCCCATAAGAGCGCTGTGGCTCAGTCTGGTTCTGCCGGGAGCCGGACAGATATACAACCGCAAGTTCTGGAAACTGCCCATCTTCTACGGGGGATTCCTCGGCTGCGCCTACGCTCTGCAGTGGAATAACCAGATGCTGCGCGACTACTCACAGGCATATCTGGACATTATGGACAGCGACCCCAACACCAAGAGCTACGAGAAGATGCTGCCCATGGGCTACGATATCAGCGGACGTGAAGAGCAGTTCCAAACCATATTCAAAAACAAGAAGAACTTCTACCGCAGATACCGCGATATGAGCATCTTCGCCTTCGCCGCCGTATATGCGCTGGCCGTTATTGACGCATACGTGGATGCCGAACTCTCCACATTTGACATCACCCCTGACCTGTCGTTGCGCGTCACTCCGGCCGTAATAGGCCCAAGCACCGGGCAGAGGCATTTCACCCAGGGATTCCGTTGCGCAGACAACGGGCTTGGGATGGCCTGCCGCCTCGAATTCTGACAATAACAAGAGATTATGACAAAAAACAAAATATATTCAGCCATCGCCTGCATCGCAATTGCCATGCTCCCCTGCCCTCTCCACGCACAGACAATAGAAGAGGAGGAGACCGAGACAAACCAGGAAGAGGAAATCTCTATGCCTCAGGGTATGGAATATGAGATGGACCAGCTGCTGCAGGAGTGGAACAACAAGAGCTACCTGATCCCAGAGGGCGACTGCACAGACTCCGGCATAAATCCTGAATATCCGGAAGAGACCTATATCAACCGGTTGCAACGCCTGCCCAACGTAATAGAAATGCCCTACAACGAGGTGGTGCGCCAGTTTATAGACCGCTACACAGGCCGTCTGCGCCGCACAGTAAGCATCATCCTCGGAGCGTCGAACTTCTACACCCCCATCTTTGAGGAGGCGCTGGAAGCCTATCAGGTTCCGCTCGAACTGAAATATCTGCCCGTGATAGAATCCGCCCTCAACCCAAATGCCGTAAGCCGCGCAGGGGCTGTTGGGCTGTGGCAGTTCATGATAACCACAGGCAAGCAATATGGGCTGGAGGTGACCTCGCTCATCGACGAGCGGCGCGACCCGATCAAGAGCAGCTATGCAGCCGCCCACTATCTCAAAGACCTCTATGGCATCTTCGGCGATTGGACATTGGTCATCGCAGCATATAACTGCGGACCGAACAACGTGCGCAAAGCCATCAGCAGGGCCGGAGAGGTAAAGGACTACTGGAAGATATACCCCTATCTGCCTGCCGAGACCCGGGGATATGTCCCCGCTTTCATCGCCGCGAACTACATAATGAATTATTATTGTGAGCATAATATATGTCCCGCAGGTACCCTGCTTCCGGCCAGCACTGACACCATAACCATAAGCCGCAATTTGCACCGCGACCAAATCATAGCCATGTGCAATGTGAGAGGAGAGGAAGTGGATGCCCTGAACCCGCAATACCGCACCGGACTCATCCCCGGCGACAGCCACGACTGCACCCTGCGCCTCACCACACCCGCCATTGCCGCGTTTATAGCTGCCGGAGACTCTATCTACAATTTCCACGCTGACGAGCTGCTAACCACTCGCCGCGAGGTGGAAATCGCCAAAGCTCAGGTAAGCAGCAAAGGGCGACGCAGCTCACGCTCGGGCAGGTCTTATGTCACCGTCAGACGCGGCGACACCCTCGGACAGATTGCAGCCCGCAACCACACCACGGTGGCCGCTCTGCGTAAAAGAAACGGAATACGCGGAAGCAACATCAGACCCGGACAGAGATTAAGAGTCAAGTAAGACAAGAAAAGGAAAGGAACAGACACCATGACAGCCGACGAACTTCGCATTCAGCAGGACGAGGAAATGGTTGGCAAAGCCTTCCAGCACCTCATAGACACATATCTGGCCTCACCTCACAGGAAGAAGGTGGAGCTGATAACCAAAGCCTTCCACTTTGCAAAACAAGCTCACAAGGGCGTGCGCCGGCTCAGCGGAGAGCCATATATCATGCATCCGTTGGCTGTGGCGCAAATAGTCTGCGGCGAGATCGGGCTCGGCTCCACATCTATCTGCGCCGCCCTGCTGCATGACGTGGTTGAAGACACCGACTACACAGTGGAGGACCTTTCGAATATCTTCGGAAAGAAGATTGCCGAAATCGTTGACGGACTGACCAAAATCTCCGGCGGTATCTTCGGCGACAAGGCTTCTGCGCAGGCCGAGTCCTTCAAGAAGCTGCTGCTCACCATGAGTGACGACATCCGCGTCATCCTCATCAAGATAAGCGACCGCCTGCACAACATGCGGACTCTCGGCTCTCAACCCACCCATAAGCAGTATAAGATTGCGGGGGAGACTCTGTATATTTATGCCCCGCTGGCTCACCGGCTTGGACTTAATATCATAAAAGAAGAGCTGGAGGACCTGAGTTTCCGCTATGAGCACCCGGAAGTTCACGACAAGATAGTAGAACAGCTGGAGGTAATCCGGCCGCACCTCGACGAGGCCTTCCGCACATTCATCCACCCCATACGCGAAGAAATGGACCGCCGGGGCATCAATTACGAGCTCAAGGCAAGAATCAAACGGCCATACAGCATCTGGACGAAGATGCAGAACAAGCACGTCACGTTCGAAGAGATATTCGACATCCTTGCCGTTCGCATCATCTTCGACCCGAAAGAAGGGGAGGACGAAGTGGACGAGTGCCTGCAGATCTATGGAATATGCACAAAATTCTACGAGCAGCATCCTAACCGCTTCCGCGACTGGCTGCGCCACCCGAAGGCCAACGGCTATCAGGCCCTGCATACCACCCTGATGAGCAAGCAAGGGAGATGGATCGAGGTACAGATTCGCAGCAGGCGCATGGACGACATGGCCGAACGCGGATTCGCCGCCCACTGGAAATACAAGGAAGGGGAAAAGACCGACGCCGTAAGCGAAACAGAACTGGACAAGTGGTTAGCCACAATCAAGGAGATTCTGGACGACCCGCAGCCGTCGGCCATGGATTTCCTGGATACCATCAAACTGAATCTCTTCGCTTCGGAAATATTCGTCGTGACACCCAAAGGGGAGTTCAAGACCATGCCAGCAGGATGCACAGTGCTTGACTTCGCCTTCTCAATACACACCTTCGTCGGCACCCATTGCATGGGCGCCAAGGTCAACCACCGGCTGATGCCTATGAGCTACCAGTTGGAGAGCGGCGACCAGGTGGAAATCATCACCAGCAACGAAGCTCGTGTGGAACCCTCATGGCTTGAGTTTGCCACCACAGCCAAAGCCAAGAACAAGATTGAGGCTTACCTGCGCCGTCGCAAACGCGAATGTGCAAAAGTGGGTGAAGAAATTGTCATCGAATGGTTCCAGAAACACGAACTGGAATTCAGCAGCATAGTGCTGGACCGCCTGTGCAATATTCACGGCAAACGGACACGCGAAGACTTCTTCGCCGCCGTAGGCGACGCTTCGCTGGTCCTCTCCAGCAGCGACCTGCAAGCCCTTCAGCATAAGAAAGAAAGCAGCAACAACAAGGAGAGCAAGAACTGGCGCAAGTATATCCCCTTCATGAAAAAGAAGCCGAAGGAGGAAGAGAAAGCCACCGAAGTACCTTCGTCCGAGGAGCCTCTTGTGATTGACAAGAAGAAGCCGGTAATCCTCACCGAGGAGAACCTGAGCCGCTTTGTCATGTGCCCACACTGCCATCCAATACCTGGCGACGATGTCCTTGGTTACTACGATGAGAACAACCACGTCATCATCCACAAGCGCCAATGTCCTGTGGCCAACAAACTGAAGACTTCACAGGGAAACAACATCCTGGCGGTGAAGTGGGATATGCACAAACAGGCATATTTCGCTGCCACCATTCATATCGAAGGACTCGACCGCGTCGGCATCCTGAGAAATATGACCGACGTGCTCACCCAGCAGTTTAATGTGAACATACGCCACCTGATTATCGACACTCACGACGGCATATTCCAGGGTGACATCGAACTCCTTATCCACGACACAGGCGACGTGGAGACAATAATCAAGAACCTGAAAGAAATAGAAGATATGGAGAACGTGACGCGAATCTCCTAAACAATCTTGTCCATCTCGCTCTTAATCAACAGCAGCTGTTCACGCACCTCAAGCAGCCTCGACATCAGGTCGCTGCTGTTACGCGCACCTTCGTGGTTGCGACGTATCAGTTCCTTGGCGGCGCTCAGCTTCATGTTGCGTACCTTAATCAAATCATATACCAATTTGATTTCGGAGATGTCATCACGCGTGTACATACGAATATTCCCCGAATTCTTGCGCGGGTGAATCGAAGGGAATTCTTTCTCCCAATATCGCAAAGTGGTGGCAGGAACGCCAAACATTTCACTCACTTCCGCAATGGAATAAAATGTTTTCAGTTGTTTGTTGGGGTTTAATGGCATCGTATTCGTACTTTATTTGAGCGCAAATTTACTTTCTTTTACCGATTCCACCAAATATTTGGGATGGTTTTTGCCAATCAAGAGAAAAACACTACCTTTGCAACCATGTTTTACTACTCATCAATAAAACCGCATTACCTCCGCTTCCTGCTGATGGTATTATGCCTGCTGGTCTGCCAACACAAAGGACTAAGCCAGACTTTAACTACGCAATCCGACAGCACAAGCTATTACTATAGCAGCTCTGCAGAAGATGGCAGCCTTGCAGAAGATGGCAACCTTGCTGAAGATGGCGGCCTTGCAGAAGATGGCAGCCTTGCTGAAGATGGCGGCCTTTCTGAAGATGGCAACCTTGCAGAGGATGGCGGCCTTGCAGAAGATGGCAGCTCTGCAGAAGATGGCAGCTCTGCAGAAGATGGCAGCCTTGCAGAAGATGGCGGCCTTGCAGAGGATGGCAGCCTTGCTGAGGATGGCGGCCTTGCAGAAGATGGCAGCCTTGCAGAAGATGGCAGCCTTGCAGAAGATGGCAAATATTTTGAGACCATAGATGAATCTGGCTGTTTAGCCTACTCAGACAGCGCCATATTGTCAGTTCCAGTTACAGTGCCTGACAGTTCTATCACCTACGACCCGGGCTTCGACGCTCATGATCTTATCGTCCCTGCCGCTCTGATTGGCACTGGCACAATAATCGCAACTACGGGCTTTGGCAAGCAGTTCCAGCGATATGTCAAAAAAGGGATGGCCAACTGGCGCGATGACCGTTATATCAAGGTTGACAACTATCTGCAGTATGCCCCCGTAACCTTTCATCTGGGCCTTGGACTCTGCGGCGTAAAATGCAAACACAACATCGGCCAGCGAACCCTCGCCGCTGCTACAGCATACATTGCCATGACGGCGATGACAAACGTAATAAAGCACACGGCCAAAGAGCAGAGACCTGACACTTCCACACGCAACTCCTTCCCCTCCGGCCACACAGCAACAGCCTTCACAGGTGCCGAACTCTGTCGGCGTGAATACGGCCTAGGCATAGGAATCGGGGCTTATGCCGTGGCATCTGCCGTAGCAGTAATGCGGCTCTACAACGAGCGCCATTGGGTTGGCGATGTGCTTGCAGGGGCCGGAATCGGAATCCTCAGCGCAAACATAGGCTATTGGATGTTGCCTGTTTATCAGCGCTGGTTCCATCTCACCCCCTCTTCCACACACAGCATGGCCGCCCTGCCCTTCTATCAGGCTGACAGCCATTCCGGAGGCATAGCCTTTGTGGCTCTGTTCTGACCCCGACTCGAAAAAATCTAATAAATAAATTACTATGAAAAACTTTTTCTTTTACTCACTCTGATGCTGACCTATACAAACGCCTTTTACTTCACCTTCGGATATAAATTTAACCCGAAAGAGTGACCTGGCTTTACGTATTCCTATTTTAGGATATTCAGAGCAGAGCCACTGGCAAAATAGAGATATGCCCCTTAGCCAAATGTCAGCTAAGGGGCATATCTTATGTATAAGGAAAGTCAAGCCTTAGGATAAAGTCAGAGGGTGGGATTTGTGTAGCTTGGTGATGCTGACGCTGACTAAGTGTGGCGCCGTTCGCGCAGCCATATTCTCTCCCCAAGATATTATCTGAGGCGAGTCTTCTTATTCCTCTGTCTTCTTTGTTGTGCGGCGACGGCGCTTTGGCTTCTCTTCTCCGCTCTTCGACTGCACTTGAACACCAGCCAGTTCGGGGTCAATCATAATACGGCCGCAGTACTCACATACGATAATCTTCTTGCGCATGCGGATATCCAACTGCCGCTGAGGTGGTATCTTGTTGAAGCAACCGCCACATGCATCACGCTGGACATAAACCACACCCAGGCCATTGCGGGAGTTCTTGCGGATGCGCTTAAACGCTGCCAGCAGACGGGGCTCGATAGTTGTCTCAATGCTCTTGCTGCGCTCACGGAGCTTTTCTTCCTCTGCTTTGGTTTCCGAGATAATCTCGTCCAGTTCGCTCTTCTTCACGTCGAGGTCCGAGCGGCGCTCTTCAGCCTGAACTTTGCAACGCTCGATATCATTCTGCTTAACAGTAATCTGTTCCTGAGCCTCTTTGATTTTCTTCTCACAAAGCTGGTTGTCGAGCTGCAGATATTCAATCTCCTTGGTAAGATTCTCGTATTCGCGGTTGTTACGTACATTCGTAAGCTGCTCCTGATAGCGTTCGATATTCGCCAAGTTCTCCTGAATAGTAAGACGGCGATGAGCGACATCAGCCTTCAGTTCTGTAATCTCATTCTGAATCTTTTCGATGCGAGTGGTAAGGCCCTCTATCTCATCCTCCAGATCCTGCACTTCGAGAGGCAGTTCGCCTCGCAGTGTCTTGATCTTGTCAATCTCCGAGAGCATGCTCTGGAGCTGGTACAGGTTCTTCAGTTTCTCCTCAATCGTGAGGTCCTGGGGTTCTTTCTTTGCCATATCTTTATGTTTTTATTAGTTATGTTTCTTATAGTATGTGAATTGGATTGGTGCAAACGGTAGTATCATAGACGGGCAGGAAGGGGGCAGTCTGCTCCAATACCGAACGGAATATCTCCGAGGTAAACTGCTCGCTCTCGTAATGACCGAGCACGGCTATCTGTATTTGCTGCTCGTGACCGAACCACGTATGATAATGCATCTCTCCAGTGATAAAAGCGTCAGCATCAGCTTTGATGGCATCAGAGAGCATGAAATCTCCAGCGCCGCCGCAGATGGCCACGCTATATACCGGCCGCTCCAGCAACTGGTTGTGCTGCAATGCTTCGACGCTAAAGGCCTGTTTCACTCGCTGCAGGAATGCCAGCGAGTTCTCCTTCTCAGGCAGATAGCCAAGAATGCCCGACGGGCTTAGCGCCTGAACATCTATCAGTCCCAACTTCTCCGCAATCTTATAGTTCACCCCGTCTTCGGCATTGTCCAGATTAGTATGTGCGGCATAAAGACAGATGTCATTCTGGATGGCCATCCTCAGACAACGCTCGACAATCGTGGAGTCTGATACCTGCTTGAGGCCGTGAAACAGCAAAGGGTGGTGACTAATGACAAGATTGCAGCCCAAATCTATAGCCTCCTGAAGCACAGCTTCAGTGACGTCCAGACACAATAAAGCCCCTGAAACATCCGCCTCCGTCAATCCACATTGCAAGCCAGCATTATCATAGCTTTCCTGCAAGGGCAGAGGCGCGATTCGTTCAAGGGCAGCGATGATTTCCTTAATCTTCACGCTTGTAATCTCTTGATTTGCGGCGCAAAGTTACGACAAAAGGATGAAACTGCAAAAAAAATGCTAAATATAATGCTTAGCGAGGATAAGTTTCACGTCTTTTTCTTACCTTTGTGGCCTCATATAACACTATGAACATATAATCATCATGCGCGCTGACAGCATTGTTATCATTCCGACTTACAACGAGAAAGAAAACATAGAAAACATCATCCGTGCCGTGACCTCCCAAGAGAAGCAGGGCGGTCCGGAGGGAGCCCCGGGATTCAATGTCCTGGTTATTGACGACGGCTCGCCCGATGGAACAGCCGCCATCGTAAAGGGGTTGATGTCAGAAGAATTTCGCGACCGCCTGTTCCTCATCGAACGCAGCGGCAAGTTAGGTCTTGGCACTGCCTACATCGCCGGATTCAAATGGGCAATAGAACAGGGTTATGACTATATCTTCGAGATGGACGCTGATTTCAGCCATGCACCTGCAGACCTGCCGCGGCTCTATGCTGCATGCGCCACAGAAGGCTACGACATGAGCATTGGTTCACGTTATGTCAGTGGAGTAAACGTAGTTAACTGGCCTATAGGCCGCGTGCTTATGAGCTATTATGCATCCAAGTACGTGCAGATAATCACAGGCCTGCGTATCAATGATACCACTGCCGGCTTCGTATGCTATCGCCGTAAGGTGCTGGAGACTATCGACCTGAATGCCGTGCGTTTCAAGGGCTATGCCTTCCAGATTGAGATGAAGTTCACCGCTCACCAATGCGGTTTCAAGATAAAAGAGGTTCCTGTCGTCTTCGTCAATCGCGAACTGGGCACAAGCAAGATGTCCGGTGGCATCTTCTCGGAAGCTGTCTTTGGAGTGATGCGCCTGAGATGGGACGGCTGGTTCCGCAAATATCCTAAAGCCCAGGCATAAGGGAGTTGAAGCCCCCACTTCGGTAACGCCACTTCCTGGATACCCTAATTGTTCTTTGCCGCATTATACTTTTAATTCTAAGGCAAAGACAACATAAAACACTAATCAAGGCCGGAGACTCATGCAATTGAACGACGTCATATATGTTTCCGATGGTAAGATTCGTCTGGCAGATATAACCATCGAAGGCAATATCTTCACTCACATAGCAGACCGCGAGGAATTCCCTTCATTTGAGGATGCCACCGGTGAGTTCGGCCCCACCCTGCCGCTCGTCCTGCCGGGCATTATCGACGAGCATATACACAGCCGCGAACCGGGGATGACGCGCAAAGGGGATTTATGGAGTGAGACCCGCGCTGCAGCTGCCGGCGGAGTCACATCTGTGATGGATATGCCCAACGTGGTACCTTCAACCACCTCCATTCAGACTTGGGAAGAACGAATGGAAATGGGAGCAAACCACGCATTCGTCAATTACTCTTTTCATTTCGGGGCCACAAACACCAATGCGCGTCTTCTGCCTGAACTCGACATCACAAGGATTCCCTCCGTGAAGCTGTTCATGGGGAGCAGCACAGGCGGAATGCTGGTTGACCGCGAAGAAGCGCTGGAGACCATCTTCACCTCTTCTCCCCTGCCGATTATGGCTCATTGCGAGGACACTTCCATCATAAATGCCAATATGCGGGCTCTGCAGGAGAAGCATGGTGACGACCCGGCCGTCATCTACCATCCGCAAATACGAAGCAGGGAGGCATGCATTGCATCCACGAGCCTCGCCATACGCCTGGCTACGGCGGCCAACGCGCATCTGCATATAGCGCATATATCCACCGCCGAGGAACTCGACATGCTTGCTGCCACGTCACAACAGACACCGCAGAAGCCACTAATCACGGCCGAAGCCTGCATCCCCCACCTCATATTCTCTGAAGAAGACTACACACTTCTCGGCACCAGAATAAAATGCAACCCCGCAGTAAAATGTGCCTCTGACCGCGAAGCCCTGCGCCGGGCCCTGTCTGACAACCGTATCTTTACCATTGCTACAGACCACGCGCCACACCTGCTCTCAGAGAAACAAGGCGGATGCAAAACGGCGGTCAGCGGGATGCCTATGGTGCAATTCTCGCTGGTATCTATGATGGAACTGGTGGCAGATGGAGTCCTTACCCTACCTCGTATGGTAGAACTTATGTGCCACAACCCAGCACATCTCTTTGAGGTCTGCGGTCGCGGTTTCATCAGAGAGGGCATGAAGGCCGACCTGGTAATGCTCCGTCCGAAGAGATGGACTCTCACCAATGCCCAGGTCGTAAGCCGCTGCGGTTGGAGTCCGCTCGAAGGGCGCGCCTTCCGCTGGGAAGTGGCAGAAACAGTAGTAAACGGGACTCCGGTTTATCGTGACGGACAATTCCTCACCGATAAGAACAGCCACGCTGAGCCTCTCCGCTTCCGCATGGCCTAAAAAGACAATCAGAATTTTATTTCAGGACATTCTGCCTTCAGACAGGCAAATGTCTTCAGCCGACAATACTCCGAACCGGCAATTGTACAAGGCTGACAGTCTAATCCAAGACATACCGCATCCTCCTCCTTCTGATTCCACCCAAGGAAACCGCAGGCTGGTGTTGTGCTTCCCCAGAAAGAGATCACGCGCGTCCCGACGAGCGAAGCCAGATGCATATTGGCCGAATCCATCGTGAGCATCACGTCAAGATAGGACATGAGGGCTAATTCTTCTTCTATCTGAAGGGCGCCGGCTACCACATGAATATGTGAACATCCGTCAGCCCATCCACTGAGAAGCTCCGCCTCCTTGCCGCGCGCTCCAAAGAGGAATACATCGGCGCCTTCGTGAGCAATCCTTCGGGCATAATCTCTTAAATTCTCAGTTGCGCACATCTTATTGCGATAACGTGCGAAGGGTGCAATGCCAACCCATCGCCCCTGTTTGGGAGGCGCTATAGCGGGAAGAGGAGGCTGAACAGCAAACAGCGATTCAAACTGCTGCCGTGCAGGCAACCCCAGACGGGCAAACACATCGAAGTATCTCATCACCACCGGGCGCGACGTAGAACACCGGTGTGCCAGTATATCCCTGCGCTCACCGCGCATCTTATTCATCATCACCACCTTCCGGCCGCGCAGACGAAACGTCATGTCCAAAACCCAGGAGCGCAACACATTATGCAAGTCGGCCACAGCCCGGACATCCATTCCTGTCAGACGACGGAGCAACCGCCAGGTTCCTGCCACACCCTTGCTTTCCTCTTTCGTCAGACCGATTACTTCCACGTTCTCCGGCTTGCCAATGAACAGACGGGCACAAAAAGCAGATGTCACCACCTTGAAGTTCTGCTGAGGATAGGTCCTTGCCACGCTGTAGATGGATGGTATTGTCATGGCCACATCACCCAAGGCCGAAAGCCGAATGACAAGGATTGAGCCCCCGCAGCTGTCTTTGGAGCTGTGAGGCTGAATCTGAGCAGTTATGTTTTCTTTTTTATTCATAGATGACGATATGAGAGCGGTATTTATCTCTTACCCATATCTCGGTAGAGGGTCTGCAGGATAGCCTTTCCCATTCGTTCCCTGTTGGCATCAGGACCATAAACAGAAGAGCCTGCGACATTGTCGAACACTGTGCAACCGGAAGAATCTCTCAGGTTGAAACCGTTATTGAAGGTGTTGAAACCGAAGGGGTGCGTGTAAGTATTTCCCAGCACATCGCGGGAGAATACGAACTCCTCATGCGGGATACCCAACTGGCCAAGAATCGTGGCGGGGATGTCTGTCTGGCTCACCAGGGTTTCTATCCGCCGCGGTTCCTTTATCACTCCACCCATCAGTGTAAACGGAATTATCGGGAAGTCGGGCGAGTTAATCGGGCGCCAATTGAAGCCATGGTCCGCAACTGTCACAACGAGCAGATTCTTCCACGCTTCAGTTTTGCTCAGGCGGTTGATGAAGTCTGCATAACAGCTGTCGGTATAAGCAAATCCATTCTTCATCACATCGTCCCACGAGGGATTCTTGTCTCGGTCGAATTTATGATAGGGGACATCAAACGGGTTATGCGAACTGATAGTGAGGATGGATGTGAACCAGGGAGAAGTCGCTTCCTCCTGTTTCCTGTTGATGTCATCCAGAAGCCAGTTGAATACGGCGTGGTCGGGCACTCCCCACTTGGTGGTGCGCTCGCTGGCTGGGAAATCGTCCTGCGACACGAGCTTATCATGTCCGGCCGTGATATAATACTCAGACATGTTGAAGAAGGTTATGTCTCCCCCATATACCCCCTGAGTCTGATAGCCATGCTCTCTCAGCTTTGCCGGCAGCCCCGGCAGATTCTTTATCTTATGGGCATAGCGCATGATGCTTGTGGTCGGCTGTCCGAGATATCCGCTCAGAGTGCACACAATACCCCGGTCGGTGCGGAAACTGCCGCAATAGCAGTTAGGGAAATATATGCTCTTCGGTAGCAGGCGGTTGAAATTCACTCCCACATCCTTCAGATCGCCTCCCAGCCCTTCTACAAAGCACGAGCCGAAACCTTCCAAGACCACAACCAGAATATTTGGCCTTTGGGTGGTCAGCATCAGCTCTGTGCTGTCTGCCGTAGTTGGGAAGAGACCGTCCATAATTTGCGACAGAGTCTCTTCATCGAAGACATCGAACTGAGAGTAGTCATCCTCTTTCTTCGTCAGCGAATAGAAGAGATTAAACAGCGGATTGAGTGCAGCATGATTGAAATATGTCGTCTTGGAGTAAAACACACGCCCCGGCGTGTTCGGCCAGATACGCAGTCCTCTTATCATCGCGAAATCCAGACCAACTAAAACCACGAACAGGAGCAAGCGCCCAAGTATAGGCATCAGACCGCCTGCCGGACGTTCGTCCATCTCGTAGCTGATCCTGAACATCTTTCTTCCGAGAGGCCACACCAGCAGCATATACGTCACGGCGCTCAGCAGCACCCACGCAAGGAAACGCACCACCATATACCCTACAGACACGCTGGCAAAGGCATTCTTGGGGTCGTTGAGATAGAAGAATGCCATGCGGTCCAACTTGAACTCCCAGAATTCGTAGAGCGAGGCATCGGCCAACGCCGCCAAGGAGAGAGCCACCGCCATAATGAGGCAATACCCCTTTATTAGAGGACGCAGGTTCCACCGCGGGAAACACCAATAAACGCCCAGAATCAGCAGTGGAATAATCAAAAGATACCCCACTGTAGCCAGGTCTATGGGCAGGCCGTGGCGATAGATATCCCAGAGGTCGGACAGCGTGGCGTGATTGCCTTGGAATCCGTCATTATAGATTATAAACAGAGGCTTCTGCAATCCAAGGAAGAAAAGCAGGAAACCGCAAAACAGCCAAATTATATATAATATTGACTTCTTCATCATTTCACAGTTTTTATGATAATCTCACTGAAGCGAGCCCGAAAAGCCTCGCTTGAGTATTGAGCATGGGCATAGGCGCTCACTTCTGACTCCTTCTGCCGCAACTCTTCGGCCGACATTGCAGCGGCTCTGCGGATAGTCTCAGCCACAGCCTCCTGATGCCAGTCGTCGAAACTGAGGATATGCGGACAGTCGTCGAAGCCTGATTCCGGCGTGACAATTGGTATCAGGCCTGACATCATACATGTGGCTACGCCGGATGCCATGCCCTCGGAACATGAAAGGGAAACGACGAAGGCATGCTTTTGCACTACCTCTTCCACATACTCGTTGCTCTGAACATTTATGACTCCCCTGTCCTTCACATTGGGCGGCAGGCTCCAGCCACGCAGTTCAGAACGTGGTGCCCCATAAATTGACAGTTCGCAGTCGGGCAGTCCGCGAAAGACATCCACGAGGATGTCCAGTCCCTTATGTATAAGGCCGCGGGAGCCGAACCATACAAAGCGGCGGCGGCTGCGTTCGAAATCCTTGGTTCCCATCTCGCACTCTGGGACGCCCAGGGCATTCACGTTTATACGTTCTATTTTCGGCAATATGGTCTTTATGCCTGCCACATTATAACTTCCTGTCATGGCAATCCCCATGTCGGAGATGCTGAACATGCGGTCCGTATAGAAATCGTCGCGGCGTATAGTATATACTTCACACTTATGCGTGGCCCTGAAATATTCCACTCGCCGGGCAAACTTCTCCCTCACCACCCATGGCGCATTCTCTGTGGAAAACAATATCTTCTGCGCCTTCGGATTCATCTCGCACAAGCGGATATATAGGGGACCGAAACCGAGGATTACATCGTAGGATGTCTCCTTGGGGAAATTATACGGGGTATCACCTGAGCAGTTATACAAATCCACTATAAAACCCTGCTCAAAGAGCACATTGAGCATTATGAGATAATGTTCTTTGCTCGGATGAAAGAGGCTCTCCGTTTGTCCATACTCGTCGTGAAGACGGCTCAGATATACCAGCGCCACATGCTTCTGCTGTCTTCCTGGAGAGCAGTTTAGGTTGAATATGACGCGGGTGGGGCCATACATTTTAAATACGCCTCCCACAGAGTGTCTCAACGACCTGCCGACCTCTCTTGCTACCCGCGATATCCTTACTGATAGTTCTTTTATTGTCATGGCATCATCTGATTATCTGGTTGTAGTCTGTGGGGATGTCATAGAGCCGGGCTGCCACCTCGGAGAAGGTGCTGCCACGCGAAGCTATGATGCGGTTGGTGCGCCCCAGAGTGAACATCTCGACCACTGCATCCTTCATGCCCCGCACGCTGTCGCGGCTCAGATCCACCCAGGGTTGTGTGATTATTCGTTGGGGAAATTCCTTGCACAGCATCTTCTTCACCGCCTCATCGTCTGTGGCCAGATAGAACATGCAGTCATGATGCTCGGCGGCCTGCTGCCGCATACGTCTCACAAAATCCTCAAGCGGATTTGCTGCCATCACAGCGCGGTGGTCTGTCCTGCGGATATGCACCCCGACCGTGAAGCGTTCGAATTTATCTGTTACCTTATGAATACGCTGCTCCAATTCTTGTGACGGGCGGAAATAAGGGGAGAGCATGCCTGGCAGCGGCAACGGACAAAACGGGCGATTGGCATCTACATATATATTCTTATATGGGCAGTCGGGTTTCAGCAGGAAGTCCTTGTCATATATCTTGCGGGCCTTGAAACAGCCGTCGAAGACGAACCTCCGCAGAAGCATAGGCAGGCCGAGGTACTTGCGGCCGCGACGGATCAGATAGAACTTACGCAGAGGATAGACAGGGATGTTGGGGATTGGCTCGAACAAATCAGACCACTCACACGCGCAGTCAGGAGTGTTCGCCCAATGCACCTCCACCTCACAGCCAATCCGCTCGCGCAGGGCTATAGCCGAGGAGATGGCGTTAAGGCGGTTGCCTAAGCCGGCGAAAGGAACAAGTGTTATATGCATCAACTTTTCCATATTAAGTTACGGTATGCCGGCTCCCGCTCACCAAATTCTCTGTTTAGGGGTTCTCCGTTCAGGACGCGCTCGTATTTCTCAACATACGAACGGGCCATCACATCCGCGCTGAAACAATCCCTCGCATATTCATGACAGACTCGCGCATCATATTCGGGTCTGTTGCGCAGGTGATCTGCCATCTCCTCAGCGGAGTCGGTGAGGAAACCAAATTGAGGGTCGCCTACCAGCTCGGGCAGAGAGCCATAAGGGGTTCCGAAGACAGGACATCCTGCATACAGACTCTCGATGACCGCCAGACCGAAGGGCTCATGCCACGTCACCGGAAACAGGAGTCCGCGCGACCTCTGCATCGCAGCATATTTCTCTGCGTCATCAACCATCCCGCGGAAATGCACACGCCGCGAAAGCGTAAGGCGGAAGCCCATCTTGAAGTTCAGCCGGTAGCCGCCAAGCACAGTCAGCTCTTCGGCGGGGATTCTCTTAACTACCCCGATGGCACCGCGCACGTTCTTCACGCTCCAAGCGGCTTTTCCCAGAAAATGATAACCCGAACGCGAAAGATACAGATCCATCTGCGGCATAGACTCCCAGTCGAGCCCGTTATAGACAAAACTGTCACTTCCGCAGCGCCGGGCATGATTGCGGGATACGAATATTGTATTGGCATCCAGCTCCTGCGGCAGGTCATTGCCATGGATGGTCACCACATGAGGTATATCCTTAGCGCTGTCAATAACCTCGGTATTGAAATGAATTATATCTGTATCCTCTTCTATTTGGTTGCGAAGCGGGATGTCCCTGCGCAACTGAGTGAGCGGGGCAAAACTGCAGTCGCCCGCAACCCGGTCCGCAAAAAGGGATACGCGATGGCCCTGACGGACCAGAGCCTTGCCCAAGTCCCACATCACCCGCCCTGTGCCACCATAACGGCTCACGGGCATCTTGCCGGATATAATGATCGCTATATTCACTCTCTGCAGTTTGTGAGTTCAAAATATTTCTGAGCCACAGCAACTTGTATAGCCCGTTCCATTCGTGAGTCCTGGAACTGCCGGATATATTCGTGCGCATGGTCTATGATTGCCTGCGCCGCATCTGGGTGGTCTATATAATACTGCAGCTTTTCTATCAGGTCGGAGAAGTCATCTTCCACCTGTATGAAGTGATAACCAGGCACCAGCGTCCCCTCCATGAACCACGTCTCATAACACAGTTTGGGCGTGACGGCAATAGAGTTCGACGACATAACCCACTTCAGATTGGTTGCCACATCATTTCCCTCCACACATGCAATAAACTTGTATTTCAGATGGTCTTCGATGGATATGAATGGCTTTACGCTCTCAGGCTGGTCGTCGTCCTCCTCCAGACGTGTCTTGCCCACATCGCACATAGGGTGGTTCAGAAAGAGTTTGTTGAGCAGCGAGCGCTTCACCGACGCTTTGGCCCAGGTGGTTCTGCTTACCAGCATATCCTTCTTCTGGCTGAATGGTGTCGGGTCCTCAATAAAATGGAAATGACGCAACTGGACTAATTTCATTATCACCGAGCGCGTCGGCCCGTCTGTAATTGGACGGCTCTTTACGAAAGCCGGCAATTCCGTTTCCTCGGTTATGTCTCCGAAGAGATAGGCGAACCTGCTCTCGCGCGGGAAATAGCGCAGCACATAATATAAGTCGAAGAAATATGAGGAGAAGCGTTTCTTGCTGAAGAATGGAAACTTAAACTCTCGGATGCTTACGGGTAAATCGGTGGGACGTAGGGCCTCGGCACGACAGTAATAGTTCACACGGCGCTCTATCGTCTCCAGCTCCTCCGGCGTGAACCCTTTCATTATACCGGGCAGCTGATGTCTGAACCACCACGAGGGCATAATATATCCTGCGAACGAGGTTACAAGATACCACACCCTCCTGAATGCCTTGCCGAAATCTGTGTAATAAGCTATATTCATTCTTCGAGCAACAGTTTGTAAAGTGATACAAGAGATTCTCCCAGAGCGCGGTCTGTGAATCGTTTGGAATAGTCACGCCCCCGTTCTGCCATCTTCTCCGCCGTAGCCGGGTCTGTGAGGATAGCCGTAAGATGCTGAGCCAGGCCTACATAGTCATCCGGATCGAGATAGATGGAGTCCGGACCGCCAGCCTCCTCCAGACAAGAGCCTTTGGCGGCAATCACCGGAGTGCCTGAAGCCAAGGCCTCAGCTATCGGAATCCCGAACCCTTCGAACCTTGACAGACAGGCAAATGCCCGCGCTGACTGATAGAAAGCAGGCAGGTCCTCTGTGGGCACGCCGCTGTAGATATGCACTCTGTCAGCCACGCCCTCTTCTTCGGCCGTTTTCTTCACTGTCTCCACATACGCTTCGGCCTTGCCGGCCAGCACAAGATGTACATCTGAAGGCAGATGACTCAGAGCGCGCACCAGAGTATGCTGATTCTTTCGCTCCTGAATGGTCCCAACACAGAGGAAGAAACACTCCGGAAGGTTGTAGCGTCTTGCGCACTCGCGCAGCCGGTCATCGGGCAGTCGTTCGCGGTATCTGTCGTCTATACTCTGGTAGATTACCTCTATGCGCTCCGGAGGGATATTATAATAATGTATAAGATCGCGGCGCGTCATCTCGCTCACCGCAACAATGCGGTCGCATACCCGACATGCGTAACGGGTCTTCAGCCGCAGGATTAGGCGGGCCAGTCTGCCGTAAGTCTCGGGAAAGCGGAGGAATATGAGGTCGTGCACAGTCACCACAGAGCGGACCCCTGACCATCTTATGCCAAAAGGCAGCTCGTTGCTCAGTCCGTGATAGACATCTATCTTCTCGCGGGCCACAGACATCCACTGAAGGAAAAGGCGCCAGAACTCGCCAAGCACAGGCACACGACCGTAGAACAGGCGGGACTCACACCCTGCCTCTTCCACAGCACGGATACATCGGCGACTATAATTGCCAATTCCTGTGTGATTGCGCATCGCCTTCTTGGCGTCAAAGCCTATCCTCATTTCTTCCTGCGCAAGTATTCTTCCACTCCCGCGATGTCCTTGGGGGTATCTACGGAAAGCGACTTGCAATGTGCGTTATAATAATAAATTGGCACGTGGTTCTCTATGAATCGGAAAGAGTCATTCTCCTCTATCTTCTCAATCGGGCCGCGAGGAGTGTTGTGGTAATAGTCCAGAGCTTTGCGGTTGAAGGCGCCTACCCCCACGAACTTGTGGAATACATAATCCATAGCCCCCTTAGGATATGGAATGGGGCTTCGGGAGATAAACAGACAACGGTCGTCTGCTGCCGTTACAATCTTCAGGTTTGTGGCATCTACCACCTCCACGGGGTTCTCGAAGTCGGTCATCAGGTTTGAGACATACAACTCCCCTTCCTTCAACTCTGAAGGAATACACTGCACTATGGCCTCCTCGGTGAGCAGAGGCTCGTCACCGTTAACCATCACATACAAATCGGCCTCGATGCGGGTAGATACCTCATAGAGACGCTCGGTGGCAGTGTCATGGTCACTTCGGGTCATAACCACCTTGGCACCGAAGGCTTCTGCCGCCTTCTGAATCTTCTCGCTGTCGGTGGCTACATACACCTCGCTGAAACGGGCCACTGCCTTGCAGTGCTCATATACCCACTGCAACATAGGCTTACCTAATATCATAGCCAGCGGCTTTTCGAAGAAGCGGCTGCTTCCGCCGCGTGCCGGAATCACACAGATGATTGAGGACTCTCCCCCCGCCCTCCCTGTGAGGGAGGGAGCAGAATGATTTTGGCTGGATGTATTCTCTTTATTCATAACTACCAATTATACTTTATACTTTATACTTTATACATTATACATTATACATTTTACATTAAAAAACTCTCTCAGTCCTCTAATTACTCCCCTCCCTCACAGGGAGGGGCAGGGGGGAGAGTCCTTCTCTCTTCCTTCCCTGCAACCACCGTCTGTGGCTCCATAACCATTGCTCAGGCTGCTCCAATATGTTGGCTTCCATCATCTGCATATATGCGCGCGTGAATGGATATGGCCTCTCGTCGGCCACCGGCGTCACCGGCCTGCAGTCCAAATGGTAATAGCCGCGTTTCCTCACGCGTACATTTATATATATATATGTTGCGCCAATGCGCTGTCCCAGTTCTTCAGGGCCAGCCACAAAGGGAGTCTCCTGGCCCAAAAACTGCGTTTTATGATACATCGTTACTGAATTGGGATGCTGGTCAGCAATAAAAGAGACTACAAAAGGCTTGCCCTCCTTCGCGAACCGCAACACAGAGCGGAAAGTGTAAGCCTGCGGCAGATACAGACCGGGGAAATGACTGCGTATGTGTGTTATGAGTCTGTTTGACCATTTTGTGCGAGTCGGTCGGTAGATATTATGAACGGGGGCCTCCACGGTCATATGCCGTTCCAACTGCTGCACCCACTCCCAATTGCCGAGATGGCCGAGCATTATAAACACTGGGCGGTTTTCTTCCAGCGCCTTGTTCACATGCTCCATCCCCGACACCTCGACTCTACGCGCCATCTCAGCCTCGGAGATATGCAGCAGTTTGACTATCTCCACCACGAGGTCGCAGAGATGATGATAGAACGCGCGCTCCAGCCGCCGCTGCTCTCCGACACTCAGATTCGGAAAAACGCGCTCTATATTCGACCGGGTAATTCGGCGGCGGTAACGTCCCACATAATAGACCAACAAATATATTACGTCGCTCAGGCCATAGAGCACACACAGCGGGAGACAGGCAAGTGCCTTCAGCGGAAGCAGAGCGGCGTAGTATTTTATACTTTCAGTCATATATGCAGTCTCGTTTCTTGCCATCACGAATCTATGGCTTCAACAATTTTCTTTGTGGCCCCCTCATTGCGGGTCATATAGCTGAGGTTAAGCCTGCGGATTTCGTCAAGCCTCTCCACGTTATCCTTCAGACTGCAGAACCAGTTATCCAGTTCGTTCGGCGTACGGACGATTTCCGCCACGCCGAGAGCCTGAAGCTGAAGCGGCGTGACCTTGCGCTCCACACGCGGTCCGAAAGACACTGGCAGACCGTAGGCCGTAGGCTCCACAATGCTATGCAAATAGGGGGTAAATCCTCCACCCACGTATGCCCACTGGCCAAAGCGGTAGATATATGCGAGCGAGCCGAGGAAGTCTATAATGAGGTTCTGCACTCCCTCCATCGATGTTGTGGCGTCAGACTCGGAGTAGCGCAGCGTCTGCCCTTTCAGGCGGCGCATGATTGCCTCCACATTATCCACACTTATCTCATGTGGAACTATGATGAAGCGCACATCGGGATGTCTGTTGGCCAGTTTCACCACCATCTTGGCATCCTTCTTGTCATGAATGCTCCCGGCCACAAACACCTTGGACCCGCGCACAAAATTCTCTATTACTGTGTTCGAATATGGGGTGTGAGCCAACGTGATGACATTGTCAAACAGAGGGTCGCCTGTGACCTGAACCCGGTCGAAGCCTATCTCAGCCAGATTAGCCCGGCTCTCGTCATCAAGCACAAGTATCTGTGAATAGGTGTCCAATGCCTTCCTGTAGAGATAGCCGTAAACAGGTTTAAAGAACGGCGCCTTCCTGGTTATCAGGGCTGAGACAAGGTATGTGGGAATCTGATGTTCCCGCAACCACATAAGATAATTGAGCCAGTATTCAGATTTGATGAAGACGGCTTTTGACGGCCTAATGGCTGCCATGAAGCGCCTCACGTTGGCCGGTGTGTCCAGCGGGAGATAATAGACTGCATCCACGTCATTGTGGTGATATCTCAGAGCCTCGATTCCTGTGGAGGAGAAGAAGGTGACCACGATGCGGTACTTCCCGGTGGCTTTCAGCAGACGAATAATCGGACGCGCTATGCCGAACTCTCCCAACGAGGAGGCATGAACCCATATTACGGGGTTGCTCCCTCCGTCGGCCCGCTCACCTTCTTCAGCCAAAGACAGCACACCGGCCTGCCCTACGATGAACTTGGCCAGTTTGCCGCGGGCGCGTCCCAGATGCGGGGCTATCATGATACATAGCCAATAGGCAAAGCGGAGAAGGAGATTATATAACTTCACGAATCCCTCTAATCTTTTGGTTTCCTCTTTACTTCCTGTTTTTCTTCTTCGCAATCCTCACTGCCTGCACTCCCTCCTGAGTGGGGGTGACGGGACGGATTGTTCCATCAGCATTGAACGACATCTTGTCTATGCACACCTGACGGTGGAAGCCCGGGCCTTTCTCTCTGTTCAGATAAGCGGGATTTATGCGATGATATACTATATACCATTCGTCTGTGCCAGGAATCTGCAGCACACTGTTATGAGCAGGCCCATAGATTTCTTTCTCGGGGTTCTGAATCAGCACCACAGGCTCTGCGGCTACCTTGATGTCACCAAGCGGAGTGGCTGATGTGCCATAGGCAACATGATAGTTGGGTGAGCCGGTGTCATCCACGCTCCACATGAAATAATATGTTCCCTTACGGTAGAATATATATGGGGCCTCACGGTATTGATAGTCCTTCAGTGAACCGCCTTTGGGCGTCATCACCTTGGTCGTGCCTTCTTTCAGACTGACCATGTCATCATTCAGTTCGGCGCCAGCCATATATCCATTACCCCAATAAAGGAAACACTTGCCGCTCTCCGGGTCCTGGAACACATCTACATCTATCTGCTGCCCATGGCCCTGCCCTTCGGGAAGAGCATCCACGAGGGGGTGACCCAAATCCTTAAACGGGCCAGTAGGCGAGTCGGCCACAGCCACGCCTATTGCCTTGCGGTTATTGGCGGGGTTATGTCCGCTGTAATAGAAGAAATACTTCCATTTGCCGCCCACGCTGCGCTCTATGATACATGGGGCCCAGGCGTTACCTGTAGCCCAGGGCACCTGGTCGGTGGCCAGGTCGAGCATTATGCCCTCGTGCTTCCATTCTACCAGATCGTCCGAAGAGAACACAGTGAAGTAATAGCCTCCCCATCCTGCTGCGCCATCTGTGGTGGAATAGATATAGAAGCGCCCTGTCTGGTTGGCATACAGGACCTCGGGGTCTGCATGAAACTCGGGTAAGATGGGATTACCGCTGGTGCGTTTCCTGCCTTGGGCGCTGCTGATTACTGCGAGCGCCAGCACACTAAGCATCAATATTGTCCTTTTCATAATCATTCGTTTTATTGCTGTTTTCTGATTTTTTCTATCTGAGTTTTTATGTTCTTGAGTTCTTAAGTTCTTGAATACCAACTTGTCTTCTCGTCAACTTGTCAACTCGTCAACTGCGAAGCTATCAACTCGTCAACTAAATAAATCCTAAAGTCCCTCTCTGAAGAAATCAAGCATCTCGAATATATCTTCGCGAGAGACATGCTGATCCAGGCGGATGTCTCCCACCTCGCCGAGCAGCGTGAAGCAGATGCTTCCTGCCGTATTTTTCTTGTCATGTAACATGAAGTCATAGAGTCGGTCATATTCCTTGCAGGTAATGGCGAAGTGGCCATAGTTTTCTCGCACGAACTGGGCCACCTGACGCATGAGAGGCGTTGGGAAACCGCAGTGGACCACACTCAGCCACAACTCGCAGACCAGTCCCCAGGCCACAGCATATCCATGTAAAACTGTGCGCCCCTCTTCCATAGCCAGACTCTCCAGCGCGTGCCCTGCAGTATGTCCAAGATTGAGGGCTTTGCGCAGACCTTTCTCGTGCGGATCTGCTGCCACGATGCGCTCCTTCACAGCCACGCTGGCAGCCACCATATCCGACAGACGCGCATAGTCAACGTCCCCGAGGTCAAAACTCAGCAGCTCATCCAGAGTCTGCCTGTCGCTTATCAGTCCGTGCTTCACCATCTCCGCATATCCGCTGCAGAGGTTCTCACGGTCAAGGGTGCGCAGGAATCCGGTGTCTAATATCACTGTGTCAGCTGCGTTGAACACCCCTATCTCGTTCTTCAGTCCGCGGAAATTGATTCCTGTCTTTCCGCCTACGGCCGCGTCAACCATCGACAGCAGAGTCGTTGGGATATTCACATAGGCAATGCCTCTCTTGAAGGTGCTGGCGGCAAAACCGCCGAGGTCGGTGACCATCCCTCCGCCGAGATTTATCATCATCGAGTGCCTGGTGGCTCCGCCCTCGCCTAATGCCGTCCACACATCCACAAGCGACTCCAGGGTTTTGTTGTCGTCTGTGGCGCCTATGGATATCTGATGCGACGCCTCCATGTTGGCTATCAGCCGGCTGCACTCACGCAGACGGGGCAGACAGAGGTCGCGGGTGGTATGGTCAGTCAGAAGAAAAAGACGATCGGGCGACAAGCGTCCGACTGCCTCCTCAACCTCTTCTCCAAGATTTCCGCTTATTATTATTTTTTGAGTTTCCATTCTATTAGCGATAAAATGATATACCAGATTATTATCGCAGCCGGAGCGCTGTAACCTAAAGGCAACAAAGCCAGGGCGACGATAACAAAGATATATTTCACACTGTTGTCCTTCCAGCTCAGGTTCTTGAACTTCAGCGCGAACAGAGGCACCTCGCTCACCAGGAAGAAGGAGAACATCAGCATGAAGAGAAACAGAAACAGGGCATTGAAGCGCCCGCTGACCAAGAACGGGAACTGCCCCACAATCAGACTGCCCCAGAACAGGGCATTGGCCGGGGTGGGCAGACCGATGAAGCTCGTGGTCTGACGGGTATCAAGATTGAATTTGGCCAGACGCAGGGCTGAGAAGGCCGCCATAATGAAGGCTGTGTAAGGCATTATGCCCTGCAGCGGGAGCATCCATTCTGGATACTGGACATAGCGAAATAGCGCAAACACCATAGCCGAGGGGGCCAGACCGAAGGTAATCACATCTGCCAGAGAATCCAGCTCCTTGCCTATTCCTGAGCTGATGCCAAGCATTCGCGCCACCATCCCGTCAAAGAAATCGAACACTGCGCCAACAAGGATGAGGATCAGCGCCCAGGCAAAATTGTCATAAAAAGCCGCACCTGTCGCCATGCATCCGCAAATCAGATTGCAACAGGTGAGCATATTTGGAATATTAAACAACATCGGTTATAAGAATTTAAGGGAATCAGGGAATTTAAATAGAGTGGAGCAGCCACGCCATAGCCAACGCACAGCTGAGGGCACGTGAGATTACAGCAAGTGTGCAATCACAGTCTCGTTGCCTGTGGTCTTCTGACCTACCTGCACTTCTACCTTCGTGCCAAGAGGGAGGAATACATCCACGCGCGAGCCGAATTTGATGAATCCGAGATGCTCGTCGATATAGCACTCCTCGCCCACTGCCGGGTAAGTGACAATGCGGCGGGCGACAGCGCCTGCCACCTGACGGCAGAGGATATCCACGCCCTCCGGGGTGGTGATGACCACTGTCGAACGCTCATTGTCCAGACTGGCCTTCGGCAGCCACGCAGCTCTGAAGCGCCCGTTGTGATGCTTGATCATCTTTATAGTCCCGTCAACAGGAATCCAGTTGGCATGAACATTAAAGAGACTCATAAAGATACTTACCATAATACGGCGGTCGTGAAAATACTCATTTTCCTCCACCTCTTCCACGACAACCACCTTTCCGTCGGCCGGGGCAATCACCAGCCCGTCGGTGTCATAGTCATAAATACGGATTGGACAACGGAAGAAATTTACCACAACCAGATAGACAGCCGCACACACACCAAACACAATCCAGAAGACAGGACTGAAGAACGAAAAGCACAATCCAACAAGCAGGCAGAGCAAACACAATGCTATAGCTCCTATTATAAGCGTATGCTTCCCTTCGCTGTGAAGGCGTATTTGTTTTTTTAGTTTTCGCAGGCGTTTAACCATTGTTTATTCTTCAAAAGAAGGTCAACTAATCACTTTTGATGCACAAAAGTAGCCATTATTTATAGATGAGCAAAAAAAATCGCGGCTTTTTTGGTCAGTTGATGGAAGATTTGTACTTTTATGCCCGTTTTTCGACGTTCCTATGCAAAAATTCGTCCATTTACATGTTCATACGCAGTATTCTCTGCTCGATGGACAGGCCAGTATTCCTCATCTCGTTGACAAGGCAATTGCCGACGGAATGACAGGGATGGCTGTCACTGACCACGGGAATATGATGGGCATAAAAGAGTTCTTCAACTACGTAAACAAGAAGAACAAGGGGCTGAAGGCCGAAGGAAAAGAACCATTCAAGCCGATCTTCGGGTGCGAGATGTATGTGGCCTTCCGCTCTATGTATGACAAGGAAAAGGAAATGGGCGACGAACGTCGGTATCACCTCATCGTCCTCGCCAAGAACGAGACTGGCTATCACAACCTCATCAAACTCGTCTCCAACTCCTGGACCGAAGGATTCTACACCCGCCCGCGCACAGACCACGAACAGCTGGAGAAATACCACGAAGGGCTCATCGTTTGCTCTGCATGCCTCGCCGGAGAGGTGCCCAACGCTATCCTCAACGGGGATATGGCACGCGCCGAAGAGACTATCAAGTGGTATAAAAACATGTTCGGGGACGACTACTATCTCGAAGTGCAAAGGCACGAGGTGAAAGACCCCCAACAAAGAGCAAACCGCGAGACCTTCCCGCTGCAGCAGAAAGTAAACGCCGTCATCTTCCAGCTGGCAGAGAAATACGGCATCAAGGTGGTGGCATCCAACGATGTTCATTTCGTCAACGAAGACAACGCCGAAGCGCACGACCGCCTCATCTGCCTGGCCACCAACCGAGACCTCGACGACCCCAAGCGCATGCTTTACAGCAAGCAGGAGTGGTTCAAGACTCAGGCTGAGATGAATGAGATATTCGCTGACCACCCCGAGACACTCGCCAACACCCTCGAAGTGCTCGACAAAATCAGTTTCTACTCCATCGACCACGCTCCTATCATGCCGAACTTCGCCATCCCGGCTTCTTTCGGCACTGAAGCATCATACCACGAGAAATACACTGACCAGCAGCTCATCGACGAATTTACGCACGATGAGAATGGCAATGTAGTATGCTCCGAGGAAGAGGGGGCGTCGAAGATTAAGAAACTCGGAGGAGTGGATAAGCTCTATCGCCTTAAACTCGAAGCTGACTACCTCAAGTCTCTCACCTACGAGGGGGCAAAGCGGGTCTATGGCGACCCAGTGCCAAAGGACATCGACGACCGCCTGCGCTTCGAACTCCATGTGATGAAGACCATGGGTTTCCCCGGCTACTTCCTCATTGTTCAGGATTATATCAACGCTGCCCGCCACGAGCTTCATGTGAGCGTCGGCCCTGGGCGCGGCTCCGCAGCCGGAAGCGCTGTGGCCTACTGCCTCGGCATTACTCTCGTTGACCCCATAAAATACGACCTCCTGTTCGAGCGTTTCCTCAACCCCGACCGCATCTCACTGCCTGATATAGATGTCGATTTCGACGATGACGGCCGCGGCAAGGTGCTACAGTGGGTGACACAGAAATACGGAGCTGAGAACGTGGCTCATATCATCACCTATGGCACCATGGCCGCCAAGACTGCAATCAAGGACGTGGCGCGCGTGCAGAAAGTGTCTATTGAGAAGAGCAACGAACTGACCAAACTCATTCCCGACCGCTTGCCCGACGGCAAAAAACTGAATCTCCAAAACGCCATCGCGGCCGTTCCCGAACTGCAGCAGGCCGAAGCCTCGCCCAACGAACTAATCTCCTCTACCATAAAATACGCGCGTATGCTCGAAGGCAACGTGAGAAACACCGGCGTTCACGCATGCGGCGTAATCATATGCCGAGACCCCGTCTCCGACTGGGTGCCTATATCCACAGCCGAGGACAAAGAGACCGGCGAGCGACTCATCTGCACACAATACGAGGGCTCCATCATCGAGGACACTGGTCTCATCAAGATGGACTTCCTCGGACTGAAGACACTCAGCATCATCAAGGAGGCTCTCAACAATATTTATTATTCCACTGGAATAGAGATTGACATCGAGGGTATTGACATCAACGACCCAGCTACATACAACCTCTACTGCGAGGGACGAACCATAGGCACTTTCCAGTTCGAGTCCGCAGGAATGCAGAAATACCTGCGCGAACTGCACCCCTCCACCTTCGAGGACCTCATAGCTATGAACGCCCTCTACCGCCCCGGACCTATGGATTATATTCCTGATTTCATCGACCGCAAGACGGGGCGCAAGCCGGTGGAGTTCGACATTCCTTGCATGGAGGAATACCTCAGCGACACATATGGCATCACCGTCTATCAGGAGCAGGTGATGCTGCTCTCACGTCAGCTGGCTGGATTCACGCGCGGAGAGAGCGACACCCTGCGTAAAGCGATGGGTAAGAAACTGAAGGACAAACTGGACCACCTTCACCCCAAATTCCTCGATGGCGGACAAGCCAAGGGGCATCCGCTGGAAAAGCTGGAGAAGATATGGGCCGACTGGGAGAAATTCGCCTCCTATGCCTTCAACAAAAGTCACGCCACTTGCTACTCATGGGTGGCCTACCAGACTGCGTTCCTGAAAGCCAACTTCCCCGCAGAATACATGGCTGCCGTGATGAGCCGAAGCCTGGACAATATCACAGAGATCACCAAACTGATGACCGAATGTAAGTCTATCGGAATCAGCTGCCTCGGCCCTGACGTCAACAAAAGCCGACGCACATTCAGCGTGGATGAGGAGGGCAACGTGCGATTCGGACTCGCCGCAATCAAAGGGTTCGGCGAGAGCGCCGCTGACTCACTCATCGAGGAGAGGGAGGAGAACGGCCCCTTCACCAGCCTCTTCGACTTCATCCAGCGCATCAACATGAGCTCAATAAAACGCAGCGGACTGGAGAGCCTCGTCATCAGCGGAGCGCTCGACTGTTTCCCCGAAGTCAGGCGCGAACAATTCTTCGCCGTCACCACCAGGGGGGACTTATATATAGATGTTCTTGTGCGCTACGCACAACAATATGCCGAAGCCAAGGAGATGTCCAAGAACTCTCTCTTCGGCGATTTCGACATGGTCGAAGTGGCAACACCCACCCCGCCGCTCGACGTGCCCGAATGGAGCGCTCTGGAAAGGCTCGACAAAGAGCGCGAACTCGTTGGAGTATATCTCTCCGCACATCCGCTCGATGAATACGCCATCATTCTCGAAGATGTATGCAACGCCAAAGCGCAGCAGCTCTCCGAAAACATAAGCCAGTTCAGCAACCAAGATATCATGTTCGGGGGCATTGTCACCGCTGTCCGACGTGGAACAACCAAAAAAGGGAAACCCTTCGGCATTACCACCATCGAAGACTTCTCGGGCAACTACGAATTGCCTCTGTTTGGCAACGACTGGGTGAAATGGAACAAATATATGGAGATTGGCAACGTCCTCTATGTCAGAGCCCGAGTGCAACAGGCCAAATATATCGAGGGACGCTACGACATAAACATAGGGAGTATTGATTTCCTCAACGATGTCAAGGACAACCTCGTGGAGAACATAACCATCTATATCGACCTCCTCAAGCTCAACTCAGACACAGTGTTCTCCCTCACCAACCTGATCAAGGACAACCCGGGACACGTGGCCCTCAGCTTCTACATCAGAGACCCCGAGGGAGGACTGCCGCTCACTCTCCAGAGCCGCAACACCCACATCACCGTCACCCGCCCCCTCATAGACTTCATAAAGTCACGCCCTGACATGAAT
This sequence comes from Bacteroidaceae bacterium, assembly GCA_024699495.1. Lineage (GTDB taxonomy): Bacteria > Bacteroidota > Bacteroidia > Bacteroidales > Bacteroidaceae > Physcousia. The sequence continues at coordinate 1,850 of JAILPK010000024.1, read as the reverse complement.
TACAAAATCAATACATAAGACTCCCACCGGCGAGCTGTTCGGGAGTTAGCGGCCAGCGGGCCGCGGCCGCCAGGTTCAAAGAGTTCAAGGGGTTCAAAGAGTTCAAGGAGTTCAAGAGTTCAAGAGTTCAAGGGGTTCAAAGAGTTCAAGGAGTTCAAGGAGTTCAAGGAGTTCAAAGAGTTCAAGGAGTTCAAAGAGTTCAAGGAGTTCAAGGGGTTCAAAGAGTTCAAGAGTTCAAGGGGTTTAAGAGTTCAAGGAGTTTAAGGGTTCAAGGGGTTAAGAAGTTCAAGGGGTTCAACCCCGCTACGCGGCCCCTCCGGCCGCATGAGTTTTCGACTCGATTCTTAATTTTAATAGCTTATTATAATTTTTAAATTTTTACAGTTATGTTAGCAATTACAGATGCCTCCTTTGATGACATCCTTGCCCAAGGCAAGCCAATGGTAGTAGATTTCTGGGCCCCGTGGTGCGGCCCCTGCAGAAAAGTAGGTCCTTACATCGAGCAACTGGCCGAGAAATACGAAGGCCAAGTCACCATCGGTAAGGTCAATATCGATGAAAACGATGACCTCGCTGTGCGCTTCCGCATCCAAAGCATCCCCACCATCCTCTTCATCAAAGGCGGCGAAGTCATCGAGCGCCAAGTAGGCCTCGTCCCCCTCTCCGCCCTGGAAGAGAAACTGCAGAAACTCCTGTAAGCCGCGGCCGTTAGCCTTCGGCTAAGGCCGTTCGAGGCCGCATGCGGCTGTAAGCATCTATAGTCTCTATAGCATCTATAGCCCCGCGGCCTCCGGCGGCCCCCCATCGCGCCAGCCACCTGTAAGCAGTAAGCTAAATCCGCCGCTCCGCGGCTTCACATATTACATATTACATATTCCATCCCCCGGCCTCCGGCCGCCCCCTCATAATGGAAGAAGATTTTTTGCAAGAAGCGGAAGATGATCTCCGCACAATAGAATTTATCAAGGCATATCTGCCACAGGAAGTCAAACCCAAATTCACCGATGACGATCTCTATTACTTCATCGATGCCATAGCCGAGTATTACACCGAGTCCGGAATCCTCGAACAGGAGCCTGACGACGAAGGATTTATCGACATAGACATCGAAGCCACGGCGAAAGTCATAGGCGAGAAAGCAAAAAAAGAGAAAATCGGCGAATGGGAAACAGACGACCTCATGTGGGTCGTTGAGGCAGAACTGGAATATAGTTCTACTCAGGCAGATTAACCCCCAACCAGTTGGTTAAACCCAAATCGGTCATTAGGCCGAACTGAGCATTTTTTTTGTTTATTGGTTCTTTTCATGCCATGACAGCATCTCTTTTTGCGCCTTGCTCACCGTCCACTCTCGCCGTAGTCCACTACGCCTTCGAGAGGAACGGCAAGCAAATCACTAAAAACATATGCCGTCCTGACATAAATCCTAATGACCGATTCGGGATTATTCGAGATGGATATTCAGGTACTCCATGCATTGTTCCGGCCAGTAGTTCATAACTAATTCATCAGGGAAGTCAGCTTCGACCAACAGGGGAAGTGCATAGCGATAGTCGGCGATGGAAAAGGAGATGTGTGCATCCGAACCTAAGATGATGGGGACGTCGTGCTTGCGGCAGAGGCGCAGGATCTCCAGGTTATTTGGCCGCGCGGCTTCTTTCTTGCGCAGAGGTATCATACTTGAGGAGTTGATTTCCAGCAGCGTCTGAGTCTGTGCGGCAGCACGAACGATGGGTTCGAAGTCCAGCTCGGCTGTGCCGTCGCCGGGGTGACTGATGATATGAGTCCAGGGATTGTGTATGGCAGATAGCAGACCATCGGTATTCTGGGTGCGGGTGCCGCCTTCCCAG
>JAILPK010000023.1 GCA_024699495.1 Bacteroidaceae bacterium | reverse complement strand
GTAGGTCAGGTCGGGGTCGGCACTCATGTAGACGATGCGGCTCAGGCGCGGCTCTGCGGCCTCGAGCGTGATGTCCAGCTGCGCGTTGTATGCCTTCCGCGCCGTGCGGTACAGCAGCAGGTGGAAGCGGCGCATGTCCTCGCCGTTGACGGGCAGCACCGGGCGATTGCCGCTCGCCATCAGCTGCGGGCCGTCCGCCCCGCCCTGCCCTGCCGCGACGGTCTGCTCGGGAAAGAGCTCGCCTCGACAGACAATCTTCACCGACCGCCCCGATGCCCCCAGGAAGGTGAGCAGCGTCTGCGGCATCCTTGCAGCAGCATTACGCAGGCCGATGGCCTCGTCGTAATCCGCCAGGTTGTTAGCCTCCAGCACGACAAGCCCGTTGTAGCCCGTCAGGCGCGGCTCACCCTTCAGGTTCTGCCATGTCGCGGCAAAGCAGAGCCTGGGCAGCTCCAGCCGGAACTGCAGGCTGAAGGCCGTCTGCATGCGGCCGTCGTCATCGCGTGTGGGGCGGATGAGCGGGTATATCTGGCGCAGCTCGGCCACCTCGTCGCGGTACTGTCCTTCCCTGATGGCTTTCACCGCCAGTTCCAGCTCGTTCTTTACGATAGTCTCTTTGTTTCCTTTAGTCTTAAATACAGCAATTTCCATGGTATCAAATTTTTCGGCAAAGATACTGCTTTCTCCTGGTTCCTGCAATAGTTTCAACACATTTTAACCGTCATTCCGTCATTTTTTCATCTATCTCCCTCGTTCTGTGCAGGTTAACTCTCTGGAAACCATCACTTTTCCGTCATTATCCGTCATCCTTCTATCAAAAATACTGTTAACGCCCGTCCAAACGGAGGCCGTATACGAATAAATGCGAACGCCTTTTTTGCAAAAGTCGTTCGCATTTTCCCAAATAGCGCCTCCGTTTCCCAAAACGGAGTCCCCTGACGGATTATGACAGATAATGACAGATAGCCACCCGTTCCGTCATGCTTTTTCTTCCTGATCCCCAACCCGTTATAAAACATTCTGACAGTTTGACCGAATGAAACCCGCAACACTATCCAAACAGTTCCTCCATCGTCACCTGGCAGTACATACTCAACTGACTCTTGCAGAAGCTCTTTTTCAATTATACGTCCAACCATAATATGTCGCTATTTGGCCGCAAGGATACAAATTTAATACCGTTTGGCCAAATAGCGACACTTTTTTCTTATTCCGACACCTCATTTTCATCAACACACCTTCACCACCGGCACCTTCTCCCCGTCAATCAGCCTCTCCGCCGCTGCATACGGTCATCGTGAATACGAAGTTCAGGGCGTGACAAACTTTCCTGACGCAGAGCCTTCAATGTGCTAATGACAATCTTCAGTTCAGGACCGAAAAAACTATAGTCGTCTGCAGAGATATAACACTATTTTTTCAACACATAATAATGCCACTCGCCATCGACGCTGAACCAATTATACCCATCTTTTCCATTGGAGGCCATATAGCCTACATACTCCATGGTCTTATAGTCAAAGAGCGAGTATCCTCCGGCTCTGCCAACAGCCACAAAAGCAGGGTTATCTGCACCATCAAATACCAAAAGTACATCTACCTCTGCCTTACAGTCCACCGTATAATAAATGGCATGGTCTGAATTCTTATCAATGACAAGGTATCCTTCGAAACTGGAACTGTTTGGTCTCAGCGAAGGTGTATGCCGCGGGTTTAGCGACCATGTATGCGCAGGATTCAACGCCCAGGTGTGATGAGGATTCAATGCCCATGTATGCACAGGGTTGATACTCCACGTGTGAATCGGGTTGATTGCCCATGTATGAATCGGGTTGATTGCCCACGTATGAATCGGGTTTATCGCCCAAGTGTGGTCTGGATTGATTGACCAATCTTTCTTCGGATTATTCATCATCACTTTTCTTTTAAAACTACAACTATCGTCGGTGCGCACTCACTAATAGCACCATTCCACTGTTACTACTTAAAGCGCAACTATTCCGAAGAAACATGCATTTCACTAATGAGAAATAACAAAATCCTTGGCTGTAGCCATCGCCTTACGCATACGCGCGTCATACTCATTCTGAGCTTTCATGATTCGCTCATCTACTTCACGTACCTTTTCACGCGAATAGACCGAATAAAAGTCGCGAACTTCTATTTTCTTCTTGTCTGTCTTGTTCTTTTCCATAATATGTTTGGATTTGAATGATTTATCTTAAATTCTTCTGATAACTATTAAACTTCTCATTAGGTACATTGACGGCAATCTGTAGCTTACGGTCGTCGTCTTTAAATACTGCCTGACCATTATAATACATCAATTCAAGAGGTGTCAGGTTCGTCAGTTTGGGTTCTGTCGAGTCAAAAATCAGAAGACCTTCAGCATAGTTCTCCAGAAGCCCCCTGCGCGATGACAACTCTACCACCCAGATAAATTTAGGCAGATAAAGGTTAAGTATCATTTCTCTCATCTCTTCAGGCATATTGTTGCGACATACATAATCCTTATAGCTCCTGCTCGATGCCAGGAACGTTCGCATAGTAATTTCTCTACCATCTTTAACGCCTGGTACAAAATGTAGGAAATTGGTTGCCATGCATTTCACCGAGTAAGGCATAAGCAGTATCTTCTCATAAAGCGGATATTAAGCAAATCTTATTCTGCAATCCTTCCATTTCTTTATTGTGTAACTGTCAGCCGGAGTTTCAAGATAATCCATCCTGTATGCCGGGAAGTTATCATCAATAAACACAAACCGTTTTTTTATATTGTCATAATCGATAAAAGACAACCCGTTATCATCAAAGCTGTTCACATTGTTCACATCCTCTTCTTTCACTCTCTCATGCCCTATACATAGAATGGCATGGGCAAGCCGATCCTCCACAGGATATGTCTCGTCCACGTAATTGGTAATCGAGAGCACCACAGGAATCCCACTTTCAACGAAACTGCCTATCATACTGTAATCACTCTCCTCACCATTGACGGGCCGTAATATCGGCTGGAAGTTCATGTTCTTGAACAGGTAGCATATCTGTTCTGATGTCAGGCCGCTTGACGGCAGTTGACGAGAAAAACTCTGGTTTTTCAACAGCTTGATAATATGAGAGGGGCGCACTGGTGAATATTCCGCATATCGGTTACCAAAATACTCCATCGTTGCCCACACAGCCGTTTCAGCGCATACCATCGTTTCTGCGTCCTGTGACGAGGCAGGGAACGCTTCAACCGCGACTTTCAATCCATTGACCGATGCAGGTATATCTGTCTTGCAAATCAAAAAAATCATTTTCAATATAGATGTCAGGACTGATGGCATTTCTGCCCACAATATTCAGTTCTGTTGGTCTCAATATCATAAAACCCCTGTATTGTTGTTCCCAGATCTCATGAATCATAGGCTCACCCGCCATGGACGGATCCGTGTCGATGAAAAAGGAAAGTCGTATGCAATCTCTTGACACCGGCTTCGCCTTCCCTGAATAATAACGGTAATAGCTGTTACGATATACCTTATCCACGTATGGATATTCAACAACAACTGCCAGATTAGGTATCAGGACACTAAAATACTTTTGCTCCAACATTGAGTATAAATTGCTCGCTGTTGGATCATCCCAACCGAACTGTTTCTTCATTCCTTGCACAATGGCATCGTGCAACTCGGCTGAGCCTATTTTATACGGTTTCTGTATCATATCAATCCTTCTTGTTTTTAATGAGTTGATTAAGAGATTCGGCAACCGAATCATCAAAAGATTTATAATTACCCTCTGCCACACGCAACGCTCCTGGGCGGTCGAAAATGGTTGTCATAGGTCTCAACCGTCGTGTCTTGCTTTTATCCTCTCCAGTCACCTTATCGAATATCGCATTAGCATTTATAATATACGAATCCGTTTCAAATTTACGACCGCTATGTATCCGTTCAAAGCGCTCAATATCTTGCTCGTCTCGCGGGGGCAGATAACCCACAGAGCAAAGCAAATCGGCTATGCTCAATTCATTATGATTCTTCCTGCACTTCTTATTTGTCGGTTCCATATCTTAATGATTTTGGATATATTTTTTCGCTCTTTGCTTATAAACTTTAATCGTTGATTGCGGTAGTCCTGTAACCGCCTGCAATTTGGCCGTCAAATAACGGGGCAGGTATTGGTGCTGAGTTTCGTATGCCATATAAGTCAAGTATATGATTCTCATGTTCTCAGACATTCCCTTAATTTTGGCATCCAATAAACGAATAGCATCCATCAGATGCTCATCTTCATCCTCATTACCTGTCCTCCACATATCATATAATGCCTCGGTATTTTGAATCACTTCCAGCGACTTGTCCTTGATTTCGAGGTTTGACAACCGATTAGCCTTAATATCATAAAGAACATTGTGTAGAATCCTTTTAAGCCAGATTTCTATCCGTCGGTCCATATCATCCCCCTCATACATGGAAGGGTCAAAACTATGATGTCTTAATGCTCTCTCAAATGTAATATCAACTCCTCTTTCACCGTCGGATATGGGCAACCCCCATTTTTCACACCATACTTCAGCATATTTCAACAAGCATATCCCGAATTTGGCACAGAAAAGGCCAAAGGCTTCACGCACTCTGTCCTTATCCTCCAGATTAGCCATCTGTTCGAGCAACACTATCCCTGATATATTTATCTCGCCGTTTGACATATTATCATTTTTATATACTGAAAGCGTAACACCGGAAGGGAGATTGAGTCTTTGTCTCTTAAGATAATCCACGGCGATTAATTTTTCGTCGTGGCCTCTTTCAATCTTCAAAATAACTTCATCACCGGCACCTTCTCCCTGTCAATCAGCCTCTCTGCCGCTGCATACGGTCGTCTTGAAATAAATGGTCCATTCTTCGCGCGTTGCTTTCTTTTACTGGTGCTCAGGCGAGACCTCCGCGAAGCGCCTGAGCACCAACGGAGCGCAAGAAGCTCGGAAAGCGGTAATTCGCGTCCAATCTCAATCCCTGTCAATCCATACCATTTTCCATTCAAGGCCCTCTTTCAAAACCTCCACAGTCTCAATTCCTTCCCCCAAACTATAACTAAGAGAATCTTTTAATTGATATCATTTTATTGATTCCAGATACTCATTAAGCTGTTGCACTGTCTGCAAGTAGACAAATCTGGCATTGTCAGAGCCACCAACAGCAGGCCGGGGAAGATCTGAAGTCTTCTCCACTGACTTCAAGAAAGCTTCTGCCTGCTGGTTCATGTTTTTCATATTGACGCTTGCATTCATGGTCTTTCCTGCTTTCAGGAAGAGTTGATAGAACTCATCCATAAAACTGCGAGTCACAGAATTGACACGCGAGAAATCCACACATACCTCATTTATTTTCATGTTGTGCAGATACGTAGCAAAATCCCTTGCCGATGTCCTTGACTTGAGTTCCGTTCCCAATATAGTTGTAATGTCTATCGTCTTCATTTCTATCCCCCTATATGATTATACAAACTAAATCCCAGCTTATGTACTGGCATGGAAAAACAAACAAGAGTTCCTGGCATAAATATAGGCTCAGGCAATTCCGTAAAGTCATTCCTACGCACGTCTCGGAAGAGCAATCCTCTACCAGACAATATTATTAACGCTGAATCCATCCCCTTGACAATCATGTCAACAGAAGTTGAAATTCCATACCCTCGATTCTCCGCCCCGGGAAGGTTCTTGGTTGACAGTCCCGATACCGCAGCCTGCAAAGCCATTTGGTCACTGTATATCTGGTAAAAGTCCCCGTCAACATAACTACCATACACCGTCTTTCCTGCATCAGCGATGCAGACCGTCACAGTATTCCCATCCCATGCTGCACAAACATATCCTTCTGCCGTATCTGCATGCTCCGTAATATTGTCTATAATCTCATCGGTGATGTATCTTAATGCCTGTGCTAAATTAGTGTCTATTCCAGATTCTGAGATCACGAAATCCTCAATGGCTGACGTAATGGCATTCCGGATGTCCGTATTCTTACTTGTAGCAGGGAACCCTACCACTGGCATCCAACATTGTTCGTGATTCTCTGAAAGGAGTACGTTAAATGCAGAAAGGGGCATTTGGTCTGCAATGATATCTGGCTTGTGATGAATAACGGCAATGCCCGTACATACCAATGGTGACTTAGTGCCAACATTAGCTTTGCCTATCATTGTGGCGAAAAGAGCATTCAGCTGTTCTATCATATCCATTCACATTTCATTCTCGGTTGCAAAAATAATCATTTTTTTGATAACACGCAAACTTTATGCCGTTTTTTGCATTTTCTTCCAGAAACACCCCGTCATCTTTGGTGTCTCCTCACCAGCAAAAAACAAGGGTCACCTCCGGGAGGTGACCCTGAATATCT
>JAILPK010000052.1 GCA_024699495.1 Bacteroidaceae bacterium | reverse complement strand
GACATAAGCAGCATGGCGAGGTCCTATGGGGCCGAATGGTCCGCCTGGATTCCGAGTGCTCAGACGAAACAGACCTCTGTTTCCAGTGTGATGCCGAAATGTTTGGCCACGTCGTCCTGGATTGCCTTACTGAGGGCAGCGATGTCTTTACCCTGGGCATCCCCGTTGTTTACCAAAACCAGAGGCTGGTTGGCATATACGCCGGCCTTGCCGAGCGAACGGCCCTTCCATCCACATTGTTCTATGAGCCACGCTGCGGGAACTTTAACGCCAGTTTCCAGTTCGTAATGTGGAGCGTCAGGGCAGTTCTCGAGCAGTTTGGCCCAGTCTTCGTAACTGATGATAGGGTTTTTGAAGAAACTTCCGGCATTCCCGCATACATTGGGGTCGGGCAGCTTCTGCTGGCGCAGATGGATGATAGTCTGTCGCAGCATGGCGGGGCTCAGATCCCATTCCTTAATACCTTGTTCCTGAAGAGCGGCGCGGATGCCTCCGTATTCGATGTTTGGGCGGAAGCTGTGACTGAGCTGGAAATGCACATGAGTCACGGCATATCGTCCGCTCACCACATTCTTGAAGATGCTGTCGCGATAGCCATATTCACATTCTGCGCGGCAGAAATGGCGGATATCTCCTGTTTCCAAATCGACACAGTCAACATAGAGGATGAAATCCTTGGCCTCGCTGCCGTAAGCTCCGATATTCTGAATGGCGCTTGCTCCCACCTCTCCGGGGATAGCCGAGAGATTCTCCAGCCCGAACCAACTGCTGTCTATGGCATATTGCACCCAAGCGTCCCATCGGATGCCAGCTCCTACGCGAACATAAATATTGTCCCCCTCGTCAGCAGTCACATTTATACCTTGAATGCATGAGTGAAGAATCGTTCCGTGGAAATCCTTGAGGAAGAGCAGGTTGGAGCCGCCTCCGATATGCAGCAGAGGTGAAGTGTCTCCGTCAGCAACGCGGCAGCGTATGAAATCCTGCAATTCTTCAATGGAGTAATAATCTACCAGTTTGTCTGCAAACACATCTATGCCGAACGTGTTGCGGTTCTTTAAAGATATATTCTGTTTTATTTCCATAATCAGTTTTCGTAGCTGGTCAGAATCCATTGGTGATGCTGAAGCTGGAATACAAGCAGATTCTGCATCCCGTTTCCGAGTCCTCTAATTTGCATTATGAGGCGGTTTGGATTGTTGTATGTCTGGCCGTAAAGGATATTTGTCAGTTGGTGCTTGGGCAGTTCGGGCGCAAATTCAAACCATTGGTCTGCGTCGATGAATCCTTCCACCCTCTCCGATTCCTCGTCGTCTTCATCCGATGAGACATAGCGCAGGCTTTTTGCCACATGGCGTATCTGATATGTGGAGTCTGAGATGAACTGCTGATAGAAATCGAAGAACCCAGCCAGGAGATGAGACTCATAAGCCACCGCCTTCTCGCCGGTAAGAATCCATCTGCCGAGTGAGTCGCGGTCGAAATGGAGGCGGCTAATCTCCTTCTGTTCCAAGTCTATATTCTCCACCTCGGCCCATTTGCCTTCGGTGCTTGTCGTCATTTGCATCTGCCCGCTGTAGTTGAAGAATGCTGTGCAGAATTCATGCCCCGGGAAAAGAGTGCGGTGTTTCCAATCCTGCTTATGGATGTATCTGCAATTGCCGTTTTCATCGGTGACAGGCAGGGGGAAGTGTGTGCGCTGCCTCTGGAGACTGTTGCTCTGGTCGAAAGCGAAAATAAAATCATCAAACAGCTCGTCAACCGTTATCGGCATAGGCGATTTCTCGAACACGTCGTCCAGCGGCAAGGTGTCTGCATCTATAGAGTCGCTGGCGAAAATGCTGTCGGAATCTGCACATATAGAGTTGTCACCCTCCACATGTCCGTGGTTGCAGGCTGGCAGAAAAGCCGAGCCAATCAATAGCCAAAAATACTTCTTTTGCATGTAATTCCGACTTTATTTTCGCCGTTCTTAATCTCTTGATTTGGAAAAACGCTGCAAAAGTAGAGTTATTTTTCCATATAGCTCTTTTTTTTTGATAAAAATTCGTACTTTTGCCGCGGTTTTCCAAGATAAATCAATTTTATGGCAAGATAAATCAATTTTATATTATGTTAGATAAGATTAAAAAACTGCTCGAAGAGATCAATGCCCTCAGTGCAACTACACCCGAAGAGGCTGAGGCGCTGCGTATAAAATACTTGAGCAAGAAGGGTGAGATTACAGCTTTGATGACCGACTTCCGAAGTGTGCCTGCCGAACTCAAGAAAGAGGTCGGAATGCGCATCAACGAGTTGAAGAATCGCGCTGCCGAGCGCATCAACGAACTGAAGGCCGCTGCCGCCATCAAGGAGGATACTGACGACGAGCTCGACCTGTCGCGCACAGCCTATCCTCTGCATCTCGGAAGCCGCCACCCGCTCTCATTGGTCAAGAATGAGATTGTAGATATTTTCTCGCGCCTTGGCTTCACCCTGGCCGAAGGACCAGAGGTCGAGGACGACTGGCATGTATATAGTTCGCTGAACTTCGCCGACGACCACCCAGCGCGTGATATGCAGGACACCTTCTTTGTTGAGGCTCACCCGGATATCATTCTGCGTTCACATACTTCTTCTGTCCAAGCGCGTGTGATGGAAACCACTCAGCCCCCGATTCGCGTGATCTGCCCGGGCCGTGTTTATCGCAACGAGGCCGTAAGCGCACGTGCGCATTGTTTCTTCCATCAGATCGAGGGACTTTATATCGACAAGAATGTCAGCTTCCAGGACCTCAAACAGGTTATGCTGATTTTTGCCCAGGAGCTCTTCGGCCCCGAGACCCAGATACGTCTGCGCCCCTCGTTCTTCCCATTCACCGAACCGTCGGCAGAGATGGATGTCAGTTGCACAATATGCGGCGGCAAGGGATGTTCTATGTGTAAGGGCTCTGGTTGGCTCGAGATTCTCGGCTGTGGTATGGTTGACCCCGCCGTCCTTGAGTCCAATGGCATTGACAGTTCGGTCTATTCCGGCTACGCATTTGGCATGGGCATCGAGCGCATCGCCAACCTCAAGTATCAGGTCCGCGACCTGCGTATGTTCTCGGAGAATGACAAGCGCTTCCTCGAGGAATTTACGTCTGCTTACTAACATACCCTGGAGAAACAGACCACGATGATTGTCTTCCGTTCTGTCGCTATTTCCTTTGGCTCGCTCCCTCTCTTCACAGACCTCTCCTTCAGGGTCAGGGCCGGTGAGATGGCTGGTATTTGCGGCCCCAGCGGCTCCGGGAAGACATCATTGCTGCGTGCGATGCTTGGTTTTGTATCTCCTTCGGCCGGCGACATCGAGATGTGCGGCAAGATGGTTACTCCGGCCCATATTGACTATATCCGCCGCCACACTGCCTTTCTGCCGCAGGACATGCATCTTCCGGCCGCTTCAGTACGCGAACTGGTGGCGATGACCCTGCCATCTATAGACGAGCAATTAGATGATATGAACAGGCTGTGGGAGGACTTGGGACTTGAGACCTCACTGTGGGACGCACATCCCGCGCAGCTCTCTGGCGGACAGCGCCAGCGTATCCTGCTGGCAACAGCATTGTTGCGCCGCAAGCCCATTCTGATTGCTGACGAACCCACCTCGGCCCTCGACAGCGCCACCGCCAAGAGGGTGATAGACGTCCTGAGGCGTTCGATTGCCGACTTCGACACTGCTATCCTGGTTGCTTCCCACGACCAGCAGTTCTTGGCTGCCTGCGACAAGGTGATAAAGATAACTCCTGAGCAGACTGACTCAGAAGAAGAAAAAGAAAAAGTCTCTGAAGAAGAGCCGTCCCCAAGTGCTGAAGAGTCCGCTCCAAGTGCTGAGAAGTCCGCTTCAAGTGCTGAAAAGCCTGCTCCCGATTCTGAGCATACATCCTAAAGCATGGAGCATACTGCCTAAGACATCGGACAACAGGTTTCCGAAGAAGCAGAGCCCGCTCCCGACTCTGAGCAGACCTCCTAAAGCATGGAGCATACTGCCTAAGACATCGGGCAACAGGTTTCCGAAGAAGCAGAGCCTGCCTTCAACTTTGAGCTATAGGCTTAAGACATCGGGCATACACTCTAAAAACATCGAACATCCAGCCTCCGGCCATCTAAAATAGCAAGGAGAAACTGCCATCATTTAACTATTATAGATTCATGAAAGTCGCTCTAATACAAACAGCCATGACAGCCGACGTGGAAGCGAACCGCAGCCTCCTTGTCCGCGAAACTGAATCTGCAGCCGCCCAGGGAGCACAACTCGTTGTTCTGCCCGAATTGCACAACACTCCCTATTTCTGCCAGACAGAAGATGTAGCAAACTTCGACCTCGCAGAGACAATCCCCGGTCCGAGCACCGAGCTCTTCTGCGGCGTGGCAAAGCGGCTTGGCGTGGTGCTCGTGATCAGTCTTTTTGAGCGCAGGGCAACAGGCCTTTATCATAACACAGCGGTGGTAATTGAGGCTGACGGCAGCATAGCTGGCATACATCGTAAGATGCATATTCCTGACGACCCGGCATATTACGAGAAATTCTACTTCACCCCGGGCGACCTCGGATTCCATCCCATAAAGACTTCCCTCGGGAAACTGGGTGTGCAGGTATGCTGGGATCAGTGGTATCCAGAGGGAGCGCGCCTCATGGCTCTTGGCGGTGCAGACCTGCTCATCTATCCCACGGCAATCGGCTATGAGAGCAGCGACGCGCGCGAGGAGCAGGAGCGTCAGCGCGGGGCATGGCAGACTGTGCAACGGGGACATGCTGTAGCCAACGGTCTTCATGTCATTGCGGTGAATAGAGTAGGAGAGGAGGCCGACCCCTCAGGCCAGACCTGCGGCATTCGTTTCTGGGGAAGCAGTTTTGTCGCCGGTCCTCAGGGCGAGCTTCTTGCCGAGGCTCCGGCAGATGCCTCTGCCACTATGATCGTGGATATCAACATGGAGCGCTCAGAGCAAGTGCGCCGTTGGTGGCCTTTCCTGCGTGACCGCAGGATAGATGCCTACGGCGACCTCGGCAGACGCTTCATCGACGACTGACAGACAAAAAAATAAACGCATTATGGCTATTCATTTCAAACGTCCGACTCCTATAATCAGCGACCTGACGCTCCCATTGCACAAGGTGGCTGAGGCTGGCCCTGAGCAGATGGAGCTGCGCTCCAATTTCCTTCCGTCAGAGTGGTTCCCGCAGAGCGGTGTGCAGCTGACATGGCCCCATGCGGCAACCGACTGGGCCCCGCTTCTGGACGACGTCACCGACTGCTATGTGACTCTGGCATTTGAGATAGCCTCCCGCGAACTGCTGCTGATTGTAACTCCCGATGAGGAAGCGGTGAGGAAACTGCTCGAAGAGAGACTCCCCTCACGCCTGCTGCCGAACATAAGATACGCAGAAATCGCGACCAACGACACCTGGGCGCGTGACCACGCCTTCATCACCCTCATCACCAACTCCGGCCCGCTGCTGCTGAACTTCCGATTCAACGGCTGGGGCGGGAAATTCAATGCCGAACTGGACAACGCAATCAACTCCAGCCTCTCCTCTTCCTATCGCAGCCTCTTCACACCGAAGTGCGTGTTCGAAGAGCATCCCGATTTCATTCTCGAGGGAGGCAGCATAGAGAGCGACGGGGCTGGCACAATACTCACCACCGAGTCCTGTCTGCTGGCAGACCACCGCAATCAGCCTCTGACAAAAGTGGATATCGAAGAACGTCTGAAACGCTGGCTCAAGGCGGAGAGGATTGTTTGGCTGAAACATGGCCGTCTCGAGGGGGATGATACTGATGGGCATATAGACACACTTGCCCGCTTCTGCCCGGGGGGAGACATCGCCTACGTCTCTTGCAACGACCCGTCAGATGCGCATTATGATGACCTTCAGGCTATGGAGGAGGAACTCAGACAGTTCGCTGCAGAGACCGGTCGTCAACTCTATCCGCTGCCTTTGCCGGATGCCATCGCCGACCCTGACGACGGCCACCGCCTGCCTGCCACCTATGCCAATTTCCTCGTGATCAACAACGCCGTGCTTATGCCTACATACGCCCAGCCGGACAACGACGAACGGGCCAAGAAGCAGCTTCAGCAGGCTTTCCCGAAACATGAAATAATCGGCATCGACAGCCGCGTGCTGATTCGTCAGCATGGCTCTGTTCATTGCTCAGCTATGCAATACCCCACCGGGGCGCTTACCACCGACCTTTAGTTCCCCGCTTATTCATATCTTCCGCACCCGCCCATCGCCTTATGAGAGTTCTGCTTTTCTCCATTCCAATCCTGCTCATCCCGCTCTTCTTCTTGTGGCGGTTACGCACTGGTCTGGTCAAGCCAATGCTGATTGCCACGGTCAGGATGATTGTCCAGTTGGCCTTCATCAGCATCTATCTGCGTTACCTCTTCGAGTGGAATAATCCCTGGGTGAATATGCTCTGGGTGATAATCATGGCGCTAATAGCAACCCACACAACGGTGAGCCGCACACGTCTGCCGCGCTCCATAGCCGCCATTCCCGTATTTGTGGGCATGTTTATGGCGGCGGTGCTTGTCGGGGGATATACTTTGGCCGTTGTCATGGGACTTGAGAACATCTTTGCCGCTCAGTATTTCATTCCTATTATGGGAATCCTCTTCGGGAATATGCTCGGCGTGAATGTCGTGGCCCTCTCCACATTCTACCGCGATCTGCAACAGGGGCAGGCAGCATATTATTATTTCCTCGGCAACGGACTATCTCGCTTCGACTCACTGCTCCCGTTTTTGCGCGAGGGCGTCGTGAAGAGCTTCTCGCCGTGCATTGCCAACATGGCCGTGATGGGCATTGTGGCTCTGCCTGGAACGATGATTGGCCAGATACTTGGCGGTCAGTCGCCGGGCATCGCTGTTCAATACCAGCTTGTAATAACAGTTATCACCCTCGTGGCCTCTATGCTCTCGCTGATGCTTGCAGTGTGGCTCTCCTCGCGCAGAGCTTTTGATGAGTGGGGACGCCTGCGCGATAATATTAAATAAGCATAAAAACGGCTGTTTTGCTTGCATAATCATACCAAAAGTCCTAACTTTGCAGCCGCTTTTAAACATATAGCGAGAGAAAAACTACTTTTTTTATCAAACTACAAAATCCATAGATGAATCTTTACATTCGATACTTTGATGATGAATGCGTCGTGAAAAACGTTGATGAAGCACTGCAGTTTATCTCCGGTTTCCAAGGATTCACCATTACCTCTCAGTTTGAACAGGAATTCCGCGAATATGCTGAAAGTGATGTGCCCTATCCCAAGAGATATAAGGTTCGCCCGCGCATTTATTTTATTGTAATTAAGACCCTGGCCAACACTCTTGAGGAGTTTAAAGCCAACGGCAAGAACAACTCTGCAGGAGAAGCTCAGCCTGCTGCCGAAGAGACCGCAGGCACTGGGGAGGCAATCAGCAAGAGCTCGCGCAAAGAACTGCTGCAGATGCGGCTCAACGACATCAACCCTGGCTGGTATGACATAGAGATGTATTTCAAGCGCGTAATGCTCAATCCACAGACCGGCAAATACGACTATATCGACACCATCTTCGGCGCACGTCTCAAGGCTTTCAGCGTTCAGGACTGTTACAATCGCGTCGTTGACCACCTACGCAGCCGCGGAGACATCGACCAGCGCAGCCAGTTCCCCTCGATCAAGGGGCGCAACTTCAGATGGACATTCCTCGGGCTTAAACCTTTGGAATCATTCGAAGTCAAATAAACAGAATCACAAATTAACGAATATAACCATATAAACACATTATGAAACTGCGTAATTTTATCCTCGCCATCGGAATGGCTGCTCTCTCAGCCCCCGCAATGGCTCAATATGAAGGAACATCTACCATCGACCGCATCAACATGATGCTCTCGGATAACGATGAAGCTACTGAAGCACGCCAACAGCTCAGCCTCTTCCAGATGGCTGTAGAACAGAGCAACTGGAGCGAAGCCCACGAGTGCTGGAAATGGCTTATCGAGAAGGTCCCGTTTGCACAGAAGGGTATTTATACCAATGGAGCATATATGCTCTTTATGATGGTCCAGGCTGAGCAGGACAATGCCAAGAAGCAGGAGCTCTTCAACGAACTCATGAATCTCTACGACCTCCGCGTGAAGAACCTGGCCGGACTGAATTCATTCGAGGCACCCCACAAGCAGGCCACCGAGGGTGACGTCATCGCCCGCAAAGCTTACGACTATGCTTTCCTCGGACCGCAGGCTGACCCCGCATTCACACTCGAAAAGAGCTACGCCCTCTTCTCCGATGGTATCAAGAAAATCAATGAACACGGCGGCCGCGAGGTGGAAGGATTTGTGCTTGACAGCTATTTCCGCACCTCCTACGCTATGTATCAGAAAGACAACAACGGCTTCCGCGAGCAGTTCCTTCAGGACTACCTCGAGAGCAAGGACGTCTGCGACCGCATGCTACAGCTCGCCAAGGAGGAGACCGACCCCGACAAGGCTCAGAAGATTGTTGATAAGTATGACGCTCCGCTGAACACCATCGAAGGACTCTTCGCTCAGTCTAAGGCTGCCGACCGCGACCAGATCATCGCTATCTTCACCCCGAAGGTTGAGGCCAACAAGGATAACCTCAATTATCTCAAGGGCGCACTTACCGTAATGGCTGCCAACGACTGTGATGATACTCCTGTTTATTACAAGGCTGCTGAATATGCATTCAATCTGGAGCCTTCCTATGAGAGCGCCATCGCTCTGGCTCAGAAATATGCCAAGGAGCAGAACAGCACCCAGAGCGTGAAATATTACAATGAGGCCCTCGACCTCTGCAAGAGCGAAAACCAGAAAGGCAATATCTGCATCCGCATTGCCAACGCTATGCAGAAGGGCGGCGACTTCTCAGGCGCAAGCCAGTATCTGGACAAAGCTGTTGAATTCAACAGTGACCTCGAAGGTAAGGCTTTCATGCAGCGCGCTAACATCGCCATCAAACAGAAGGATTATAATCAGGCTATCGCTTACTGCAACAAAGCCGCAGCAGCTGATATCACCGTCAGCGGTTCTGCTAACCGTCTGAAACAAAACATTCAGACTGTTCAGGCCCACAACGCTGAGTATGCCCGCCAGAAGGCCGCCTACGACAAGCAGCAGGCTGAGCTGAAGGCAGAGGAAGACTTCTGGAAAGCCGGCGGCAAGAAGTAACCACCATCACCTAACCCCTTACCCACCATCTTTCGGTTGAGGTAAACATAAGGGCATTCCACAGCGGAATGCCCTTTCTTACGCTCGCACCCAGAGGGTGGTGGGAGTTTATAGTTTATAGTTTATAGTTTATAGTTTATAGTTTAGAGTTGAAAGTTTATAGTTTAGAGTTGAAAGTTTAGAGTTTAGAGTTGAAAGTTTAGAGTTTAGAGTTGCGGTTTGCCCGGGGCCTAGCCCAATCATAGAAAATCCCAACCGAGCTAGCCAATCTAGCAGAGCTAACAATCCCCGCCGAGCTAGCCAATCCCAGCCGAGCTAACAATCCCAGCTGAGCTAACAAATCTAACAGAGCTAGCAATCCCAGCAAATATAGAATAGCTAAGCCTCTATAATGTCTATAGCCTATATAATATCTATAGCTTCTATAGCTTCTATAGCCTCTATAATGTCTATAGCCTCTATTATAATGTCTATAGCCTCTTAATGTCTATAGCCTCTATAATATCTATAGCTTCTATAATGTCTATAGCTTCTATAATGTCTATAGCTTCTATCCCCTCTATCCCCTCTATAGTCTCTTTACCCCTCTACAGCCCTTTTCGCTTCCACTCCTTGCGTGCTTTTGCAATCATTTTGCAGAGGTCGGGGTCGTTATGCAGGCGGGCAACGATAGCGCATGAGAGCTGGCGGGTAGCCTCGATATCAGTGAACCAGCTGAGGCCTGAAATAAGGCTGTTTTGCCCGTATTGGTAACCGCGTCTGAGTATCTCGTCCTGCTTTTCTGGGGCCACCTCCGCCATGATAAGGGCTTCGGCCCAGCCTAAGTGGGTGTGCTCCGAAGGAAAACTGCTTGTGAGTTGGCCGTTCTGACCGTTGGATTGGATGAATGCGGGCTCTCCGAGTTGCTCAAACGGAGGGTTGCGGAAACGGATCGTCTTGAGGCGCTCTACAGCGTCGTGACTCTTGTCTGCCACGGCGCAGATGAGGGCGCAGATGGCGGGAGTGGTCTCCTCAGAGATGGTGATTCCCATCGCCTCACCGAATATGCGGCATATCTGCTGCGTGCTGCATTCAGCCTCGCTTAAGGCCTGTTGGCCGCGCTCGGTGAGTCGCAGTGGTTTTGCGGCCCAATAACGTCGCACGTCAGAGATATATCTGTAGCTGGCTGCATCCACCTGAGGGCCCAAAATCTTCTCTCCATTGAGGACTCCGGCGCCTGATACGGGGTCATAGTCGCGGGGGAGGCCCTTGAGAATGGCATATTCCTTTCGGGCCGCGAGAATATCCTTGTGCAGCAGATCGCCGTTGGCATGTGCGCGCGCCACACTTGCAGCCCCGCAGAGATAACCTGCATTGACGTCGCTTTGCCAGTGGGGACCGCCAATGACTCTGCTTTCCCCATATTGAAATCCCCGGCGCAGGATGGTGTCTTGCAGTTCGGGCCACATCTCGGTCAGAACCAGAGCCGTTGCCCATCCATAGGATGTGTGGCCGGAAGGGTAGGAGCCGTTTGTGCGGTAGAAGTCCTCGTCGAGAGCGTCGTAGTATGACCACAGATGCTCGTTCATCTGCAGAAACGGTCTCTTGCGCATATATTTCTTCTTCGCCCCTTTCGTAGCCTGTGAGCCCGTATTATAGATTTTTGTTATCAGACGGAAGAGGGCGGGAGTCCTTTCCGCATTTATTGTGTCGAGTCCCAGCAGCTCAGTTGCCATAGTCATCATAGAGACGTTTTTCCACTCCGACTCCCTGCTGGCCTGGGCGCCGCGTTCGCTGTTGCGCACCGACTTGCCCCAAAGCCATTGCAGCAGGTCATCCTGAAACTCCACGCTTGATGTGTCGGGCGGGGCCGGCAGAAAATAACCTCCGTCAGGCTGGTCATCAAGATATACATATACGCTGTCCTCTGCCGTTTGTGCTTCGGACATACAAGCGCAGGCCAGCGCCATCAGTATTGTATTTATTCTTCTTCTCATCGTATTTGTTAGAATGCTGAGTAAGTTCATTTTTATCATTTCCGCTGTGCAAGCCTGTTTTCCTTCGGCTCTTATTGTTTCCGCTGTGCAAGCCTGTTTGCCTTCGGCTTTTATTGTTTCTGCGGTGAAAGCCTGTTTACCTTTGGCTCTTATTGTTTCCGCTGTGCAAGCCTGTTTTCCTTCGGCTCTTATTGTTTCCGCTGTGAAAGCCTGTTTCCCTTAGGCTCTTATTGTTTCTGCTGTGAAAGCCTGTTTTCCTTCGGCTCTTATTGTTTCCGCTGTGCAAGCCTGTTTTCCTTCGGCTCTTATTGTTTCTGCGGTGCAAGCCTGTTTTCCTTCGGCTCTTATTGTTCTCGTTGTGAAAGCCTGTTTGCTTTCAGCTCTCTTATCTTTTCCGCTGTGAGACGTAGCCTTAATTGCGTTGCAAAAATACAAAAAATTATGCAGAACGACCTCTTATCCCCTTTTTTTATGAATTTTATCGCCAGAGGAATTGGGTTTTTAGTTGACAAGTTGATTCTTTAGTTGACAAGTTGACAAGTTGATTCTTTAGTTGACGAGTCGTTTCCTTAGCTAACAGA
>JAILPK010000042.1 GCA_024699495.1 Bacteroidaceae bacterium | reverse complement strand
AAGCGTCTGGAGGCGGGGCGATTCAAGCTGCCCGAGTATGACGAACACACGCAGAGCTACCCGATGGAGTGGCGTGACCTGGTGATGATGGTGGAGGGAATACAGGAGTCTCCGGACCAGCGTCTCAGGCGTCTTCGGCTGGCGCTTGGCCGAGGTCTGAAGTCAAAGTCGGAGACGTGGACGCTATTTTTAATGAATTATCCATGTTTAGGCCATGAATTGCTTGTAAACTGCTCAATTTGCTCCGTTTTAGAGCCAAAAAAGCGTGGTTTTTCGGGTGTTTTTTGCACTCAGAAGGCCACGCTTGTTTTTATGGATTTTTCAAACCCCTGTAAATCAATCACTTACAAGGAAATCTAACAAACTAACATTCTAACATTCTAACATTAAGGGAGGGGGAGTTAGCGGGCAAGGCCCGCGATGTAATTTTTCTATTGAGATTGAGTCTTCGACTCGATTCTGCACATGCTCGGGCATCAGAAAGCAAGCTTTCATGCCGCTCGCTTACTCGCAAATTGAGTCTTCGACTCGATTCTGCTCATGCTCGGGCATCAGAAAGCAAGCTTTCATGCCGCTCGCTTACTCGCAGAATTCTTCCTCCCATCTCATGTCTGTATTGTGGATAGCTTCTTCGTGGCCGGCGACGGCGGAGAAGGGTGCGAACTGAGCAGCTCTGTTCCACATAGACATCCGCGGGTGGTGTTTCGGCTCGTAGTGGGGAAGGTTGATTATATCGTCATACTGGCTGTTCATGCTCTGTGACCTCCTATCTGTTCGTTACGTTCTTTGGCGGTGGCTCCCTCTTCGAAATTCAGCCCTTTGAGGAGGGCATTCTTGCCGAAACGCTGTTTGATGGCGAGGCGTACCTCCTGAATCTTCCTCTCTTTTGCAAGCGCCTCCTGCTCTGCCCGTCGGGCCTTTTCGCGAGCTTCGTAGTCGGTGAAGAGGTCCAGCTGCTCGGGTGCGGGGTGTTCGCTTACGGAGCTCTCTGGAAGCACATGATTGACGGTGAGGTTGAGTCTTCGCACGAGCAGGTCTCTGTTGATGATGCGGTCAAAGAGGGCTGTGACGGCCTCGATGATTATTCTGGAAGAAGAGGTGGGCGACTGCAGGTTGGCAGACCCGTGGGCGTGTTTGGGGACCTGACGTCCGTAGTAGTCAACGGTCACCTCGCCGTGGTACTTGTCGCGTATATCGGGGTTTGTGAGAGACTCGCGGTCGTAGCCCACAGTGAGAACAATCTGATCGGCGACCAGGCGTTTTTCGACCAGGTCGAGTGCTGTCTGGTCAGCCATCTCCCGGACAACGACGCGGGCTTTGTGCCAGTCGTAGGGGCTTTGCAGCACCTGACCGCTGCTGAAGGAATTGGTCTCCGGGCGGTAAGCCTTCACCACATCCATAGTGCATGGCTCCCACCCCCATGCGTGGTCGATGAGTAGTTCTGCGTTCACACCGAACAACTTGTAAAGCAGGTTTTCGTTCCGCAGCGACAGGCGCGCCAGTTGGCCCATCGTCTCCACGCCATACTGCGCCAGTTTCCGGGCAATCCCCTGCCCCAACCTCCAGAATTTCGTCAGCGGCTTATAGTCCCACAGCTCGCGGCGGTAAGACATCTCATCCAGTTCGGCGATACGCACCCCGTCGGCGTCTGCTACGGCTTTCTTGGCCATGATGTCCATGGCTACCTTGCAGAGATACATGTTGGTGCCGATGCCTGCCGTGGCGGTGATGCCCGTCTGCTTCAGCACGTCGCGAATCATCTTTATGGCCAGTTGGTGGGCGGTAAGCTTGTATAAGCTGAGGTACTCGGTGACGTCCATGATGACCTCATCGATGCTATATACATGTATGTCTTCCGAAGCGATATATTTCAGGTAGATGCTGTATATCTGGCTGCTCACCTCGATGTAGCGGGCCATCCGCGGCGTGGCGGCGATGTAGTCCACTGCCCAGTCGGGGTGCTGGCGAAGCTCGGTGTCGGAGGTTGACTTGCCGGCGAGGCGTGCGCCGGGCGCCTTCATCTGCCGTTCGTAATTGACCTCACGCAGGCGCTGGACCACCTCGAAGAGGCGCGCCCTGCCGCCAATGCCATAAGCCTTCAGCGAGGGGGAGACGGCCAGGCAAATGGTCTTCTCTGTCCTGCTGGCGTCGGCCACGACGAGGTTGGTAGTCAGGGGGTCGAGGCCCCGGGCTACGCACTCCACCGAAGCATAGAAAGACTTCAGGTCGATGGCGATATATGTCCTGTGTTGGCTGTTGGATGACATTTCCTGGACATTTGGTTAGCCCCGCGTAGAGGATTTCGGACAAGGGATAACTCCCATTGGCGGCTTACGGGGCAGACTGTGAGCGCTCTCTGTTGTTCTGACTGCAAGTGGCATCGCGGAGCCCTTCTCAGAAAAAAACGTCAATACAAAGACTTTTGTTTTCAGAGAGCATCAGATCAGGAAAATCCTGTGCAGATGTCGCTTGAACGTTCGGCTGTCAATTCTTCATGTCAGAAAGCAGAACTGTCAAAAAAACAAAGGAGTAACCCTCAACGGAAGCCCCATCGGCAGGGGGGAAAAACAAAACCCACTGATTTTCAGCGGGCTTTTGTTGTTAAGAGTGGAGCATACGAGACTCGAACTCGTCACCTCTTGACTGCCAGTCAAACGCTCTAGCCAGATGAGCTAATGCCCCATAATGTGCGCTTCTTCCGTGGAATTGCGGCGCAAAGATAAGGCAAATTACTATCTTCAGCAAATTTTTTTGCTTTTTTTTCTTCATTAATAAAGAAAATCATATCTTTGCAAACGATAAGGCACTTTGAAGCCGCAGAGGCGACAAGCTAAAGAAGCTAAAACAGCTAAAAAAGCTAAAAAGCCAGAATAGCTAAAAAGCCAGAATAGATAGAAAAGCCAAAAGCCAAAGGCCAAAAGCTAAGAGCCAATAGCCAAAGGCCAATAGCCAAGAGCCAAAAGCCAATAGCCAAGAGCCAAAAGCCAAAAGCCAAGAGCCAATAGCCAATAGCCAATAGCCAATAGCCAAAGGCCAATAGCCAAGAGCCAATAGCCAAGAGCCAAAAGCCAAAAGCCAAGAGCCAAAAGCCAATAGCCAAGAGCCAAAGGCCAGAAAAAAACGACTAAACAAAAACCAAATCAAAATGTCATTAATAAAATGTCCTGAATGTGACCACCAAGTATCGAGCCGCGCGCGAGTATGTCCTGCTTGCGGCGTGGATATAGCGGGAAATGTGAAGAGATGTCCCGTGTGTGGTGGTTTCGTGCTGATGGATGCAGACACCTGCCCGCATTGCGATGCGCGTTTTTTAGTGGAACATGATGATGCAGAACCGCAAGAGCCAGAAAAGAAGGCGACTACCGTTCCGCCTCCGACACCGGCTTCAGACCCGAATGACGACTCGTCGGAGAAGAAGCAGAGGAAAGTGTGGGGCTGGTATGTGGTGGTCGTTGTGCTTCTGGCTGCCGCATTCGGAGGCTACTGGTACTGGGATTATCTGACGATGCGTGAGCAGGAGGAGAAGGCATACAAACTACTTACAGACTGCAACGACACGCTCTCCTACAAGGATTTCATCATACACTTCCCCGAAAGCGAACATGCCGATGAGGTGAAAAGCCGCTTGGAACAGCTGAGGGCTATTCAGGCGGAATGGAGCGGAGCATGCAAGGCGCAGTCGGCCAAGGCTCTGCAGGATTTCATCGAGGCGCACCCCGAGTCTCCCCTGCGCAACGAGGCGCTGGCTATGATAGACTCTCTCGACTGGGTGACAGCAGTTTCGGCTGCCGACAGCGCGAACACGATGGTGTCTATCGAGGCTTATGAGCAGTATGCGGCAAAGCATGCCGAGGGCCATTTCATCACCGAGGCGTATTCAGCCATAGAAGCGCTGAAGAAGCGGGCCGCTCTATTCGCCGCGAAGAGAGACAGCACGAAGAGCGATGACAATGCCGTAACGGCAACAGAAGAGACAAAAGAAAAGACAGAATAGGGAGAGGAAAAGGGCTGTCCCGCTATGGTGCAGCCCCCGCAGGCAGCTGCATACCGAAAGCATAAAAGGGAGATGTCAGTTCTCCCAAAAGGAGATATAGTCAGTTGCCCTGTGAATACATAAAGAATATAGAACCCGTAGGTGGAAGATGTGTGGGGAATAAGTGTGGCGGGAACCTACCTAAAGACGGCACAAATGGAACATATACTTAGCAACGGGATATTAGAGGCTGTAATTTCCGACCTCGGCGCTGAGATAAGGAATCTGCGACGCGTCACAGCCCCGACAGAATATATCTGGCAGGGCGACCCAGACTACTGGACCGGACGCGCTCCGCTGCTCTTCCCCATCGTAGGCAGTTTGTGGAACGGCGAAGCGCTCATAGACGGCAACACATACCAGATCAGGAAGCACGGGTTTGCCCGCGATATGGTTTTCAGAAAGACTGCGGACGAAGACCGGCATATGGCTTTCGCGATTGAGGCCAACGAGGAGACGCGCACGTGCTTTCCGCACGACTTTGTGCTGACCGTGGACTACCGTCTGCTGCGTAATGTGCTGACCGTAGGGTGGACGGTGACCAACCGCAGCGACAGCCCTATGTCATTCAATATCGGAGGACATCCCGCGTTTGCCTATCCTAAATTCAAGGCAGAGGAGAATATCCACGGCTATATGTCGTTTGACAAGCGCCAAAAAATCGACAACACCAGATTAGCCGAGGGCGGCTATGCCACCAGGGAAACCGAGCCAATAGAATTTGACGCCGACGAACTGCTGCCGCTCACAAACGACACCTTCGACTGCGGCAGCATACTGGACGCAACGGACCAGATACACAGAATCACTCTTCACACGAAGGACGGAAGGCCATGGGTAACGGTGAAGCACAACATGCCCGTGACAGCGCTCTGGTCGCCACGCAACGGCAAAGCGCCATTTGTATGCATCGAGCCATGGCAGGGATGCTGCGATTACGAGGGCTACGACGGCGACTTCGCCCGGCGACCCTTCACCATATCTCTTCCTCCGGGCGGCACATGGGAGTCATCATACCAGATAATAGCAGAATTTTGATATGTTAAGCATCCTTATTCCCACATATAATTATAACGCCCTCAAACTTGTCAAAGACTTGTATGATTTGGCGAAGAAAGAGTATATTAATTTTGAGATTATTGTGGGAGACGATGCTTCGACAGAAGAATGTGAATGGCTGGAAGAGGCGAAGGATATGCCGCGCGTGAGAGTCATTCACAACAAGACAAACGAGGGGCGCGCCCTCACCAGTAACAAACTGGCGAAAAACGCCAAGGGAAGCTGGCTGCTGATTATAGACAGCGATGCGCAGGTGGGATTCGACTTCTCGTTCATGCCGTATCTGCAGGCCACAAGGAAAGCCAAGGTGGTATGCGGCGGACTGCGCACCCCGGCCGAGAACCCCAACCCCAAGGGAACTCTGAGATACAAATATGAGAGGCGGGCAGACAAGCACCGTCTGGCTGCACAGCGCTCAGCCCACCCCAACCGCCAGCTCAGCACATTCAACCTGTTAATACAAACGGAGGTGTTCAACAGCATCGGCGGCTTTGACGAGAGATGCAGACAATATGGCTATGAGGACGTGCAGCTGGGAATAATGCTCGAAGAGAGAGGGATAAACGTCACTCATATCGACAACCCGCTAATACACATGGGCATAGACTCGAACGAGGAGTTTCTGAGCAAGACAGAAATGGCTATCCAGAACCTGCACTTGCTACAGGGGAAATTAATGGAATACAGCGCCCTGGTCCAAACGGCGAAGAAGATAAAGAAAATGGGACTTCACAAGACAGCACTCAGATGCTACAGATATGCGGCCAACATGATGCGCCGGAATATCTTAGGCAATTATCCCAGCCTGACTGTATTCCAACTCTATAAGCTTGGCTATTTCATGTCTCTCGACTCAGAAATGCATTATAAAGTTTAAGAGGTCGAAGATGAAATAAGCGCCGAGACCCATAAGCCAGCCTATGAGCACCTTGGGCATGATGCGGCGGGCATACCAGGCAATTCCGACATTCTCAGCTTTCATCAGCATGTAACCGGCCAGATTGCCTATCGGCAACAGGCAACCGGCTACGCAGCCGGAGTAGGCTATCAGGTTCCAATAGGAGCCGTTGACAAGAAACGCCTCGAGGTAGTTGGGCGAGAGCAGAGAGCCCTCCAGAACGGGCGTCTCAAGCACAGGATATATGTTGATGGCGGTGAGCACCAGCGCTATGTTATCAAGCACCGAACTGATGCATCCGATAACTATACTCATTATATATATATTATGAATCCAGCGGTCGCACCAGGCTGAGATGCTGGTCATGACGCCGGTCTCTATCAGCACGCAAACGCTAAGATATACGCCCACAAAATACATGATCATCTGCAGGCTGGCAAACTGGAACTGGCGGTCGCGGCTCATCTCTGTAGGCTGCTCAGAGGTGATGTAGCGATGGTTGAATATCTCGTGAAGCACCCACAGAACGCCAAGGACGCAGAGGGCTCCGAGGAATGGCGGCAGAAGGGTGATGCGGTGGAATGTGGGTATGAACCAGAGGCCGCCGATGCCAATCAGAAGCAGCACTGCCCGCTGCCATAATGGCAGGGAGTAGGCATCGCCGCGAAAAGTGCTCGTGGGGCGCACGAGAGCGACACTCTCAGGCAGAGAAAAGCTGATGAGGAACGTCGGCACCACGGTAGCGATAATTGACGGAACCACGAGGGCAGCAGAGAAGTCGGTAGGCGTCACGGCCTCCTTAGACCATAAGACCAGAGAGGTGACGTCGCCAATCACAGTAAACGCTCCGCCGCAGTTGGCAGCGATGACTATGGCGGCTCCGAGCCACATCCGCAGACGCGTCTCTGCCACCACCCGACGCATAATCACGAGCATGAGCATAGTGGTAGTCAGATTGTCCAGATTGGCCGAGATGAGGAAGGTGATGCCCACGAGCATCCACAGCAGATGGCGGCTGCTGGTTGTGCGCAACGCCTGGGTGATGAAGTCAAAGCAGTTGTTCGAATTCAGGACCGAGACTATATTCATGGTGGCCAGCAGATACAGCACTATGCCGCAGAGGGCAGCTCCGTAGCGCACAAAGACATTTGAGGCTATGTATTGCTTCACAAGCAGAGAAGTGGCCTGAACCCCTCCCGACCACTGGGCGAAATCCCCGGAGTGGACCTTCATGACATATTCAGAACCGACCGACATAAAGAGAATCCAGCATACGACTCCGACAAACATCGCTATGGTAGCTTTGTTGATGTGAGTGATATGCTCAGTGGCGATTAGTACGTAGCCGATAATTATCAGGCTTAGGATTGCTATGGTCATTGTGATTTTATGGTTTCCGGAGATTCTTTTTTCACTTTACTTGGGGCAAAGATATAGATAATATGGAATAAAACATCACAAAAGAGGATATTTTTTTGCAATATATTTGCAGAAATGACAGAATCAGAGTATCTTTGCACCCGTTCAACGCGATAATAGCTCAGTTGGTAGAGCATTGGCTTCCCAAGCCGAGGGTCGCGGGTTCGAGTCCCGTTTATCGCTCTCGCAAGGAGTTTTTATGAAACCATTAGCTGAAAGAATGCGTCCGGCATCGTTGGATGGATATGTCGGTCAGAAGCATTTGGTGGGACCGGAGGGGGTTCTGAGACAAATGATTGAGGCCCGGCGCATTTCTTCTTTTATTCTATGGGGACCTCCTGGAGTGGGCAAGACTACATTGGCCCAAATCATAGCACACACCTTAGAAACTCCGTTCTACACCCTGAGCGCCGTGACAAGCGGCGTGAAAGATGTCAGGGATGTCATCGACCGTGCCAAGTCAAACCGTTTCTTCAACCAGGCAAGCCCCATTCTCTTCATCGACGAAATACACCGATTCAGCAAATCGCAGCAGGATTCGCTGCTCGGAGCTGTAGAACAGGGGGTGGTGACTCTTATCGGAGCAACTACGGAGAACCCTTCGTTCGAGGTGATACGCCCTCTGCTCTCGCGCTGCGCCGTTTATGTGCTGAAGCCGCTGGGCAAAGAGGACCTGATGAATCTGGTAGAACGCGCGCTGAAGGAAGACCCCGTGCTGGCTGCAAAGAAAATCGAACTGAAGGAAACCGACGCTCTGCTCAGATACAGCGGCGGAGACGCACGGAAACTGCTGAATATCATAGAATTGGTCACGGACAATGCCGACGAACTGGTAATCACCGACGAACTGGTTGCCTCACGTCTGCAACAAAACCCATTGGCTTATGACAAAGGCGGAGAGATGCATTACGACATCATTTCAGCCTTCATAAAAAGCATACGAGGCAGCGACCCCGACGCCGCACTCTATTGGCTGGCAAGGATGATTGAAGGCGGAGAAGATCCCGCATTCATCGCCAGAAGGCTTGTGATTTCCGCGTCTGAAGACATCGGACTGGCTAACCCGAATGCCATGCTTCTGGCCAACGCCGCATTCGACGCAGTGATGAAAATCGGATGGCCCGAGGGACGCATCCCCCTGGCTGAAGCTACGGTGTATCTCGCCACCTCGCCCAAGAGCAATTCTGCCTATCTCGGGATTAACGACGCACTGCAGTTTGTAAGACAAACCGGCAACCAGCCTGTGCCTCTGAATCTGCGCAACGCACCCACAGAACTGATGGAGGAACTCGGCTATGGCAAGGAATACAAGTATGCACATGATTTCGAGGGCCATTTTGTAAAACAGCAATATCTGCCAGACGGCATCCACAGACAGTTTTGGAAGGCGCAAGACAATCCTTCTGAAGCCAAACTCAAGGAGCGGATGCAACGCCTTTGGGGCGACGAGAAGGAAGAATAAAGCTATAAAAGCTTGAGAAGTTTGAGCGGATTGAAAAGCTTGAGCTGCTTGAAAAGCTTGGGCTGCTTGAAAAGCTAAAATAAGCTAGAATAGCTAGATTAGCTAGAACAACTAAAGCAGCTAAAGCAGCTAGATCAGCTAGAAAATCTAGCCCATCTAGAATTGCTAGAATAACTAGAAAAACTCGATTAGCTAGAACAGCTAGAATAAGCCTCCAAAAAGCCTCAAAAAGCCTCAAAAAGCGATGTTTTCTCTTGTTTTGCTCCGTTTTTGAGCCAAAAAAGCGTGGTTTTTCGGGTGTTTTTTGCGCTCAGAAGGCCACACTTGTTTTTATGGATTTTTCAAACCATTGCAAATCAAGCACTTACAAAGAAATCTAACAAACTAACATTCTAACATTAAGGGAGTGGGGATGTAATTTATTTCTTTATTACCACCTCTTTTTGGAAACCAAGTACGTCTTTCACACTCAGAGTGTAAGTGACGCCTTTCAGCCAAGGATAGGTAATGAAAGAATGGAAATCTACCGGCTTGCCGTTTATGCCGAGAATAATGTCTCCCCGATGCAGACCAGCCTTGTATAACGGCGAGGAGGTGCGGATAAGCCCGACCACAACATTGTGATTCTTAGGTATATAATAAATGTCCGGAAGGCTGTTCCCGATTATAAGATGATTGCGGTTGGCATTAGCCTGCTGACTCTGCCTGTCCCCTGACTGCTGGCGGCGCTCAAACGTGGGTTGCTGACTCTGTCTGTCCCCTGGCTGCTTGTGGCGGGCAAACGTGGGTTGCTGACTCTGTCTGTCTTCTGGCTGCTGGCGGCGCTCAAACGTGGGTTGCTGATTCTGCCTGTCTTCTGGCTGCTGGCGGCGCTCAAACGTGGGTTGCTGATTCTGTCTGTCTTCTGGCTGCTGGCGACGCTCAAAAGCCGGAAAATCATCTTGCCGGGGATAGGGTTGGAAGAGCAAAATCTTACGAAAAGGATTGATGATTATCGAACCATAACGCAAAAGCTCACGTCCGAAGCAGGTCGCGCCCTGGTGCGTACGAGCCTCTATGTCAGACAGTTTCAGCTTCTGCCACATGACATCATCCAAATGCAGAAAAGCAATTTCGGATTCGACTTCAACTCCGTCATTGGCTATCCCGATACGGCCAGTAAGAATCTCAGAGGTCACTGGAGCCAGTTTTTTCCGGTGCTTATCATAGTCTTTGCAGTTAAGCAGATAGATATCGTTGCAGCCTGTGTCAAAGAGAGTCTTCAGTTTTACACCCTGGTGCGGACTTATATTTAAATAAGGGGCATAATGATAAGTCTCGTATTTTACTGACTCGCCTCTCTCGGAGTCGAAGAAGTGCTTGCGGTCGGTGATAATAAGCTGTTTTGCAGCCATGTCTATCTTGGCGGCAAGACCCTGGTTGAACAGCGCAAAGCCGATAACGGCATCATGGCGGAAGGAGTTTGAAAGCACAGACGCCTTGGCCTCGGTCATGACATAATCTGAAATCTCCAGCGAACCGATGGTGAAGGGAGGGATTGTGACCGTGCGCACAGAACTGCTCTGCCCTGCCCCATCTACTGACTTCACGCTTCCGAGCACAGAACTGTGGCGAATGGCGCCGTTCTCATAGATCATTCCGAAACCGCTGCCGGTGTCGAGCTTGAAGACGCGGCGCTTGCCTTCAATATTGACTGGAATAAGAATCTGCTGCCTATGGTCTGTGAATATCTGGATGGTATCGACAAAATCTGTTCGCGAAAGCTTGAAACGATGCTTTCCCAACTCAAACTTACGGGCATTGCCGCAAAGAAAAGTAAAGGACAGAAGTATGAGAAGAAGCGTTCGGTTCACAGATATACAAGGGGTTAAAAAAGAGGAAAACTAATCAGATAGAGAGGCCAGCAAATCGGCAACCACATAGCACGAGCCACCGACAAAAACCAAGTCGCCGGTTTCGGCGGCATCCATCGCCGCGCGATATGCGTCGGCCACAGATGTGTATATTTCTCCTTGCAGACCGAGAGACTCACCTATACCTGCAAGTTCGCCGGCCGGGAGAGCACGAGCACATGAGGGAGCCGTGAAATACCATCTGGCCGACTTTGGCATGAGGGACAATGCGCCACGGGCATCCTTGTCGTTGACCATGCCATAAACCACATGAAGGCAATTAAACTTCTGCTTTGCAAGTTGAGATGTAACATACTGAATGCCACCAACATTATGGCCAACATCACAAATGACAGTAGGGTTCTCGCGAAGCTTCTGCCAACGGCCTCTCAAGCCTGTGAGCATCGAGACATTTGCGAAGCCGCTGCGCACGGCCTGTTCACTAATATGAAAGAACGGATTAGCTCTTAGAACAGACAGGGCACAGAGCACAGTCTGTTTGTTTTTTTCCTGATATTCGCCCTCCAACTCACAAGGCAGAGGCCCGGCAAATTCTTCGTCAGGATTAAATTGCTCAGCAAAAAACAGTGGCGCTGAAAGTCGGGAGGCAGTCTCTTCGAAAACGCGGCGCACGCCATCGGAGCCGGCCTCGCCGATTACCACCGGAATGCCCTGCTTGATTATGCCGGCCTTCTCAGCCGCAATTTCGGGAAGGGTGTCACCAAGAAACTGGGTATGGTCCTTGCTGATATTTGTGATTACAGAGAGCGCCGGAGTGATGATATTCGTACAATCCAAACGGCCGCCGAGCCCTACTTCCACCACAGCGACATCAACATCCTGCTCGGCGAAATAGAGGAAGGCAAGAGCTGTGGTCAGTTCGAAGAAAGAGGGATGCAAGGGTTCGAAGAAGGCCTTCTCCTCACGGACAAAACGTATGACCCTCTCCTTGGGTATCATCTCCCCGCCGACTCGGATGCGCTCGCGGAAATCAGTGAGATGAGGCGAAGTATAGAGCCCCACCTTATATCCAGCGCTCTGGAGGACTGCAGCCAACAGACTGCTCACGGAGCCTTTGCCGTTGGTGCCTGCCACATGAACTGTAACATATCTGCGGTGCGGATGTCCGAAATGCTCATCCAGAGCACGCGTATTCTCAAGACCCTCCTTATAAGCGCCAGCCCCTATGTTCTGGAACAAGGGGGCTGAGTTGTAGAGATATGACAAAGTATCATCCCACTCTTCTTGCAAAGGGAAGAGTTCGGCGCCAGGATTTCTGTCGGAGACGGCACTCCCGGAGGGAATTGGGTCGGATGGAGACTTCACCATTACTTTTTTCCTATGTTTGCCGGCCAATCCGGCTTTAGGCTGACGGCCTTTTAGTCGAACATCTGCCTGAACTTAGTGAAGAAGGAGCTCTTAGCGGAAGCTGAGGGCTTGAAGTTGTCGCTCTGCTGCATCTTCTCCAGCGCTTCACGCTCCTCGCGGCTGACGCTGTCGGGGATATAAACAGAGATGTTGATTATCTCATCGCCGAAACCATAGCCATAACCCTGCACAGCCGGCATGCCCTTGCCGCGCAGACGGAGCACCTTGCCCGACTGGGTCCCCGGCGCGATCTTCACCTTGACTTTGCCGTCGATGGTGGGGACTTCGACATTGCCGCCGAGAATGGCTGTTGGGACATCTATCAGCAGATTGTAAATCAGGTCGTTGTCCTGACGCACAAACTGGTTGTCCTTCTCCACCTCTATATACACCTTGATGTCACCGGGAATGCCATTGTGCATGCCGGCATTTCCCTTGCCGCTGAGGTTGAGCACCATACCGTCGCCGACGCCTGCCGGTATCTTTACTTCTACCACCTCGTCGCCGCTGACAGTGCCCTGTCCGCCACACTGATGGCATTTGTTGCGGATGATGGTTCCCTCGCCGCCGCAAGTAGGACAGACGTTCTGCGTCTGCATTACTCCCAGCATAGTCTGGCG
The DNA here is from genome assembly GCA_024699495.1 of Bacteroidaceae bacterium. Taxonomy (GTDB): domain Bacteria; phylum Bacteroidota; class Bacteroidia; order Bacteroidales; family Bacteroidaceae; genus Physcousia. Next base: position 15,315 of record JAILPK010000042.1, on the reverse strand, counting down.
GGTCTTCAGCACATATCCGCGCCCTTTACATGTGGAGCAGGTCTCCTTGTCGCCGCTGCCGTTCTCAGCGCCGCTGCCATGACAATGAGGGCAAGTAACCTGTTTCTTCACCTTGAATTTCTTGGTGACGCCAGTGTGGCATTCCTTCAGAGTGAGTTTCACACGCAGGTTGAGGTCAGTGCCGCGATGCTGCTGACGGCCACCGCCGTCTCCACCGAAACCGCCAAAGCCGCCGAAACCGCCGAAACCGCCGAAATCAAAGCCTCCGTGTCCGCCGAAGATGTCGCCGAACATCGAGAAGATATCATCCATGCTCATGCCGCTGCCCTGGAAACCGCCCATGCCTTCCATTCCGGCAAAGCCATACTGGTCGTAACGGGCACGTTTCTGCGGGTCGTGAAGCACATCGTATGCCTCGGCAGCCTCCTTGAACTTGGCTTCAGCCTCCTTGTCGTCGGGATTACGGTCAGGATGGTATTTTATAGCCAGCTTCTTGTAGGCCTTCTTTATCTCGTCCTCAGAGGCAGTCTTGCTGACCCCGAGCACCTCATAATAATCTCGTTTGTTATTGTCTGCCATAATTGATTCTGAGTTTTATCACACTCCGACAGCCACTTTAGCGTGGCGAATCACCTTGTCATTGAGTTTATAGCCAGTTTGTACGCAGTCAATCACCTTGCCCTTCTGCTCGTCAGACGGCGCGGGAATCTGCGCAATTGCTTCATGGATATCAACATCAAAATCGGCATCGTCGGTCTCTATGCGGGTTACACCGAGGTCTGCCAACACCTTGATGAATTTCTGGAATATGAGTTCTACGCCCTCGCGGACGGCAGCGACCTCCTCGGCCTTGTCCATGGTCTTCAGAGCCCGCTCGAAGTCATCCAGAACAGGCAGTATGGCCGAAACGGTCTTCTCCGACCCGTTCAGGATGAGTTCTGTCTTCTCCTTGATGGTGCGTTTGCGATAGTTGTCAAACTCCGCGAGCTGGCGCAGGTTACGGTCTTTCAGTTCGGCGATTTCTGCCAGAGCCTCAGCAAGAAGCATTTCCGGAGTCTTCTCCTCTTCTTCCTTCTCAGGCTCGGCCTCGGGCTGAGCTGCATCTGCTGTGTCGGCGCTTTCGGAAGCGGCCTTTGCTGCCTCTTCTGCCGTTAAATCCTCATTTTTTTCTTCTCTGAGTTCTTCTTTATTAACTTCTTCTGCCATAATCTAAAAATGTTTTTTTAATTTCTCCTCAGCAAAAGTTGTGCCAAGACAATAATTTGTCAGTGCAAACTATGCTTCCTGACCATACATTTTCTCTTTTTGCTCGCGAATACGCTCGTCGGAGATGTAATCGTCATAGTCCATCAGCTTATCGATGGTGCCATTTGGAGTCAGTTCGATGATTCGGTTTGCCACGGTCTGAATGAACTCATGGTCATGACTCGCGAAGATAATATTGCCCCGGAAGAGTTTCAGGTTGTTGTTGAATGCCTGGATGGATTCGAGGTCGAGATGATTGGTCGGAGTGTCAAGGATGAGACAGTTGGCATTCTTCAACTGCATGCGTGCAATCATGCAGCGCATCTTCTCGCCTCCGCTCAGGACATTGACCTTCTTCAGGATTTCCTCGCCGCTGAAGAGCATTCTGCCGAGGAACTGCTTGAAATACACCTCGTTGCCCTCGCCAAACTGACTAAGCCAGTCAACCAGATTCTTGTCGCTCTGGAAGAAAGCGGTATTGTCCAGCGGCAGGTAGGCAGTGGTGATTGTCTGGCCCCACTTGAATGTGCCGTGGTCTGCCTGGCGATTGCCATTGACTATCTCGAAGAGAGCGGTCATGGCACGTGGGTCATGGCTCAGGAAGACGCATTTGTCACCCTTCTCAATATTGAATGAGACGTGGTCGAAAAGCACGGTGCCATCGTCGGTTGTAGCTTTCAGGTCTTCAACCTCAAGAATCTGGTTGCCTGCCTCACGATCCATAGTAAAGATTATACCCGGATATTTGCGTGTGGAAGGCTGAATCTCCTCCACATTGAGTTTCTCCAGCATCTTCTTGCGGGATGTAGTCTGCTTGCTCTTTGCCACATTTGCAGAGAAGCGGCGGATAAACTCCTCCAGTTCCTTGCGCTTCTCCTCGGCCTTGGCTTTCTGGTTCTGAGCCTGACGCAAGGCGAGCTGCGAACTCTCATACCAGAAGGAGTAGTTGCCGGCGAAGAGGGTCACCTTGCCGAAGTCGATATCTACGGTGTGAGTGCTGACGGCATCGAGGAAGTGGCGGTCGTGGGAGACTACGAGAATCGCGCCATGGTCGTTTTCAGAGAGATATTGCTCCAACCACTGCACGGTCTCGAGATCGAGGTCGTTGGTCGGCTCATCAAGCAGCAAGTTGTCCGGTTCGCCAAAGAGAGCCTTGGCCAGCATCACGCGCACCTTCTCCTTACCGGAGAGGTCGCCCATGAGCATCTGGTGCTTCTTCTCTTTAATGCCAAGCCCCTCGAGCAGGGTGGCGGCATCGCTCTCTGCTGTATATCCGCCCATCTCGGCAAATTTATCCTCGAGTTCGGCCACGCGTATCCCGTCTTCATCAGTAAAATCTGACTTGGAATAAAGAGCCTCACGCTCCTTCATCACATCCCACATCACGGTGTGCCCCATCAGAACGGTGTCGAGCACGGTCATCGCATCATATTGGAAGTGGTCCTGGGAGAGAACGCTGAGACGCTCGCCAGGGCCAAGCTCTACCGTTCCCTTGTTGGGTTCCAACTCCCCGCTAATGGCTTTCAGCAGAGTGGATTTACCGGCTCCGTTGGCTCCGATTACGCCGTAGATATTCCCGTTAGTGAATTTCATGTTGACGTCCTTATAAAGGACGCGTTTGCCAAACTGAATGGCTAAATTTGTGACTGTTATCATCGTTTTTCCTATAAATTGGGCGCAAAGGTAAGCAAAATATTTCGGAACAGCACGAAATTAGCCCATGAAACTAACTTTTTGTTTAAAAAAGTATAAATCATTTGGCCTTTTTGTTATATAACTGTACATTTACAGCGATTTTAAAACAACGTGAGCCTATGTCTAAAAGAAGAATCTTTAAAAAGGCTATCAACTCGCTTTGCGAAGAAATGCTCATCGATTGTATTGCTGTTGCAGAAAACGCTCCGCACGCCGCTCACGAAGACGTAGAGAACATTGCAGAGAGCATCCTGATGATGAACGATGAGTTTATCCGCCGGCTAAGCCATGTTGATAAGAAAAACCCACGTGCATACATTCGGAAACTAAAAGAGGACCTGTCCGCGTTTGCTCTTCAGATTGTTGACCAGATCTATCATCTTTGAACAAAAATCCAAAAGTTATGCAAAACATTTGTAGATTTCTGCTTTACCGCCTAATGGGCTGGAAAGCAGAAATTACTGTAGAAATCCCACGAAAATACATTATAGCATTAGCCCCCCACACAAGCAACTGGGACTTTTTTTTAGGACAATTATATAGCCGGGCGGAGAACTTCCATTGCGACTTCATGATGAAGCGCGAGTGGTTCTTCTGGCCTCTTGGCCCCATATTCCGCCGACTGGGAGGGATTCCCGTGCAGCGCAGCAAACACACCAGCCTCACCGACCAGCTGGCCGACATGGCTATAAAAAGCGACGACTTCCATCTTTGTATTACTCCCGAAGGCACACGCAAGCCTGTTGCCGAATGGAAGAAAGGATTCTATTTCATCGCCCTCAAGGCTCAGATTCCAATCCTGCTTTTCGGGTTGGACTATGGACAGAAACGTATAGTATGCACAGAAATGCTGACTCCGAGCGGAGACGTAGAGGCCGATATGCAACACGTGAAAAACTATTTTAGAGACTTCAAAGGCAAGCATCCAGAAAATTTCATAACAGAATGAGCCTAATACGATTTCTTCTTATTGCTTGCGCGCTGACCGTCGGCTCCTCCAATGTACAGGGACAGACGGTTGGAATGCGCAGCAAGATTTCAGAATATTTCTTTAACTATAACTTGCCCTATGGCGGCACAGGCAGATGCAAAGTGGAGGATGTAATCACCAACGACTCCGCGCAATCGGTGAGCGTATTCCTCGGAGAACCATTCGCCACACAAACCATAGACCGGCAACTGGTGGAGAGGGTTTATGCCGATGTGAGCAGATTCATCGACCCTCAGTATAAAGACTACAAACTCATTATCTACGCCAAGAAAGTGCGCATCGAAGACCTCGTAATCGGAGGATGTGACGACAGCATGCAGCGCACCTGGAACGAAATCCACCATCACGGGAAGAATTGGGTGACCCCAGTATCCAGACCTATAAACATAAGCGCTGGGCTTCAGGACCGCCATATCTGTCTGTGGGCTTCCCACGGTTTTTACTGGAGTATTCCTGACAAAACATGGAAATGGCAAAGGCCAAAGCTCTTCACCACTACCGAAGACCTGCTCTCACAGACTATCGTAGTGCCATATCTCATGCCAATGCTGGAAAATTCGGGTGCGATAGTGTTCTCCCCTCGCGAACGCGACTGGCAACGCAACGAGGTGATTGTAGATAACGACCTGCCAATAAAAGACGGCAAATACCTGGAAGCTAACGGCCGCCACCTCTGGGCTATGGGCGACAGCGGATTTGCACACCGGAAAGACATATATCTGGATAAGGACAACCCCTTCCGCGACGGCTCTTCGCGTAAGGTGAAAGCGCAGGGCCGCAAATCACAGCTCTCTACTGCATATTGGATTCCGCGAATCACATCAGCCGGGAAATATGCCGTATATGTCTCATATACAACACTTCCGACTTCGGTTGACGACGCGATGTATATCGTCAGACACCGAGGTATTGAAACCGCCTTCAGGGTGAATCAGCAGATGGGAGGAGGAACATGGGTTTATCTCGGGACCTTCGATTTTGCTGAAGGGGAAGACGACAACAACTGCGTTATGCTGACCAATCTAAGCGACTGCGACGGAGAGGTAACGGCAGATGCCGTCCGATTTGGCGGAGGCATGGGAAACATAGCCCGCGGCGATTCTGTCAGCGTGAGAGTAAGCGGTCTGCCCCGTTTTCTCGAGGGAGCGCGATACTCTGCCCAATGGGCTGGAATGCCTTACGAAGTGTATGCCACAAAAAACTCACAGAACGACTATGCCGAGGATATAAACGCGCGAAGCAAAATGGAGACTCTCATAGCTGCAGGGTCGAAGTATCTGCCATGCGACACTATGGGACTGCATGTGCCTATAGAACTGAGCCTGGCTCTGCACACCGATGCCGGATTTACACACGACGGCTCCAACACAGGCTCTCTGGGCATCTACACGACTGACACTGCTGAAGGACTTCTCCCCTCGGGCTTGGCACGACTCACATCCAGAGACCTCTGCGATATAGTGCTCACACAAGTTGACAACGACATGCGGGCGACCTACGGGCAATGGACCAGGCGGCAGATGTGGGACCGCAACTACAGCGAGACACGCGAACCGCAAGTGCCTTCGATGATTCTCGAGATGTTCTCACACCAGAATTTCTTCGACATGTGCCTGGCTCACGACCCCACATTCAAGTTCCAGCTGGCACGTTCCATTTACAAAGGAATACTCCGCTACATCGCACGAATGCATGGTTCAAAGGCCGTGGTTCAGCCCCTGCCAGTAACTGCTCCGTCAGCTGACATCGATGTCAACGACCGATCGGTAAGGGTCTCATGGCAGCCTGTGGAAGATCCGCTGGAACCGACGGCCTCCCCTCACGGATATATAATCTATCACAGCGAGGGGGACAAGGGATTTGACAACGGGACCTATGTGCACAGCACCCATGCCACGCTTGACAACCTGAGCACCAACATACTCCACCGATTCCGCATCTCCGCCGTGAATTCAGGTGGTGAGAGCCTGCCTTCTCAGGAAGTATGTGCATACATCTCTTCAAACAGTCATGGCAAACTGCTCATCGTAGATAACTTCGACCGCCTCGCAGGGCCTAAGCCACTGAATAACGACAGCCTGCAGGGATTTGACATGCTGGCCGATTTCGGAGTACCTATTGAACGGATGCCTGGCTATTGCGGGCGCCAGGTTTACTTCTCCAAAAGCGGGATGGGACGCGAAGGGAACAACGGGCTCGGACATAGTCTCACCGAATTACAAGGCACCATAATCGCCGGTAACTCAAATGATTGGAGTAGCAAACATGCAGCAGATATTATAGCTGTGACACAACAATACTCAATTGCTTCCACCACAGCCTCAGCCCTCGTAAAGGATGCCATCGACACACGCGGATATGCCATGATGGATATAATCTGCGGACTGCAAAAAGACGACGAATACAGTTTGAACCGCCACAAAGTGCTGACACGTGACATGCAGGCAGTAATTGCACGTTATGCCAAATCAGGGGGTAATATTCTGATAAGCGGAGCATTCATCGGGTCGGATATGGCGGATGAGCCAAGCTCTAACTTCACCCGTTCTGTTCTCAAATACGTATATGAGAACACACTATCAGCTGACTCTGTCTCCAACCTCAGCGGTTTGAACAAAAACTTCGAGATATTTGACAAGCCTAACGAGACATCATATTTTGTGCAGTATATGAATTGCCTCGCCCCAGTAGCACCAGCCTTCTGCCCAATGGTCTTTGCGCCGAAAGGCGAAGCGGCTGCCGTGGCATATCAAGGCTCTGACTACCGAACGATGTGTTTCGGCTTCCCCCTGGAGAGCATCAAGGAGGCTTCTGTACGCAGGTATATTTTCGCCGGGATTCTCAACTTCCTTCTCTGGGCAAAATAAATATCTGCGCATAAAAGCCGGGATTCTCAACTTCCTTCTATCGGCAAGTAAATATCTGCGCATAAAAGCCAGGATTCTCAACTTCCTTCTATCGGCAAGTAAATATCTGCGCATAAAAGCAGAAATCAGAGGCTGGCAATAAAAGTCTTTCCTCCGCCGAGGGCTTATACAGATTAGCGCTTCTGCAAAACCTTCTGTAATTCTCTGCAATAGGAAACACGAGATGGATCGGCAAGAAAACCTTCTGTATTTGTCTGCAATAAGGAACACGAGATGGGTCGGCAAGAATAACTTCTATAATTGTCCCATGGGGCATCTATAAAAAACGGAATTGAGAGCAAGTGTCATACTTCGAGTTTAAACAATTCAAAGTCTATCACGACCGCAGCGCCATGAAAGTGGGCACTGACGGCGTTCTTGTAGGTGCGTGGGCACAACTGCCACAGAGCGGACGTCTGCTTGACATCGGCACAGGCAGCGGCCTCATCGCCCTCATGGCGGCGCAGCGAGAACCTGGATTGCAAGTCACGGGAATCGACATCCACGCCGACTCTGTAAGTCAAGCGCAAGAGAATGTAAGGAACTCGCCTTTTGCCGAACGCATCAAAATCATTCAGGCTGATATCCGCACATTTGAAGCTAAACCATTTGACTCCATAATCTCCAACCCGCCATTCTTCGAAGAAGACCTCCTGCCGCCAGATGCTGCCCGATGCTCTGCACGACACACCGTTGGACTCCCCTTCGCCGAGCTCATCCGCCACGCTTCGCGTCTGTTGGCTTCAGGAGGTTCATTCAACGTGATTATTCCGACATCTGCATTGGAAACATTTAATATGCTGTGCCTTGAAAACGGACTTCGCATCCACGATAGTCTGTTTGTTCAGACTACACCTAAGAAATCGCCAAAACGCATTCTGCTCTCCTTTATAAAAAGCGAAGAGAAGAAGCTCTATATGCCTGAAAACAAAACTCTGATACTGCAAGATGGAGGAGAACGCACAAAGGCATACGCCGACTTAATGCGCGACTTCTACTTGTAACCCGATCCGGTCAGGATGTTTCTAAATTCATAAACTACAGCAAGGAACATCTTTGACCATCTCCCTGTTTGGGGGGGCAGGATGTTCCTAAATTCATAAACTACAGCAAGGAACATCTTTGACCATCTCCCTGTTTGCGGGATCAGGGTGTTTCTAAATCCAGAAAACTACAGCAAGGAACATCTTTGACCATCTCCCTGTTTGCGGGATCAGGGTGTTTCTAAATCCAGAAAACTACAGCAAGGAACACCGGATTTCGGATACATAGGGCGGGAGGATGAAATGTTGGTGTATCGCTTACTGCATTCGTTGCAGATTTTCCCATCTGACATTCCAACGGCCGTCGTTTGGGAAACCGGGATTAGGTGTTGACGGTCCTCCGTCCCACCCCGCACACATCATAGCGATGGCTGTGAGCAGAGCTCCGTTTCCAGGTAAATAAACACGCAGGCGTTCGGATGTTTGGAAGTTGTGGCCGGAAGGCAAGTATGTGTTTTTCTGATAGTCGGAGAGCAGAATCCGGAGGGCTGTTTCCGGTTGTCCAAGCCGGGCTGCTGCCATCGCAATCATTGCATAATCCCACCCCCATGTAGTAGGCCAGTTCCAGTTCTCCATCACCCAGTCGAGTGTATGCCGCATAGTCTCAGCATCATACAAAGCAGGCGGGAGCAATGCGCATACGCCCAAGACCGCAGGATGGTCAGAGCGGCTCTTCAATAAGAACGCTTCTTCAGAGATTTTTTCCTGTCCTTGCTGTGCCGGAGTCAGGAATGGATCGAACTCGTTCTGAGCGCTCGAATCGGAGAAGGCAGTCAAAGGAAGCCCTGCCGTATAAATCCCGTTCTTTTCAGGCAGCGGCGAGAGATTCTTCAGAATATCGTCCCACTCAGGATGTCGTGGCAGACCCTGGCGTTCGCGCCACAGTTGCGCTACGCTCAGTCCGAAATGCCAATAAGCCAGTTCGAAAGGATGATTATATGAAAAATCCTTCGACATGGATTCTTGCATCGACGTTGCAGAGACAAGACAATATGACTTCTTTTTCCCTTCTGCTGGAATTCCGGCATGCCCGCCTACGGCTGAGCTACTGATAATGAAATCCGCCATGAAAAGAGCCGTCTCCTCAACAAGTCTCGCGTAGGTGCTGAGTGTCTGAGCTGATGGAGCATGGCGATAGATTTCCTCTGCCATATAGATATAATGCGGCTGTTGCCATATCAGAAAAGAGCCCGTATTGGAGGGGGCTTCACCAGCCCAGGGGTCTGTCATCTTCATCCATCTGATACCCTTGAATCCCTGACGCCAGGCAATACGTTTGCTTACCGGATAGGCAATGTCGCTGTACCACTTGAGCATTGTTTCCAAAATCTCAGGCCGTCCCCATAAGGAGAAGTGGATGGCATGCCACCAGGTCATTTCCAAATGCGGGCGCCCAAACCAAGAGTTGTAAGTGAGGCCGGTCTCCTGAGGAGGAGTGCTGTTGGCACAATTGATTTTTGTAAGATAGAGCGACTGCAGCACGCGGCGCTCCAGTTCTTTCGCTCTCGGGTCAGCACACAACGAGAAGTCAACGATTCCGCCGCTTTGCCAAAAACTGTGCCAAGCTTGTTTTGAGGCGCTCAACTGCTTACGGAAACTGAATGCAGCCGTATTTTCTGTAGGAGCGGCATTATATTCTGCTTCGAAATTCAGGAGCGGCGACTTGGTAGTAAGGACAAAGGTATGGGCTGCTGTCTCCCGAATGCTTGCCTCACCCTCCCATCTCAAAGTGAGATAATAGTTTGTGTCATCTAACGTGCGCTTAATCACAGCCGAACGGGCATCGCTAAATATTAGAACAGACTGGTGTCTTTCGGGATGTGACCAGTCATTGGCGTCATCGGCATGCTTGCCTGTAGGGTATGAGAAGCGGATGCTCACGGCTGCACGCCCCGAACGAAGCAACTGGGAACGAATGCTATAGATTATGGCATCACGGTCCTGAACACAAGAGGTCTGCACGTCCACCTGCTCCCCTCCAACTGTGAAATGAGACTCAATAACCCCATCGTACATTTTCTGGACCTGCTCGATGTTGCTGATTTGCTGCAGGGAGAGTGGCACGCCGTCGGCATTCTGCATCTGCAGCCCGATAGTGCCAAGATTCAAGCGGTGGGGATTGACGCGGAAATATTCGGTTGCCTGCTGCTGACGGCCTCCATGCTTGTATTCCACAGCATAGACCTCGCTGTGCTGACGGCAGGGGAATGTAAATGTTCGCTGTGTCTCCTCTTCTCTCAGAGCGGCTGTGTTGGAAAACCGGTGCCAGCCCCAATCGGACATTGCAGTGAGCGGCACACCCTGCCGGTAAGCCTCTGGAAAAGACTGCAGACCTGTGACATCGACTGTTGTTACAAAGTGGCCATTGCCTACCGAGAGAGCCGACAGCGGGTCGGGCTTTCGGATGACAGGGTTATTTCTGCTGACGACAGTGTGGCGGTCTATCGGGGGCAAAGCATGCTCCTCCTGAACTCCAATGCCGGCAACTGCAGAACTGAAATTCAGGAGGAGGAAAGACAGTGAAAACAAATATTTTCCCATTGTCAGAATATATCGCAAATCAAATTGGAGCGGACTTAGGTCTTACCTTAGCGTCAATGGCATCGATAGCCTCAGAAACAGGGGTTACAGCTGTTCACGGAAGCGGATGGTCTGACTCTGGCAATCCATATTTTCAATGATAGCTACCGACTCCAACCGGTAACCAGCTTCGCGCAACATACGCCCACCCTGCTGCTGGCCCTTCTCCACCGCTATTCCAACACCAAGCACTTCGGCCCCGGCCTGACTGGCGATGTCGATGAGAGCATGAACAGCCTGCCCGTCGGCCAGGAAATCGTCGATTATAAGCACGCGGTCGGAATACAGCAGATATGGGCGGGAGACATATACGTTATTCATTTTCTTATGCGTAAATGAATAGGCCTGCGACAAATATTTCTCGTCGGTGCTATTGGCCGTCTCGCTCTTCTTGGCAAAAACCACAGGCACATTCAGCAGATTGCCCACCATGACGGCGATGGCGATGCCGCTGGATTCGATGGTCAGCACCTTGCTGACGGGCGCATCGCTGAACCTCTGACAAAGTTCCTGAGCAATCTGACGGATGATGCCGATATCTATCTGATGATTCAGGAAGTTGTCTATCTTAAGTATATTGCCCGGTTTGACAACTGCGTCACTAAGGATTTTTGCTTCAAGAAAGTTCATAAACAGATGGGGGTATATGATTTGTGATCAAGACAGAATCCACAGTATATGCTCACAGACCGCGGGCTTTTAGCAGACCGGAAGCATCGGGCTGGGCCATACCTGTGAAGTCAGTGAACATCTGCATCAGGTCGCCTGTGTTTCCGCGGCTCAGCACTTTATTGCAGAAGTCTGCTCCGGTGGCGGGGTCGAGAGCTCCGCGCTGTGCGAAGATGTCAGCTATATTCACGGCAAGCACCTCTGTCCATAGATAGCTGTAGTAACCTGCGGAGTATCCCCCACCCCATACATGGTTGAAATAGCTGGTGCGATAGCGGGGAGGAATCTGCTCGTTAAGCAGCCCAATCTGTTTCAGAGCCTCCGATTCGAAGGCAGAAGCGCCCTCGGCAGCGGGGACACCGTCGGACGGCAGCATGTGCCAGGCCAGATCAAGGCAAGTGGCAGCGAGGTTCTCTCCCAGAGCGTAAGCGGTCTGGAAGGTAATGCTCTTCAGCATCCGTTCCTTGAGATCTGCAGGCATAGGTTCTCCGGTCTCACAATGTTTGGCATAATGGTCAAAAACCTCCGGGATAGAAGCAAATGACTCATTGAACTGTGACGGCATCTCAACGAAATCGCGGGCTACGCTGGTGCCGCTCAGACGATTGTAATTGCAGTCGGAAAGCATTCCGTGGAGAGCGTGGCCGAACTCATGAAACATAGTTGTCACGTCGTCCCATGTAAGCAGAGACGGTTTGCCCTCGGGGGCTTTGGCATAGTTGCATACGTTGAAGATAATTGGCTTCTGCTCAAAATACCGGCTTTGCTTGGCGAATCCGTCCATCCACGCTCCTCCCCTCTTTGTCGGCCGGCGATAATAATCGCAGCAAAAGAGAGCCTTGGAATTGCCGTCCTTGTCAAATACCTCGTAGGCTTTCATGTCAGGGTTGTAGAGAGGGATGTCTGTGCGCTCTTTGAATGTCAGACCATAAGCGCGGTTGGCGGCATAGAAGACACCGTTGATAAGCACACTGTCCACATTGAAATAAGGCTTCACCTCGTCGTCGCTGACGTTAAGCAACTGTTTTTTCATCTTTGCAGAATAATAAAAACGGTCATAGGGCTGCAGTTTGAAGTCCGGGCCTTCGGTCTGCTGGGCAAACTCCTCAATAGCTTTTGTCTCAGCATCAGCTTTGGGTGAATATTGCTCAATCAGGCTCTTGAGGAAGGCATAGACGTTCTCCGGAGTTTTGGCCATAGACCTTTCCAGCGCATAGGCCGCATAGTTGGGGTATCCCATAATCTCAGCCTGCTCAGCTCTGAGGGTCGCGATCTCGGAGACGAGAGCATAGGTGTTAAACTCGTTTGTACCGTCGCAGCGGTGAATGGAAGCCTCATAGACCTTGCGGCGCAATTCGCGATTATCAAGCGAGGTGAGCAGAGGCTGCTGAGTGGTGTTCACAATAACGATGGCATAAGGAGCCTTGCCCCCAGCACTCTCAGCATCCTTCTTACATTGTGCCTTGTCGGCATCGCTGAGTCCGGCCAGCTCATCCTCGTTCTCAACCCATACCAGGGCTTTGTTGGTAGCTTCCGGCAACAGGTCTCCCCATTGCTGTTCCAAATCAGAGAGACGAATATTGATGGCTTTCATGCGCTCCATCTTTTCATCCGACAGCAAAGCCCCGTCGCGTACAAAATCCTTGTATATCTCCTCAAGAAGTTTCTTTTCCTCACCCTCAAGCGAAGCATACTCATTGTCATAGACCTTGCGTATGCGCTCAAAAAGTTGCTTGTTGAACTTTATCTCATTATCCAGGGCCGTCAGCATAGGCATCACAGCCTTTTCTATCTCACTGATTTCAGGGGTCTTGTCAGCACTGGCCAAAGCGAAGAAGACACGTCCGACCCGGTCTAACAGGCGGTCGCTCTCCTCGAAAGGCAAGATGGTATTTTCGAAAGTCGGTTCCTCATCCTGAATAACTATAGCATGGATGTTTTCGCGCGTATTCAGAATGGCTGTCTCGAAGGCCGGCAGATAGTCGTCATATTCTATCTTACTGAAATCAGGCGCTCCGAACGGCAATTCGCTCTCCTGTAACAATGGGTTCTCACGCTGCGACTCCTGGCAGGCAGTGAACGTGGTCATCAAGGCTGACGTAATGGCAATAGTCATAATCGCATTCTTGGTTTTCATAACTTACGGGATTTTTATTAATTACTCTCAAAAACTATTCTCAGTTCAAAAACGGGGTGATTACATCTTTCAGTTGGGCCAAAGGCATAGCTCCGCTGTTACGCCACAACACCTGCCCGTTTCTGAAGAGCATCATAGTCGGAACAGCCTGAACACCATATTCTGCAGCAGTGTCGCCATGTTTATCCACATCCACTTTGATAATGCGCAGACGCTCGCCGAAAAGCTGTTTCAATTGTTCAAGAATCGGATGCATTGCCTTACACGGGCCGCACCATGTTGCAAAGAAATCTACCAACACGAGCTGGTCTGTGCCGATAACAGAAGTGAATGTTTCCATAATGAGTGATTGATTGATAATAACTAAAATGCCGCTGAGAGGGCAATAAGCCCACACTTTTGCCGGCTATAACGAGGCAAAGATACATAAACTTTGCAATATAGACTTACTTTATGCAGAAAAAAGTGTTAAATAAAAAAGGACGTTGCCCTCCAACCTGCTTGTTATGAATTGATTTGAGATTCAAACAGCCAAAAAACATAGCGTTTTAAGTTTTTTCTGTCACTCAATTATAATATAACGAAAATAATGATTACTTTTGCCCTCGGCAAGAGGCTTAACTTATTGTTCACGGTTCAAACTGATATAAGTCAAAACTGCAAAAAGCTAATGGCTAATAGCTAATGGCCAATGGTCAAAAGCCAAAAGCCAAAAGCCAAAAGTTGAAAACATGAGTCGCGAAAAGGAGATATACAAGGTAACGCTTGTGGGAAGTGCCGGAAACGTGGTACTGCTCACATTTAAATTCTTTGCCGGAATCCTCGGGCACAGTTCGGCTATGATAGCTGATGCCATCCATTCGCTCTCGGACTTCATTACCGATGTGGTTGTGTTGGCTTTTGTTCATGTAAGTGCCAAACCGCAGGACGAGTCACATGACTATGGGCATGGGAAGTTTGAAACCATCGCCACATTTCTTATCGGAATGGCTCTTACGGCTGTTGCAACCGGGATTGTAATATCAGGCGGAGTAAAATTCACACATTGGCTGCAAGGCGAAAATATCCAAGCTCCAGACCATCTGGCGCTTTGGGCGGCAATCATATCACTTATAGTCAAAGAGCTCTTATACCAATACACGATGAGAAAGGGGAAAAAGCTGGACTCTCAGGCTGTTATTGCCAACGCTTGGCACCACCGCAGCGACGCCCTCTCATCTATAGGCACAACTATCGGCATTGGCGGGGCCATAATACTTGGTGACCGCTGGACCGTGCTCGACCCTCTGGCTTCGGTAATCGTGGGTGGCATGCTTTACAAGGTGGCTATAAAAATGTTGATGACAAGCATCAGCGAACTGACCGAATCCTCGCTGCCCAAAGAGACTGAGGAAGAGATTGAGAACATCATAGAATCCTTTGAGGGAGTATCTGAACCACACAATCTGAGGACGCGTAAAATTGGAAACTATATTGCCATCGAATCCCACGTCAGAATGAACGGGGAAATACCCCTTCGAGAGGCTCATAACCGTGCTTCGGCTATCGAGCGAAGCCTCAAAGAGCATTTCGGCAAGCAGACACATGTCACTATACATATGGAACCGACTAAGGAATAGCAACTCCAATGCCGAATCCCGGCCTGCGTCATTACATTAATAATTAATATATATAAAGACTTCATTCTATATAGCAAAGAGGTGAATATCGAAGCTGCAGACGACTGCATTTTATACAACAAGATTATAATAACTAATAATAAATAAAACAACTACAACAATGAAACAACTCTTTCTTTCGCTGGCTCTCGCGGTTGGAATGCTCTTCTCCGCCGGCTCAGTAGAAGCCAAGCCTAAGCCAGGCTCTTTTAAGGTTGGCGACAAGACTTTCCTCCTCAACGACAAACCCTTCGTGGTGAAGGCTGCCGAAGTGCACTATCCGCGCATCCCCAGCGCTTACTGGGACCATCGCATCAAGATGTGCAAGGCCCTCGGCATGAACACCGTCTGCATCTATGTCTTCTGGAACATCCACGAGCAGCAGGAAGGC